>JAXGQH010000003.1:0-90579 GCA_040766545.1 Christensenellaceae bacterium
ATCACAAAAGGGGAAAAGGGGGAAGAGCTCTCGCCTCTGGAAGAACTGGCGGAATGCGCCTTTGCTTTCTCGGACGACGGCGTGGGCGTGCAGAAGGATGAAATGATGCGCCTCGTCATGAAAAGGGCGCAAAAGCTCAATAAAGTGATCGCAGCCCACGCGGAGGACAATACGCTCACAAAGGGCGGGTATATCCACGACGGGGCTTACGCCGCCGCCCATGGGCATAAAGGTATCCCGTCGGAAAGCGAATGGGCGCAGGTAAAGCGGGACCTCATATTGGCGGAAGAGACGGGGGCAAAATACCACGTCTGCCACGTTTCGACAAAAGAGAGCGTTTTTCTCATCCGGGAAGCCAAAAAAAGAGGGGTGGACGTGACCTGCGAAACCGCGCCCCACTACCTCCTGCTCTCGGAGGAGGACATGCAGGATGAAGGACGCTTTAAGATGAACCCGCCCATCCGGGCAAAGGAAGACCGGGAGGCGCTGCTGGCCGGCCTGACAGACGGCACCATCGATATGATCGCCACCGACCACGCTCCTCACAGCGCGGAAGAAAAACGGGGCGGACTCAAGGGCAGCCTGAACGGCATCGTGGGGCTGGAGACGGCTTTCCCGGTTTTGTATACTTATCTGGTGAAAAAAGGGATTATTTCCCTGGAAATGCTGCTGGAACGCATGTGCCTTGCGCCGCGAGTTCGTTTTTCCCTGCCTCCCGCCATGGAGATCGGCGCGCCCGCCGACATCGCGGCGCTTGACCTGTCGGCATCGTACACAATCGACTCTTCCAAATTCCGCTCCCTCGGCCGGAGCACGCCCTTTGAGGGCTGGCAAGTTCAGGGACAAAATCTCCTGACCCTGGCGGACGGCAAGGTCGCCTTCTGCTCAGAGAATATATAGTATGAAAGAAAATTTGATCATAAAATCCAATGAGAAAATCGCCCGGGGAACCTATGAGCTCGTCCTCTCGGGCAATACGGCAAGCATCACGCGCCCCGGACAGTTTGTGCAGATCGCCATACCCGGCGTCTATCTTCGCCGTCCCATTTCGGTGTGCGACTACGGCGAAAACAGCCTGACCCTCGTTTATAAAACGGTGGGAAAAGGCACGGAACTCCTTTCCCGGATGGGAGAAGGGGAGAGCCTGGAGCTTTTAACCGGCCTTGGAAACGGCTTTCACATCGAAAGCGCGCCGGAGGAAGTGCTCCTGGCGGGAGGAGGCGCGGGTGTGCCGCCCCTGTACCGCCTGGCAAAGGACCTGATCGACATGGGAAAACGCGTTCATGTGGCCCTTGGCTTCAACACGGCCTGCGAAGCCTTTTATCAGGAGAAATTCGCAGCACTCGGGGCAGAAGTATATGCCTGCACGACAGACGGCACCTGCGGCGAAGAAGGTCTGGTGACGAGCCTGATATCGGCGCACGGCCTCGAACATCTCTATACCTTTGCCTGCGGCCCGCTCCCCATGCTAAAGGCACTCTCCCAAATGTTAAAAGCTGGCGGCCAGTTCAGCATGGAAGAGCGGATGGGCTGCGGTTTTGGAGCCTGCATGGGCTGCACAATCGAGACGAAAAACGGATATAAGCGGGTATGCAAGGACGGCCCGGTATTTTTAAAAGAGGAGCTCCTATGGCAGACACAAGTGTCAATTTAAGCGGCCTCGTGCTGGACAACCCGGTGATCCCTGCCAGCGGAACCTTCGGCTACGGAGAGGAATTCGCCGAGCTCTACGACATCAATATCCTGGGCGCCCTTTCTTTTAAGGGGACGACGCGGGAGCCCCGCTTTGGAAATCCCCAGCCCCGGATCGCCGAGGGCTATGAAGGCATGCTGAATTCCGTGGGTCTTCAGAATCCGGGCATTGAAGCCGTAATTCATGAAACCCTTCCCCGGTTGAAAACCTTTTATCATAAGCCGCTCATCGCCAATATCAGCGGCTTTTCCCTTGAGGAATACCGGTATTGCTGCCATCTCATAGACCAGGAAGAGCAGGTGGGGATCATCGAGGTGAACATCAGCTGCCCCAACGTGCGCCACGGGGGCATCGCCTTTGGCACCAGCCCCAAAAGCGCGGCGGAAGTCACCCGGGCGGTGAAAGAAGTGACGAATAAACCCGTCTATCTAAAGCTCACGCCCAATGTGGGAAACATCGCCGAAATCGCCAAAGCCTGCGAAGAGGCGGGGGCGGACGGCATCAGCCTCATCAACACGCTCCTCGCCATGCGCATCGACCTTAAAACCAAAAAGCCCGTGCTGGCCAATACGTTCGGCGGCCTGTCCGGCCCGGCGGTGTTCCCCGTGGCGCTCCGGATGGTGTACGAAGTGTACGAGGCCGTCAAAATCCCCATCATGGGCATGGGGGGCGTCTCCTCGGCGGAAGACGTGATCGAGATGATGCTGGCCGGGGCGAGCGCCGTGCAGGTGGGGGCGGCCAACCTGAAAAACCCCTATGCCTGCAAGGAGATCATCGAAGAACTGCCTGAAAAAATGAAACAATATCACATTCAATCCTTAAAAGACATCATTGGAGGTGCGCACCCATGAATAGAGACGTGATCATCGCTCTTGATTTTCCGGACGGGAGCGAGGCGTTCCGCTTTTTAGACCGGTTTTCAGAGGAAAAGCCCTATGTGAAAGTGGGTATGGAGCTCTTTTACGCCGAAGGAGCGCCTATCCTGCGGGAGCTGAAAAGGAGGGGACATCAAGTGTTCCTCGATTTAAAGCTCCACGACATTCCAAACACCGTGAAACGGACCATGGCGGTATTGAGCGGCATGGGCGTGGACATGTGCAATGTGCACGCGGCGGGCACGGCGGAAATGATGAAGGCGGCGCGGGAGGGTCTCACGAGAAAAGACGGTTTCCGCCCGAGGCTCATCGCCGTCACCCAGCTCACCTCCACCAGCGAGGAGCGGATGAGAAGCGAGCTTTTGATCGACCGCCTCTTAAACGAAGTGGTGATGAAATATGCGCAAAACGCCCAGGAAGCGGGTCTGGACGGCGTGGTCTGCGCACCGCTGGAGGCCGAGTTGGTGAAGAAAACCTGTGGAACCGGTTTTCTCACCGTGACGCCGGGCATCCGCTTCGCCGAAGGAGGAGACGACCAGGTGCGCGTGGCCACCCCGGCTCTGGCCAAAAAGCTGGGATCGGACTACATCGTGGTGGGCCGCCCTATCACGGCCGCGGCAGACCCGGTTGCGGCTTACAGGCGCTGCGTAGCTGAGTTTTGCTGAAGGATAGAGGAGAGAAGAGATGAAAAGAATCATTGCGAAAGATTTGCTGTCCATCGGAGCGGTGTTTTTAAGGCCGGAAGACCCTTTCACTTGGGCCAGCGGCATTAAAAGCCCCATATACTGCGACAACCGGCTCACATTGAGCGATCCCAATGTGCGAACCACCATTGAGGAGGCGCTCTGCCACATCATTGAGAACGAATTCCCGGGCTGCGAGGCGCTCATGGGCACCAGCACCGCCGGCATCCCCCACGCGGCCATTGTCGCCCATATGCTGGATCTCCCCATGGGATACGTCCGGGGAAGCACCAAAGACCACGGAAGGGAAAACAGGATAGAGGGAAGAGTCCATCCGGGGCAAAAAGTCGTGGTCATTGAAGACCTCATTTCCACGGGCGGGAGCGTCATTGAGGTGGTGGAGGCACTCCGGGAAGCGGAGGCGGAAGTGCTGGGCATCGCCAGCATCTTCACGTACGGCATGAAAAAAGCCGAGGAGCGGCTGGCCGCGGCCTGTGTCGTCAACGTGAGCATCACGGATTTCGACACACTGGCCGAAGTAGCCGCGGAAGAAGGGTATATTCAAAAATCGGATGTGGCAAAGCTCATGGCCTTTCGGGATAACCCCTCCGACCCCGGCTGGAGGGAATTATGAGGCACCTCATCGACATACTCGACCTCACGACGGAAGAGGTGGACGTCCTCATCGCAATGGCGGAGGACATCATCGCCCGCCCGGAAAAATACCGGGAACTTTGCAGATATAAAAATCTGGCCACGCTCTTTTTTGAGCCCAGCACAAGGACGCGCCTCAGCTTCGAGGCGGCCATGCTGGAGCTGGGAGGCGGCGTGCTGGGCTTTTCCTCTGCGGATTCCAGTTCTTCTTCCAAGGGCGAGAGCGTGGCGGACACCGTGCGGGTGGTTTCGGGATACGCGGACATCATCGCCATGCGCCACCCAAAGGAAGGCGCGCCCCTGGCCGCCTCTCTGTTTTCGGGCGTGCCCCTCATCAACGCGGGGGACGGTGGGCATAACCACCCCACCCAGACGCTTGCCGACCTTTTAACCATTCAAAAAGAGCTGGGGCGGCTCGATCATTTTAAAATCGGACTCTGCGGCGACTTGAAATTCGGCCGGACGGTCCACTCTTTGGTCTCCGCGCTGTGCAGATACCCCGGCATTGAATTTTACTTCATTTCGCCGGAAGAGCTGAGGATTCCCGATTATCTGAAAAACGGTCCGCTCGCCGTTTCAGGGCACGTCTGCCATGAAACCGGTTCCCTTGACGACGCCATGCCCGAACTGGACATACTCTACATGACGCGGGTGCAGAAGGAGCGATTTTTCAACGAGGCGGACTATGTCCGCTTAAAAGACAGCTATATTTTGACGCCGGACAAGCTGGCGCCCGCCAAAGACAGTCTGCGGATCCTCCACCCGCTCCCCCGGGTGAACGAAATTTCCACGGCTGTGGACGCCGACCCCCGGGCCTGCTACTTCAGACAGACGCTTTACGGCAAATATATGCGCATGGCGCTCATCCTGAAGCTTCTGGAAATAGAGGTGAAGTGATATGAACATCGACAGCATTGAAAAAGGCATCGTGCTCGACCATATAACCGCCGGCAAGGGTATGGAAATCTACCGGCTTTTGAATCTCGACCAGCTTGGCTGCAGCGTGGCCCTCATACGGAATATCCGGAGCAAAAAGCTGGGCAAAAAGGATATGATCAAAATCGGCGACACCATCTCCCTCAACTTCGACGCCCTCGGCTATGTCGATCCGGGCATCACGGTCAATCTGATCGAAAACGGGAAGGTCCTGGAAAAAAAGCGCCTCACGCTCCCTTGCCGCCTGGTGAATATCAAAACCTGCAAAAACCCCCGCTGCATCACCACGGTGGAGCCGGGGCTCGACCAGATATTCGTGCTGGCGGATCGGGCGGGCGCGAAATACAAATGCTTTTACTGCGAAGCGGAATAAACCACAAAAAGGAAAAAAGGAGAGAAAACATGAAAGTCAAGTTTGTGCACAACAACTTCAACGTGCGGGACCTGGACAAGTCCGTGGCTTTTTACAAGGAAGCCCTGGGTCTTGAAGTGCAAAAAGTGAGCGAAGCGAAAGACGGGAGCTTTAAAATCGTCTTTCTTACGGACGGCATCACGAGCCACCTCCTGGAACTCACCTGGCTTCGGGACAGGGAAGAGCCCTATGATCTGGGAGACAACGAATTCCACCTGGCCGTCAAAGTGGACAACTTTGAGGCGGCCTGTGAAAAACATAAGGAAATGGGCTGCATCTGCTATGAAAACAAGACCATGGGCATCTATTTCATCTGCGACCCGGACGAATACTGGATCGAGATCGTGCCCACCAGATAAGCGGACTTGCCGGGCTGCCTGAAATCGACATAAAGAAAAGAGCGCTTGTAAGCGCTCTTTTTGTTCAGTGACGGATTTTGCTTTATGCCTGTTCTTTTTTCTTCCCGCCGATGCTGAGCAGCAGGTTCAGCAGGATTCCAAACACGGCCGCGCCCGCGATGCAGGGAACTTTGATCCCAAAGAAGGGGATGTTGCCGCCAAAGCCGAAGTATCCGCCCACGCCGATGATGATAACCGTGGCGATCACGGCGATGTTCTTGGCGCTGAACATGTCCGTCTTCTTCTCGATCATAATGGCGATGCCCTGAGCCACGATGGCGCCGAAGAGGAATATTTCCAGTCCGCCGATGACGGAGAAGGGGATGGAGTAGATGGCGTTCACAAGGGGCGTGAAGAGGGAAAGGAGCATGGCGATCACGGCGGCCACCATCAGAACGGAAGTGGAGAACACTTTCGTGATGGCCATGGCGCTGATGTTTTCGCCGTAGTTGGTGCCCGCGGGGCCGCCCACCATGCCGGCGACCATATCGCCGATGCCGTCGCCGATGAGGTTGAGGCCCAGCTTGTCCGCAATGTTATACTTCTTGGAAACGCCTTTCTTGGCGGCCAGGTCGTTCACATAGATGTCCAGCTGATACACATGGGCGGTGGATTCGGGTATGGTAGCGATGGCAATGGGCATGATGGCCGCCACAGCCTCCCAGGAGGGAATGGGGAGCGTAAAGATGGGAAGGGCGAATATTCCCGAATTGGCCGATGCGGGCAGCACCCGGAACAGGTCGATGCCCGTGGTCCATTTGATGATCCCGGCGGTGAGGCAGCCGATGACGGGCCCAAGCAGCAGGGGCAGCTGACCCAAAAAGCCTTTCAGGTAAACGGAGAGCAGAATGGTGGACAGGAGCGTAACGAGCGCGCAGACCCAGGCCATATTCTTGGCCAGTTCCAACTGGTTTTCGGCCACGTTCACAGTGCCCGCGCCGTCGATGGCGACAGACGTGGCGTCCGACATGGCGGCAGCCGCCAGCGTGAGGCCGATGACCATGGCGATGGTGCCGGTGACCGTCGGGGGAAGGATCTTCTCGATCACATTGCGGCCGACAAACTTCACGATGAGGCCGGCCACGATGGAGACAAGGCCGGACATCACGATGCCGAACTGGGCATAGGCGATCTTGGTGTTGAGATCAGCCCCCACAAGGGCTTCGGAAGCCATCAATCCCGCAATGGCCGAAAGATAGGAGAAGCTGGAGCCGTAATAAAGGGGCAGCTTTCTTCCGGTGATGAGCAGGAAGCAAATTGTGGCGAGACCGCTGGCAAAGATGGTGGTGGAAATATGGAAGCCGGTGATGAGCGCGACTGCCACCGTTGCCGGGAACATGACAATGACCTGCTGAATGGCGTAAAGCAAGAGCTTTAGAAAAGGCGGCCGTTCGTCTGGCAGGTATCCCATCCGTGAATCCTGTTTGGACATTTGAAATCTCCTTTTTCTGATTTGTCTGGTCTGTGTTAATATTTTCCCCGCAAAAAACCCGAACACACTGGATTCGGGTCGAGGAGGCTAACGCTCAGAAGAATTTGCTATAAAAAAATTTCATAGGTGCTTCAGCATTAAATATTAACATAAACCTTTTTACCTAATATACCGTAAAAAGGGGGTGTTTGTAAACAGTTTTTTAGCATTTTATGTCGAAATTATAAACAGCTGGAAACGATTTCCTGCACGGCCAGCCGGATGTACTCGGAGAGGGGCAGCTCTTTTAATCCCGCCACCACGCTGTTGCACTTTGTGACGGGGATGAGCACTTTTCGCGCGGCGCAGCCCGAAACAGCCACGGCGATAGCGGGGGTGATCTCCCCAAGGAGAGAGTTCGCCACGATGATACCGATGGGGCCCACGATACAGTCGGCTTTGGGAGCGTTATAAATGATGGGGTTTTCCCCCGTGGCGGCGTCGTCCGCGCCGGCCTTCAGCATGGTGGACGTGGCGATGCTGTTTGTGCCGATGGCGGTGAGATAGGAAGAGGGGAGGGCGCTTTTGATAGCCGAAACCAGGAGACTCCCGATTTTTCCGCCCTGACCGTCTATCACAATGATGTACATATCTGATTCTCCCATATCAAAATCATTTCTGTTGGCATTTATATCATTATACATTATAATTTAGCTGAAGTCATACCTATTTGAAAGGAGATTTGAAATGAGCGGTTCAATTGGGGACAGAATCAGGCTGAACAACGGGGTGATGATGCCCCGCCTGGGATTCGGCACGGCGGGCGTGAACGATCCGGAGCTCGTCGCCTACGCGGCGGAAGTGGGCTACCGGAATTTCGACACCGCCACTGACTACGCCAACGAAAGCATCGTGGGAAAGGGGCTCAAGGATTCAGGCATCGACAGGGAGAGCTCTTCGTCACCACAAAGTCTGGAACAGCAAGCACGGTTATGAAAAGACGCTCAAAGCCTTTGAATTTTCCAGAAAAGAACTGCTGGTGGATTATGTGGACCTGTACCTCATTCACTGGCCCTGCCCGGACTTCAATCTGTATGTGGAAACCTGGAAGGCTATGGAAAAGCTCTATAAAGACGGCCGTATCCGAGCCATCGGCGTGGCCAACTTCCGGCCCGAGTGGCTGGAGCGGATATTAAACGAGTGCGAAGTGGTGCCCGTGGTGAACCAGGTGGAGTATAATCCCTACCATCAGAACGTGGAGCTTCGGAAATACTGCGCGTCCAAAGGCATCCTCATGAGCTGCTACACGCCCACCTGCCGGGGCAAGCTGGACAAAGACGAACGGATCCTCTCCATCGCCGGGAAATACGGGAAAACCGCCGTGCAGACAGGGCTCCGCTTTTTGGTGCAGGACAACGTGATCCCCCTTCCCAAGAGCACCAAGAAGGAGCATATCCGTTCCAACGCGGATATCTTCGACTTCGAGCTGACCGAAGAAGAAATGCAGGCCATGCGGGATTTGAACGAGGAGAAAAACTGGAGCGGCGAAGACCCGTATAAATTCCATGTGACAACCGACCGGCTGCTCCCCATCGGTTTTGAGAAAAACGCCGGCAAATAGCGGGAAATAAGTCCGCACACAAGCGTCTTTCCGCGAGTATTATGAAGTATAATACCATCGTTTGGAGGGATTTGGAGTGTTTTGGTGCAACAAGATATGCAAGCCGGTGGCCCTGATTGCCGCCCTCGTGGGCGCCATCATCCTGATTTGCTGTCTGCCCTGCTATATTTGGCTGATACTAATTGGCATAGCATTGATTTTATTTGGAATATACATATATAAAAAATGCTGAGCGGGGGAGATGTGAGTTATGAAAAAAGCGCTGAGGGTGTATTGTATCAGGCCGCCAAAACTGATCAGGAGCTTCCTGAAACTCTTTCTGAGATAAAATAATAAAATACGGTTGTAGTTTCTACAACCGTATTTTATATTCCAACATAAAAAATGTCTGCAAAACCAAAATTATCTGGCACGCTCCACAAGCCCGGAACGCAAGCAGCGGGTGCAGACATACTTGCTCATCACCGTACCGCCCGCGATCACCTTCACTTTTTGCACATTGGGAGCCCATTTTCTTTTGCTCTTTTTGTTGGAGTGGGAAACGTTGTTTCCGGAAACAACCCCTTTGTGGCAAACATCGCAATATTTGGCCATTTCTCACACCTCCCCGTATATGTTTTCGTTCGCAACAATAGATATATTATCATCCTGAAAAGGAAAAATCAAGCTAAATTTATGCCCAGGGTCTGATTAGAGGCCACGGGGTACGGTTTATACTATGTTTCGGCAGGCATTTTTTGCCCTTTGCTTGCAAATCATGCTTTCGTTCTTTATAATGGTATCAAATCATAGTCAGCGTAAGGAGGAGCTTTCATGAGCGCTGTTTTGGATAATAAGCTTGGACGCATCACTTATACGGATGAATACATCGGCTCCCTTGTGGGGCTTACAGCCACGGAATGTTACGGCGTGGTGGGCATGTCATCCCAGAAGATGTCCGACGGCTTTGCCGAACTGCTGGGCAAAGAAAACCTGCGGCGCGGCGTCAAGATCTATACGGACTCGACGCAATCTCTTAGAATTGAGCTTTACATCATCGTTCAGTACGGCACTTCCATCGCGGTTCTGGGAAACAGCATCATCAACACAGTGAAATATACCGTCGAAAAAGCCACCGGTTTAAAAGTGAGTTCGGTTAACGTGGTGGTGAGCGGCATACGCGTTCAAAAATAGTTTTTGTGGAGGGATAGGTTTTGGCAGAATTTCGCATTGGCGCCGGGCTCTTCAGGGAAATGATGATCTCCGCCGCCAACAACCTGGAGCATAATAAAAAACTCCTGAATGATTTAAACGTTTTCCCTGTGCCGGACGGCGACACGGGCACAAATATGATGATGACGCTCGTTTCTTCCGTAAAGGAGGTAAACGGCGTTCAATCAAATAAAGTCGGGGAACTGGTCAGGGCCATGGGAGACGGCGCATTAAAAGGCGCGCGGGGCAACTCGGGCGTCATCCTTTCCCAGCTGTTTCGAGGCTTTGCCCGGAGCGTGGATAAGGAAAAGGACTCCTTGACCGCGGCCGACTTTGCCGACGCCATCGAAAAAGGCGTGGAGGCGGCGTATAAAGCCGTCATGAAGCCCAAGGAGGGCACCATCCTGACGGTGGCCCGGGCCATGTCCGAAGAGGCGAAAAAGCTTAAAGGGGCGGATGCCAACCTCCTTCGCATGGTGGACGGCGTGATCGAAGCGGGACATGCCGCGCTCATGAGAACCCCCGAACTGCTCCCCGTTTTAAAAGAAGCGGGCGTGGTGGACGCGGGCGGAGCGGGGCTCCTTGTGATTTACAAGGGATTTAAAATGGCCATCGACGGGGAAGAGATCGTAAACGAGCTGGATTTGAGCGCTCCCGCCAGGCTGCCTGCGGCGGCCATGTCCGACATCAGCACGGCCAACATCGAATTCATGTACTGCACGGAATTCTTCATCACCAACACAAAAGACGTGACCGAAGAGCTGATCGAAAAATTCAAAAACAAACTCATCTCCATCGGCGACAGTCTGGTGGTGGTGGGAGACCCGGAACTCATCAAGGTGCACGTCCATTCCAATATGCCGGGCAAGATACTCCAATACGCTTTAGGGCTTGGGGAACTCTCCCATATTAAGATCGAAAACATGAAGGAGCAGCACAGCTCCCTCATTGAGGAAGCGGCGCCGGGAGCTCCCCAAAAACCCATGGCCATCGTGGCTGTGTCTTCGGGAGACGGGTTAAACGCCATTTTCAAAGATTATAAAGTGGACGAGATCGTGCCCGGGGGCCAGTCCATGAACCCCAGCGCGGAAGACATACGCCAGGCCATCGACCGGGCGCCTTCGGATCACGTGATCGTGCTCCCCAACAACAAGAACATCATTCTGGCGGCCGAACAGGCGAAGGAGCTCACGAAAAAGAAAGTGGTGGTCATCCCCACGAAATCCTTCCCCCAGGGGCTTTCCTGCGTGCTTGCCTATAATGAGGACGCTTCTTTGGAAGACAACAGCGGCGAAATGCTAAAGGCCATGGACGCCGTCAAGTCGGCTCAGGTGACAAAGGCCATCCGGGACGCCAAAGTGGGCATTGAAGTGAAGCAGGGGGAATACATCGGCATACTGGAGGGGGACATCGTTTCCTCCGGGAAAGAGCCCATTTCGGCCATTCAGGAGATGCTCTCCGGGATGGTCGGCGAAGAAGACGCGGTTATCACCTTCTATTACGGGGAAGACGTGAAAAAGGAAGAGGCGGAAAAAGTGGCCGTAAAGATCGGGGAGCAATACCCGGACATCGACGTGGAAGCTTACAGCGGCGGCCAGCCTGTATACGATTACATCATCTCTGTGGAATGATTCTCTATTTCATCAATAAAGCGAGCCTTCGGCTCGCTTTTGTTGTATAATCAGATTATGGAACTGACGGACAGCATCGCTAAAATAAAAGGCGTGGGCAGCAAATACGAAAAGCTCCTGCATAAGATCGGCCTCAAAACCGTGGGCGATCTGCTTCATTATCCCCCTGTTTTTTACAGGGACCTTTCCGCTCTCTCGGCGCTTTCGGAGGTGAAGGAAGGGGATAAGGCGCTTTTAAAAGGCGAAGTGACCGTTTCTCCCCGGTGGATCAGACGCACCGTTAAAACAAGCCTGTTCAAGTTTGAAGTGTCGGACAAGACGGGCGTGCTGGACGTGCACATCTATAACATGCCCTATGCCTATAATCATTACGCCCCGGGAAGCAAATTTTTCTTTTTCGGCCGCCTGAAGCAATACAGAAACCGGTTTTTTATGGAAAACCCTGAAATACTGCCCGTGGGGGAGGGAACGGGCGTGCTGGCCTATTACCCTCTTACAAAGGGTCTGACGCAAAAAAGACTCCGCGGCTATGTCAAAACCGCGCTTGAGGAGGTCCGCTTCGAAGAAGGGTACAGCCGGGCCTGCGGGGAAAAATACGGTTTTAACGAGGATAAGGCGGATTTTTGCCGCCTGCATCGGCCTTCCCTCGAGGGAGAATATGAGGCGGCCCGAAAGAGCCTGGCTTTTAAAGAATTGCTTGTTTTTCACCGCAAGCTGGAGCTGCTGGCCAAGCCCGCCAAAAAAGTGCCGCCGTTTCCCGTTCCGGAAGACGCGGTGGAACGTTTTTTAGCCAAGCTTCCCTTCACTTGCACAAAAGCGCAGCTTCGGACGATTCAAGAGATTTACCGGGACGTGGCCGTGGAAGGCAGGCTGTCCAACCGGCTGATCCAGGGGGACGTGGGCGCGGGAAAAACGGTGATCGCCATGTTTGCTGCCTACCTTGCTCATCTTTCAGGCAAACAGGCCCTCATCATGGCTCCCACCGAACTGCTGGCCGAGCAGCACTTTCAATTTGCCAGGGAAATATTCGGAGGGCAGGCCGTGGCCATCTATCGGGGCGCCACAGGCAAAGCGGAGCGAAAAGACATCGGCCAAAAGCTGGAGAAGGGCGAAGTGAGCCTCCTCATCACGACCCACGCCATCCTGTACGGGGACCTGGCATTTAAAAACCTGGGCGCGGCCGTGATCGACGAGCAGCATCGGTTCGGCGTGGCTCAGCGGGCGTATGTTTCGAGGATTTCCGAGGATACCCATATGTTCATCATGAGCGCCACGCCCATTCCCCGCACGCTGGCTCTGGCGCTGTACGGAGTCACCCAAATATCCGTGCTGGACGAGCTGCCCCCCGGCCGGAAGCCCGTGGCGACCCATATCGTCTCCTATGCCAAGCGGCAGGGTCTTTACGAGTGGGTGAAAGCGGAGACGGAAAAAGGTGAAAAAGCCTATGTGGTCTGCCCGCTTTTGGAAGAGTCGGAGATTTTAAACGTAAAGTCCGTGCTGGAAGTCCAAGAAGAGCTGAAAGGCCTTTTTAAACCGGAACAAATCGGGATTTTATACGGCGCTCTCTCTTCTTCCGAAAAGAAAGAGGTAATGGATCGCTTCCGGAGCGGGGAAATCTCCCTTGTCATCTCCACCACGGTGGTGGAAGTGGGCATCGACGTGTCGGACGCCGGCATCATCGTCATTGAAAACGCTGACCGCTTCGGCCTTGCCCAGCTCCATCAGCTCCGGGGCCGAGTGGGAAGGGGAGGGCAGAAGGCTTTTTGCTACCTGCTTTCAGACGGCAGCGCCCTTGAGCGGCTGCGCCTCTTAAAAAGCACCAACAACGGGTTCGAAGTGGCCCGGCTCGACCTGGAACATCGGGGCATGGGGCAGTTCTTCGGAGAAATGCAGCACGGCAAATCGGCTTTTCAGATCGCTGATCCATACCGGGATATGGATATCCTGATCGAGGCAAAAAAAGCCCTCGGGATCATCAAATCCGAATTCCCCGAGGACTATCGGCTGCTCCATGAAAAAGCCCGAAATGAAATCAAGCGGGACGAGGACTTTGCCTCCTGAAGCTCACCTTCACTGTACGAAAACGGCCGTTTCAGAAAATGCCCGGCGCTTCTTTGGCCGGGGTTTTGCGTCCGCTCCATAGCCCACGGCAATCACGGCCGCCGCGCCGTAAGGGCTCTTGATGTTTAACAGATGCTTTAATTTGATCTGGTTGATCCAGCCGATGATGCAGGTGGACAGGCCAAGCTCCGCAGCCTGCAGGCAGATATGGGCGGTGGCGATGCCGATGTCGAATTTGGCGTAATATTGTTTTTCGTTGTTCCGGTTGGGATTCTCCGGGTCCAGGTCTCTTTCCACAGCCACAATGAAGGCGGGGGTATCGCTTAAAAATTTATTCATCCCCTCGTCCTGCATGCATTTGGCCACTTCTTCCGCCGCCTTGAGGTCGTTCACCACAATAAAATCCCAGGGCTGGGAGTTGCGGGCGGAGGGAGCGATCCGCGCTGCTTCAATCAGCTTCTCGAGCTTTTCTTTTTCCACTTCTTTTCCGGCAATAAAGTTTCTGCAGCTTTCCCGAGACAGGGCAAGATCGTAAAAATCCTTCATTTCTTTCCTCCTAAAAGCTCTTGTTGAATTCCATAAGTACATATAGTTTAGCATATTTTAATTGTAAAAGAAACGGCCCGTGTTTCAGGCCGCAAGGGTGGGGGACGGTCTGTTGAGCATCTTTTGCAATCCTGCGATTATCTTCTGTGTATACCGACCTGATTCACCGCGGAAGAGCGTGTTTTATCTTCATCGTGTTTTTGCTTCATATGTTTTTTTGCCGTACCTTGCCGTTTGGATTTCTCCGGTGAATGAAGAGAAGGAATTGTCTTCATCGGCTGAAGCGTTTGAATCATTATGCATTGTTATGCAGATGTTGGGGTATTATTTCCCTTCAGATTGCATGTATATGCGTGTGAATGTTCCTCCCGGTATAAAAGGGCAAAAGGACGGCGGATTTTGTACAAAAAACGACGAAATATGCGGAAAAAGGTGCAATAAAGGTGCAAATCAGCACAATAAAACAGACGAAAAATCCCCCACCGGATCGATGGGGGACATATGGCAGGGGAGACGCGAATCGAACACGCAACCTACGGTTTTGGAGACCGCCGCTCTGCCAATTGAGCTACTCCCCTTTACAAATGACAACATACTGAATTATAATATAATCAGATTTTCTAGTCAAGTACTTCGGAGTGTTTTTATGGCGGGATATAAGCTGGGTTTTATCGGCGCGGGCAACATGGCGGAAGCCATTTTTTCGGATATCCTTTTAAAAGGCGCCGCACAGCCGGCGGAGGTCTTCCTTTACGACATCAACCGGAAAAAGCTCCTTCAGCATCAGGAGAAATACGGCGTTTGTCTCTGTTCTTCCGAGCAGGAAACGGTGGAAAGCGCGGATATGCTGTTTTTGGCCGTGAAGCCCCACATCGCCCCTTCGGTGCTCCAGCAGCTGCATTTCAGCAAAGAAAAGGTTTTGATATCCATCGTTGCCGGGCTGACCACCGGGCAGATTTTCGCATATACAAAATCCATCCCTCCGGCTTCTTCGAGTCATGCCCAACACGCCCTGTATGGCAGGGGAGGGGGCTGTGGCTTTTTCCACGCCCACACGCTGGACGAAAACGCTTTAAAAGAGGTGGAAATGCTCTTTTCCGCGCTGAGCCGGGTGGTGTACGTGGAAGAGCGCCTGATGGCGCCGGCCACGGGAATCAACGGCAGCGGCCCGGCTTACGTCTATATTTTTATAGAAGCCCTGGCGGACGCGGGCGTGAAACACGGCCTGCCAAGAGATACCGCGCAGCTTCTGGCCGCTCAAACGGTGCTGGGCGCGGCAAAGATGGTGCTGGAAACGGGCAAGCATCCGGGCAGACTGAAAGACGAAGCCTGTTCACCTGGGGGAACCACCATCGAAGCGGTGGCCAAAGCTGGAAGAATATGGACTGCGCAACGCCGTGATCAAAGCGGTGGACGCCTGCGTGGATAAGGCTAATCAATTATAACGGGTCAACGGAGGAGCGAGATGCGCCTAAAGCATGTGGACATATACTGCGACGGGGCCTGTTCGGGAAATCCCGGTCCGGGCGGCTGGGGAGCTCTGCTCCTCTATAAAGGAAAAGAAAAGCGTATCAGCGGCTATTCCTCCGAATCCGCCAACAACCGCATGGAGCTCACGGCGGCCATCATGGGACTCGGGGCGTTAAAAGAGATGTGCGACGTCACGATGTATACCGACAGCGCTTATATCTGCAACGCTTTCAACAACGGCTGGATACTGGCCTGGGAGCGGAACGGCTGGGTCAATTCCAAAGCAGCCGGTGGGAATCAGGATCTGGCTGATGCTCGTCAACCTCACAAAATCTCAGCAAGTGGAATGGGTTAAGGTTAAAGGTCATTCGGATAACGAATATAACAACATTTGCGATAAAATGGCGACGGACGAGATTAAAAGAACGCGGCGCTGCAAAAAGAAAAAGAAGAAGCGCAAAAAGAGCAGAAACAGGAATCGGAATCAGCGGAAGGCGGGAAACAGAGAAGGAAGAGGGGGTGGAGGATTGATTTCGCTTTCTCTTTTATTTTGGAAAGCGATCTATAACTCTTCGCAAAACACAAGTTTTGCGAAGAGTTATTGCTTTTTGGGAAGAGAAGTGCTACTATCTGATTAGGCAGATTGATTTTTAGATGGATTACAGATAAACCTGACCATAGATATTTTGAAATATCGGATGATAGGCGCTCGCCTCTCACCGGACTCGGGCGAACCGCCTGCCGGGCTTGCATATTCTTCTTCGCAGTTCATCGAGCCGGAATTTGAGAGAATCATCAGAACGGGTCAATTTCAAGATATATTTAAAACGGGTGGACGCCGTTTGCCTTATACAGCCGCGAACGAACGATATTTTAAGGCAATTCAAGGCGATTCTGTCCTTTTTCTTATACGGATACGGAAAAAAATGACCCTGCGGGACGTGTTAAGCGCTTTTTCAGGATGGCCATATATGTGATTGTCCCGCGGAAATAACCGGGGCGTTTAGTCAGCCTGCCGCCTGACTGCCTGCAAAATAAAAATGTTTAAGACCAGAGGTGAATCAAATGTCCGCACGTTCCATAAACAGCTTTCATGAACAGAAAAACACGAGCAACCTGCTGAGAATCCGAGAAATCTCTTCGGATATGCCCGCCTGGTTTCTCGACTTTCTGCGCTCCACCGAAAACCGGCTTTCATCTCTCACCCGGCTTTATTACTGCTATGATCTCCGACTGTTTCTCGAATACCTCATTGCCGAAAACAAGGATTTTTCCGGCCTCAAATTATATGAATTGTCTCCCGAAAAGCTGGCGGGGTTGACAGTGCGGGATTTTGAAATTTACCTCGATTATTTAGGCTTTTATATCAAGCTGCTGGATAAGAGCAGCGAATCTTCGGGTCAGACAAGCGAAGGAGATAAAAACATAGCGGAAATCGCGCGGCAAAACGCCGAACGGGGCAAAGCCCGCAAACTGGCCAGTTTAAGGACGATTTTTAAATATTTGTATAAAAATCAGCTCATATCCTCAAACCCCACGGGGCTTCTCACTTCCGTGAAAATACACGAAAAAGCCATCATACGCCTGTCCGGTGAAGAGGCAAATCAGCTGATCGAAACGGTGCGGAGCGGCGAGGGCCTTTCCGAGCGGCAAAAAAAATACCAGCGGAAGACCATGCTGCGAGACATCGCCATGCTCACGCTCTTTCTCACCACAGGCATACGCATCAGCGAACTCGTTGGGCTGAACGTGCGGGACGTGAATTTAAAGAGCCGCTCTTTTATCGTGACGAGAAAAGGCGGCAACCAGAGCATCCTCTATTTCGGGGAAGAAACGCGCCGCGCTCTCACAGATTATATAGAGGAGCGAAAGGGTAAAGGGGATTTTTCAGACACCTCTCCCCTCTTCCTCTCTCTTCAGAACAAACGCATCACGGCGCGGGCAGTGGAAAATCTGGTGGAAAAATACGCCCGCGTGGCCGTACCCTTAAAAAAAATAACGCCCCACAAGCTGCGGAGCACATACGGTACACTTTTATATGAGAACACCGGCGACATCTATCTGGTGGCCGACGTGCTGGGACATAAAGACGTGAACACCACGAGAAGGCACTATGCGGCCATGTCCGAGGAACACCGGAAATTGGCGGCGGGGGTGGTGAAGTTCGGTACTCAGCCAACAAGCGCCGAAAACGCCGGAAAGCTTAAAAAGAGAGAAGACAGAGAAGACGAGGACTGACCCCCTACCCTTTTTTAACATCTTATGATTCTTAATTTAAAGCCGGCGGCGAAGTAAGAGAAAGCTCCGGTGGCGGCAAAACATGGATGATCCTTGCCGAGTTTGTTTTGAGAACCGCGCGCCCTCTGATGACTTGATTGAGTTTTTGCGTAAATTCTACCCGGCCGGGGACGGTTAGAAACCCGAGCCGAACGCGAAAAACGCCGTACAGAATAAAAATCCACACCGATGCGCCTGGATAGAGACGGTTTGGAATTCAAGGACGATTGGAATCCAAGCCAGAAGCGAAAAAGCCATACAGAGTAAAAATTGCGCCGAATACGCCCGTCCGGACGGAGGAGTGAACCCATGCAGGCGTGAAAAAAGCCGTACCGAGTCAGAAGTGATAAACGCTGTATTGCGCCGATCACGCCCGGCCGAATGATTGAATCGGCGACAGCACAAACCTTGCTTCGCCGACTTTTTTCCCGTTACCGGCAGCGCCGGCTTATTCTTATTCCTGTGCCAATTACTTACTTCTTATACCGAAGGGCGCCCGTGGCTTTTAAAGAGCGCATGAGCGCCAGCTTGATGCTTTCGGCCGTCAGCCCACCCTGAAAATAAGCGCAGTAAGGCGGACGGATGGGCGCGTCTGCGGAGAGCTCGATGGTGCTCCCCTGGGTGAAGCTCCCCGAAGCCATGATGATCTTATCATCGTACCCCGGCATATGGTCGGCCACCGGGAGGGCGTTGGCGTCTACCGGAGAGGCGCTCTGCACAGCCCTTATAAACTCGATGAGTTCGTTCTGGTTCTTCAGCGCCACCACCTGGGGAATATCCGAGCGGGTCAAATCGCCAGGGCCGGGGCAGACCTGGTAACCCAGCTTCTCATAGGCTTCCGCAAAGAGTATGGCGCCTTTCAGGGAGGTGTACACCACCGAAGGAGCCAAAAAGAGTCCCTGGAAGAACTGTCTGTACCCGCTGATGTACGACCCGATTTCCGTGCCCGTGGCAGGCGTGGTAAACCGGGCGGCAATGAGCTTCATGGCGTCCTTTTTCCCGGCAATGTACCCGCCCGTGCAGGCGATACCCCCGCCGGGATTTTTAATGAGCGAGCCGGCGATCACGTCCGCTCCCGCTTCCGTGGGTTCCTCGGTTTCCGTGAACTCTCCGTAGCAGTTGTCCACCACAATATATTTATCCGGATAGGAGGCTTTGATGAGCTCCGCGGCCTTCCTGATTTCGGCAAGGGATATGGCGGGCCTAAGCGCGTAACCCTTGGAGCGCTGTATGTAGATCACCCGGATGGATTTATCGATATAAAGCCGATCCATGATCTTTTTCAGGTCGAAGGTGGCGTCGCTTCTCAGGGCGACTTCGTTGTATTTGATGGCAAAGTCCGAAAGCCCGCCGGGAGCGTAGCTTCCGTTGAGCCCGAGAGCGGAAGAGAGAGTGTCGTAGGGCGTGCCCGAGATGGTGAGCATGCCGTCAAGCGGGCGCAGCAGCCCAAAAAGGGCGATGCAGATGGCGTGAGTCCCCGAAGCGATGAGCGGGCTTGCGATGGCCTCTTCCGCGCCGAAAACTTCGGCGAAAAGCTCGTTCAGTTTGTCTTTGCCCGCGTCCGTCAGTCCATAGCCGGTGGAACCGGCAAAGTGCCTTTCCTCTACCCCCGCTTTCTGAAAAGCCGCCAGCACCTTAAAGGAGTTGTATTCCCGGATGCGCTCGTAGTTTTTGAGCACCTCCCGCACGTTCTCCGCACTCGGCCACATAATCCACTATTTCCCGGTCAATATCCGGGTAAAACGCCTCAACGCTCATCATTCCAACACTCCTTTTATAGAACCCGCCACGGCTTCAAACAGCGCCTCTTTACTCTCATAAGCATCGGCAAAATACCATTTGATCCGCTCGTCCCGCCGAAACCAGGTGAGTTGCCGTTTGGCAAACCGGCGGGTATTGCGCTTAATGGTTTCCCGCACTTCAGAAATCGTCGCCCCGCCCCTGAAATAAGGCAGAAACTCCTTATATCCGATGGCGGAAAAAGCGGATATGCCTTCGCCGTATCGGTCATACACCCGGCGGGCCTCCCCTTCCAGCCCGGCTTCAAACATCTGATCCACTCGCTTCTCAATGTCCCGGTACAGCCTTGCCCGCTCCTTGCTGAGGCCGATGAGTATGGGGCTCTCCCCTTCTTCTCTGGCTCTGAAGTCATAATCTTCACGCCCGCTTCCCGCGAGTATTTCCAGCCGGCGGATGAGCCGCTTTTTGTCGTTTACGTGGATCCGCTCGGCGGCGGGCGGATCGAGGGCGAGGAGCTTTCGTGGAGCTTTTGGGGGTCCGCGTCATATTCCTCTGAAAGCCTCTCCCGAAGCGCCGGATCGGGCCCGGCTTCGGAAAAATCGATTTTATAGGTGAGGGAATTGACGTACAGCCCCGTCCCTCCGGACACAATGGGGAGCTTCCCTTTGGCCAAAATTTCGGAAATGATGCTCCTGGCCTGCTCCTGAAACATGGCCACGTTATAGTCCCCGTCAGGGGGAATACAGCCGAGAAGGTGATGCGGCACGCCCATGAGCTCGCTCTCCCGGGGCCGGGCCGTGCCGATTTGGAGCTCGTCGTAAATCTGCATGGAATCCGCCGATATGATTTCGCCGTTCAAAACCCGCGCCAGATGGATGGCCAGCTCTGTTTTGCCTGCGGCGGTGGGACCCACCACAAATACCGTTCTTTTGCCCATGGCCATGTTCAGACGATCCTCCGGAAGGCCACTTCCAAATCCGTCTTTGTCATGACGGTCACAATGGGCCGGCCGTGGGGGCAATGAGGGATGACGCCGCGATCAAGCACGGTATGGATCAAATCCCCGATGTCTTCGTTTGAAATAAGCTGCCCGGCTTTAACGGCGGCTTTGCAGGCCGCTTTGGCAATCAAGTCCCTCCGAAGCGCGATGTCCTTTTGAACGGTCAGTTCCCCAAGCCCCTGGAGGATGTCCTGCAAAAGCGCCCGGGCCCGGATATCTCCGAGTATCTGCGGAAGGGCGATGACCACGCACTTCCGCTCGTCCACCGATTCGAATTCAAAGCCCATGGAGTTTAAAACATCCATATTTTCTTCAAGGATGTTCGCCTCTTTATGGTCTATGGGAAGCTCCGCGCCAAAGAGCAGCCTCTGGCTGATGACGCGCTTTTGCACCGATTCCATCAGGTGATCGTATATCTTCCGCTCGTGGGCGGCGTGCTGGTCGATGAAGTAAAGGGACTCTCCCTGCTCCGCAATGATATAGGAAGAAAAGGCCGCGCCCAGTATTTTAATTTCCCGCATGTCCCCGAACCCCTGGAAAAAGGCCTGTTCCCGCTCTCTTTCCTCTTCCGCCTGTTCCTCTTCCGCTTCTTCTTTGTCGTCTTCTTCGCCGTAACGGTAAGGCGAAGGGGGGATGACGGGAGGAAAGGTTCTCCCCTCCAGCTGAGGCGGGAGGAAGCAGGCGGGATCCCAGTCGAGCTCATCGAGTTCATAGTCTGCGGGTTCTTCCAGGACGGAGGGGGCTCTCCCCTCTGTTTCATCCTCGCTTAGTATCATGTTCAGCATTTCAATGTTCTCATCGCTCATTTTGGGACCCAGGTCAAATGTGAACCCGGTGGTTTCCTCCAAGTCTTCAATGATGTTCGCTCCCGGCCAGGTGAGTTTTTTAAAGCGGTACGCCTTTGTAAAGGCCGAACCAATGGAGGCCAGTACGGCGCTTTCCACGGCCGCCTCGTCTGAAAAGTGCACCTGGAGCTTATTCGGGTGGACGTTCACATCCAGCCTGTCCGGCGCGATTTCCATATAGAGTATGTAAAAAGGATGATCCCCTTTCAGCATGCGCTCCCCATAGGCCCGGTTGACCGCTTTACTGATCAGTTCGCTTTTAATGTAACGGTTGTTGATGAAAATATTGCCGTATTTGGAGGTTTTGAAACAGTACCCCGGCTTTGAGATATATCCGTAGATTGCCATGCCGTCCTGCGTATGATCGGCCATGATCAGATTCTCCCGCATGCCAAAGCCGTATACGCAGCTGATGACGTCAAGGGTTCTGCCGTTTCCCGGGGTGTGGAAGATGGTCTTGTCGTTTGAGATGTAGCGTATGGACACGTTGGGCCGGGCAAGGGCAATCCGGGTGACGAGATCGGTGACGGCGGAAGCCTCCGCGCTGGGCTTTTTAAGGAATTTGAGCCGGGCGGGGGTGTTATAAAACAGGTTTTCCACCAGCACGGTGGTGCCTTCGGGAAGGCCGCTCTGCTTTACGGACTCCACCTTGCCGCCTTTTGCGTACAGCTCGGTGCCAAAGTCGCTGTTTTTCGTGCGTGACTTGATGGTAAGCATGGAGACCGCGGAGATGCTTGCAAGCGCCTCCCCCCGAAAACCCATGGTGATAAGGCTGTTAAGATCGTCGAGCGTATGGATTTTGCTGGTGGAGTGTTTTAAAACCGCGAGGGGCATATCGTCGCTTTCGATGCCGCTTCCGTTATCCGTGACGCGTATGCCGGATATGCCGCCTTCCATAATGGAAATGGTGACGGAAGAGGCGTTTGCGTCGAGGGCGTTTTCCAGCAGTTCTTTCACCACCGAAGCCGGGCGCTCAATGATCTCTCCCGCGGCGATCCGCGCAGAAACCGCCTCGTCCAGTATCCTTATTTTTCCCATTTGCTTCACCTTTTCATATCTTCTGTTTCAATTCGTTTAAGATCGACAGGGCTTCCAGGGGCGTCAGGAGGTTGATGTCCAGGTTTTTCAGGGCGGAAACCAATTTTTCCGCGTTTTTATTTACCGGCTCTTCCCTGGGCGCTTCGGAGAGGAGGTTTTCCCTGTTGAGCTCGGCGATGTCTTTGCCGCCGTTTTCCTCCAGCACGGCCACCAAAGCTTTTGCCCGCTCCGTGAGCTTTTCGGGAAGCCCGGCCAGCTTGGCCACTTCCACGCCAAAGCTCTTGTCCGCGCCGCCTTTTTTGATTTTATGGAGGAAGATCACCGTGCGGTTGAATTCCTTCACGGTCACGGAGTAGTTTTTGACGCCGGGCAGCACGTTTTCCAGGCCGATGAGCTCATGGTAGTGGGTGGCGAACAGGGTTTTGCACTTGAGGCCGTGCTCCGCATCCAGTATGTATTCGATGGTGGCCCAGGCAATGCTCAGCCCGTCGATCGTGCTGGTGCCCCGGCCGATCTCGTCCAGCACCAAGAGGCTTTTGGAGGTGGCGTTGTTTAAAATGCTGGCCAGCTCGTTCATCTCCACCATAAAGGTGCTCTGGCCGGAGGAGAGGTCGTCCGACGCGCCCACCCGGGTGAATATCCGGTCGGTGACGGATATTTTTGCCGAGACCGCCGGCACGAAAGAGCCCATCTGAGCCATGAGCACGATGAGGGCCGTCTGCCGCATAAACGTGCTCTTTCCGGCCATATTGGGGCCGGTGATGATGAGGAGCTTGTTCTCCCCTTCGTCCATGAACACGTCGTTTGGCACAAACTCCTGGCTCACCGCCCGCTCCACCACCGGGTGCCGCCCGCCCTTGATGTCGATTTCACCGTCTTCGGCCATTTGGGGCTTCACAAAGTCATAATCGTACGCGGCCTGGGCGAAGGATTGGAGCACGTCCACTAAGGCCAACAGATCTGCGTTTTTCTGGAGCGCTTCGATTTCCTCCTCAATGCGGGAGCGGATGGATTCGAAAATCTGATATTCCCGTTTGGCGCACTTGTATTCGGAGGAAAGGAGGAGTTCTTCCAAATCCTTTAGTTCGGGGGTGATGTAGCGTTCGGAGCCCGCCAGCGTCTGCTTGCGGACGTACCGGTACGTGGGCACCAGATTCAGGTTGGACCTGGTGACTTCTATGTAATATCCGAACACTTTGTTGAAGCTGATTTTGAGGTTTTTAATGCCCGTCTCTTCCCGCTCTTTTCTCTCCAGGTCCGACAGCCAGTTTTGGCCGTTCTGTCTGGCCGCCCGGAGCTTGTCCACTTCCCCGTCGTAACCCGGCTTGATCATGCCCCCCTCTTTTACGCTTAAGGGCGGATCGTCGGCAATGCTCTTTTCAAGAAGCTCCAAAAGCTCGGGCAAAAGGGAGAGCTCCTCCCCCGCCCGTGCCAGCAGCCTGGATTTCACGCCGTCTTTCAATGTTTTCTTGATTTTTCCGAGGGAGGCGATGGAAGAGCGGAGGCGAGCGCGTCGGGCGCGGTAACGCGTAGGATATTTTGGTGATGAGCCGCTCGATGTCGTAAATTTCAGCTCCAGCCGCGCCCGCAGCTCGTTTCGGAGATAGATGTCGTTTTTCAGCTCGTCCACGGAGGAGGAGGCGGAGATTGATTTCGGCTTTATCCAAAGGGGCTGTTCGATATGGCGCTTGATGAGCCGCCCACCCATGGCCGTTTTGGTTTTGTCGAGGAAGCCAGAGGAGCGTGCCCTTCCGGCTCTTGTCCCGGATGTTTTCCAGCAGCTCAGATTACGGAGGTAAGTGGTCGACCGCCATGTATTTCCCGCCCGAGGTGACGCCGATCTTTTTTATGTGGGAAAGGGAGTTTTCTGTGTCTCCAGCAGATATTGCAACAGAGCCCGCTGCGTTGACGCAGAGGAGTTTTGATGCCGAAGGATTCCACGCCGAGGAGCTTAAAATGGCTTGAAACGGTTTTAAAGCGTTCTGGAAGCAAACAGCCAGTCCTCGCAGGCCGACTGGAAAATACTCATTTTTCTGAGCTCCAGAAACTCTTTGATCACGGCGTCGACTTTTTGAACAGCACTTCCTTGGGCTTTACCCGGGAGAGCAGGTTTGCAGCTCGAGGAAGCTCTTCGCCTCCTCCACGCCGAATGCGCCGGTGGACACGTCCGCATAAGCCGCCCCGAAGATACATCTCTTCATATACCGCAAAAATATAGTTGTTTTCCGTGTCCGTGAGCATGCCCGGGTCTGTGAGCGTGCCCGGAGTCACCACCCGGATGATGCCCCGCTCCACCAGGCCCTTGGCCGATTCCGGGTCTTCCAGCTGCTCGCATATGGCCACTTTATAGCCCTTGTCCACCAGCTTTTAATATAAGAGTCCACCGCGTGAAAAGGCACCCCGCACATGGGCGCCCGCTCTTCAAGGCCGCAGTCTTTTCCCGTGAGGGCAATTTCCAGTTCCCTTGACGCCAGCACCGCATCCTCAAAAAACATCTCGTAAAAGTCGCCCAACCTGAAAAATACGATGCAGTCTTTATACTGTTCCTTAATGTCGAGGTATTGCCTCATCATGGGTGTGAGCATCACGGTTTTTCTCCAAATTTCCCTTCATTTCCTTCAATTATATCATTAAACGCCCCTATTGTGTATATCCAAATGCCCGCGCCACAAAAGATTGGAGCTCCTGAAAGGTGGAAATGGACGTGGCCTCGTTACCGCAGGGAAGCTGCGCCCGGAAACCCCTTGATGTACCAGGCCGCGTGTTTTCGCATCTCCTGCACTGGCGATCCTCTACCCCCTTATAGGAGGAGGCCATGCGGGCCTGGAGAAAGCGCCCTCCCCTCTCCTCGGGCGCGGGGGCGGAATAGGGAAGCGAAGAAAGCCCCTTTGATCTCGGAAAACACAAAGGGGTTGCCGAGGCCGCCCGCCCGGCCATGAGACCGTCGGCATTGGTCGTTTCCAGCACGGCCAGAGCGTCGGCATGGTTTTTAATGTCGCCGTTGGCGTATACGGGGATCGAAAGGGCAGTTTTGAGCTTTTTCACGGCCTCCCAGTCCGCCCGGCCGGAATAGTATTCCTCCCGGAAACGCCCGTGGAGCGTAATGCCGTCAAGCCCCGCCCCTTCAAGAGCCTTTGCGAATTCCAGATAATTCTCCTGCTCTCTTGAATAGCCTTTGCGGATTTTCGCCGTTACGGGAAATTGGGAGACGTTTTTTGCCTGCTCCACAATTTCCGCGGCCAGCTCCGTTTCCAGCATCAGAGCGGAACCTTCCCCGTTTTTCACGATTTTTGGCGCGGGGCAGCCCATGTTGATGTCAAAACCCAGTATTTTATCCGGCTGACGCTCCTGCAAAAAGGAGACGGCATAAGTAAAATCCCCCGGGTCCCGTCCGAAGAGCTGGATCACCGCCGGTTTTTCTTCCGCGGGAATCTCCGCGATCAAAAGCGTCCGCTCGCTCTCGAATCGAAGCGCCTTGGCGCTGATCATTTCCGTACAGCAAAAATCGGCTCCGTAGAAAAGAGCCGTCTGCCTGTATGCGCTGTCCGTCACGCCGGCCATGGGCGCTAAAATCACCGGCCGGATTTTTTGATGTTCCATTTCCTTCCCATCTGAAAAAGGCATTTGCACAGTCTGCAAACGCCTTTCATTGTTTTAATCCTGCGGCTCTACCGGCTCTTGAACGGTGCCGTCGTTCACCGCCACCTCCACGGTGGGGATGGGATAGACGCTCTCCGGTATGATCTCCTCCACCAGCTCGATGTCCTGCACTTTCCACGCCCCCGTTTCATCCTTCACCAGATACAGCGTGTAGACGCCGCTCTCAATGAATTTGTCCACCGCGTTTACGTTCACCACGGAGGGGGAGATTTCGGCGGAAATATCCTGCACGATGTTCCGCACCCGGATTTTGGCCGTGTCCTGCCAGGCAAAGACCACGGTGATGGTCACGTCCGTGCGCTCGTCGTAGCTGTTGATTTTATAGCTGCTGTTGGTGGTCTGGCTGGAAAGTCCGCTCTCTTCCAGGTATTCCTCCGTGAACAGGCCGTCCAGAAGCTCTTTATCCTTGTTGTCGATGGGCGTCAGTATGACGGATGTGCGCTTGGCGAACACATCCTTGGCCACAAAATAGATCTGGCTGGAATTTCGGGCGGTTCTGAAGGCCAGTATGCCAAGATAAATGCACACCACCACCACCAGCGCTTTCCCTAACAGGTATCCCACGAACTTCCCGGCTTTCAGCCAGTTTTCTTTTACTCGCGTCTTCATATTCCTGCCCTATCCTTTTGGTTTCATTGTGGGGAACAGCAAAACGTCCCGTATGGAATAGGAGTCCGTCAGCAGCATGACCAGCCGGTCTATGCCGATTCCGATGCCGCCCGTGGGCGGCATACCGTATTCCAGCGCCGTGATAAAATCCTCATCCATCATATGGGCTTCTTCGTCCCCCGCGTTTCTCTTCATCAGCTGCTCTTCAAAGCGCGCCTTTTGCACAATGGGGTCGTTCAGCTCGGAATACGCGTTGGCAAACTCCCTGCCCGTGATAAAAAGCTCAAACCGTTCGGTGAGCCGGGGATTGCCGGGCACGCCCTTGGCCAGGGGGGAGATTTCCACGGGGTATTCCGTGATAAACGTGGGCTGCACGAGCTTTTCTTCCACGAAGGCCTCAAAAGCCGCGTTTAATATAGGTCCCCAGGTCTTCTGTACGTTTTCCAGGCTGAGGTTCAGTACTTCCGCAATTTTTTGGGCGCCTTCGTCCGTTTGATCCGCCATAAAATCCACGCCCGTAAACTGCTTTACGGCCTCGGCCATGGTCATCCGGTTCCAGGGGGGCGTCATGTCGATCTCCGTGCCCTGATAGGTAAACCTGGCGTCGCCCGTGAGTTCTTTTGCGCAGTGGGCCAGAAGCTCCTCCGCCAGCGCCATCATGCCTTTATAATCCGTGTAGGCTTCATAGAGCTCCATCAGCGTAAACTCGGGGTTGTGCCGGATATCCATCCCCTCGTTTCGGAACATACGGCCGATTTCATACACTTTGTCGAACCCGCCCACAATCAGCCTCTTCAAGTGAAGCTCAGTGGCGATCCGAAGGTAGAGGGGAATGTCGAGGGTGTTGTGATGGGTACAAAAAGGCTTGGCCGCCGCGCCGCCGGCAATGGGGTGCAGGATGGGCGTTTCGACTTCCATATAGCCCCGGCTGTCGAGATAATTCCGGATCACCCGGAAGAGCCTGGAGCGTTTGATAAACGTCTCCCGAACTTCCGGGTTCACGATGAGGTCCACATACCTCTGGCGATACCGAAGCTCCGTGTCCTTAAGGCCGTGAAACTTTTCCGGAAGAGGCAGAAGGGCTTTGGCCAGCAGGACGACTTCGTGGCACTTCACCGTGACTTCTCCGGCGTTTGTGCGGAAAACCTCTCCCGCGATGCCCACGATGTCGCCCACGTCCAGCGTTTTATATTGCGCATACTCCTCTTCGCCCAGCACGTCTTTTCTTGCGTAGCACACTGGATGCTCCCAAGGGCGTCCTGCACGTGAAAAAGCTGGCTTTTCCCATCATCCGTTTGGAGACAATCCTGCCGGCAATCTTGGTTTCCTTCCCGTCCAGCTCGTCAAAATGCTCCGCGATCTCCTTTGAGTGCTTTTCAACCTCATAGGAAGTCTTGCCGTAGGGGTCGCCCGCCCTGCCCGACTGAAGGGCGAGGAGCTTGTTTCTTCTGATCGCAATCTCCGAAGAGTCGCTGTTTACAAGATTCGTGTTATCTTCTGCCATCATCCGTACCTTTCAAAAAATTACATCTTCAGTATCTCAAGCACCGTCAGGTGGAGAGGACCGGAGGGCGTGCTCACAAGCACATCGTCTCCCACCGGCCTGCCTATCAGAGCGGCGCCCACGGGCGATTCGTTGGAAATCACGTTGGAGCCCGCGTTGGCTTCCATGGAACCCATGATGCAATAAACTTCTTCCTCGTTATTTTGTTTATCGAGCAGCCGCACCTTGGTTCCGATGCCCACCCGCTCTATATTTACTTCGCCGTCATCTACAATTGTTGCCAAATGCAGCGTATTTTCAAGCTCCAATATCTTGCCTTCCACGCGGGACTGCTCGTTTCTCGCTTCCGTATATTCCGCGTTTTCGCTCAGATCTCCGAAAGAACGGGCTTCCTTGATCTGTTCAGAGATTTCCATGCGGCGCACCGTCTTTAAATAATTCAGCTGTTCCTCCAGTTCCCGTTTTCCTTTTTTCGTGAGAACAAAATTTCCTGCCATATAAACCTCCAAAGCCAAATACTAAAATACAGTCAACCTATTTTACACGCATTTCAAACGTAATGCAAGTGGAAAAGGAGCGCTATTCCGTGAGCAGGTAGAATTCCAGCTTGGCCTTCACGCGCTGAAGAGCGTTGTCGATTGACTTGATGTCCTTGCCGAGGGAATCCCCGATCTCCTGATAGGACTTTCCCGAGAGGTAAAAGGACAGCACTTTCCATTCCAGCTTGGAAAGGAGCTTGCCCATCTTGTCTTTCATGGAGGAGATGTCCTCTTTGTCGATGATGGTGTCTTCGGGGTTTAATACGTTCGCCCCCGAAATGATGATGTCGATGAGCGTCCGGTCGGACTCCTCGTCGTAAACCGGCTTGTTCAGGGAAACATAGGTGTTCAGGGGCTTATGCTTCTGGCGCGTGGCCGCTTTGATGGCGGTGATGATCTGCCGCGTGATGCAAAGCTCCGCAAAAGAAGAAAAAGATACTTTTTTCTTCATGTCGTAATCCCGTATGGCCTTATAAAGCCCGATCATGCCCTCCTGGATCAGGTCCTCCTTGTCTGCGCCCACGATAAAGTACGAGCGGGCCTTGGCGCGCACAAAATGCTTGTACTTATTCAGGAGATACTCGGAGGCGATGCCGTCCCCCGAATTGGCGGCCAAAGCCAGCTCCGCGTCCGACATGTCCGCGTAGCGGCTGAACTCGGCGCGGTTTTGGGTATTCTCTCCCTCCGCGCCGGGAAACCGGGCGTCCCCCCTGCTGTTTTCCAAAGCCATACTCCTTTATCTGCTCTGCCGCACCTTTTCGTACATTAAAACGGCGGCGGCGGCAGACGCGTTCAGCGAAGAAATCCTGCCGTACATATCTATTTTAACAATAAAATCCGCTTTTTCCTTCACCAGCCGGGAAACGCCTTTTCCTTCCGAGCCGATCACGAGCATGATGGCGCCCTGAAGGTTCACCCGATCCGCGCTCGTGCCTTCCATGTCCGCCGCCGCCACGAATACGCCCCTCTTTTTCACTTCTTCAATGGCGGAAGAGAGGTTGGTGACCCGGGCCACGGGAATGTATTCCTCCGCGCCCGAGGCGGTTTTGGCCGCCGACCAGGTAAGCCCGGCGCTCCGCCGCTTTTGCAGGATCAGCCCATGGGCGCCGAACACTTCCGCGCTCCGCAGGATAGCTCCCACGTTATAGGGGTCCTCGATGCCGTCAAGGGCGATGATAAAGGGAGGCTCCCCCTTTTTTTCGGCCAAGCTGAAAATATCGTCCAATGTGCTGTATGTGACCGCGGCCACCCTGGCGGCCACGCCCTGGTGGTTTGCGCTTCCTTCGTGGGCGTAGGGCCTGGAAAGCTCGTCCAGCTTGCTCTTTGGAACTTTCTTAATAGGTATACCCTTTTTTTGGGCGATTGAAGCGATCTCCCGGATGCTTCCCTCGCTTGATTCCAGTATATAGAGCGTGTCGATCTCCCGCCCCGCTTTTAAGGCTTCCCGCACGGGGTTCCGGCCTATGATGATATCAAATTCATCCATGTCTATACTCCATAGGTGTCAAAGACCACCTGCATCAGTTCCTCCACCCGGTCGTTCCGCCCGGTTAAAAAAAGATACCCCACGAGGGCTTCCAGCCCCGTGGCCAGCTTATAATCGGAAATGCTCATATTTTTGGGGGAAGAGTGGATTTTGGCGTTCCGCCCCCGCCTGAACACTTCTTCCTCCTCTTCGCTTAAAAGAGGCAGGATGGCTTTCATAGCCTCGGCCTGGGCGTGGGCGTTCACCACATCGCTTGTCCGCTTATTGAGCTCGTTCACATGCTCGTCGGACTTTTTGACAAACGCCGTGCGAAGATACAGGTCAAACACCGTATCTCCCACATAGGCCAGGGCCAGCGGATTTTTCATGCGCGCTTCCAGCGTGTCGAGCTTTTCAAATATGCCCTTTGCCTGCAATCATTTACCTCCCAGATACCTGTCTATTCCAAGGGCGATGGCCTCCGCGATTTTCTGCTGATAGGCTTCGTCCTGCAAGAGCAGCTCTTCCTGTTCGTTGGAGATGAAGCCGCACTCCACGATGACGGCGGGCGCCTCCCCGGAGTTTACGATAAAGTAATTTCCCGGCATAATCTCCCTGGGCCTTTTTGGTTTCAGCGCGGCCACCAGCTCTTCCTGTATGACCGTCGCAAGTTTTGCCCCCTCTTCCGAGTCGTGGGCGCAGATGGTCTGGGGGCCGTTGGCCGAATGATCGGGAAAGCTGTTCTGATGGATGCTCACGGTGATGTCCTGGCCGGAAGTCTCAATGATTTCCCGCCTTTTTTGCATATCCGCGTCTTTGGAATTGCCGAGAGCCTCGCCGTCGCTCCTCGTCAGGACGACTTTTGCGCCGCAGCTTTCCAATATCTCTTTCAGCTTGAGGGCGATGGACAGATTGAGCTCCGCCTCGCACACTTTTGTTTGATACCCGACAGCCCCGCCATCCATGCCGCCGTGCCCCGCGTCCACCAGTATCACGAACCCGTTCAAATCGATTTTTCCCGCCAGCACCCCGGCCGTTTGGCTGCGGTCGTGGTGGAGGCAGAGACATCCGACGCTGAAACAGATGAGCGCGGCCGCCAACAGAAGCAGAAGTTTTTTGCGTTTGATCTCTTTCACTTTTATGACCTCAATAAAGTTTAGTCATATATATGCGGTCAATAAAGCTCTGATGTCGCCGAAGGATTGAGATCAAGGCCGGCGGTTTCCCCTGTCTTCTTATATCTGTAATAGGCGGCGGAGGCGATCATGGCCGCGTTGTCCGTGCAGTATCGAAGGTCGGGGAGGTAGATTTCGTATTTGTCCTTTGCCCCAAGCGCCAGTTCCCGAAGGGCTTGTTTGCGCTCACGCCGCCCCCGAAGACAATTTTTTGAATGCCTGCCGCTCCGCGGCCTGAAAGACATTTTCCGCCAGATGAGACACCGCCGCCTGCTGAAAACTGGCAGCCAAATCTTTTAAACTGACCTTTTCACCCCGCTGTTCCGCGCCGTGAAGCAGATTGATTACGGCGGTCTTCATTCCGCTGAAGGAAAAATCCAAATGGGTTTCCCCCCTGAAGGGGCGGGTAAAGGGATAGGCCTCCTTGTCGCCCCCTTCGGCCAGTTTTTCCAGATTGGGGCCGCCGGGATAGGGAAGGCCCAGCGTGCGGGCCACTTTGTCAAAGGCTTCCCCCGCCGCGTCGTCGTGGGTGGCGGCGATGGGGCGGTAGTCGCAGTAGTCGAGCACTTCTATGATGTTGGTATGCCCCCCCGAGGCGATGAGGCAAAGAAAAGGAGGCTCCAGCTTTGGATGGGTGATGTAGTTTGCGGCGATATGGCCCTCTATTTGGTTCACTGGGATGAGGGGGAGCGCCATGGCTTAAGAGAGGGCTTTTGCGTATGACACGCCCGTAATGAGCGCGCCGATAAGCCCGGGGCCGCTGGTTACGGCCAGAGCGTCTAAGTCTGAAAAGCCGCATCCGGCGCCCAAAAGCGCCTCTTCCACAATATAGGGGAGCTTTTCCACGTGGTTTCGGGAGGCGATTTCAGGCACCACGCCCCCGTATTTCTGGTGGATGCCGATCTGGGAGTAAAGCGCGTTTGAAACCACCTCCCTGCCGTCCCGCACGACGGCCGCGGCCGTTTCGTCGCAGGAGGTTTCGATTGCCAGTATATTCATATGTTCAGGCGGTCTCGTCCGCGTCATGCATGCGTCCCTTTCTGTACCTGCGCCCAAGCAGCAGCGCCCCGGCGAACAAACCGCCGATGAGCACCGCCGCCGTGAGGGCGATGCGCATCACCAGGTCAAAGAAGAACTGTTCGGGAACCATCTGTATGAGCACGTCCGTGGCCGGGTCGAGCAGCCACAGGTCGTTGGAAAAAAGCAGCTGATGAAAAAGCGTCCAGAAGGAGCCAAAGTCAAGGGCGGCGTAGAGGCCGATCAGGGCGAGCATAACAAAAAAGATTGTGTTTCCCCTGATATAGCCCTCTAAAGCCCGCCTCCGCCAGCCTTTCACAAACAGCGCGGCAACGGCAAACGCCGCGCCGGCGCCGAGGAACAGATGCCCAACAAGCATGGCTTTCTGATAGAGGGTTTTCACGTCCTCCATATGCAGCTTTTCCCGCTCGTTAAATACTTCTCTCTGATCGCCGTTCCAATCGGCGTAGACCACTAGGTCTTCCCGCTTGCCTTTCAGATAATCAAGGAGCGCGTCCGTCGCCCGCTCCAAGTCCGCCTCCGAAATGCCGATCTCCCGGGCGGTCTGGAGTTTCGCGTATTCGCTTTTATAAAAAGCCTTATGAAAGCACCATATCTCCACGGCCATGAGAAGCAGCCCGACCACGAACAGGAAGGACAGAATGGCGGCGGCAGCGCTTAGAACAGTCTTCTTCATATCAGAACTGGTTCCTGGTTCCGTGCTTTAATATCTGGAGCGTCTTTTTGGGGTCTTTGGAGTTAAAGAGGGCGCTTCCGGCCACGATGACGTTGATGCCCGACTCCAAAATGATGTCGATATTCTGTTCGCTCACCCCGCCGTCCACCTGTATGTCGATCTGCCGGTCGCCCATCATCTGGCGCAAACGCCTTGCCTTATTGAGGGCATAGGGAATGAAGGGCTGGCCCCCAAACCCGGGGTCGCAGGACATTAAAAGCACCATGTCGATGTCTCCCAGCACTTCTTCCAGGGTGCAGATGCTGGTGGCGGGGTTGATGGATACGCCGCATTTCACGCCCTGCCCCTTGATCTGGAAGATCGTCCGGTGAAGGTGGGTCGTGGCTTCTTGATGCACCACCACCATGTCCGCCCCCGCCGCTATAAATTCATCCACATACCGTTCGGGCGCCTGCACCATCAGGTGAACGTCCAGAAACAGTCTGGTATTCTTCTTAAAATCCGCGATCATCTTCTGGCCGAAGGTGATGTTTGGGACGAACATGCCGTCCATCACGTCGCAGTGGACCCAGTCTGCGCCCCATTCTTCCATGGCCTTGAGGGCGTCCGCCATCCTTGTGAAATCGGCCGAAAGTATGGACGGCGCTATTTTGATGTCAATCATATTTTGTATCTCTCCTCTCCTCGAGTTCGTGCAGAATTTTGATATATCGTTCATAGCGGCCGGAAGGAATGACTCCCTTTGCCGCCTGGCTTTTGACGCCGCAGTCCGGTTCCCTGTCGTGGAGGCACATGTCAAACCGGCACTCTATGCCCTGAAACTCATGATAATAGTCCCGAAGCTCTTCCGGCAACAGCTCTATCGTCTCTAAAATGCTGAAGCCGGGCGTTCTCCGCCCCACAGCGTTCAGTTCTTTTATCTCTATGAGATCGGTGAACCAGGTGGTGTGCCGTCCCCGGTCGGTTTTTGGGAAAGCCCGCCGACTTCCAGATTGAGCCCGGGAGAAAGGGCGTTCACAAGGGAGGATTTCCCCACCGCCGACTGCCCGGCAAGGCAGGTGAACTTTCCCCGGAGAAGGTCTTTTTTAACTCTTTAAGCCCCCTTCCCTCTTTTGCGGAAAAAGACAGGAGCAGGGCGCCGCTTTTTTTCATATTCCCGAAGGTACGCCTCTCCGTCCGCCAAATCCTGCTTGTTGACGCCGATACACACGGGGATCTGATGGAAAAGCCCGTAAATCAGCAGTTTATCCGCAAGGAGCAAATCGGGCAGCGGATCTTTGGCGGCAAGGAGGATCAAAGCAGATCCACGTTGGCCACCATGGGCCGCACCAGACTGTTCTTTCTTGGCAGGATCTCTTCCAGGCTGCCCAGCGCCGTCTCCGTTTCGGGTACAAAAAGCGCCCGGTCGCCGGGCATGGGCGTAAAGGCCCTCTTTTCGGAATATGCCCTTTGCCCGGCACTCATGCACTTTTCCCTGCCCGTCTTTGATATAATAAAAACCGCCCACACCCTTCAGCACAAGGCCTTCCCGGCCGGGCTCGCTCCACAGGTACACATATTCAGTATATACCACCTCGCGGTTTATGTAAACGCACAGCTTGTGGCTGATGTTTTTATATTCCTCCCCAGCTTCACGTAGTCGATGCCCTTGGGGTTGGCGGAGAAAAACGCGTCGCTGTTTTCAAAGAGCCTTCAAAGAGTTGAATTCATACCGTTCCCCCTCCAGATAGATGACGACGGTGAGCGTCACCACGCTCCGGACGGAAAAAATCCCCATCCCATCCACAGACCCTTGAGGCGGCATTTGCCCGAATACTCCTGTATGCCGATGCGAAGCGTGCTGGTGTCCGCCTCGGTCATATCCGACGTGGGGAACTGGGAAAGCACTTTCCCTCCCCTCCGTGTCCGCGTCCATGGTGGTAATGTAGATATTTTGGATGCCTGCCTCCCGCGCGTCCCGCACGGCTTCGGAAAAGGGCTTGCCGATGAGGTTTGGGATATTCACCTGCGCGTCTCAGAAGCGTGTTCACCGTGATGTCCACCGGCGTGTCCATACTCACCCATATCCCCGCTTCCAGGGACTGATCCACCACCGCGTCGTTTTTTTCGCCCGGGTCTTCAATGTATTTGATATTCACGTTTAAAAAAGCCCATGTCATAGAGCCAGTCGGACGCGGCCGCTTCGGTGAACCCGAGGAGGTTCGGGAACTCCTTCAGTACCCGGTTTCCGCTGCTGAGCACGATTTTCACCGTGTCCCCTTTATAGACGAGCGTGCCCATATCGGGAAGCTGGGAGACCACATGATTGGCGCTCACCTGCACGTTCTGCTCGTAGGTATAGGCCGCGTTCAGCCCCAGGTTGTCCAAAGCCTCCTCCACCTCTTCCAGCGGCTTTCCGGTGAGAGAGGGCATGTACACCTGCCTGGAACTGTTTGCACTGAACACGCCGAGAAAGCCCAGGAGCACCACCAAAAACATGGCGGCGGCAACGGTGACGGCGGCCGTGATGGCCGCGACGCTTGCCGCCGAGCGCCTTGCGCCGCTTAAATCCTCTTTGTCCCTGTAACCGAACACATATTTCCCATCCGGCTCCAAAAGGGCGGCTTCAAGGTCGTTTTGCAGCGCTTTCATGGAAGCGTGGCGCTTTAATTTCTGCTTTCGGAGCGCCTTCAAAATGATGCGGTTAAGGCTTTCGGGCAAATCCGGAACCAGGCTTTTCGGCTCGGCGGGTATCTGATGCAAATGTTTTAAGGCGATGGAGACGCTGTCGTTTCCCGTGAAGGGCAGCACGCCGCAGAACATCTCGTATAGGATGACGCCCATGGAGTAAATGTCGGTCTTCACGTCCGTCCGCTCCCCCCGGGCCTGTTCGGGAGAAAAGTAGGGCACGGTGCCAAAAACTTCGCTGTTGGTATCTTCCATCATCTTCTTTTCCACGGCGATGCCAAAATCGCTGATGATGGGCTCCATATCCGCCGTGAGTAGTATATTCTCGGGCTTTATGTCTTTATGGATGACGCCCTTTTTATGGGCGTATTGCAGCGCGCCGCAGATTTTAACGGCGATGGACAGCTTCTCTTCCAGGCTGAGCGTCCCCTCCCGAAGGGCGGATTTTAACGTCACGCCTTCTATGAAATCCATGGCGAAGTATTTGAGCGTGCTCCTTTTTCCCGCCGCGCGCACTTTCACGATGTTTCGGTGGTCGAGCCGGCTTAAAAGCTCCACTTCCTTATTGAAGGCCTTGAGATAATCCGGGTCTTTGGCAAATTCCTGCTTTAAAACTTTTATGGCCACGACGCTGTCCCGATCCTCTTTATCTTCGGCGCAGAAAACAAAGCTCGTGCCCCCTTCGGCCACCAGCCGCAGCAGACGGTAGCGGCCGTCAAATAATCTGTCTGTCACAGCCATATTAAAACTCCTCCGTGACTTTGCACACGATCACCGACACATTGTCGCAGCCCCCCGCGCCCTCCGCCAGCTCCACCAGCCTGCGGCAGTTTTCTTCGGCGCTCCCATGAAAATCAAGGGCGGACTGTATGGCGGAGTCTTCCGCATAGCCCGAGAGCCCGTCCGTACACAGCAGAAGCAGATCCCCCGAGCGAAGCTCCGTTTCAAAAACCTGAGGATGCACGCCTTCCATTCCGATCGCGCTTGTGATCATGTTCCGATAGGGATGGTCGGCGGCCTCTTCTTTTTTCAGCACGCCTTTGTCCACCAGATACTGCACATAGCTTTGGTCTTTCGTAAGCTGCGCAAGCGTACCCGACCGAAACCGATATACCCGGGAATCGCCGATGTGCGCCACCAGGAGCCGGAGGGAGGGGTGGATGAGGCAGAGGCTGAGCGTGGTGCCCATGCCCTTATATTCCATGCGGGCGCTGCCCATGGCCAGTATTTCATCGTTTATCCGGAGGATGGCCTCTTTTATGAACCGCTCGTCAAAAACGCTCTCCTGGGCGGAATAAAAAAGCTCCGCGAAAAAATCCGCCGTGCGCCTGCTGGCCACGTCTCCCGCCAGATGGCCGCCCATGCCGTCCGCCACCAAAAGGGCTTTCACCCTCCCGGCCTCTTTGATGCAGATGGCGTCCTGATTGTCCCGCCGCACTTTGCCCTTGCTGGTTACACCGTATATGTCCATCTTTTACCTGCCGTCTTTCATAACAACCGCCCGCAGCTGCCCGCAGGCGCCGTTGATGTCCTGGCCGAGGGAGCGCCGAAGGCTGGCGGAAACGCCCGCTTTTTGAAGCGCGGCCTCGAATTTCACGATCTGCTCCCTGCCCGGCGCTTTCATCGACCCGCCAAAATCGTTTAAGGGGATCAGGTTCATGTGGCAGGGATAGCCCGCCGTGAGTTCCCGAAGAGCGGTAACGTCTTCCTTGCCCATATTGAACCCGTCGATCAGCACATATTCGTAAATCACCCGCCTGCCCGTCGCCTCCCCATAGCGCCGCATGGCCGGTATGGCTTCGCTTAAGGGATATTTTTGCTCGATGGGCATGATGCGCTTTCTCTTTTCCCCGATGGCACTGTGGAGGGAAAGGCAAAGGGTCAGAGGCAGGCCCTCTTCGGCCAGCCGATCAATCCCCGGCACGATGCCGCAGAGTGAAGGAGATGTTCCGGGGGGGGGGGGGGAAGATGGAGCCCTTCCTCCGAGGAGAGGAGCCGGATGGATTTCAAAACGTTTTTCATAGTTTAAAAGCGGCTCGCCCGTGCCCATGAGCACCACGTTTGTGATGTTTCTCCCCGTCCTTCTTTGGCGTTTATGTGGAGAATCTGGGCGGAAGCTCATGCACCGCCAGATTCCGCTCAAACCCGTTTTGGCCGGACACATGATCCGCAGCCCATGGCGCAGCCCACCTGGGTGGAGATGCACACCGTCTTTCCGTAGTCATACTCATGAGGACGCTTTCAATGAGATGGCCGTCAAAGAGCCGGAAGGTATTTTCGTGCCGTCTTTAGACACCAGCTCCCGCTCCTCTTCCAAAAGCCCTCATTAAACCCTTCGGCCAGCGCTCCCCGAAGCTCTCGGCAGGTTGGACATCTCCGAAAAAGACTGATAAGCCCACAGCCACCGCCAGATTTGCTTTGCGCGGAAGGGCGGGATGTTCAGTATGGAGAGCTTTTCCAAAAGCTCCGCCTCCGAATAATTAAGCAGCTTCTCTTTCATGGCTTTTTCTCCAAAAGGGCCATAAAAAAGCCGTCGATGCCGTCGATATGGGGAAAAAGCTGGAGCCTTCCGCCCTTGACCCTTCCCAGGAGCGCTTCGGGAAGAAAAGCCCGGGCGTCTCCCTCGACCATATCTTCCCGCTCATGGAGGATCTGGTCCACCACCTCGTCGTTCTCCCGCCGGTCGATGGTGCAGGTGGAATAGACGAGCCTGCCCCCCGGGCGGACATATTCTGCCGCAGCCCGCAGGATTTTTTCTGTATTTCCGCCAGCGCAGCCAAGTCGGCCTGCTCCTTGGAATATTTGAGGTCGGGCTTTCGGTACAAAAGCCCGAGGGCCGAGCAGGGCGCGTCCACCAGCACCACGTCAAAGTTTTGGCGGCGGTCGGGGAAGCGGAAGAGAAGCGTCCTGAAGCAGCACTTCGGCTTGCACGCCCAGGCGGGCAAGTTCTGCCGCATGAGCTCCAGGCGGTGCTCGTGTATGTCCCAGGCTTCCAGATAAGAAGGAGAAAAGCAGGCCAGACAGGCGGTTTTGCCACCGGGGGCAGCGCAGGCGTCCAGCACCTTCTCCCCGCCCCGCAGGCCCGCGAGGCGGCACACCAGCATGGAGGCCTCCCCCTGCACGGTCAAAAGCCCCTGCCGATACAGGTCCAGCTCGTCCACTGCGGAAAGGTTTTTGATGTAGAGGCAGTTTTCGTCGTAGCGGGCTTTGTCCGTCTCATAGCCCCGTCCGATAAGCTTACGGAGCAGCGTCTCCATATCCGTCTTCAGGGTGTTCACCCGCACGCTGCCAGTGCTCCTGAGGTTTTTTTATAAGACAGCATCTCCCAGGCAAAGTCGAAGCCGTAGTCCAAAACATACATCTTCACAATCCACTCGGGATAACTGCACAAAACGGACAAAAAGCGAACCGGTTCCTCCTCCCGGGAGGGGTAGGCAATGTCTCCCAGATTGCCCGCGATGGTTCGGAGGACGGCGTTCACAAAACCCTTGAGCTCCCGCTTTTTGGACGCGGCCATAAGCTTGACGCTCTCGTTCACCGCCGCGCTCTCAGGGACGCTTTCCAAAAACATGAGTTGGCAGACCCCGAGGCGCAGGATGTTGCGCACCAGGCGGTGGATCCGCTTGCCGGGGGTGAAGTGGTCGATCACATAGTCGTGCGGATTTGATTTTCCAATGGTATAGACGAGGGCAGCCAAAAAGCGTTTGGACTGTTCATCCAAACCCCTGAGATTATTTTTAATGGAGAGGTTTAAAAACGCCCCCTCCTCCACTTCCGTCAGCACTTTCCAGCGCGCCACGCTTCTTACGTTCAATGTTATCTCCTCACTCAAAAACGCTCCGCATTTGAAAAAATCCCTATGGCCCCGAAGAAAATCCGCCGCGCCCATGGGTTTGGAGCCGGGGCACTGCATCTCTTTGATGTCCACCGCCCCGTCCGCAGTAGAAACGACCAGCCCGGCCTCGGGGAGGCGGAAAATTTGCCCAGGAGTTTGCGGTCATGGGCGCATCGGCAATGTCCGCCAGCCACGAAAGCAGTTTTTCGCCGTTATACAGCGCGTAGGCTCCCGGCTCGGGGTTGATGCCCCGGATCGAGTTCACAATCTCCCGGGAAGGGCGGCTGAAATCCACTTTTCCGAAACCCTTTGGGAAGGAAGGGGCGAATGTGGCCTCCTCTTCTTCCTGGGGAGTCCGCCGAAGTTCCCCCAAAAGGAGCTTTTCCAGCGTGCGCTTCAGCGTTTCCGCGCCTAGGATGGCCAGCTTTTCCCGAAGGCTTCCCCCCGTGTCTTCGGGAGAAATGGGAAGCCTGTCCTGCTTAAAACATCCCCCGCGTCCAGCTTGCGCACGGTGAACATGGTGGTGACCCCCGTCTCCTCTTCCCCGTTCAGGATGGCCGTTTCAATGGGAGCGGCGCCCGGTACTTGGGGAGGAGAGAGGCGTGAACGTTGATGCAGCCAAATTCGGGTATGGCCAGCGCCCGGCTGGAGAGAATCTGACCAAAGGCCGCGGTAACAAACAGGTTGGGTGCAAGGCTCTCCGCCAGCTCCAGCCCTCTTTTGAGAACTTTTCAAACTGGCAGACGGGCACTCAAGCCGTTTCCGCCTCGATTTTTACGGGCGGAAATCAGCTTGTGTCCCCGTCCGGCGGGGCGGTCGGGCTGGGTGATCACGCCCGCCACCGGATACCCCTCCCGGCAAAGCATGCGAAGAGAAGGGAGGGCGAAGGCGGAGAGCGTGCCCACCGACAGAATGTTGAGCTCACTCTTCTTCATCTTCATCCTTCACCACTTCGGTCATGATGTCGATAAACAGCCTGCCGTTCAAATGTCGATCTCATGGCAAAAAGCCCGGGCTAAAAGCTCCGTCCCCTCATATGTCTTTTCTTCCCCGTTCCGGTCGAGGGCTTTCACTTTCACATAGTTGGGCCGGGTGACCATGCCCCGCACCCCCTCGCAGGAGAGGCAGCCTTCCGGCCCCGTCTGCTCCTCTTTTTCTTCCACGATTTCGGGGTTGATGAGCTCGATGATCCCCTCCCCCACGTCGATCACCACCACGCGGCGCAGCACGCCCACCTGGGGCGCGGCCAGACCCACGCCTTCCGCATGATAGAGCGTCTCTTTCATATCGTCGAGCAAAGTCAGTATGCGCGTGGTGATCTTCTGCACCGGCTTTGAGGTTTTTCTCAATAATTCGTTTGGTTCCTGCACAATGTCTCTGATTGCCATGGGATATTTCTCCTGTCAGTTGATGTCGTATGGATCGGTTTCCATGCTGACCAGTATTTTTCTGTTATATTCTTCCCAAACCCTGGCCACCGCTTCCCGCACGGCGGCGGTCGTCCGGTTGACCCTGGTCTTTACTATAATATGATAGCGCATTTTCCCCTGCAGCTTGGACACAGGCGCGGCCTTGGCCACAAAGAGAAGTATATCAGATTGATAGGGTTTTAGTAACGCTTTCAGGTCTTTTTCCGCGTGTTCGCAGGCTGTTCTCGCCTTCTCTTCGTTTTCGTGGATGAACAGCAGCCGGAATATCCGGGAAAAAGGCGGTTTCCAGGTGGCTTTTCTGTAAGCGATCTCAGTTTTATAAAAGCCCTCGTAGTCATGGGCGGCCGCAAAGCGGATGGCGTAGTGCTCCGGGTTGTAGGTCTGCACAATTACGCTCCCCTGCTTTTTCCGGCCCGACCGCCCGCCTACCTGCTCGATCATGGAAAATGTGTTTTCTTCCTGCCGATAGTCTCCAAAATACAGCGTGGCATCCGCCGAAAGGATGGCGGAAAGGGTCACGCCCGGAAAATCAAGCCCTTTCGCGATCATCTGGGTGCCCACCAGAATGTCCGCCTCCCCGTTCTTAAACTGATCGAAGAGCTTTTGATGGGCGTCTTTTTTTCCGGCCACTGCGTCCATATCCAGCCGCAGTATTCGGGCGGCGGGAAGCAGCTCCTGAAGCTCCTCGCATATCTTCTGCGTGCCCGTGCCGGCGTACTTCAAAAATGCGCTGCCGCATTCCGGGCAGGCGGAGGCACCTCAAACTGGCGGGCGCAGTGGTGGCACAGCAACTTGTCCCTATCTTTATGGAACTTCACGGGCACGTCGCAGTGGGAGCACATCATCACATGGCCGCACATGGGGCACACAATGCTGGAGGAATAGCCCCGCCGGTTGAGGAATATGAGAGCCTGCTCATGGCGAAAAAGCGTCTCCTTTAAACGGGCAAATGAAGCGCTCACGGCACTCCTGTTTCCCGCACTTGAACTCCTGCTTCATATCCACAATGTGGATGCGGGGAAGAGGCAGGTCACCTATGCGCTTTGGCAGGCGGAGGAGCTTGTAAATGCCCATCTCGGCTTTGGCGTAGTCCTCAATAAGGGGCGTTGCGCTGGCAAGAAGAGCGGCTCCGACAGGCGGCACCGGATGTTGGCGATCTCCTGAGCGTGATAGGCCGGATGGTTTTCCGCCGAAGCGTGCTTTCGGAATGTTCCTCGTCGATCACGATAAGACCGATGTTTTGCAGGGGGCATGAACACGGCCGATCGGGCGCCCAGCACAATCTTCGCTTCCTGCTCCCGCACCCGGTTCCATTCGTCAAACCGCTCTCCCGGCCGAAGAGAGCGCTGTGGAACACCGCCACCTTTTTCTCCAAGTGAACCGCGAACTCCCCCATCATCTGGGGCGTGAGGGAGATTTCAGGCACCAGCACAATGGCGCTTTTCCCTTGCTCCAGTGCAAAACGCACGGCTTCGATGTATACCGCCGTCTTACCGCTCCCCGTCACCCCGTGGAGAAGAAAAGTGTCCTTCCTGCCTGCCGCGATGGGGGAGCCGAAAGACCTTGACCGCGTTTTTCTGGTCATCATTCAGCTCAAAATCCTTCTTTTCCGGGCTCCGGGTCTTTATAGGGCGTGCGGTACTGCCGCCGGGTAAAGCCTCCGCGTATCCGTTTTTTTCCAGGAATTTCACGGAAGCCGGGTCAAGAAGAGAGGCGGCCACACCTTTCGGGTCGTTTTCCAGCGCCTCGATAACGGCCAGCCTGTTTTTGCCCGAACCAGCCCTTCCTTCGTGCCAGCAGAGCCTGTTTGAGCGCGGCAGCGTCCGTTCCCTCCCCGGAGCTTCACATACCGGAGGGACTTCTGTCCCACTCTTCCGCCCCGCATGGAAGCGGGATACATGAGCCGCAGGGCAAAAGCCATGGTGGTTTATATTTGACGCACATGTATTCCGCCAGCCTGAGCTGTTCGGCGTTCACCACGGGCACGTCGTCGATCACTTTTAAAACGTCTTTCAGCTTTTCAGCGGGCACGTCCGTTTTGCTTCACCCGCAGCAGGATTGCTTCAGATTTTGTATTGCCAAAGGGTACCGAAACCCGGCCGCCCACCACGGGCGCAAGCCCGGGCGGCAGGCGGTAATCAAATATCTTGTCCACGCTGCTGTGGGCAACGTCTACGATCACCTCGGCAAAACGGTTTTCCATATTGAATATTATAGCATACGGAGGCTCATTAAAAAAGCAAAGCGTACGCTTTGCTTTTTGCCGGTTTCAATTATTTCAGCAGTTTTTGCACTTCATCCAGCAGCTCGTGGGCGATGGTCAGCTTATCCGCCTTTGTGAGTACTTTTTTGCCGCCCTCCTTAAAGTAGAGCGTCACCAGGTTCTCATCCGAGCCAAAGCCGATGTCGCTTCTGGAGATGTCGTTTGCAGCGATGATATCCAGATTCTTGGCGGCGAGTTTGGCGGTGGCGTGCTTTTCCAGCTCTTCCGCCTCGGCGGCAAAGCCCACCAGTATCTGATTTTTCTTCCGTGCGCCCATCTCTTTTAAAATGTCTTTGGTGCGCACCAGTTCCAGCGCCATATCTCCGGACTTTTTAATTTTGCCGGGCACATACTGCCTGGGTGTATAATCGGCCACGGCGGCCGCTTTCACGACCACGTCGGCGCCGTCAAAACAGCTCATGCAAGCCTGATACATCTCTTCCGCGCTCACCGTTTTGATGAGGCGGACGCCCGGCTCATATATCTCCGTATCCGAGCCGCTCACAAGAGTGACTTCGGCTCCCCGCCGGGCGGCGGCAAGGGCGATCTGGTAGCCCATTTTGCCCGTGGAGCGGTTGGTGATGTAGCGCACGTCGTCAATCTTCTCCCGGGTGGGGCCGGCGGTGACGAGGAACTTTTTGCCCGCCAGGTCTTTTTCCCGTTCGCTGAGCGCGCCTTCCAGCCAGGCGGCGATATGCTCGGGCTCGGCCATGCGGCCGTCTCCCACGTCTCCGCAGGCAAGAAGCCCGGCTTCGGAGGAAATGAAGCGGTATCCCCAGTCCATGAGGGTCTGTATATTCTTCCGCACGGCGGGGTGGTTCAGCATATTGGTGTTCATGGCCGGCGCGAAAACCACTTTTTTACTGTCGGTTGCGAGGATGAGGGTGGAAAGAAAGTCGTCCGCAATGCCCGACGCCGCTTTTCCGATGATATTGGCCGTGGCGGGCGCGATCACCAGCACGTCCGCCAGCTTGGCCAGCGCCACGTGCTCCACCTCGTAAGGCGTTTCCCGCTGAAACAGATCGGTAATCACCTTATTGTTTGAGAGCGTTTCAAAAGTGAGAGGCGCGACAAACTCACATGCGCTTTTGTCATGCACACGTGCACCTTTGCCCCCGCTTTTTTCAGCATGCTCACCAGCGCAGCCGCTTTATAGGCCGCGATCCCGCCCGTGACGCCGATCACAATGTTTTTATTTTTCATCGTCTTTTCTGATATAGGTGATTTTGTCCGTATAGACTTCTACCACCGCCTGAGAGACCGGATTGCTCTCGGGCTTATCCGTGAGCGGCTCCGAACCGTCCACGATCTGGCGGGCGCGTTTGGCCACTTCCATCACCAGCGTGTACCTGCAATCCACTTTTTTTAATATGGTATCCAAATCCGGCTGTATCATAAATCTGTTCACTCCCGTTCATTAATGATATTTAACACGTCTTGCACCGCGGTGTCAAGGTCGTCGTTGACCACCACGAAATCATATCTATCTTTAAAGGCGAGTTCCCGCCTCGCCCCTTCCGAGCGTTTGGCGATCTGCTCTTCCGTCTCGGTGTTTCGTAAACGCAGCCGGTGCTCCAGCACTTCGAGGCTGGGCGGAGCGATGAATATGAGCACGGCGTCCGCCATTTTTTCCTTTACTTTCATGGCGCCCTGCACGTCGATCTCAAGAAGCACGTTCATCCCCGCCGCCCGCTTTTCATTCACGTAGAAAAGGGGCGTGCCGTAATAATTCCCAAAGACCTGGGCGTACTCCAAAAATTCGCCCTTTTCAATCATCCTTTCAAACTCTTCACGGGTTTTGAAAAAATAATGCACGCCGTCCCTTTCTCCTGTCCGGGGGGACCGGGTGGTGCAGGAGATGCTGAGGCAGATATCCTGATCCGCCTGCAATACTTTACTGATGATTGTGCCTTTACCCGTTCCCGAAGGGCCGGATATGACAAAGAGCTTTCCTTCTTTCAAGATTTCCACCCTTTCCTTACTCTTCCCCTCCGGCCGCGTTTTCCTTTAAAGCAAAACGGTTGGCGATGGTCTCGGGCTGTATGGCGGACAGTATGATATGATCCCCGTCCGTGATGATGACCGCCCGGGTCTTTCGGCCGCAGGTGGCATCGATCAGCGCGCCGCTCGCCTTGGCATCCTGCACGATACGCCGGATGGGGGCGGACTCGGGCGTGACGATGGCGATGATTTTCTCCGAAGACACGATATTTCCAAAACCAATGTTTAACATCATAACACTTCTAACCGCCTATTCGATATTCTGTACCTGCTCCCGGATTTTTTCAATCCCCGCCTTTGCCGCCAGAACTGCCTTGGTGATGGCGATGTCCGAGCATTTTGAGCCGATGGTATTGAACTCCCGGTTGAGCTCCTGCACCAAAAAATCCAACGCGCGGCCTGTGGCCTCGTCTTTTAAAAGGAGCTCCTGAAGCTCTTTTAAGTGGCTCTTGATGCGTACGATTTCTTCGGTAATGCTGGCCTTGTCGGTAAAATAGAGTATTTCCGCGTTAAACCGGTTCTCGTCTGCAAGACCTTGAGAGCCGAGATACTCTTCCACCTTCTGCCGGAGCTTTTCCCGATACTCTTCCACCACCAGGGGCTCCCGCTCCTCGATGCCCGCCAGGAGAGAACCAAGCTCCTCTTTTCTTTGGAGGAGGTCTTCCGCAATCCTCTTGCCTTCCGACTTTCTAGCAAGGGTAATGGATAAAAGAGCATCCTGAAGGGCTTTTTCCAGTATGGCCTTCAGCTTTTCACCGTCTTCTTCCTCTTCTTCAAAGGACAGCACGCCTTCCATGCGCATGAGGTTGGAAAGGGTGATGTCGTTTTTTACTTTGATTTCCGCGCGTATTTTGGAGGCGGCCTGCAGATAGGCTTTGGCGGTCTCAACGCTCACGCTGAGGCTACCTTTTTTCCCCGCCCGCTCGGCATAGTTCACAAATATGTCCACCCGTCCCCGGGTCAGAGATTTCTTCACTTCATTCCTGATATAGTCTTCCAGGTAGATGAGAAACCGGGGCGTCCGGATATTGAAATCCAGATACCGATGGTTGACGCTTTTTATTTCCACGGTAAAGGAATAAAGCCCGTCTTCGCTTTGTCCTCTTCCAAAACCAGTCATGCTGTTCAAGAGCGACACCTCGTTATCTGATGATCTAATGCCAAAAGGACAGGCCCTCTTGGGCTTGCGCGCCGCCGTTGCCGCCAAGGGCGGTTTGGCTGCTGCCGCGCTGACTATGTCTATTATACCACTTTTCGGCAGTCAAATAAAGCGCCGAAACATTCACCGATTCAAAAAAGGCGGAATAGTGTAAAACAAACGCTGAGGAGGGTAAATCCATGAGCAGTCTACTCTATTTTGTCATCGGCATGTTTGCAGGCACTTTTTTGGGAATTCTGATTGCGGCACTTGTAAACCCAAAGTGATGGTACTTGATTCAGCTCTCTTTGTCAACGCTTTTCATCTGTTTTAGATTGCCCACCTTCTCCGCGCGCCGGTCGAGCTCTAAGAACACGTCTTCCAGCTCCACGCCTTTTTCCGCCATGAGCACGGTGAGATGGTACAGCAGGTCGCATATTTCCCCTATGAGCGCGGCCTGATCGCCGTTCTTGGACGCAATGATGGTCTCCGCCGACTCTTCACCCAGCTTTTTAATATTTTATCGAGACCCTGCTGAAACAAATAGCAGGTGTACGAGCCTTCCATGTTTTTCGCCTTTTCGGGCAAGCACCACTTGGTAGAGCTTTTCCAGCGCGTTATCCATATGCTTCAGTCCTCCTTCTCATAGAGCAGATTGAAAAAGCAGGAATATTCCCCGTGTGGCAGGCGGCACGCCTTTTTGCGCGACTCGGAGAAGCAGCGTGTCCTCATCACAATCGTAATAAACGCTTCGGACAAGCTGGGTGTGGCCCGAGGTTTCCCCTTTATTCCAGAGTTTGTTTCGGGAACGGCTGAAAAACCAGGTATAGCCTGTTTCCAGGGTCTTCTCCAGAGATTCCTCATTCATATACGCCAGCATGACACCCTCCCTCCTCGTCCTGCACGATGGCGGGAATAAGGACCCTTTTTTAAAAAGATCGCTCAAATCCTTACTCGTTCTCATAGCCGTATGGGAAGCCCCTGTCTTTCAGATATTTTTTCACTTCGGGTATGCCCAGCTCCCGATAATGGAAAAGCGTGGCCGCAAGCGCGGCGGAAGCCTGCGTCTTTTGGAACACCTCGTAGAAGTGTTCCAGCGTTCCGCAGCCGCCCGAGGCGATCACAGGGATGTCCACGCTTTTTGATATGAGCTCGGTCGGGGGATGTCGTAGCCGTTCTTGGTGCCGTCGGCGTCCATGGAGGTTAAGAGGATCTCCCCGCTCCCAGCTTTTCCCCTTCTTTCGCCCATTCGACCGCGTCCAGCCCCGTGTCCTTCCTCCCGCCGTTAATGAACACATGAAACGTCCCGTCTTCCATCCGTTTGGCGTCGATGACCAGCACCACGCACTGGGAGCCGGAACCTATCCGCGGCTTCGGTGATCGAGCTCTTGTTCAAAACCGCGGCGGAGTTCACAGAAACCTTGTCCGCCCCCGCCCGGAGGATGTTCTTAAAGTCCTCCGCCGTCCGTACCCCGCCCCCACTGTGAGAGGCATGAACACTTCCCTTGCGGTCCTCTCCACCACGTCCAGGATGATGTCCCGCTTTTCATGGGAAGCGGTGATGTCGAGAAAGACGATCTCATCCGCACCCTGGGTGTTGTAATACTTGGCGATCTCCACCGGGTCGCCTGCGTCCTATCAAGATTGATAAATTTCGTTCCTTTCACCACCCGGCCGTTCTTCACGTCCAGGCAGGGAATGATTCTCTTTGTGATCATGTCGCAGCCTCCTCAATCGCTTGTGTAAGGGAGAGCGTCCCCGCGTAAAGCGCCTTTCCGCAGATCGCCCCGTATATGCCCGACGCGGCCAGGTTTTTAATGTCCTCAATGTCCTTTATGCCGCCGCTGGCCGTGATTTTAACGGGAACCGCCCGGGCAAGCTCTTTATATTGACCCGCGTCGATGCCCAAGAGCATACCGTCCTTCTCAATGTCCGTAAAGATGATGTTATCCGCGCCCATATCCGCCACCCGCCGGGCAAAGTCCAGATAGTCCGTCTCCGAATGTTCCAGCCAGCCGGACACCCGCACCTTGCCGCCCTTGGCGTCGATCCCCACGGCGACCTTCTCTCCGAAATCCCGGATGGCAAGGCGTAAAAACTCCGGATTTTTAAGCGCCGCCGAACCGAGGATCACCCGTCCGGCGCCTTTTTCAATATACAGGGACGCCGCCGCCATATCCCGTATGCCGCCCCCCACTTCCACGGGCGTGGCCGATTCCTGGATGAGCTCGAAAATCAGGGCGTGGTTCACCGGCTTCCCCTCTTTCGCGCCGTTCAAATCCACGATGTGGATGAAGCCGGGGCGGGCGGCGTCAAAGGCCCGGATGGTTATAAAAGGGTCTTCCGCCACCTTACCCGCCGACGCGTAGTCTCCCTTTTGAAGGCGCACACAACTGCCGTCTAAAATATCGATTGCGGGCAGAATGAGCATCAGAAAAGCCCTCCGAAATTCCTCAAAATCTGAAGCCCCACGTTTTCGCTCTTTTCGGGATGGAACTGGGTACCGTATGCGTTCCCTCTTGAAACGACGCCCGCCACCTCTTCGCCGTATTCCGAATAAGCCGCCAGGTCTTCACTGTTTTTGCATACCCCTTTGTAGGAGTGGACGTAGTAGACGTAAGGCGCATCCCCAATGCCCCGCATCAGGGGATTCGACGGGTCTTTTAAAACGAGCTTGTTCCATCCCATGTGGGGCACTTTGTAAGCTCTTGAGCGCTCGTAAGCCGAAAGCCTCACCACTTCCCCCTCGATTAAGCTCAAACCGCCGCAGATACGCCCTTCATAGCCTTTTTCAAATAAAAGCTGCATGCCGAGGCAAATCCCAAGAAGAGGCTTGTCTTGTACGGATGTCTGGATGAATTCTACAAGCCTTTGTTCAAAAAGGGCTTGCATGGCGTCCGGAAACGCCCCCACGCCGGGAAGGATGAGGGCGTCCGCCAAGGCCAGCTCCTTTTCCTCCCCCGAAATAAAGGCGGGCAGGCCGATATAGGCAAGGGCGTTGGAAATGCTGTGGAGGTTGCCCATGCCATAGTCGATGATTCCGATTCTTTTCGGCATTAAAGCACACCCTTGGCGGACAGCACCCCGCCCGCCCGCACACCCGCGGCAGAGCTCAACGCCCTTGCCACGGCCTTATAGGCGGCTTCTATTTTGTGGTGGTCGTTCTGCCCGTACATGCATTTCACGTGGAGGGTCACGCCTGCGTTAAAAGCCAGGGCCCGGAAAAACTCCTCCGTCATCTGATTGGAATACTGTCCCGTCATGGGCGTCACCACAGGAAGATCGTACACCAGGTAAGGCCGGCCGGAAATATCCGCGGCCGCCAGCACGAGAGCCTCGTCCATGGGCAGAAGGCTCTGGCCAAACCGGTTGATGCCCCCCTTGTTCCCGAGGATCTGGGAAAAGAGCTGGCCGATCACGATGCCCACGTCTTCAATGGTGTGGTGATCGTCCACATAGGTGTCTCCTTCAATGCCGGCTTCGATCCGAAATCCGCCGTGCACACAAAAGGAGTTCAGCATGTGGTCAAAGAACCCGATTCCGCTTTTCCCGAAAAATCCGGGGAGGCGGCGTCCAGCTCAGGCTCATCTCGATGTTCATTTCCTTGAGTAGTTCTGACAGTTTTTGCAGCGCGCATAATTCCCTCCATTATAAGGTCTTTAAAATGCTTTCAAATTCTTTTATAAACCGGGCGTTTTCTTCTTCCGTGCCCGCCGTAATCCGAAGATACTTCCCCTCCAGCATACGGATTTTAATTTTTTTCCAGCAGTTCATCCAGTATTTTTTTCGCGGAACCCTCCGCGCGAATCAGCACGAAATTTGTGCTGGTGTCGTACACTTTGATCGGATGCCGCGCAGGCTTTTAAAAGCGCCCCATACAGCTTTTTCCGCTGCTCTTTTAAGCGCCGGACGTTTTCCTTCATCCGATCGGTATGGCCGAGCATGATCCGCCCCAGCTCCTGAGAAAGGCCGTTCACATTGTAGACCGACTTCACTTTTAAAAGCGCCTTTGTAAGCTCCCGGTTGGCGACCCCGAACCCCAGGCGGAGGAGGCTAGCCCGTAAGCTTTGGAAAGGGTCTTCAACACCACAGATTATCATATTTTCCACGTCCGTCAGCATCTGCTGGGTCTCGTCCGCAAATTCCATAGCATATACGCCTCGTCCACCGCCACCAGAATGGGCAGCTCCTTTGCCAGCCGCTCCACATCCGCTTTTGGATACAGTACGCCCGTGGGGTTGCAGGGGTTGGAGAGATCAACAGTTTCACGTCCGGCTGCCGGCAGAGGGCGATTAAATCGTCGAAGTCACTTTGAAATCTTCCGTCTTGCTATAGACTTCCGCCTTGGCTCCGTGGAGCTCGGTATAAAACTGGTACATGGAAAAATCCGGAGTGGCCACCACCACCCGTCTCCGGCTCCAAAAGAGAAATGAGCAGGGAAATGAGTTCGTCCGATCCATTCCCAGCCGCCACGCACTCTTTTGGAACGCCGTAGGCCTTTGAAAACGCTTCCACCAGCTTCGCGGCCGTGGAGTCGGGATACCTGTTGTAATCGAGGCGGCAGGCGGCCTTCGAAAACTCCTCCAAAATCTCCCCGTCCGGCAGGAAGGAGATTCGTTGGCGTCCATCACCAGGAGGGATTCGTCTTTAAACACCTTATATTCATTTAATTTCTGTATTTTTTCGGGTATATATCTGTTCATGCTACCTTCTCACTTTGATGGCGTTGGCGTGGGCGGTGAGTTCCTCGGACTCGGCGAAAATCTCCACCTCATCCGCCACCTCTTGCAGCTCTTCCCTCGAATAAAACAGGAAAGAGGATTTCTTGACAAAACTGTCCACCGATAAGGGCGGGCCAAACCGGGCCGTGCCGTTGGTGGGGAGCACATGGTTGGGCCCGGCAAAATAGTCTCCCAGCGGCTCGGGGGGTATAATGCCCAAGGAACACCGAGCCGGCGTTCTCCACCTTTTTCAGCAGCTCAAAGGGGGATGCCACGCACAGCTCCAGGTGCTCGGGGGCCACCTCGTTGGACAAGGAAACCGCTTCATCCAGGCTGCCCGAGAGCACGATGGAACCGAAGTTTTGGAAGGATTCCCGTATGATCTCCGAACGCCCGAGGGTTTTTAACTGCCTCTCGATCTCCGCCAGCACTTTTTCAGGCAGGGAGGCGTCCGTCGTCACCAGAATGGAGGCGGCCACGAGGTCGTGCTCCGCCTGAGACAGGAGGTCCGCCGCCACAAAGCGGGGATTGGCCGTCTCATCCGCAATGATGAGGATTTCGCTCGGCCCGGCGATCATGTCGATGTCTACCCTGCCATACACCAGCCGCTTGGCCGCGGATACATAGATATTGCCCGGGCCCACGATCTTATCCACCCGGGGGATACTCTTGGTGCCGTAAGCAAGGGCGGCAATCGCCTGCGCGCCGCCCACGCCGTATATCTTCTTCACGCCCGCCACTTCCGCCGCATAAAAGACGGCGGGGTTTAGTTTGTCTTTTGATTTGGGCGGCGTACCGCGAACGATCTCCCCCACCCCCGCCACCTTTGCGGGTATGGCGCTCATAAGCACGGAAGAGGGATAGGCCGCCGTGCCTCCCGGCACATACAGCCCCACCTTCTTTAAGGGAAGAACCCGCTGGCCCATGATGCCCCGGTTGGAAGCCGAATCATCCATCCGGGAATACTGCTTCTGCCGCTCGTGGAAACGCCGGATATTGCCGGCCGCCTCATCGATGGCCTTTTTGAGGCTTGGCTCCACCCTTTTCACGATCTCAGCTTTCTCTTCTTCGGAAATTAAAAACTCTTCTATATCCACACGGTCAAAGAGCCTTGAATACTTCCTTAAAGCCATATCTCCGTCTTTTTTCACATCTTCCAATATGGCCGCCACTTTTTCCAGCGTTTCGCCCGAGATGCTCTCGTTTCGTTCCTGAAGGACGTTCAGCATTTGCTGCCGTTCGCCATAGGTATAGATTTTCATTTTCCCTTTCCTTCCTTGTCGAGGGCCGCCATCAGGGCGTCCACAAATTCGTTGATGGACTTGCGCTTGAGCTTGACGGAGGCCACGTTTACGATAAGCCGCGCGGAGATGTCCGATATGTCCTCATAAACCTGAAGGCCGTTCTCTTTCAGAGTCGCGCCCGTCTCCACAATGTCCACAATGGCGTCCGAAAGTCCGAGGATGGGCGCCAGTTCCACCGAGCCTTCTATTTTCACGATTTCCACGTCCAGCCCTTTGGTGTTAAAGTAATTCTTGGCCACGTTCGGGTACTTGGTGGCGATGACTTTATGGGAATACCCGTCGTAAAAATCCCTGCCCGCCGGGCCGGCCAGGGCAAACCGGCATTTGCCGAACCCCAGGTCCAGTATCTCATAAAAAGCTCCGCCGTATTCGGCGATGGTGTCCTCCCCCACGATTCCCAGGTCGCACACCCCATGCTCCACATAAGTGAGCACGTCGGCGGACTTCACCAGCACCACCTCGATGTCCGAGCCGGTCAGGGTAAGGAGGAGCTTCCGACCTTTGTTTTCCAGTTCTTCGCAGTCATAGCCCGCCCTTCTTAAGAGATCGACGGCCTGTTTTTCAATTCTTCCTTTGGTGAGCGCAATCCGGAGCATGGTCATCCCTCCACCTTCTCAATTTCGACACCCGCTTTACTCACGCAGGCGATTTCCTTCGCCAAAATGCGCCGGGCGTATTCCAGCGATTCCTCTTTATCCTGATAGCAGGAGAGCATGGAAGGAATGCCCCTGCTTTCGTATTCCTTTTGAAGGGCGTCGGCCAGGAAGATGTCCTCGGGGGCAAAGCGGATGAGGCGCTCTATTTTTTGGCACGCATCTTCGCAGCCCCGCTTCTTCTTGATGGCGTCCACCACCAGGCAGACGTTGATGGCAAACCCCACCGCCGGGATGTCGTGGTCAAAGAGCTTCACCAGATTGTCGTACCGGCCGCCCAGAAGGACCGCCTCTCCCGCCCCGTTGATATACCCCTTGAACACCACGCCCGTGTAATAATCCATGGCGTTGGCCATCCCCATGTCGATGAGCACGTTGTTCGCATAGCCGGAATTTTTCATGATGCTATAAATCTTTTCCACATAGGAAAGGGCGTCCGCGGCCTGAGCGTTCCCGCCGGCCAGCTTCTTCGCACTTTTTAAAACCTCTTCTTCCCCGTACAGCCTGGTGAGCTGCCTGATCTTGGAGAGGTCCGCTTTCTTTTCCAGAAAGTTTAAAAGCGCGGGATTTTTCGGGTTCACATATTCCTTAACCAGGAGCTTCTCCTCTTTGTCCAGGCAAAGCTCGCCGATGAGGGCATCCGAAAGGCGCTGTGACCGATTTCGATTTTAAAGTCCAACCCCAGGGAAGAAAGAGCCTTGATCGCCGTGTTGAGGCAGCAAAGATCGGCGTTCAGCCCCAAAACCCCCGTGAGCTCCACGCCGCTTTGCAGCACTTCGCTCCGCATGCCCGAATAGCCCTGGTTGATGCGGAAAACATTCTGGTTATAATAAAGCTTTTGAGGATAAGAGGCGTTTTTCAGCTTGGTTGCCAGCACGCGCCGTGGGCGTGGTGCTGTCCGGCCGCAAGACAACGAGGCGGCCGCTGGTGTCCGTCAATTTAAACATTTCCTCCTGTCGCATGGACTGGCTTTCATAATCAAAGGTATCGTAATATTCGATTGTGGGGTCAGTAATGCCCGCATATCCGTCGCTCTCATAGATGGAACGGAGCGTGGCGACCGTGTCGTCATAGAGCTTCACTTCGCCGTACAGCACATCCCGGTGCCGTCTGGTATATTCTTGTTGTATTTGTTCATCTTCATCTCCGATTTAGTATGCTACTATACTATCACGCTAAATTAGATTTGTCAACTGTCACCATGCGCAGAAAAAATATTTGTATAGGCCAGTCTGCCCCGGGTCGTGTCTGAGCGGAAAGCGCCACCTCCGAAACCTCCGCCGCAAGGCTGATCCGTTCCTTCAAAACCCGCTCCCCGGCTTTATTTGCGCACCCCGCGCCAGCGTGATGTGGGGCCGCAGGGGCTTTTCGTCAAATTTCACGCCCGCCCCCCTGAGCTTTTCCCGCAGCTCCTTCCCCAGCTTTTGAAGAGCCTCGTCTTCCTCCGCCTTTATAAACAAAGTCTTCCCCTCCCGGGCGGCAAAAGATCCGCAGCCGGAAAACCGCAGGCGAAATTTCGGAAAGAAAAATTTCGAAGCATATCCTGATGACCCCGCACTCCGCCGCCGTCGCCTCTCCAATAAAAGCCAGGGTGATGTGATAGAGCTCCTTTTGGATCATCCTCCCCGCTCCAGTTCTTTTGCAAGCGCCTTGGCGCACGCTTCAATTTCTTCTTTTTCCCTTTCCGTCAGGGAAACGGCGATAAACAGTCTCATATTTCCCCCATATAAAGAAGAGGACATGCTTTGCATGCCCTCTTTGCCGCGTTTCGATCACACAATACCGTGAGCCATCATGGACTTGGCCACTTTTTCAAACCCGGCGATGTTGGCGCCTACCACCAGGTTGCCCTCATAGCCGTATTCCTTGGCCGCATCTCTGCAGCTGCGGTAGATGTTCTTCATGATGCCGTGGAGTTTTTCGTCCACTTCGGCAAAAGTCCAGGACATCCGCATGCTGTTCTGGGACATTTCCAGCGCCGAGACGGACACGCCGCCCGCGTTCGAGGCCTTGCCGGGCGCAAAGGACACGCCGTTCTCCTGGAACACCTTCGTGCCCTCTATGGTGGTGGGCATGTTGGCGCCTTCGCCCACGGCGTAGCAGCCGTTCTTGACCAGAGTTTTAGCGGAGGCTTCGTCCAGCTCGTTCTGGGTGGCGCAGGGAAGGGCGATGTCGCAGGGGATCGTCCAGATGCCCGCGCAGCCTTCGTGATACTCGGCGCCGCTGACCCGCTCCGCGTATTCCTTGATCCTGCCCCGTTTCACTTCCTTGATATCCTTCACCACGTCCAGTTTGATTCCATTTTTGTCATACACATAACCGTTGGAGTCGGACATAGCCACCACCTTGGCTCCATACTGCTGAGCCTTTTCGACGGCATAGATAGCCACGTTGCCCGAGCCGGAAACGACGACGGTGGCATCCTTTAACGACTTCCCTGCATCCGAGACCATCTCGTTTACCAGGTATACCAGGCCGTAGCCCGTGGCTTCGGTTCTCGTGAGAGAGCCGCCGTACGGGAGTCCCTTGCCCGTGAGCACGCCGTGGAACAGGTTGGTGAGCTTTTTATATTCCCCGAACAGATAGCCGATTTCCCGCGCGCCCACGCCGATGTCACCGGCGGGAACGTCCACGTCCGCATCGATGTACTTATACAGTTCGCTCATAAAGCTCTGGCAGAAGCGCATGACTTCCATGTCGCTCTTGCCCTTGGGGTCAAAGTCCGAGCCGCCCTTTGCGCCGCCGATGGGAAGGCCGGTAAGGGAGTTTTTGAATATCTGCTCGAAACCCAGGAATTTGATGATGCTTAAGTTGACGGAAGGGTGCAGCCGGAGCCCGCCCTTGTAGGGACCGACCGAGTTGTTGAACTGCACGCGCATGCCCCTGTTTACCTGAACCTTGCCCTGATCGTCCACCCAGGGCACTCTGAACAGGATCTGCCTGTCCGGTTCCACAAGCCTTTCCAGTATTCCCGCCGCTTCGTACTGAGGCTTTTTTTCAAAAACCGGAGCCAGCGAGTCCAGGACTTCTTTGACGGCCTGCAAAAACTCTTTTTCATTTGGGTTTTTGGCTTTTACGCCTTCATAAACCCGTTCCACATAGGTCATACACAAATTCCTCCCAGGTTAAAATAAATTTAAATATCACTTGATATTGGTCAACAATTTTTACAAGCCATGTGCGAAGGAAGTCTTTTATTTGAACGAGCAACAGCCCCGCGCACCTTCAAGCCTCTTTCAGTTTCTAAGTTTACTGAGTTATTATAACAAAAAAATGAAATTTTTCAATAGAAAAATTTCATTTTTCCAAAAAAAGTTATCTTTAAAATAAAAAGTTTAAAAATATAGGCTTCTTTCAGCAGTCTCTTCTCATTTTAACGACCCGGCCGATTTCGGCGATCTCTTTGCTGCCTTGGGCCATAAATTCGATGGAATACTTGGAAGACAGGGGTAAAAGCACGGTAGTGCCCCCTTCCAGCACCTTTCTTCTCACGAGTATGCCGGATTTGTCGGAATAATATAAGCCGATTTCCTGGTTTTTTACCTGGCTGGCGGCATCCACCAGGAGAAAATCCTCCTGAAAGAACATGGGATGCATACTGTCGTCGGGCATTTTAACAAAAACCAAATTACTCTTTTTATTCCCGGTGACACATTCGTAGGACAGCACGTCCTTTTCCAGATAGTAAGGCTGACCGGGTATGACGGAAGACACGACGGGTACTTGCATTTGTACCTTGGCGTCCGCCAGGTGTGCCGAAGGGCTCAGGAGCAGCTCGTCGGTGGTGATGTTAAAAAATTCCGCCAGGGCGCATATCACGTTCGGGGGCGGCGTGGACCTGCTTGCCTCCCAGGCCGCCACAGTCTGCTGGCGGACTTCCACCGCCGCGGCCACCTCTCGTTGCGTGAAGCCAAACCTGAGCCTGTAACTGTGCAAATTAGCGCCGAAAACCCTTGATGAACACATTATACACCCCTATTATACAATCATGCTTTTAGATATATTAAACAGATTTGATTTGAGCAAAACAAATGATTGGTGTTTTTGTCGAATTGAATTATAATAATACGGAGAGGAGCGAACTTTATGCGTAACGTATTTTCCGCCGCGGATTCTGCCGCGATCGACCGGTATTTGATGGATGAACTGCACATACCGGGCATCCTGCTGATGGAGCAGGCCGCTTTTTCCGTATGCAGCCTTATAAAAAAGCTGTTTTCTCCCCTGCACCGTGCTCTGCGTTTGCGGAACAGGCAACAACGGCGGAGACGGATATGCGGCCGCCCGCATCCTGGAAACCGCGGGGTACCAAGTGTTTGTAGGAGAAACGGAGCCTTCCAAAACGGAGGATGGAGCGAAAAACCGGGCTTATTTCCAGGCCGCAGGCCGTATCACCACCCTCACCGAAGAGAATCTCGACAGTTTTTTTGACCGGGAATGCCCGGTGGTGATCGACGCTCTTTTCGGCATCGGCCTTCACAGGGCTCCCTCGGGGCTTTACCGGCGCATCATCGAAAAAATCAACTCCAAAAAGACCTGCGTCGTGTCCGTAGACATCCCTTCCGGGGTGTTCGCCGATACGGGCGCCGCCGAGTGCGCCGTGGCGGCGGATTATACTGTCACCTTCACCGCCCCAAAACCCGGGCATCTCCTCTACCCGGGAAGAGCACATACCGGAGAGCTGATTGTGGCGCCCATCGCCCCCGCCCGGGATATTCCCGTCACAACCTCCCTGCATCATGTGAACGCCTACCGCCTTCCTGATCGGAATCCCGACTCCCATAAGGGAAACTACGGGAAGCTGGCCATATTCGCGGGCTCAGACGGCATGGCGGGCGCGGCCATCCTGTCTCTCAAAGCCGCCCTTGCGGGTGGTGCGGGCATCACCTGGCTGTTCGGCGTGGGAGCGGTGTGCGACGCCGCCCAGACGGCCGTTCCCTCCGCCCTTTGCTATCGCCTCTCCCGGGAAGATCACATCGGGTCCTTTGATCCCGCTCTCCTCACGGGCTACACCGCCCTTGCCGCCGGGCCGGGACTGGGGCAAAACGAGGATACCCGGGCTGCGGCCGCCTATTTGGCCTCTCTCGATACCCCCAAGGTTTTGGACGCGGACGCCCTCAACCTTCTCTGCGGCGCGCCCTTTGCCTTCGGAAAAAATACGGTCATCACCCCGCACCCGGGGGAATTTTCCCGGCTTACCGGCTTGTCCGTCCGGGAGATTACACAGTCGCCCCTGGAGCATGCCCGGGCATTCGCCAAGCGGCATGCCATCGTGGTGTTATTAAAAGGATCCTCCACCCTGGTGAGCGACGGGGAGCAGGACTATATCGTCACCGCCGGCTCTCCCGGCATGGCCAAGGGCGGTTCGGGAGACGTGCTCACGGGCTTTGTCGGCGCGCTTCTCGCCCAGGGTTTTTCTCCCCTGGAAGCCGCTTACGGGGGCGCCTATCTCTGCGGAAAAGCCGGGGAACTGGCCGCCGCCCAAAAAACCGAATATGCCGCCACGCCCGAAGACACCCTCTTCTTCCTTCCGACAGCGATGAAATCAGCCTGCAAAGGGGAAGCGTCTATTGACAAAGAAAAAAGCTGATCTTTTAAATAAATAGTTGTTGCCGTGGAGCTGTACCGGATGGCAGCCAGAAAATTCACGGGGAAGCGTAAAAGACATTGAGAAATCTCAACATATCCGAACACATTCGCTTTATCAATCCTTCTTTTTCTTTTTATAATTGGGAAAAGGCTGCCCGCATCCGGGCTGCAGCCAAGATAATCCCAACTAAAAAAGAGCGAACCGCTCTCTTTTCTGTTTATTTAATTTTTCAGTTCTCCACCCGTATGAGTCCGCCGCCTTCGCCCACCACGTCAAACTCCCGGATTTCCTTCAGAGCTTTCTGCATATCCTGCTCATGGGCTTCGTGAGTGATGAAGATGACAGTGGCGTCGTCCCCCTCCTTTTCCTTTTGAACCACGGAAGAGATGCTGATCCCGTGCTTTTACGGCTTCCCGTCACGCGGGAAAGCACGCCGGGTTTGTCGAGGAGGTTGAGGCGTATGTAATAGGGGCATTTCCAGTTCTTTTCGAAGTGCAGAATGGGAGAAACTTTGCCCGTGTCGTTTTCAAAGGTGGCATAGACCGGCTCGCTGGCATGGGCCGCGAACAGGATGTCCGAAATGACGGCGCTGGCCGTGGGAAGGTCTCCCGCGCCCCGGCCGTAGAACATCACGTCCCCGACGGCGCTCCCGTTTAAGAGTATGGCGTTAAAGGTATCCCGCACATTTGCCAGGGGATGGGCCATGGGGATCATGGTGGGGTGCACCGAAGCTCAATGTTGTTCCCCACACGCTTGGCAATGGCCAGGAGCTTGATCTCATATCCCAGCTCGGAAGCGTAACGGATGTCCTCCTTGGTGATGCCCCGGATGCCCTCCCGGTAGATGCACTCCACCGGCAGACGGGCGTGGAAAGACAAAGAGGCCAGGATGGACAGCTTATACATGAGTCAAAGGCATCACGTCGGCCGTGGGTCAAACTCGGCGTAGCCAAACGCCTGGGCTTCCTTCAACACCTCGTCAATTCACTTCCCCTCAAGGGGCATTTTCGTCAATATATAGTTGGTGGTGCCGTTGATGATGGCGATGACGGAACGGATGGTGTTCGCCTGGAGCGAATCCTGTATGGTGCGGAGGAGAGGATGCCGCCGCCCACACTGGCCTCAAAGTAAAAACCTGCGTTGTGCTTTTTCGCGGCATGCTCAATCTCCGGCCAATGGGTGGCGATGAGCTGCTTGTTGGCCGAAACCACCGTTTACCCGCTTCCAGCATTTTAATATAAAGTTTTTCGCGGGCTCGATCCCGCCCATGACCTCCACCACCACATCGATGTCCGAATCGTTTTCGATCTCCTCAATGGAGGCGCTTTTTCTCTTCCGGAATATCGATGTTGTATTGAAGGAGCAAAACCTTTTTCACCTGTATTTTGACGTTTGCCTTATGGGCAATATATTCGCCTTCGGAGGCGAGCACCCGGTACACGCCCGAGAGCCCACCGTCCCCATGCCCAGAATCCCAATATTGACGATCTTCATCTTCCCTTCCCTCATTTCTCCTGATTCTTTGTGTATATGATATATAATCCGTCCAGCGTCAAAAAGCTGTCGATCACGTCGATGGTCTCCGTCTCCGAGGCGATGGTATCCGCCAGACCGCCCGTGGCCACCACTTTGGGGTCTCCCCAAACTCCGACTTCATTTGCGGAGGATGTAGTCAACATTCCCCATAGCCGTAAATGATGCCCGACTGCATACAGGCGATGGTGTTTTTATTGATGACCGACTTTGGCTTGTTCAGGCTCCACCCGGGGCAGTTTGGCCGTGTTCAGGATGAGAGCCTCCGAAGCGGTTTTGATTCCGGGACAGATGGCTCCCCCAAGAAACTCCCCCTTCTTTGAAATCGCGCCGAAGGTGGTGGCCGTTCCAAAGTCTACGGTGATGCAGGGGCCGCCGTATTTCTCATAGGCGGCGACCGCGTTCACAATCCTGTCCGATCCCAGCTCTTTGGGGTTGTCATAAAGTATGTTGATCCCCGTCTTGATGCCCGGCTCCACAAAGTAAGGCTTTTTCTTGAAGTAAATCCGGCACATATGGTCAAAGGTATAGTTGACCGAAGGGATGACGGAGGAGATAATAATATCCTCCACATCCTTCATGTCCAGATTGAGATAACTGAAGAAGGAAGCCATCTTGATGCCCAGTTCATCCGAAGACTTGTCCGTCTTGGTGGCCATCCTCCAGGAGTTTTTCAGCTTGCCCTTGATATAGAGCCCGCATTTTGTGTTGGTGTTTCCGATGTCGATGACTACGATCATATCAGACGAACTCTCTTTTCTATTTTGTTTTTGCCTCCGTCAAATCGGGCTGGGGCTGATATTTGCCCCGATCTTTCTGACCGCGTAGACGATGGGCGTGCAGAGGATCACCGCCGCCGCCGCTTCGAGAGAGCCGTTGAGCGCCCCCACCCCGGCGATGATGCCGAGAACCTTGGCGCTGTCCAGCCCCACGGCCACGTAGAACAACAGCATGAGCCCCAGATAGCAGACGGTGTTTGTGAGCGACCCCGCCGCGGACGAGAGGGCTATGCCAAAAGTCCGATACTTATTTCTAAACGCTTTTGCAATCAGATAAACAACCACGGGGATTAAAAGCCTGGCGCCCACGGCCATGACGATGACCAGCAGGGGGCTTTCTGCAAGGAGGGGGGCTACAAGCGCGGACGTGGCGGTAAAGGCCTTGATGACGCTTGTGATGCCGAATATGCCGCCCAGCACCAGGCCGACCCGAAGGCCGCACACCAGCGTGCCGATGATGACGGGAATATGCATGGTCGTTACGTTTGCGGGCGGGATGGGTATGATGCCGATGGACGTAAACGCCAGCACCAGCGTTACCGCGGCCAGCATGCCGGTTACAGTGAGATCATAGATGAGCTTCTTGTTCTTCATGTTTTCCTCCGTTCGGGTTCACTGAATTTACCCGGGAAAGGGCCGGAAGAAGCGCAATCAGACTCGGAAACGATATCCGTAGCGCTTTATGGAGCCTTCCCATTGGGCATTCTCCGTTTTCCGCGGAGCATGATACCCGACTATTATATTAGTTTTTAATTATACTCGCTTTATACGGGCTATGCAAATATTTTATCCAAAAAGCGCGGTGGAGTATGTTAAAACGAACAAAAAAGAGAGCCAAAACACATAGGGAAGGAGAAGCATGCCCGCCAGAGTGTTCTTTTCGATATACGCTTTGAATACGAAAAAGGTGAGGCACAGGCAGGTCAGCAGCACGAACAGCGCGGACGCTTTGCCCGAAACTCCAAAGAGCAGATAGGAATACAGAGCAAACAGCGTGAAGTTCAGGTAATTCACCAGTTCCATCCGAAATTCCTGATACCCAAGCGCCAGACCCGCTCCGAGATAAAAAGAAGAGAACACCAGCTGGCAGAGCACATAGGCCCAGGTGGGGGCGAAAGCGCGTTCACAAAAAAGCCCTGCCCCACAAAATAGAAAAAATGCCCGTGAGGCTTGTCAGGAGTAAAAGAGCCATAACGCCAAATCTTGTTACAGCTCTGAAATCTGATTTCATCATCATAAACCCTCCCCGCAGAATAATATATTTTCCGCGGCGGCCGGGTATGCCCTTACTTTTTTTCTCCTCCGTTAAGAGAGGCGATTTCCACGTCCACATTGGCGTTTCTGAACCGCTCCACCATCTTTTTGTCCGCCAGCTCGTCCGTCACCAGCACATCGATCTCCGAAATGTCCGCAAACTTCATAAAGGCCGACTTGCCGAGCTTGGTGTGGTCGCAGAGGAAGATCACCTCGTCCGCCCGCTTGACCAGCTCCCGCTTTAAAAGGGCGATGTTGGGGTCGGTGTTGGTGGCCCCTTTTTCCACGTCCAGCGCCTCGGCGGATAAAAAGGCCTTGTCCACATTTACGCCCTGGAGGGCGTTGATGGCGATCTGGCCGAACAGGCTGTTGAATTTATTCCGGAGAAAGCCCCCCGTCAGGAGCACACTGGACGACGAGTTGGAATTCAGGTAATAGGCCACTTGCAGGTCGCTGGTCACGATGGTGACGTTGGGGATTTTCGCGATCTGCATGGCCAGCTCAATGGTGGTGGTACCCACGTCGATAATGATTTTGTCCCCTTCCTGCACCATGGTGGCGGCCAGCTTGCCGATGGCCTGCTTTTCGGCTTTCCGCTCCACCAGCCGATCGGAATAGGGCGTGTCCAGTATCTTCTTCTTGTTGCTGATGGCGCCGCCGTGGGTGCGCTTAATCAGTCCGGCGAATTCCAGTTCCCTGAGGTCGTTCCGCACGGTGGCCGGAGAGACGTTGAACTCTTCGCAGAGATCGGCCACGGTGGTTTTCACCTGTTTATTCACCAGCTCCACGATCAGCTGTTTTCTTTCTTCCGCAAATATGTTTTCCTCGTTTTTTCCCAAGTCCGTTTCCCTCCGGGAAAGATCACTTCAGATGAGCGTGGCGCCCATTTCCTCCAGGTCTTTTAAAACCTTTTTGTGATCTTCTTTATTGATATATCCAAGGGCTCTTTTCAGAATAGAGACCTTAAAGCCGCTCTTGATCAGATCCTCCGCCGTGTTTTTAACGCAATACTCCGTGGCGATACCGCTCACCACCACGCTGGAAGTGAGATTAAATTTGAGCTGCCCGTAACAGTCGTTCACTGCGTCAAAGCCCGAATATTCCTCTTTCTGGCTGTCCGTGCCCTTGGAAAAGACGTTATACCGCTCGATGGGCGTGTTGATGGTTTTTTTCACCCCATAAAACCGTTTATCCACCCGGCACTCTTCCGTTCCCTTCACCGCGTGTTTTGGCAAGGGGCCGCCGTTTTCTTCAAAGGAACAATGGTCTTCCGGATGGCAGTCCCGCACGTACAGCACCCGCATATCCGGGTTCTCGTTGATGTAGTCAACGGCGTTTTTCACGGCCATATCCGCGTTTTCGCAGGCCATGCTTCCGCCTATGAACGCGCCGGTCATATCCACCACCAGGTGCGTGGTGCTCTCGGCGCTCTTTTTCCACCAGCAAGACATGGGCGAAGCGGGCAGATGCCGCTTGTGCTCGCTCCGGTCGTACAGCCAGACCACCCGCTGCATCTTTTCCTTGTCGATGAGGTTGCCTTTCAGGTAGGCGGCCAGTTCGGCGTAGGTCATTTTAAGCTCGCTCTCGTCGTTCACCGATATCCCCAGTCCCGCCGCCGGCGCTTTGGTGAGCACGCAGACAGGTGGGCTGTACCGCCGGGCAATCTCGTAAATATCCGGCTTGATGAGGCCCTCCATGGGGTTGAAATCCGTGCCGCCGTCGCCGTATTTTGTAAAGTACCCGGCGATGTTTTCAGTGGCATGGTCTGTGCCCAGCACCAGCAGGTTTTTTGCCAGAGCGTATTGGAGGATCATCCGTATCCGGGCCTGTGTATTTCCCCTGGAGTAGAGATCAAAATTTTCTTTCAGCATACTGCCCTGAAGCACGCCCTCGATGGACTGGAGCACGGGCTCGATGGACAGCGTTTCGCAGGTGATGTTCTCAAACTGGGCGGTGAGCGCATCGGCGCATTCCCGGGAATCGGCAATGTCCGCCTGCTCTCCGCAGGGAAGGAGCAGGAGGTGAAGCGCGCCGTTTATTTCTTTTATGGCGTCTGCGGCAAGGGCGGCGCAGACAAAACTGTCGATCCCCCCCGAAAGGCCCAGCACGAACCCCTTCATGCCCGTTAAGGAAAGATAATCCTTTGTGGCCGCTTTAATTTCGGCGATCTTCCTGTTTATATATTCTTCCTGGGTCTCATTGTCCCTTGCGAAATCCAGGCTGATTCTTGAGAGGATCTCCCTCTGCTTCATTTTCATAGCCGGCACTCCCGTCAATGTACAATCTGGTATATCTATTATTATACCCGCTCTTGTTCAAAATTCAAATTAATTTCTGTTTTTTCAGGAAAATTAAGAGGGGAAACGCAAATCGTGAAGAATACATACATATATAAATTTTCCAAGGAGGAGTATTTATGTCTGTTCTTGAGCTTACTTTTCGCTCGGAGGCGCTGCAGTTCGACCAAAACGTGACCGTGCTGCTGCCCGAGCCGGAAAACCTGAACCTGGAAAAGAACAAGACGCCTTTTTCGGGCGAATTCCCCGTCCTTTACCTGCTCCACGGCCATTCGGACGACCATACCGCCTGGCTTCGGAGAAGCAGCGTGGAGCGGTATATCACCATGGGTTCCCGGCGGCTCGCCTGCGTGCTTCCCTCCGTGCAGAACTCCTTTTATACCGATATGGCAAACGGCTGGAAATACTATACCTATATCACGGAAGAGCTCCCCTCCCTTCTTCCCAAATGGCTCAGGCTGTCCAACAAACGGGAAGACAAGTTCATTGCCGGCCTGTCCATGGGGGGATACGGCGCTTATAAGCTCGGCCTCGGCAACCCCGATCAGTTTTCGGTGGTGGCCAGCTTTTCGGGCGTGCTCGACTTTGTGACCAGCGGCAAGGGAGAGTTCAACCCCGAGATGGCGGCCGTATTCGGCAAGCAGAGAAACGAGCTTGCGGGCACTGTGCACGACATCCGCCACCTGCTCGACGAAGCGATCAAAAGCGGCAAACAGATGCCCAGGCTCTATCAGTCCTGCGGCACGGCGGACTTTCTTTACGAGAATAATCTGGGCTTTAAAGAGTATATACAGGGCAAGGGTCTCGACTACACTTATTTTGAAGAGGCGGGATACGGCCACGAGTGGGCGTTCTGGGACAGCGAAGTGAAGAAGCTCATTAAATGGCTTCCGCTAAGAGAAATCTGAGGGGGAATGAAACATGGCGTGCGGTTCCTTATATTTTTATTCTGAAGTGCTGAAATGCTCGGAAAAAGTAAACATTCTCTTTCCCGAGCCCCGGGTCATCAAGGACGTGAAGGAAGACATGAGCGTGCTCTATCTCCTCCACGGCATGATGGGAAGCGCTTACAGCTGGCTCGGCTCCTCTTCGGTGGAGCGGTATCTCTATGAGTCGGGCAAAAACATGATTGTGGTGATGCCCACCATGCGGTCGAACTTTTACACCGACCAGAAAGTGGGCTGGAAGTATTTCACATTCGTGTCCGTGGAGCTGCCCCGGCTTTTAAAGAGCTATTTTCACCTCTCCCCCAAGCGGGAAAACACCTATGTGGCCGGTCTTTCCATGGGCGGCTACGGGGCTTTAAAATGCGCCCTCGCTTACCCCGAGCAGTTTTCTTTTGCGGCCAGCTTTTCGGGGGCGACGGATGTGGCGGGCTCTTACGAAAAGTCTGCGGACAGAAAGAGCTTTTACGAAAACCTCTTCGGTACGCCGGAGGAGCTGAAGGGAAGCGAAAACGACCTTTATCACCTCCTTCATAAAAACGCCCGGGAACAGGCCCTTCTTCCCAGGCTCTACATTTCCTGCGGCACTTCCGACGGACTCTTTGACTCCAACGCGGCGTTTGCCGCCAAAGCGAAGGCTCTCGGTTACGACGTGAAATTCCATAAAGAAAAAGACATGGGGCACTCCTGGCGCTTCTGGGATATGGAGGCGGAAAAGCTCCTCCGGACTCTTCTTTAAACAGTTCATGACGCCCTTAACCCTTGACAGAAAAATATACCCGCATAAAAAAGGCTGGCAGCGCCAGCCTTTTACTTTTTGAATTTTCCTTTGAGTTTTTTGGGAAATGCCTCGGGCTCCTTGCCTTCCAGCTCCATGATGAGCTCTTTTTGCCTGTCTGTAAGCCTTCTTGGCACTTCCACGTTCATTTTCACGAATAGGTCGCCCTTTTTATCCTGTCTTAAATACTTGATCCCCTGCTCCCGCAGCCGGAAAACCGTGCCCGTCTGAGTGCCGGGGGGAATGGTGTATTTCACGGCGCCCGTAAGCGTGGGCACCTCCAGCTCGCTTCCCAGGGCCGCCTGGCCGAAGCTGATGGAAAGGTCCATGTATAAATCCGCGCCTTCCCGCCTGAACAGCTTGTGCGGCCGAACCGTGATGTAAAGAAGCAGGTCTCCCGCCGGCGCGCCCGGTTCTCCCGCGTTCCCCTGACCCGAAAGGGTCATCACCTGTCCGTCGTCGATGCCGGCGGGGATGTTCACGCTGATCTTTCTCTGTTTGGTCACCCGGCCCTGCCCCCGGCATTTTTCACAGGGCTGCTCGATGATCGTACCTTTTCCCCGGCAATCGGGGCAGGTGGTGACGTTCATGAAGTTCCCGAGCATGGTGCGCTGTTCCCGCCTTACCTGCCCGCTGCCGCCGCAGGTGGGGCAGGTCTTTTTGGCGCTCCCCTTTTTCGCCCCCGTGCCTTCGCAGTCGTCGCAGTATTCCACCCGGTTCACCAGTATTTCCCGCTTCACGCCCGAGGCCGCCTCTTCAAAACTGATGCGCAGGCTGGCTTCCAGATCACTCCCCTGCATGGGGCCCCGCCTTGCGGAACGCCCGCCAAAGATGTTCTCAAAAATGTCCCCGAAGCCGCCGAAGCCCTCAAAACCCGAAAAACCACCCGTGCCCCCGCCCATGCTCCCGTCAAAAGCGGAGGAGCCGAACCGGTCGTACTGGGCGCGCTTATTTTCGTCCGAGAGCACCTGATAGGCCTCGTTCACTTCCTTGAATTTCTGGGCGGCGTTGTCATCCTCCTTGTTCAGATCGGGATGATATTTCTTCGCCAGCGTGCGGTATGCTTTTTTTATTTCATCGGCACCGGCGCTTTTGTCTACGCCAAGCGTTTCGTAATAATCTTTGTTTGCCAAGTTTCATTCCGCCTTTACCCCACTGAAGGAAGGCTTTTCGCCTTCCTTCAGTGACTATACTTTATTTACAATACGCTTTACTGGTTCTTTTTGTCCTCATCCACGACCTCATAATCCGCGTCCACCACGTTGTCGTCCTTTGACTGAGCGCCGCCCTGGGCTCCGCCGGCAGCCTGATTCGCGTTGTTATATACTTTGCCGAATATCTCGTAGGAAGCGGTGGCCAGCGCCTCCGTGGCCGCTTTAATAGCCGCACTGTCCGTGCCGGCCAGGGCTTTTTTCACTTCTTCCACCTTGGCGCCGACAGTGCTCTTATCGGCCTCGCTTATCTTGTCGCCCAGGTCTTTCACCGTCTTTTCCGTCTGGTACACGATGGAGTCGGCGTTGTTTCTGATTTCGATTTCCTCTTTCTTCTTCTTGTCTTCCTCCGCAAAGCGCTCCGCGTCCTTCACGGCCCGCTCCACGTCGTCGTCCGAAAGGTTGGTGGAGGCGGTGATGGTGATGTTCTGCTGGTTGCCCGTCCCCAGGTCCTTTGCGGACACGTGGACGATGCCGTTGGCGTCTATGTCGAAGGAGACTTCGATCTGAGGTACGCCTCTCGGCGCGGGGGGAATCCCCGTAAGGGTAAACCGGCCGAGGGTCTTATTGTATTGGGCCATCTCCCGCTCGCCCTGAAGCACATGGATTTCCACGCTGGTCTGCCCGTCCGCCGCGGTGGAGAACACCTGGCTCTTTTTGGCGGGGATGGTGGTGTTCCGCTCAATAAGCCGGGTGCACACGCCGCCCAGCGTCTCGATGCCAAGGGAAAGGGGCGTCACGTCGAGAAGCAATATGTCCTTTACCTCGCCGCTCAGCACGCCCGCCTGTATGGCCGCGCCCATGGCGACGCACTCGTCCGGGTTGATGCCCTTGTAGGGCTCCTTGCCCGTGAGCTTTTTCACCAGCTCCTGTACGGAGGGCGTTCTCGTGGAGCCGCCCACCAGGATCACTTTGTCAAGCTCGCTCATCTTGAGGCCCGCATCCTTGATGGCGTTCAGCACGGGGGTTTCGGTGGCTTTCACCAGGTCTTCCGTCAGCTTGTCGAACTGGGCCCGGGTGAGGGTGAGTTCCAGATGCTTGGGCCCCGAAGCGTCCATGGTAATAAAGGGCAGGCTGATGCTCACCTGCAGCACGCCCGAAAGGTCGATCTTGGCCTTTTCCGCCGCTTCCTTGATTCTCTGCATGGCGGCTTTATCTTTGGACAGGTCGATGCCGTCCGTCTTTTTGAATTCGCCCACGATCCAGTTGACGATCCGATCGTCAAAGTCGTCGCCGCCGAGGCGGGTGTTGCCGTTGGTGGCCAGCACTTCGATCACGTCGTCGCCAATTTCCAGGATGGACACGTCAAACGTGCCGCCGCCCAGGTCGTACACCAGTATTTTCTGGTTCAGGTCTTTATCCAGCCCGTAGGAAAGGGCGGCCGCCGTGGGTTCGTTGATGATGCGGAGCACTTCCAGCCCGGCGATTTTGCCCGCGTCCTTTGTGGCCTGCCGCTGGGAGTCGGAGAAGTAAGCGGGGACGGTGATCACGGCCTGGGTAATCTTTTCCCCAAGAAAGCTCTCCGCGTCCGTCTTCAGCTTGCCGAGGATCATGGCGGAAATTTCCTGCGGCGAATAAGTTTTATCGTCAACGGTTATTTTCCGGTTGGTGCCCATATCTCTTTTGATGGACGAGATGGTGCGCTCATGGTTGGTCACCGCCTGGCGCTTTGCGATCTGCCCCACCAGCCGTTCTCCCGTTTTTGTAAATGCCACCACTGAGGAAGTGGTCCGCGCGCCTTCTGCGTTTGGGATCACCACCGGTTCGCCGCCTTCCATGATGGCGACGCAGCTGTTTGTCGTTCCAAGGTCTATGCCAATTATTTTGCCCAAAGTCGTATCCTCCTTAAAGTCAACTGAACTATTTTAAATATTAATTTATGAATCATCGTATGACGCTGACCATGCTGTGCCTGAGCACCCGGTCGCCTATGGAGTAGCCCTTTTGCATCACCTGCTTCACCGTTCCGGGCTCCTCACCTTTCTCCCCTTCCACCTGCGCGACGGCTTCGTGGAAATTCGGGTCAAAGGCTTTTCCTTCCGCTTCTATCCGCTTCACCCCAAGGCTTTCAAATACGCCGATCAGCTGCTTTTCCACCAGCTTCACCCCTTCCGTAAGGGGCCCTGCTTCCGTAGAGGCCAAAAGCGCCCGCTCCAGATTGTCGAGCACGGGGAGAAACTTGCCTGCCACTTCGGCCACCGTATCCGTATAAACTTTGAGGCTCAATGCCTGATTCCGTTTTTTGAAGTTTTCAAAGTCCGCCCGCTCCCGCTTCAAAGCGTCGATATAATCGTCCCGCTCTTTTTGAAGCGCTTCGATGACCACCAGATTCGGATCGGCTTCGGGCGTTTTGGGTTCTTCTTCCGGCCGGACTTCCTGCGCCTCTTTCAAAGGCGCTTCACTTTGGGAGGTTTCGTCCGCCCGGCCTTTTTTCTGCATCTCTTCCGTCTTATCCTTTTTCATCAAACTCTCCTGTGCAATATTATGTATCAAGATGGTATTTCAAAATCTCATTAATGCTCGCGCCCACAAATTCCAGCACGGAGATGATCCGGGCGTAGTCCATGCGGGTGGGCCCGATCACGCCGAAAGACCCGATTTTCTGGTCTCCGATGCGGTAAGTGGCCGTCACCACGCTCATATCCTGCAGGGCGGACTCGGCGTTTTCATGACCGATCTTGATGTTGAACTCCACGTCCGACGCCTGAGTCAATATGCTGTAAAGAGTGTCTTTTGTTTCAAGAAGGGACAGAAAGTTTTTCGCCTTCTCCACGTCCTGATACTCCGGGTATTCCAGTATCTTTCGGGTGCCGCCCAGCACCACTTCCTTTTCGGCCTTGGGCCGTATATTTTCCAGAACGGACTGGAGGAGCATTTCCATAAAGGCCCGCTGGGAGTTCATCTCTCCCATCACGGTCTTTTTCAGCTGCTCCGCCGCCTCAAAGAAGCCCCTGTTGGCCACCGTTTCCGTCAGGGAGTTGGAGATCATCTCAAAGTACTTTTCATCCATGTCGGCGGGCACGTCGATGAGCACATCCTTCACCATACCCGTGTTGAACACAAAAATGACAAGGGCCTTTTTGCCCACGATGCGCACCACCTGCACCCGCCTTAACTGGGCGTTCGCAAATTGGGGGAACAGCACCAGGGATGTGAGGTTGGTGAGCTCTGACAGGACTTTGGCCGTGGCGTCCACGATGTTTTCAATCTGCCCGATCCGGGAACCGAGATACGCTTTTATGAATTCAATTTCATCTTTGGAAAGGGCGGAGACCCGCATGAGTGTGTCCACATACAGACGATACGCCTTGTCGGAAGGCATCCTCCCCGCCGAGGTATGAGGCTGTTCCAGATAGCCGCTCTCTTCCAGATCGGCCATTTCGTTTCGGATGGTGGCCGAACTGATGCTGAGCTCTTCCTTCTTGGAGAGGGTGCGCGAACCGACGGGTATTCCGGTTAGAATGTAATCGTCCACAATGGCTTTTAATATAAGCGTCTGACGCTTTGTAATATCCATTCTATGCGCTCCTTTCCTTTTTTGTTAGCACTCTTCTTGATAGAGTGCTAAAGCATAGTATAAAAATAGCACCATTTATATCGTTCGTCAATAGGCTATTTGTTACAAAATGTTGAATTAAAAAAAGCGCGGAAGCGCCTCTTTTAAAGCCCTGAAATGAGTTTCAGCACCACGAAGTCGTGGAGGTCAAAGCCCCTGTCCGTGAGCGTGAGATTACCGTTTAATGTGCAAAGCCCCCCTTTTTCCAGCTCCAGAAGACGGGAGCGGAAGGCCTCCGTATCCGGAAGCTCTAAAAGGGGCACGCCCGCCTGCAGCCTGGTTTTGAGCATCAGCTTTTCTTCCAGGGGGTCCGCCTCCTCCATATTGAGGCGGCGGCCGCCTCCCGCGAGATATTTTGCAAGACATGTTGTGTTGGAATACCGTTTGCCCCTGTAAAAGGAATGGGCCGAAACGCCGAGGCCGATGTATTCCTCCACGTTCCAGTACTTCAAATTGTGACGGCACTGACAGCCGGGTTTCGAAAAGTTGGATATTTCGTACCGGTAAAACCCCGCGTCCCCAAGGGTTTCCCGAAGGGCGTCATACATCTCCCTGTCCGTCTCTTCGGAAGGCTGAACCGCCCCGTACATAGGCACCCCCGGCTCCAATTTGAGGGCGTAGGCGGAAATATGGGTCACGGGCAGGCGGGAAACCTCCAGGGCGCTCTCCCGCACCTGCTCCACGCTCTGGCCGGGCAGGCTGTACATCAGGTCGGCGTTAATGTTTTTGATGCCGCAGCTGATCAAATGGCCGAGCGCATTGAGGAAGTCCCGATACACGTGGGCCCGGCCGATTTTTTTAAGAAGCTCGTCCTGCACCGCCTGAAGCCCCAGACTCACCCGATTGATGCCAGCTTCCCGATATGCCTCCGCCTTCTCTTGGGATAGAGAATTGGGATTGGTTTCAATGGAGATTTCCGCCTCCGGCGATAGGAAGAGATGCTTCCGGATGCCCGAAAAGAGCGCCTCCATCTGAGCGGGAGACAAAAGCGAAGGCGTTCCCCCGCCGATAAAGACGGTGTCCGCCTCCTCTCCTTCATACTCCTCCGCCTCTTCCGCCAGCGCGGCGATATAAGCGTTTATGGTGTCTTCCTTCCCCGTGTAGGAAGTGAAGTCGCAATACCCGCACTTGCTTTTGCAGTAGGGTATATGAATGTAAAGCCCTCTCATGAGTTGGAATCCAGCTTCAATATGCTCATAAAGGCCTCGGAGGGCACTTCCACGCTCCCCACCTGGCGCATCCGCTTTTTGCCTTCCTTCTGCTTTTCCAGAAGTTTCTTCTTGCGGCTGATGTCGCCCCCGTAGCACTTGGCCAGCACGTCTTTTCGGAGGGCTTTCACCGTCTCCCGGGCGATAACCTTGCCGCCGATGGCCGCCTGTATGGGAATTTCAAACATCTGGCGGGGAATCACGTCTTTTAACCGCTCGGCAATGGCCCGGCCCCGGCCGTATGCCCTGTCCTTATGCACAATGAGGGAGAGCGCGTCGCACATCTCTCCGTTTAAGAGCATGTCCAGCTTGACCAGCTCGCTCTTCTCATAGCCCTTGATTTCATAATCCATGGAGGCGTAACCCTTTGTGCGGGACTTTAAAAGATCAAAGAAGTCGAATATGATTTCATTTAAGGGGATGTCGTATTTGATCACCACCCGGGTGCTCTCGATGTACTCCATGTGCTGGAAGACGCCCCGCTTGTCCTGGCAGATCTCCATGATGGCGCCGATGTACTCGTCGGGCGACATGATGAAACCGCCGCAATGGGCTCTTCCATATACTCGATGCCCGCGGGGTCGGGCATGTCGCTGGGGTTTTCCACCATCAGCGTCTCCCCGTCCAGCTTTTTCACGTGATAGCTCACGCTGGGGGCCGTAGTCACCAGATTGAGGTCGAATTCCCGCTCGATCCGCTGCTGAATGATCTCCATGTGCAGCAGTCCCAAAAATCCGCAGCGGAAGCCGAAGCCCAGCGCCGCCGACGTTTCGGGTTCAAAAGACAGGGAAGCGTCGTTTAACTGAAGCTTTTCCAGGGCGTCCTTAAGCTGCCGTAGTCCGCCCCGTCCACGGGATAGATGCCGCAGAACACCACCGGGTTCACTTTCTTGTAGCCCGGGCAGGGAGTGACTGGCGGGGCGCTCCGCCCCTGTGACGGTATCGCCCACCCGGGTGTCCGCCACCGTCTTGACGCTGGCGGCGATGTAGCCCACATCCCCCGCTTTTAGCTCCGCCACGGGGCGCATGAAGGGCGTGAATATCCCCACTTCCGTAAGTTCGTACTCCATACCCGCCATGAACCGGACGGCCATGCCGAGGGCGGCGTTTCCGTCCATCAGGCGCACATAGCTGATGGCGCCCTTGTAGTTGTCGTAATAGGAATCGAAGATAAGGGCTTTTAACGGGCCTTCCTCGTCTCCTTTGGGCGGGGAAGGTAATCGGCCGGCGTCCAGCACCTCTTTGATGCCGATGCCTTCCTTGGCGCTGATGCGGGGGGCGTGGCTGCAGTCGAGGCCGATCACGTCTTCGATCTCTTTGGCCGCTTCCTCGGGGCGGGCGGAAGGAAGGTCGATTTTATTGATGACGGGGAGAATCTCCAGGTTATGGTCGAGAGCCAGATACACGTTGGCCAGCGTCTGGGCTTCCACGCCCTGGGTGGCATCCACCACCAAAATCGCCCCCTCGCAGGCAGCAAAGGAACGGGAAACTTCGTAGGTGAAGTCCACATGGCCGGGGTGTCGATCAGGTTATAAGGTGTACTCCACCCCCTGTTTTTTATAGATCATGCTCACCGGCTGGGCTTTGATGGTGATGCCCCGCTCCCGCTCCAGCTCCATGCTGTCGAGAAGCCTGTCCTCCATCTCCCGCACGGTCACCGTCTCGGTCTGCTCGATTAGCCGGTCGACCAGCGTGGATTTGCCGTGGTCGATGTGAGCGATGATGCAAAAATTTCTGATATGATCCTGGCGCGCCATAGGTCCTCCCTTGTATATGATTCATTCCGATTTTATAAAAAAGCGTTCCCGATTGCAAGACATTTTAAAAAAACCGGCTGTTTCCAGCCGGTTTAACGGTTATACCAGTCCTTTTCCGCAGCACTTCTTATACTTCTTGCCGCTGCCGCAGGGGCAGGGATCGTTCCGCCCCACCTTGTTTTCGTTCACGGCCTGTCTCGACGCCCGCCACTCCTTTGTGATTTCGTGGCGTTCCTCTTCGGTCAACACCTCTTCCCACTCGGAAAGGGTATAGAGCCACTTGGCTTTGGCTGCCAGCATGTTGAAATAGAGCTTTTTAAAATCCACATGCAAGGAGATGGGCGTCTCTTCTTTCAGCTTCTGAACGTCGTAAGGCGTCACCAAACTGTCGTTGATGCCGTCCATAAACCCGGAGATACCACCGGCTCCATGGAGAATTCTTTGGCCAGTTCTTCCAGCGTGCCCGAAAATACCTTGTCCTTCCCGGAAAGGATTTTTTATAGTTTTCGGTCTCGGCGGCAAAATATTCGTTCCAGTACGCAGTGTGCTCCTCGGGCGTCGTCACCGCTTCGCACATGTCCCGCCATTTCTCATACAGTCCCATATATAACCCCTCTTATCTTATGCGTATTTCTCGTCCAGCCCGGCCTTTACGGCGCCGATGAATTCAAATGTATTCAGCACCTTTATATTCTCCAGTGAAGACAGGAGCGCCAGGTCTTTGCATTTTACCCTGTTCGATCACGGCGATGGTCGCCTCCTCCAGGTTCTTTGCAAACCGGGTAAGCTCCTCGTTCCCGTCCATCTCGCCCCGCTTGGCAAGGGCGCCCGTCCAGGCAAAGATGGTGGCCACCGAGTTGGTGGAGGTCTCCTGCCCTTTTAAATGGTTGTAGTAATGCCTGGTGACTGTGCCGTGCGCCGCTTCAAACTCATACTTGCCGTCGGGGGAGACCAGCACGGAGGTCATCATGGCCAGGCTTCCGAAGGCGGTGGCCAGCATATCGCTCATCACGTCTCCGTCGTAGTTCTTGGTGGCCCAGATGAAGCCGCCGGAAGACCGGATGACCCGGGCCACGGCGTCGTCGATCAGGGTGTAGAAGTATTCGATGCCCGCCTTTTCAAAAGCGGCTTTATACTCCTGATCGTATATCTCCTGAAACACATCCTTAAATGTGTGGTCGTATTTTTTGGAAATGGTGTCCTTGGCGGAAAACCACAGGTCCTGCTTCTGGTCGAGCGCGTAATTAAAGCAGCTCCTTGCAAAGCTCCTTATGGAATCAAAGGTATTGAACATGCCCATAAGAATGCCGCCCTTTTCATTGAATTCGTAAATCGGGAGCCTTCTTTCCCTTCCCCCTTCGGTGATCACAAGCTCGGCCTTGGCCGCGCCCCTTAAAATGTCTTCCGAAGCGGTATAGATGTCTCCAAAGGCGTGGCGCGCAATGGTGATGGGTTTTTTCCAGGTCTTCACGTAGGGGTCGATGCCCTTGACCAGTATGGGCGCCCGGAAAACTGTGCCGTCCAAGAGGCCCCGGAGGGTGGCGTTGGGGCTGGGATACATCTTTTTCAAGCTGTATTCCTGCACCCGCTGGGCGTTGGCGGTGATGGTGGCGCATTTGACGCCCACACCGTATTCCCTGATGGCGCGGGAAGCGTCGATGGTCACCTGATCGTCCGTGTCGTTGCGGTTGATCATGCTGAGGTCGTAATAGACGGTTTTGAGCTCAATGTAGGGGAACAAAAGCTGATCCTTGATCTCCCGCCAGATGATCCGCGTCATCTCGTCGCCGTCCAGTTCCACCAGCGGCACGCTCATTTGAATCTTTTGCATGGGAAAACCTCTCAATTTATAAAATAAAATGGATGAACAAAATCAACTGTATGATCATACCACAAATTTCCGCCCGCCGCAATTTTTTCCGGGCGAAAAACCGATCCCTTACGACAGGTTCTCTTCCCTCTTTCTCGAAAACAGATAATTCCCGATGCCGATGATGAGAAAAACCAGCATGATGAACAGGTCGGGCCCGTACGCTCTGAAATTCGCAAAAATAATGGGGAAGCTGCGCTTCAACAGGGCAAGATAAGCCATGATCTGGCTCCCGGAATAGCTTCGGGCGTAATCGGAAAAGCTGGCCGTTCCCACGATTTGCAGGCTGTCCACATACTGAACGCCGAGGGCGAGGGCAAAGGAGGCGACCGCCGCCGCAAGGGAAATGCCAATCCAAATGTAGAGGAACGCCTTCCCTTCTTTTCCGCCGAAGAGAAAATACCCGTAATACACAAAGGCGGCCATGATAAAGCCAAACACCAGATGCAGGTTTCCCCCGATGACGCCGGCGACGCACTGCCAGAGGGCGGTCGCCACCAGCGCGCCCGCGAGCGCGCCGAGAATCCCCTTTAAGTAGCTTTCCTTTTTGCGGCGCTTCAGGTGCAGGCCCGCTTCTCCGCTTGCTTTTCTTTCATCCATTTTTATAATCTCCTATCTTTACATGCCATTTTATATGATTTAAAACGCCCTGTAAATGCGGTGCGGGGAGGAATTTACAAAATAATCACATGCAACGGCGGAATTTATGGTAGAATTGTTTAGATAAAATCAAAACAGTAAGGATATTTATATGAAAAAATTCGTATCGCTGCTTTTGGCGCTCCTGCTCTGCATGCTCGCTTTTTCCGCTTGCAGCAAATCCGATTCCGACGATCAGGTGATCGCCAAAATCGAAAGCCGGGAAATCCGGCTTCAGGAATTCCTGGAGGGGCTCGACTACTGGCTTTATCTCTACGGCATCGACGCTTCCAGCAAAGACAATCAGTCTTATGTGGAGATGATTGCGGAGGGGCACTTCGAGTCTCTGATTTTAAGCGAAGTGGTGCTGGTCAAGGGCGAGGAGCTGGGCTTTTTTGATCTGAGCGAGGAAGAGAAAGCCCAGGTGGAAAAAAGCGTCAAAGAGGAGATGGACTACGGCAAAAATACCATCCGGAGCCAGCTGGAAGAGGATTATCCCGATTTAAGCACAGCGGAAATCGATCTGAAGCTGGAAATCGCCCTCACCGAACAGGGCTACATTGAGGAGGATTTTGAAGACTATTACACCGAATCGCTGGTATACGACAAGGTGTATGAATACTTCACAAAGGACCTGTCCGTCACCGACGAAGAGCTGAAAAAAGAATACGACAACCTGGTGGCCGAAGCCATGGAATCTTACGCGGGCGATCCCTCCGCCTTTGAAAACGCCTATCTGGACGGGGAGGACGCCTATTACACGCCGGCGGGTTACAGAAGAGTGAAGCACATTTTGATCGGCTTTGACGAAGATACCCAGACCGAGCTGGCCACGCTCTATTATGACGGCGAAGACGAGGCCTATGACGCCGCTTTGGAAGAGGCTCTTGCCGCCGTGCACGACGAAGCAGAGGAGGTTCTTTCCAGCATTGAGACGGGCGCAAAAGACTTTGAGACGCTGATGAAGGAAGTGACGGACGACGGCGGACTCACCAGCTACCCCGACGGGTATATGGTGGGCAAAGAAGGCGTTTCCTACGACCAAAACTTCCGGGACGCCGCCTTTGCCCTTGCAAAAGTGGGCGACATGTCCGGACTGGTGGCCGGATCGAACGGCTACCACATCATCCGCCTGGAAGAGATCACGGAGGAGGCGGTCACGCCCCTGGAAGAGGTGGAGGAAGAACTTAGAAAGACCCTCCTTTCCACCAAGCAGGAAGACGCTTTCTATGAGCTGGCCGAGCAGTGGAAAGAGGAATACAGCGTGAAGACGTACGACGAAGTGTACATCGCTTATCTGGACAAATACTTCGCCGGCCTCAGCGAGGAAGAAGAGACATCTCCGTCTGCGTCCGAATAAGTATCCGAAAAAAAGAAGGCGCCGCCTTCTTTTTTTATGCCCCGGCGCATGGTATAATAACCACAGCCGGAAACGGGCAGGGCCGTTTTGCAGCCGCTTCGCGTCTTGCGCGCGGAACCGCGCCCGGCCGGAACATTGAATCATGCTTTGTCGCTACGCTCCCTGGGCTATGCCCCGCCGGCGTACACCGGCGAAATCATGGTATGGCACAGGAACATGAAAATACGGCATGGGTCCGCCATTTGTGGGTGGAGTATGCGCCATTCGCGTCGGCGCCTGCCGTGCAAAGATTCACCATCACTCAGGAGGAAAATCACTTTCATGAAGAAAATTCGGCTCGGACGCACGGACCTGATGGTCACCAAAACTTCTTTCGGCGCGCTTCCCATACAGAGGGTGGATAAACAGACCGCCGTCAGCATACTTCGGAACGCCTACGACGCAGGCATCAACTACTTCGATACCGCCCGGGCGTATACGGACAGCGAGGAAAAGCTGGGCATGGCCTTTCAGGGGCTCCGCCAGAATATCGTCATCTCCACCAAAACGGGCGCAAAAACCAAAAAGGAGATGATGGAGCACCTGGAAATCAGCCTGCGGAACATGAAGACCGACTATATCGACATTTATCAGCTCCACAATGCCCCCGCCCTTCCCGATTTAAACGACGAGAACTCCGCCTATGCGGGTATGCTGGAAGCGCAAAAACAGGGCAAAATCCGCTTCCTCGGCATTACCGCCCACAGAAACGACGTGGCCCGGGCGGCCGCCACCAGCAATCTCTTCGACACCGTGCAGATCCCCCTCTCCTACCTGTCGGACGAGCGGGACGCGGCTCTCGTAGAGCTTTGCCGGCAAAACGATGTGGGCTATATCGCCATGAAGGCTCTCTCGGGCGGGCTTTGCAGCAGCGCCAAAGCGGTGTTCGCCTTCATGCAGCAGCACGAATATGCCGTGCCCATTTACGGCATACAGCGTCAGGAAGAGCTGGACGAGTTCTTGGCTCTCGACGCCAACCCGCCCGCCTTTGACGAGGAAGTGAAGGCCATCATTGAGCAGGACAAAGCCGCTTTCGCGGGAGAATTCTGCCGTGCCTGCGGCTACTGCCTGCCCTGTCCCGTGGGCATCGAAATCCCCACTGTGGCGCGCCTCCACCTGCTCTGCACCCGTTCCCCCTATCAGAACTATATTAAGGATGAATATTTTAACGATCTTCAGGAGAAAGTGGAAAGCTGCCTGCACTGCGGCTCCTGCTCCTCCAAATGCCCTTACCAGATGGACGTGCCCGCGATGGTGAGAAAGCAGTACGACAAATACGTGGCCTTCTACGAGGAGCACAAACACGAAGCCAAATAACGGCAATATAAAAACGAGAGGCGGCGCCTCTCGTTTTTATATTGAAATCGATGTCATTTCGCTTCCACGGTTACGATGGATTTTCCCGCATAATATCCGCACTTTTTGCAAACCCGATGCGCCAAGCCCTGGGCATGGCACTGGGGGCATTCCACAAGATTTGGAGCAGAGAGCTTCCAATGCGCTCTCCTTGAATGAACTTTCGCTTTCGATTTTACTCTGCTTGGTACTGCCATACGTATTCACACCTCCCTGGTATTAGTCAAATAAATCTTTCAGGCGTTCAAACGGATTTACTTTTCCCTCCGCCTGACCGCAGCCGCACTGAGCCGTGTTCATGTCCGCTCCGCAAACCGGACAAAGCCCTTTGCAATCTCGCCCGCATAAAAACCGCATGGGCAAACTCGCTAAAATTTCATCCCGCGCCAGCTGATCCAGGGAAACGGCCCCTTCTTTCATGGGGTATTCCATCCCTTCCTCATCCGGTCTGGCTGAAAAAAACGCCTCCGCTTCCTGATCCACCGGATAAAGGAACTCCTTTAAGCATCTGGAACAGTCCGCTTTGATGACGGTTTTGAACCTGCCCCGCATTTCCAGCGTCTTGCCGTTGTAGAAGTACTCCGCCGTGAACTCTATGGGCGCGGCGAAATCATATTCCCCCGCGATCCCCCAGTCGGCGGCGTCTCCGCTGAGCGCCAATGAAAACGTTTCAAACGGGCTGTTTATGGCTTGCAACACATGAATTTTCATACGATCCTTCCTTAAAACAGCCAATATTCATTATATTAACAGGAAAAGGCCTTGTCAATCCCTTTCGGCAAATACTTTTATTTGCATCCTGTGACGGCCAGAGTGGCCCGGGCGAGCATGAGCTCTTCGTTGGTCGCCACCACCAGCACTTTTACTTTTGAATCATTGCCTGTGATATCATTTTCGCCCCGTTTGGCGTTTGTCTCCTCGTCAATGGATATTCCAAGGAAGTCAAGACCAGACAGGCAGTCTCTTCTCACGGCCGAATCGTTCTCCCCGATGCCGCCCGCAAAGGCGATGACGTCCACGCCGCCCATGACGGCTGCGTAAGAACCAATGTACTTCTTAATGCGGTAGCAGAACATCTTTAAAGCGGTGATGGCCATTTTGTTCCCTGCCTCCGCCGCCTGCTGCAAGTCCCTGAAGTCGCTGCTGACTCCCGAGACGCCCAGCACGCCGCTCTTTTTGTTCAGGTAGCTCACCGTTTCGTCCGCAGTCATATGATACCTCTTCATGAGGTAAGGTATAACCGACGGATCGATGTCTCCCGAACGGGTGCCCATCATCACGCCTTCCAGAGGCGAGAGGCCCATGGTGGTATCGATGCACACGCCGTCTTTTATGGCTGCCAGGCTGGAACCGTTCCCAAGATGGCAGGTGATGAGTCGGAGGTCTTTTTTCCCGAGCTTCTCGGCCACCCGAAGGGAAATATACATGTGGGAAGTACCGTGAAAACCGTATTTGCGGATTCTATAGTCTTTATAGGCTTCGTAAGGGATGCCGTACAGATAAGCATAGTCGGGCATGGTCTGGTGGAAGGCGGTGTCGAACACCGCCACGTTGGGCTTTTCGGGCATGAGCTCCATGCAGGTCTCGATGCCTTTGATGTTGGCCGGGTTGTGGAGCGGCCCGAGCTCAATGTAGTCCCGGACGCCTTCCAGCACCTCTTCGTTCACAATCGTGGGCTGGGTGAACCGCTCTCCGCCGTGGAGCACTCTGTGACCAATGGCGTTGATCTCGTCCATGGAGGAAACGGCTCCCTGGTTTTTATCCAAAAGCGCCTTCACCACTTCCTGCATGGCCGTGCCGTGATCGGGCATGTCCTTCTTCACAATCAGCTTGTCCTTGCCCAAGGTCGTGTGGGTCAGCAGGGAACCTTCTATCCCGATCCGTTCCACCAGCCCTTTGGCCTTTACGCTCTCATCCGTCATATCGATCAGCTGATACTTTATGGAAGAGCTTCCCGCATTGATCACTAGAATATAGTTCATGAATGTCTCCTTTTATCCTCTGCTTTTAAGCGTTCCGCTTAAAAGAAAAATCTGCTATAATCCAATTGACCTGTCTATTATATATTAAAAATTGTGTTTTGAAAAGGAGTTTCATGAAAATCACAGCCGTCGTGGCCGAATATAACCCCTTTCATCACGGACACGCCTATCATTTGAGCGCCACAAGGGCAGAGACGGGCGGCAAAATTCTCGCTCTTATGAGCGGAAATTTCGTCCAGCGGGGCGAGCCGGCTCTTCTTGACAAGTGGACGCGCACCCGCATGGCGCTAAACAGCGGCGCCGATCTGGTGCTGGAGCTTCCCGCCGTATACGCCACCGCCAGCGCGGAATATTTCGCCGCCGGGGCCGTCCGGATATTAAACGGCCTTGGCTGCGTGGATTTTTTGAGCTTTGGGGCGGAGGCGGGAGATCTTTCTCCTCTCCTTGGCATCGCAAAGCGCCTATCTTCCCCGGATCCTCTTCTGGAGGAGGAACTGAAAACCCGCCTGAAAAGCGGCGCGAGCTACGCCGCCGCCCGGCAAGCCGCCCTTGCCCGGACGATGGGAAAAGAGCAGGCCGCCTGCGTTAAACAATCCAACAATATACTGGCGGTGGAATATCTAAAAGCCCTGCACAAAACTTCCTCCCCCATCACCCCCCTGTGCGTCAAGCGGGAAGGCGCGGATTACACCTCGGCTGATATGATCGGGCGTTACCCTTCCGCCCTTGCCATCAGGGGAGCCTTAAAGGCGGACATCCGGGCTGGCAATCCGCCGTTCCGCCCGGAAATATCTCCCTGTTCTCGGCATGGTCTATGAAGACGCCCTCTTCCTGCCCCTTCTCCACCGCCTCCGAAGTCTCTCAAAAGAAGAAATTGCCGCCTGCCGCTATGTTTCGGAAGGGCTGGAAAACCGGATTGCAGAGGGGGCGGGACGCTGCACTGGCTATGGAGGATCTGCTCGCCTTCGTGGCCAGCAAGCGCTATCCTTTGACCCGGGTGAAGCGCATCTTTTTAAGCATCCTCCTGGGTCTCACAAAGAAGAAAAAGAAAAAACTCTGATGGACTTTCCGCCTTACGCCCGGGTGCTGGGCGTAAAAAAAAGCATGGATATGCTTTCCCATATCGCTTCTTCAAGCCGCATCCCCGTGCTCACTTCGCCCCTTCAGCTTGAGGGCGACTCCCCCTCCTCTTCGCTTCGACCCGGCATACGCCTCGGACATTTACGCCCTCCTCTCCCATCCCGTTTCCCCCGCCGGGCGGGACTACCAGGAGAAATTCATCGTCAGCCGATGAGCTCTTTTATTTTCCAAGCGCTTCCCGGGCAGATTTTTCCCCTTCGGCAATGCAGATTTCCGCCTCTTTCTGAGAAAAAGGGTTCACTTTGTGCACGTCGGGCGTGATGAGAAGGTCGGCCTCGTTTTCCCGCCCCTTGGCGATTTCCCAACCCGTGATGCTGAGCGCCGCCTGAAGAGCGGACAGGGGGTTGGTGGGCACCCGCTTTTCCTGACCGCGCCAGGACACGTCCACCCCGATGACCACGTCCGCCCCCAGCTCCCGAGCCGCGCCGCTGGGCACCCGGCAGAGGGGCCGCCGTCCATATAAAACCGACCCTCTATTTCGTAAGGCGCGAACACGCCGGGCATGGAAATGCTGGCCCGGATGGCTTCGTAAAAGCCCGCCGTCCTTAAAGACCGCCACTTCTCCCGTCTTCACATCGATGGCCGCGCAGGCATAGGGGATTTTAAGCTGCCCGATGCTCTTGTTGCCCGTAAGCACCTTTAAAAGGAGCTCGATCCGCCTGCCTTTCACCAGTCCCGCCTTGCTCACGGAAAAGTCCAGGTATTTGGAGATTTCCAGCTTATCCGAATAAGCCTCCAGGTATTTGACGGGCGTACCCGCAGCGTACAGCCCGCCTACGAGGGCGCCCATGCTGGTGCCCGTGATCACGTCGACGGGTATGCCCTCTTCTTCAAACACTTTTAACACGCCGATGTGGGCGAATCCCCGAGCCGCCCCGGCGCCCAGCGCCAGACCCACTTTTTTCACCGTCTTCATAAGCGAGCCACCTCCCGTCATAATCATAAACAAAAACGAGTCGAATGTATGCAGAAAAAAACACTGTTCCTCGCGGGTCTCGCAGCCGCCCTTCTCATACTCATCTTTCCAAAGGCCGCCCTTGCCGGCGCAAAAGAGGCTTTTTCCGTCTGGTTTCAAAGCGTGCTCCCCGCCCTCATGCCCTTTTCCATCGCCTGCGGGCTCATCAGCCGCTCAGGACTGGCGGGAGCGATCGCAAAACCTTTATCCGGCTTTTCCAATAGACTGTTCAAAATGTCCGGCCACTATGTGTACATTCTGTTGCTGGCCGCCCTTTCGGGCTACCCCATGGGCGCAAAGTGGCGGGGGAGCTGTATGCCCAGCTGGCCATTTCCAAAAGCGAAGCGGAAGACGCCATCAAGTATTCCAGCGTCACCGGGCCCATGTTCATCAACGGCAGCATATGTATCAGTATGCTGAACGCGCCCAAGCTCATTCCATACATGCTGGCTTCCCACTATCTCGGGGCGCTCCTCCTGGTGGTATGCTTTAGGGGCCGGCGGAAAAAGAAGCGCGCGCCGCTCTTCCCGTGATGAGCAGCCTGTACGGCCAAAACAAAAGCTTCGGGGCGGCTCTTTCCGAAAGCCTCTCTTCCACCGTTGAGGCCATGCTCAGCGTCTGCGCCAACATCGTCTTGTTTTCCGTGCTCTCCGCCTGTCTCCGGGAAGCCCTGGCCCTTCTCTTCGGAACGGCCGGAACCGTTTCCATACTCCTTCTCGGCACGCTGGAGCTGGCCGGGGGCTGCGCCGCTTCCCATGTGCTCCCCTTTTCCAAGAGGATCGTATACATCAGCGCCCTTCTGGGCTTCGGGGGCTTTTCCGTGCACAGCCAGACGGTTTCACTGGCGCAAAAAAGCGGACTTCACCTGCGGGGCTTCGTGCTATTTAAAGCTCTTCAGGGCGTGATGTCCGCTTTACTGCTGGTGCTCTTTTTGTCCATATTCCCCATGGGTACGGGGGAAGATGCCGCGTATATCGCCCGCCCGGGAATCGCGGCGGCGATCTTTTTAGGGCTCTCGGGGGCAGTTCTCATAGGGGCCGCGTTTAAAAGCAAGAGCCGGCCTATTCGGAAGCGCTCTCATTCTTCGGGGTGATGGCGGGCTCGCCTTTCACGTAGAGCCTGGATTTGTTCTGCTTCACCAGCTCGATGCTCTCCCGGTAAAAGTCGTTCAAATCGTCAAAAATACTCTCGGCGTGATCCGTGGCGCTCTTGGTGAGCTCCTGGGCTTTCTGCCGGGCGTTTTCCACGATGCGGAGCGCCCGCTCCTGGGCGGCTTTATAGATTTCTTCCTGCTTCACCAGCTCGTCCGCCTCTTTTTTCGCCCGGCGCAGCACGTCGTTCGCCTGAGTTTCGGCCGCTTTGATGATCTGCTCCCGCTCGGCCATGATGCGCTTGGAGGCGTCCAGCTCGTCGTGAAGCACGTTCTTGATGTCTTCAATGATCTCCATGACGATTTTCGGGTCGATAGATTTATTTTTGGAAAATCCTCGGCTGGGGCTTAACTCGATCTCTTCCTGAAGCTCGTCTACAAGCGCAAAAATATCCATTTTTTCCATACAATCATTCCCCCAAAATTCAATGCTCTCTATTTTTTGATGAGCCGATATACTTCACTCGGTATATAAGCCTTGTAATCCGCTCCCACCGACATCATTTCCCGCACCAGCTTGGCGGACACGATGTTCGGGCCTTCCGACTGCAAATAAAGCGTTTCGATGCCCGAAAGGTTTTTGTTCACGGCGGCGAGATCCATCTCATACAGCAGATCCGCCGTGGTCCGAAGCCCTCTCAAAATAGCCGTCGCGCCCACTTTCCGGCAGTAATCCACGCACAGCCCGTCCCAGGAGTCGATCCGCACCTCGGGGTGCCTTAGAAGGGCGGCTTTTACAAAGGAAAGCCGTTCCTCAAGCGTAAACGCGTAGCTCTTTTTGGGATTCATCATAACCACCACATGCACTTCGTCCGCAAAGGTCAGCGCCCGCTCTATGATATTCACATGCCCCTTTGTGATGGGGTCAAAGCTCCCCGGAAAAACCAGCTTCATACTCTACCGCTCCAAATAGCTGACGCAGGTAGCGCCATACTTTTTCGTCTTGTATATTTTTTCATCCTTGAGAGGCATGTCCGCGCTGTGTTCCGCAATGATCACGCCTTCCGCAGAAAGAAGGCCGCCTTCCCGCACAAGGGAAATCGCCTCCTCATAAAAGCCCGCTTGATAAGGCGGGTCTAAAAACACATAATCAAACTTCTCTTTGATGCCTTTGAGCGAACTTTTATAATCGCCCTGGAGCACGCGGGCTTTGTCCGCCAGCCCTGTGTTTTGAAGATTCTGCCTGAGAGCGTCTATGGCGCTTTTGGAGCTGTCAATAAACACCGCCAGCGCTGCGCCTCTGGAAAGGGCTTCGATCCCCAGCGCCCCCGAGCCGGCGAACAGGTCCAGCACCCGGGCGCCCGCAAGGCCGAACTGTATGGCGCCGAATATGGCTTCCTTCACTCTGTCTCCCGTGGGCCTTGTTACATCCTCACCCTCGGGGGCCACCAGCTTCCTGCCCTTTGCTATACCAGATATCACTCTCAAAGTCAAGCCTCGCAAAACAATCTAAGACAATTTTAATGTAAAATTCGACAAAAGTAAAGGAGTTATTTGACAAATATACCCTTTTCCGTCACCACATAGTCCATCAGGATGTCTTGTGCCGTGAGAAAGGGCAGATCGTCAAATAATTGCCAGGAATAGCAAAGCCCTACTTTCACGGTTTTATTTTGGGCAAGCCATTTGTCGTAATAGCCGCCCCCCTGCCCCAGCCTGCCGCCTTTTTTGGAAAAGGCCACGCCGGGAATGATGCAGACCTCGGGCGTCCCCTGAAAGAAAACCGGGGAAACCGGTTCCGGTATGCCAAAGGCGTTCTTTTTCATGGGCATGTCCGCCGTCCATTCCGCCGGGAGCATGGCCTCCTCCATTATCACGGGGACGAACAACTTCTTTTTCATGGCGGCCAGGTTACTTAAGATCAGCCCCGTGTCCACCTCGTTTGCGTAGGAAAGGTAGCAATAATAGGTGCGGTACTCCAAAATCCCGGGAATTTTCAGAAAGTTCCCGTAGACCTCGGAAGAATTCTCCCGCACCAGCTCGCCCGGCATTTCTTTGCGCAAGCGGCGCATATTTGACCTTAACAAATCTCTATCCATGGATGTATACCCTCGGTACGCGGGAGGAAATGCCCGTCAGTATTTCATAGCTGATTGTGCCGGCCAGCTCCGCCAGATCGTTTGCGGTATAGCCGTCTCCCAGCAGCACCAGCTCGTCCCCTATTTTTGCTCCCGTGCCCGTGACGCAGAACATGGTCTGATCCATGCACACCCGCCCGGCCACCGAAACAGTCCGGCCGTTTAAAAACGCTCGCGCTTTTCCCGAAAAACTCCTGAGATACCCGTCCGCGTACCCGATGGGCACGGTGGCGATGGTCTCGGGCTTTTCGGCCACATAAATCGCGCCATAGCTCACGGCCTCCCCTGCCTGCAATTCCTTTATATGGCTGATGCGGGTATGAAGGGAGAGCGCGGGGAGCAGTTCTCTTCCGTGAAGCGCCGTTTCGCCCGAAGGCGCGTAGCCGTACATGGCAATGCCCAGCCTGCATAAATCCAGGTGGCAGGCGGGATAATCGAGCGTCGCCGCACTGTTGGCCGCGTGGAACAGCGGCTGAAACCCCGCCGCCAGCACCTGCTCACGGGCAGTTAAAAACCGGTCGTACTGGGCGTCGGTAAAGGACTTGTCCGTATAATCCGCTTTGGCGAAGTGAGTGAACACCCCTTCCAGCGCCAGTTCCGGATTCCTTTTCAAATACGCCAAAACCCGGCCTATCTCTTCCGGGGTTTTCGCCCCGATCCGGTTCATGCCCGTGTCGATCTTTAAATGGACGAAAGCCCGCTTATAAAGCGCACGGCAAGCCTTCTTAATGTCTTCCAGCTGGGGAATGGTGAAGGCGCAAAGGGAAATATCCCCTTTGACCATCTCGTAAACCGCCTCTCCATCCGCGGGAGACAACAGGAGCACCTTTTCGCCCAAGGCGCTTCGAAACTCCGCCGCTTCGTCGGGCGTGGCCACGGCAAACCATTTGACGCCGCAGGAAACCGCGGTTTTCGCCACCTGAATCATGCCGTGGCCGTAGGCGTTCGCCTTCACCACCGCCATCACATCCGTTTTCGCCGCTTTTTTGAGCTCGGCGATGTTATGCGCGATCCGCGCCAAATCCACCACGGCATAGGTTTTCCTAAGCACGATTGCCTCCCAGGGTCACTCGGCGGGTACGATGTCGTCCATGCACAGGATTTTCACGCCGTTTTTCTGAAGGATGGCGACGGCCTTTTCCGGCTCGCTTACCCGGAAGAGTATGAGCGCTTTGTCTTTTCTCGAGCGCACAAAGGAGTACACATACTCGATGGAGATGTTTTCCCCGCTCAGGTATTCCAGCACCTGAGCCAGCCCGCCCGGCTTATCCGACAGCTCCACCGCCATGACCTTGGTGGTGCTGGCCGTGAAGTTGTTCTTCACCAAAACATCCACCGCTTTATCCGGATCGTCCACGATGCAGCGGAGTATGCCAAAATCGGTGGTATCGGCAATGCAAATGGCAATGATGTCGATTTCGTTTTCAGCCAATATTTTGGTCAGCTTGGCAAGTCTCCCGGGGGTGTTCTCCAAAAATACGGAAATCTGCTTGATCAACAAAGTCATGCCCTCCTTTATTTATGATTGATAGAGCTTCCTTCTGTCTTCAACCCGCTTGGCTTTCCCTTCGCTTCTCGGAAGGGTGCCGGGTCCGACAAAAATCAGCTTGCAGCTTAATCCCAGCATGGAATGCATCGCGTCGATCACTCTTGAACGGAGATTTTCCACAAAGGTGATGTTGTCGATCATAAGGCCGTCCGCCAGCTCGGCGGTGACGGTGAACTGATCGGCGTTGTTCACCCTGTCCACCAGGATCATGTAGTTGAGGGAAAGTTCCCTGAAGGTGGACAGCACCTCCTCGATCTGGGAGGGGAACACGTTCACGCCCCGTATAATGAGCATATCGTCCGTTCTGCCGAGTATGCGGGACATGCGCACCAGCGTCCTTCCGCACTCGCATTTTTCGGGCATCAGGTAAGCGATGTCTCCCGTCCTGTACCGGATGAGAGGAATCCCCTCCTTGGTGATGGTGGTGAACACCAGCTCGCCCCGCTCCCCGTAGGGCAGCACTGCGCCTGTATCCCGGTCGATGATCTCGGGGATGAAATGGTCTTCGTTCACATGGAGGCCCTTTTGGCAGGTGCACTCGCAGGAGACCCCCGGCCCCATCACTTCGCTCAGGCCGTAAATGTCGATGGCCTTGATGTGCAGCCGCCGCTCCAGCTCGGCCCGCATCCCCTCCGTCCAGGGTTCGGCGCCGAATATGCCCGTTTTTAAGGAAAGCTCCTCCAGGCCGATGCCCTCGCTCTCCAGCGTCTCCGCAATGTTTAACGCATAGGAGGGCGTGGAACAGAGCACCGTGCTCTTGAAGTCTTTTAACAGCATCACCTGACGCTTGGTGTTGCCGCTGCTTACGGGACTCACCGACGCGCCGATGCGCTCAGCGCCGTAATGGATCCCCAGTCCCCCGGTGAAGAGGCCGTAGCCGAAAGCCACGTGCATCACCGAGCTGTTGTCGCCCCCGGCCATCATGATGCACCGAGCCACCATGTCCGCCCAGTTGGCGATGTCGTTGGCCGTGTAGCCCACCACCGTGGGCTTGCCCGTGGTGCCCGAGGAGGCATGCACACGGATGATGTCCTGAAAGCGGTACGGCGAACATGCCGTAAGGGTAATTGTCCCTTAAATCCACTTTCTTGCAGAAGGGCAGGTATTTGAGGTCATTGAGCGTTTGGATGATGTCCTCGGGCTTGATGCCCGCGCTCTGCATCCGCACACGGTAAGGCTCCACGTTCCGGTAGACGGTCATCACCGTCTTCTTGAGCCCGGCCAGCTGCATGGCCTCCATCTGTTCCCTTTCTGCACATTCCACTAATTTATTCCAATACATATTATTCTCCTATTGCTCCAGATTATATCCGTACAGGAACGCTTGCTTATTTACGTTCACAAAATCCTTTTTGATCGTCGTTTAGATCTGCCTCAGCCATTCATCCTTTGAAAAGGGCATGTCCTTTGCGGCCGCGCCTAAGAGCAGCGTATTCGCCACTCTTGAGTTCCCCAGCTCCAAAGCCATGGCTTCGGCGTCAATAAACGAAGCGTCTATCTCCTTTGCAATAAAAAATCGTTCAATATCGGACGGATACGCCTGCACGCCGAGCACCACCGGCATGGGGTCGATCTCCTGTGTATTTACATATAGTTTGCCGCCCTTTTTTAAATAGGAAGCCCAACGGTATGCTTCCAGCCGCTCAAAGGCAAGGATGATATCCGCGCCGCCTTCGCTGATGACCGGCGCGTTCACGCCCGTCTTTGAAAAGCGCACATGGGTCACCACGCTGCCGCCCCGCTGGGCCATGCCGTGCACTTCGGAAAGTTTCACGTCGTATCCCGCCTCCATGCCCAGCCTGCCTAAAAGCACGCTGGCTAAAAGCGTCCCCTGTCCGCCCACGCCCACGATCAATATGTTGAGGTTTTCCATGCTTACTCCTTTACAATCGCGCCGAAGGGGCAGACTTTCGCGCACAGGCCGCAGCCCACGCAGCTTGAGGGCAGTATGGACACCACGCCGTCTTTCTTCGTGATGGCCGGGCAGCCCAGCTTGATGCACATGCCGCACTTTTTGCAGGCGTCCGTCACTTTATATAAGGACTTGGGCTCTTTGGAAATGAGGGCGCAGGGCCGCTTGGCGATGATGACCGAGAGGGCGTCCCGCTCGCACTCCTGTTTGACGAGCTTTTCCAGTCCTTTGATGTCAAAGGGGTCGATCTCATAGACGTATTCCACGCCGCAGGCCCGCACAATGGCTTCGATGTCGATCATGGGCGCGCTCTCGCCTTTGGCGTTCCTGCCTGTCGAAGGGTTGTCCTGATGGCCGGTCATGCCCGTGATGCGGTTGTCGAGAATCAAAACCGTGCCATTCACCCCGTTGTACTTCATGTTGATGAGCCCCGTGATGCCCGAGTGGAAGAAGGTGGAGTCGCCGATGACAGCCACCACTTTCT
>JAXGQH010000030.1:0-11914 GCA_040766545.1 Christensenellaceae bacterium
AAGGTCTTCCGCTCCTCCAGCGCTTGCACCAGCTTTTTTGAGACGTTCTTTTCCCCGTAGTCCTTCTTGTGGTCTCCCGCCGCCGCCACCACCGTGTCCTTGTCCATAATCACCGCGGTCACCGAGAGGATGGCGGCCAAAGACTCGGCCAGCTCCTTGGCGTAAGCCGACAGTTCGGCGATGGGGGAGTATTTTTTGAGTATGATGCTGCCGTCAGAACCCGTATATATTTCAAGCGGATCTCCGTCCCGTATGCGAAGCGTCCTCCTTATTTCCTTTGGTACAACCACCCTTCCCAGGTCGTCTATGCGCCGGACGATCCCCGTTGCTTTCATAACCTACCTCCTTTAAATTATTGCTGTCCGGCATAGTTTTTGTAAATCATGGGAGATTATGCGGTGTTTTCCTAAAATGTATGATAAAATGTCTTGGAGGTGATCGCCATGCTGAAAATCAGAAAAGCCGCCTGTTCGGACGGCGCCGCCATCGAGCGGATCAACAAGGAAGCCCTGGGATACGAATTTTCCGAAACCGCCGCTTCCCTTAAAAGTATCCTGCAAAATCCCGATTACATCCTCTTCGCGGCCGAGCTTGACGGCCGGGTGATCGGCTACATCCACGGTGCGGATTACTCCACCACCTATTCGAGACCCCTGAAAAACATCCTGACGCTGGCTGTGCTGCCCGACGTTCAGGGCGAAGGGGTGGGGCGGGCGCTTTTGTCCGCGCTGGAAGACTGGGCGAAGGCCGAGGGCGCCGCGGGGGTGCGGCTGGTGTCCGGAGCAAACCGGACAAAGGCCCACGGCTTTTATATTCACATGGGTTATTTTATGCGAAAAGAGCAGAAAAATTTTATGAAGCTCTTTTAAATAAAAAAGCAAAAGCTCAAAAGACCCGGGGGGTTGAACAGCCTCTTTCGCCTTGCATCCCGGGCGCCTCCGGATATGTCGAAACAGGCTTTTTCTTGTTTTCAGCCGCCCCGGCAACTGCGGCGCGTATCTTGATCCATCAAAAAAGCCCCGGCTTTGCCGGGGCTTTTCATTTCGCTCAGTCAAAGAGCTTACTCTTGTATTCGTTGATCACGGCCTGGCGCTTCCAGGTTTCGATGGCCTCGTCGTAGAGCGCGGTCGCTTTGTTGTCGATGAGGGTTTCCACCACTTTGTCCCGCACCTGAGCCAGAGGCACCGCCCCTTCCACAGAATCGCCCATGTACTTGATGATGTAATACCCGTAGTCCGAAGCGGTGGGCGCGGAATAGTCCCCTTCCTTTTTGAGGGCGTACGCCGTCTCCACAAAAATCTCGTCGTAGCTGGTGATGCCTTCAAAGAGCCGGTAGCCCGTCTCCGCGAAGAAGCCGCCTTCTTCCATGCCCGGGTCGTCCCCGTACGCCTCTAAAAGCGCGTCGTATTCCTCTCCATTCTGGAGCTTTGCGTAAACTTCATTGGCTTCCGCCGCGATTTTTTGAAGCTCCGCGTCCCGGAGCGCATCGGCTTCATCGCCCTTGTCGTCCGCGCGGAGAGCGGCAATCTCGTCCTGCACCTCATCGGGCAGGGCGATGAGCAGGTTTTTAAAGTAGCTGAAACCCGCGGGCATATAGAGGTTCACAAAATAAGAGGTGAAATAATCGTAATAGGCCAGGTCCTCTTCCAGGAGCTCCTTCTGGGATTCCAGCTCCTCCTGATAATAATCCTCAATGGAGGTTTCGGTGGGTTCGTAGGATTCCTTTAAATAACCCTGGAACAGCTCCAGCGTCTTTTCCACAATCAGCCGTTTTTCATACTCGCCCGTGGGAACGCCCCGGTAAATGAGCTGCTTTTCCACCCGCTTGGCGACCTCTTCCTCTTCATTGACGGTTGGGTCTTCTTCCAGCAGCTTGGCCACCTCGTTTTTCACGGTGGTGTTCACCGTGTTGGTCACGGAAGAGATGGAGGTTTTGATGCTCTCCTTGATTTCCTCCGTCAGTTCCACCGAGCCGTATTTTTCTTCGGCGTACTGGATCACCAGCTGGTATTCCACCAGGGCATCGTAAATCTGCCCCACCAGATTCTGATAGGTGGCAAGGTTTTCCTCGGTCGTCTGATTCTCGTCCGTCAGGTTGTAGGAATACCGGTAAGCGTTATAGATGGCGATCACGTCGCCCTTTGTGATCTCCACGCCGTTCACCGTGGCCACCACCTGCGCCAGATCCTTTTCCTGATCTTTAAACACCATATGGCAGGCCGTACATGTGAGGAGCAGCCCGATTGCGAGCAGCGCCGCAACGATCTTTTTAATCATCTTTATCTCCCGTAGCGCGCGTAAACGCGCGTAAAAATCATGCTTTACATTATACTTGATCGGCAAAACTTATGCAATGCCTTATTTTATCCATGAATTGTAACATTTCCGTATAGGAGCCGCCGCTTTTCAGCCGATAGGCGATGTAGGGCGGGGTGGTGTGGCGGAGCACCGCCGTGTTTTTCACGGAGGACAGGAGGCGGATCATGGCCTCCGGGTTCACGATCACATCTTCCGCGAACTTCAGGTTCACCGTGTGTTTGATCCGCACCACGCTCAACAGCCCGGCCCGGCTGGCGTAGCCTTTGATGACCGCCGCGCCCAGCAGGTTTTCCACTTCCCGCGGCGGTTCCCCGAATCGGTCGAGGAATTCGGCGCGCACTTCTTTGGCTTTTTTCACCGTATCCGCCTCGGCCACTTTCTTGTACATGTCGAGCTTCAAAGACTCGTCGGAAATGTAGCTCTCGGGGATATAGGCGTTTTCCGCCAGCTCCACCGACGCCTCTTCCTTACGGGGCACGGGCGTGCCCATGGTCTTGCCCACCTCTTCCTGCACCATGCGGAGGTACAGGTTGTAGCCGATGTCCGCCATGTGCCCGCTCTGCTCTGGGCCCAGGATGTTCCCCGCCCCCCGGATTTCCAAATCCCGCATGGCGATTTTCATGCCGCTTCCAAACTGGGTGAACTCCCGGATGGCGTCGAGCCGCTTCTGGGCTCCCTCCCCCAGGTTTTCCCCCGCCAAATGGGTGAAATAGGCATAGCCCCGGAGGTTGGAGCGGCCGATCCGGCCCTTCAGCTGGTAAAGCTGGGCCAGGCCGAATTTATCCGCCTCGTAGACGATGATGGTGTTCACCGAGGGGATGTCGATGCCCGACTCGATGATGGTGGTGCACAGCAGCAGGTCGTACTGCTTTTGGATGAAGGCTTCCATCACCGATTCCGACTCCTGCTCGTTCATGCGCCCGTGGGCCATGGCCAGGCGGGCTTCGGGCACCTGCTTGTGGAGCCGGTCGGCCAGATAGTCCATCTCGCTGATGCGGCGGCAGACGAAATACACCTGCCCGCCCCGGTTCATCTCCTTTAAAACCGCGTCCCGCACGGTGCCCCAGTCGAAGGGCACCACAAACGCCTGCACTTCCTTGCGGATATCGGGAGGCGTGTCGATGGTGCTTATATCCCGGATGCCCGTCATGGCCATTTCAAGCGTACGGGGAATGGGCGTGGCCGTGAGGGTCAGCACATCCACCGTCCGCTTCATATCCTTGATCCGCTCCTTGTGGGATACGCCGAACCGGTGCTCCTCGTCGATCACGAGCAGCCCCAAATCCTTATACCGGACGCCCTTGTTCAGGAGCTTGTGGGTGCCGATGACGATGTCCGTCTTGCCGCTCCGCAGGTTTTCCATCACGGTCTGGGGTCTTTTGGTATACCGGGAAAGCTGCTCGATGCGCACGGGAAAGCCGGAAAACCGATCCAAAAAAGTGTTGAAGTGCTGGCGGGCGAGGAGCGTGGTGGGCACTAAAACGGCCACCTGCTTGGAGTCCATCACCGCCTTGAAGGCCGCCCGGAGCGCCACCTCCGTTTTGCCGTAGCCCACGTCTCCCAGGAGCAGCCGATCCATGATTTTGGCGCTTTCCATATCCTTTTTGATCTGCTCGATGCTCTCCTGCTGGCCGGGGGTCTCCTCGTACTCGAAATTGTCCTCAAACTGCCGCTGCCAAACGGTATCCTGGGCAAACTGATAACCCGTGCGGACGCTCCGCTCCCGGTAGATTTCCGCCAGGTTCTCCGCCAGCTTTTTCACCGACGCCCGGGCCCGGGTCTTGGCGTTTTCCCACTCCCTGCCCCCGAGCTTGGAGAGCTTCTGCTCCTCTTCGGGGCCCACGTATTTGTCCAGCCGGGCGATCTGGGTCGTGGGGATGAACAGCCGGTCGTTGTCCTTATACTCGATCTCCATGTATTCCGAGCTGACGCCGCCCACTTCCATGGTCTTGAGCCCCAGATACCGGCCCTTGCCGTGAATCTCGTGCACCACCATGTCCCCCGCCCGGAGGTCGGCCAGGAGCACCACCGGCTTCCTGTTCCGGCTCTTGCCCCGCCGCCGCGCGGCGGCCACGCCGAAGATGTCCTTTTCGGACAGGAAGAGGATTTTCTCCTCCGAAAGCTCAAACCCTTCTTCCAGATACAGGGGGAGCACCGCCGCCCCCGGCCCCGACAGTTCGGCCCCCACGGGCGCCACCACGTCCCGCTCGAACAATGCGTCGCTCACGGCTTTGGTCTTGCCGCCGGCGCAGAGGTAGGCCTTGTAGCCCCGCCGTCCGGGCTTTTAAAGAGTCGGCCAGAAGGTCCATTGCCGAGAAAGCCCACGGTGTTCCTGATGTTCAGGTCGATCTCGCTTTTAAACGGGTACAGCTTATGCCGGCCAAAACCCGCGAAATCCAGCGTCATGTCCTTGCTGCTTAAAAGAAAATCCTCCGCGTGAAAGCATTTGTCCGTCTCGCAGCCAAAAGCGCCCCCTTCCGCCAGAATCTCCTTTAACATATTCCGGTCGGACTCCAGCCGCCGCTCGTAGTCGGCCAGGATGTTCGCTCCGTCCGAAAAGAGGAGCAGGGGATTCTCCCCGTAAGAGAGCACGCTCACAGGGCCGGGGATCACCCCGGCGAAAGCCTCGATGTTGGCAAAGGTGCTCTCGGCGGACAGGTCGTAGAGATACCCGTCCTTAATATAGTCGATGTTCTTTTTGGAGTTTTGCTCCAGATAGACCGCAAGGGCTTCCTTTTCCTCCCCCTCCAGGATAAACTCGGCCGCGGGGGGCACGGATATCTCCAAAAGCTCCTTTCCGAAGGAACGCTGGGAGTCCGGGTCAAACTCCCGGATGGTTTCGATTTCCCGGTCAAAGAAAGTGATGCGGAAGGGGTTTCCCGCCGCGCCGCAGAAGACCTCCATGATCTCCCCCCGTCCGGAAAACTGCCCCGGCGCTTCCACCAGCGGGCTTGGCTGATAGCCCGCCTGAGCCAGACTGTCCCGAAGCTCCTCGGGCTTGATCAGCTGGCCTTTTTTCAGCGTCACGTATTTGCCGAAAAAATCCTCCGCCGGACGCATTTTAAAAAGCAGGGCGTCCACAGACAAAAACACGGGAGCCTTTGTATGATAAATGGCGTCCAGCGCCCGCACCCGCTCGGAGCGGGTCTCGGTGCCCGCCGTCTCCACCGGCCGGAGTTCGGTGGCCGGAGCGGGGAGGAAGATTTTCTCCGGGTATATGTACGCCTCAGAGGCCCGCCGGGCTTCATACTCGGTCGCGAAGACATAGAAAACAGAGCGGCCCTCTTCAAAAAGGGCGCTTAAAATATGCTGCCGCGGCTCCTTTGCCGGGCACAGCAGGGCGCACGGCAAATCGCCCGGAATTCCCTTCACCAGCCGCTGAACCCCGGGCAGCTTTTTTACGATATCGAATAGTTGTTCCACGTTCTCTCCCACGCAACGCCCAGCGCCTTTTTTATAGCTATTTGGAACTGTAAAGCTGCTGAGCGGAATAAACGCCTTTTGTCACGATTTCAAGAGCGGCTTTGGCCGCCCGTTCGGCCATATCCTTATAGAGCTTCTGCTCTTCCCGGGACAGCTTGTGGAGCACATGATCCATGAGGGCCATCTGCTCGGGCTTTCCGATGCCCATGCGCACCCGGGGGAACTCCTCCGTGCCGAGAGCCTCGATCACCGACTTCATGCCGTTGTGGCTTCCGGCGCTCCCCTTGTCCCTGATCCTTAGCCTACTGGGCTCTAAATCCTTGTCGTCGTACAGCACAATGAGCCGGTCGGGGGAAAGATTATAAAACTCCATGGCCGCCCGGACGGCTCCGCCGCTCCGGTTCATATACGTCTCGGGCTTTAAAAGGATCAGCTTTTCCCCGTTCAGGAAGGCTTCGGCCAGCAGAGCGTTAAAATTCCGCTTGGAAAACCTGGCCTTTAAAAGCCCGGCCAGCTCGTCCGCCGCCATATAACCGCAGTTGTGGGGTGTTTTTCTGTATTTCAGGCCCGGATTCCCAAGCCCCGCAATGATGTGCATCTTTCGTATCCTACTTCTTCACTAAATATCTGCCCTTGGCCCAGCCGGCCTTCACCACTTCCCGCGCCCGGGCGATCACCAGGGCGTCTTCGGGCACGTCGATGGTGACGGTGGATCCGGCGGCAATGTAAGCGCCCGCCCCCACGTTTACGGGGGAAACGAGGTTGGTGTTGCAGCCGATGAAGGCCCTGTCCCCCACTTTGGTGATGAATTTATCCTTGCCGTCGTAGTTTACGAACACCACGCCGCAGCCCACGTTGATGTCTTCCCCCAGTTCCGCGTCCCCCACGTAGGTCAGGTGGGATATCTTGGTGCCGTTTCCGATGAGGGCGTTTTTCAGCTCCACAAAGTCCCCGATGCGGCAGTTGTCCCCCACGTCCGTTCCCGGGCGGAGGTAGGCGTTGGGACCCACGGTGGTATTTTTGCCCACTTTTGCCGATAAAAGCACGGAGTTTTCCACAGAAGAACCGTCTCCCACTGCGCTGTCTTTGATGCGGCTCCCCTGATACAGGGTGCACCCCGCCCCGATGCGGCAGCTTCCTTCCAAAATCACCCCCGGGTAAATGAGCGTGTCCTGCCCGATTTCACAGTCCACGTCGATGTAGGTACTGTCCGGGTCGATCAGTGAGACGCCCCCGTCCATATGGGCATGGTTGATCCGCCGCCGGAGCTCTTTTGCCGCCCGGGCCAGCTCGCTTCGGGTGTTTACCCCGAGGCACTCGGCCATATCCGAAAGCGGGAGGCTCCGCACGGTTTTACTCATGCCGTGAAGGATGGCGGCCGCGTCCGTCAGATAGTATTCCTTCTGGGCGTTGTCCGGGCGGATGCGGGAGAGGGCGGCGGCCAGAGCCTCCGTCTTGAAGCAGTAGATGGACAGGCTCACTTCTTTGATCTTTTTCTCTTCTTCCGAAGCGTCCCTGTCTTCCACGATGCCCGAAACATTCCCCTTCTCGTCCCAGGAGAACCCGGCCGTAGGCGGGCGTTACCTCGGGAGAGGCGGTCAGAATGGTGCAGTCCGCCCCCGAAAGGAGGGTGTAATCAAAGAGCTTTTTCAGCGTCTCCTTCCGGATAAGGGCATATCCACCAGCTAATATCACCGTATAGTCGCTCCCCTCGATATAGGGAAGCGCCGCCATGGCCGCGTGGCCCGAACCGAGACGCTTCTCCTGAAGCGCGTAGATAAAAGCGTCTTTATAGGTTTCCCTCAAAAGCTCGCCGCCCCGGCCGTAAACCACCACCGGCTTTTCCGTCAGGACGGAGGCCGCTTCCGCCACCCACTGAAGGAGGCTCTTCCCCGCCGCCTGATGCAGGGCTTTTGGGAGGGAGGACTTCATGCGCGTGCCTTCCCCCGCCGCCAATATCACAACTTTTACATCCATTTTTCACTCCAAAATCCCGCTGATGGGCCCGCCGCCCAGGCACTCGCTCCCGTTATACAAAACCGCGTATTGCCCGGGGGTGACGGCCCTCTGGGGGTCCTTCGCTATTATTATGACGCTCTTTCCTTCTTTCAGAACGCGCACCGGCTGATCCTTCTGGCGGTACCGGTACTTGGCGGCGCAGGTAAACTCGGGCGCCTCAATGTCGTTGATGAAGTTGAAATCGTCCACCAAACAGACCCGTGAATAGAGCGCGGGGCTGTCGCTCCCCTGCTCCACGTAGAGCACATTGTTCTTTAAATCCTTGCCCACCACGAACCACCGTTCCCCCGTGCCCCGTCCGCCGATGTCAAGGCCCCGGCGCTGGCCGAGGGTGTAGTACATGAGCCCCTCGTGGGCGCCCAGGTACTCCCCCTTGGCTGTCCGCATCTCTCCCGGCTGGGCGGGAAGGAAGCCGGACAGGAACTTTTTAAAGTTCCGCTCGCCGATGAAGCAGATGCCCGTGGAGTTTTTCTTGTCCGCCACAAGAAGGCCCGCTTCCCGGGCAATCTGGCGCACGTATTCCTTGGTGTAGCCCCCCACGGGGAATACCGCCTTTTGAAGCTGTTCCCGGGAAAGGGCGCAGAGAAAATACGACTGGTCTTTCAGCTCATCCCGCCCCTTTAAGAGGCGCGCGCCCAGGTTCTTGTCCACCCGGCAGAAGTGGCCGGTGGCCATCTCGGCCGCGCCTAAGCTCTCGCAGAAGTCTAAAAAGGCGGAAAACTTGATCTCCTTGTTGCAGAGCACGTCCGGATTGGGGGTGCGCCCCGCCTCGTATTCTTTTAGGAACGTGGCAAACACCCGGTCCCAGTATTCCTTTGTGAAGTTGACCGTGTAGTAGGGGATGCCGATTTTGTCGCAGACCCGGCGCATATCGTCATAGTCCTCGGCTGCGGTGCATTCGTTATCTTCCGCGTCGTCCCAGTTCTTCATGAACACGCCCAGCACGTCCCGCCCCTGTTTTTTTAAAAGGTAGGCCGCCACGGACGAATCCACCCCGCCCGACATGCCCACGGCTATTTTTTCCGTCATGTACCGCAATACCTCGCTGGGTTAAGAATATCCCATTGCGCTTTTGAAGTCAATCATTGACTGCGCCATCCCTTTTGGCCTATACTGAAAGTATTGAAAAAGGAAAGGGCGTGTATTGTCATGGTCAGATTCGCAGTGGTCGGTACTAATTTTATAACAGATTACCTGCTTCAGGCAAGTAAATCCTGTCCTGATTTTAAACTCATGGGCGTCCATTCCAGAAGCGAGGAGCGGGCACGGGCCTATGCGCTGGAAAAAGGCGCGGAACTCTATTACACCGATCTCGACACCCTAGCCGCCTGCTCGGAGATCGACGCGGTGTACATCGCCACCCCCAACTTCACCCATAAGGACTACGCCCGAAAATGCTTCGGGCGGGCAAGCACGTGCTGCTGGAAAAGCCCATCACGGTGAACGAAGGGGAGTTAAAAGAACTCATGGAGGAGGCGGAAAAACGGGGCCTCGTGGTGATGGAGGCGCTTCGGGCGGCCTTCAACCCGGACTTTCGGGCCATCCGGGAGGCGCTTCCCAAGCTGGGCGTGCTCCGGCGGGCCATGTTCTCCTGCTCCAATTATTCCAGACGGTATGACAACTTTAAAAAAGGCGTAATCGAAAACGCCTTTATCCCCGAAATGGCCAACGGCGCGCTCATGGACCTCGGGGTGTATACGGTCAACTACATGACCGGGCTGTTCGGCGAGCCCCAGGACCTCACGGCCAGCGTCATGAAGCTCCACAATGGGCTTGACGGAGTGGGCACCATCACCGCCGCTTACGAGACCATGCTGGTCACGCTCTTTTACTGCAAAGTGCATAAATCCGCCAACTTCGCCGAAATCTGCGGGGAAGAGGGCTATATGGTGATCGAGGGATTAAACAACCCCCAAAAGGCCACAATTTATTATAACGACGGCAGGGTAGAAGAGCTTCCCCTCGTGAAGACCCCCTTCCGGGGAGATTTGGCCTATGAACTCGCCTTCTTCATCGACTGCATCAAGAACAAAACGGGGGGAGAGAAGGAACAGAACCGCCGTTCCCTGGCGTCCATGCGGGTCATGGATCAGGCCAGAAAGCTCATGGGAATGCATTTCCCAAACGACGACGCATATCATATGTGGGAGGATTAACTTATGGAAAATCAGGTTTTGTCGGTCATCAAGTCCCGTTCCAGCATACGGGCTTACCGGGATACGCCCCTCTCGGCGGCGGAAATCGGCGCTCTGAAAGAAGCGGCCCTCTGTTCCCCCACCGCCCGGGACGCCCAGACCCAGCGGTATTTGTTCATCACCTGCAAAAAGACCCTGGCCAAAATTGAGCAGGCCGTGGCGGACACCATCATCAAAAGCGGCGACCCCGTCTCCATCGAGCGTCTGGCGTCCCGGAACAACAAGGTGATTTACAACGCGCCCCTGCTCGTTGTGATCGCCACAGACCCCAAGAACTCCTACGGCAAAGTGGACGCGGGTATCGCGGTGGAAAACCTGGCCCTTGCGGCCAAGTCCCTGGGGCTCGACTCGGTGATCCTCGGCATGCCCTCCCTCGCCTTTGAAGACGAAGAGTTAAAAGCCCTCCTGCCCCAAGGCCTCGCCTTTGCCGTGAGCATCGCCGTCGGCCATCGTGCCATGGATAAAGCGCCCCATGCTTACGATGAGAGCCATGTGATCGACATCAAGTAATATAGATGCCGTCACAATAAACATCCACGCCAACAAAACGCCGTATATCGCGGCGTTTTTTTTGTGCGCGCCCTTGTAAACCCCCGCCCTTTATGCTATTTTATGTATGCTCAAAATTTATGTTCGGGGAGATGCCCATGCAAATGCTTGTCTCGTCCTTAAAGCTCGTCTTGCCCATATTCGCCCTCTTGTTCATCGGCTGGCTGTGCCGCAAAAAGAGCCTCATCACCCCCGAGGGCATCGCAGGCCTTAAAAACCTCGTGAGCGCCTGTATACTGCCTTTCGTGCTCTTCAGCGCCCTGTCCGCCCTGGAGTTTACCCCCACGGTGCTCATCCTCGCGGTGATCAGCTTTGTGTTCTGCCTCACGACCCTGGGCTTTGGCTTTGCCACCAAAAAGCTGGCGGGCATGGAGGGGCACCCCTTTTTGCTCTCCGGCTATGAAATCGGCATGCTGGGCATGGCGCTTCTGCCCCTGCTTTTCGGCCCCGCCAGCGCGGCCTATCTGGCCAGCCTCGATCTCGGCGCCTGCCTGTTTTTCTTTTTGGTGTTCGTGCCCGCCATGCAGAAGGGAGGCAAGAAACAGAGTGTTGCCCAAAAGTTTAAATCCATCTTTTTGCGTCCCACCATGATCGGCTGCCTCCTGGGGCTCCTGTTCAGTGCCACCGGCCTTGGCAAGCTGTTTTACGCCACCGAAGCCGGGCAGGTCTTTGACAGCGTGAGCCGACTCATCACCTCCCCCATCACCGCCCTCATCCTCATACTGGTGGGTTACGGCCTCTCCTTCAAAAAGAAAATCATGGGCGCGGTGATCAAAACCTCCCTCCTCCGCCTTGCCGTGAACGCCCTTTTGGCCGTTGCGGGGCTGCTGCTTTTAAACCTCCTGTCCATCACCGATCCGGTGGCGAAGTACGCGCTCCTCTTCATGTGCGCCCTCTCCGCCCCCTATCCCGTCACCATCTACTATCTTGACGAGAGCCAGCACGACTATATGAACACCCAGCTGAGCGCCTACACTTTTGTAACCTTTATTGTCTTCATCCTCATGAGCCTGATCTGAACGGCATCAAAAAACGGAGAGCGCCTGCTCTCCGTTTTTTTATTTCCCTTTTGTTCAGGTGGCGTCGTCCACCACTTTTTTGGGCACTTTGGCAAAGAGGGGGCTCACGGACACCCGCTCGTGTATCCGGTAGACCGCCTCGGCAAAGAGGGGAGCCACGGACACCGTCACCATCTTGGGATGATAAAGCGTGTACTGATTTTCCACCGTATCCGTGCTGATCACCATTTCAATGGGGCTGTCTTCGATTTTTTTCACGCCCGCTTCCCGGAGTATGTTGTGGGCGAGGCAGGCGAATATCCGCTTGGCTCCTTTTATTTTCAGTACGTTGGCGATGTCCACCAGCGTGCCGCCCGAAATGCTGAAGTCGTCCACGATCATGCAGTTTTT
>JAXGQH010000031.1:0-11880 GCA_040766545.1 Christensenellaceae bacterium
CCGCACAAAACGGCATACCCCTCATCGAGCGGTCGGTGCTGCTGGGCCAGATCAGCCGGGACTATGAGAAAACCATATGCGTATCCGGCTGCCACGGCAAAACCACCATCACCTCCATGCTGGGGCTCATCACAAAGGACACCTGCCTCGACCCCACCATCCACGTGGGGGGTATGGTGGATTTCCTGTCGGGCGGCGTGCGCACGGGGGGAAAAGAGCTCTTCATCACCGAAGCCTGCGAATATGTGCGGAGCTTCATGACGCTCCACCCTTCCTGTATCATCATCAATAACATCGACGACGACCATCTCGATTATTATAAGGATATCGAAGAGATCATATCCGCTTTTGTGGACTTTGCAAAGCTCATGCCAAAAGACGGCGTGCTCTTTGCCAATGCGGACGACGAAAACACCCAAAAGGCCATGAGCCGCCTAAACTGCGCCATGATCACGTACAGCATGGAGGGAAAGGGCGACTATACGGTAAAAGACGTGCGGTTTGACGGGATGGGCAACGGCTCCTTTGACGTTTATAAGCACGGGGAGAAGCTGGGGCGCATCGAGCTCAACATACCGGGCCTCTACAATGTGCAGAACGCCCTGGCCGCCGCCTCCCTCTGCCACGAGATTTTCCATCTGAGCATCGAAGACATCGCCGCTTCCTTAAAGCATTATCACCTGGTGGGCAGGCGCTTCCAGCTCATGGGCGAGCGGGACGGCGTGAAAATTTTCCACGACTACGCCCACCACCCCACGGAAATAAAAGTCTGCATGGCCGCCGCCAAGTCCTATCCCCACAAGCGGATCTTCGCCCTCTTCCAGTGCAACTCCTTCACCCGGGCCAAAACCCTCAAGGAAAAATACGCCCTGGCCTTTGAGGACGCGGACGTGGTGATGATGCCCGACATTTATCCCGGGCGGGACATCGACCTTGGAGAAATCCACGCCACGGACATCGTGGAAATGATTAATGCCCACTCCCATAACGCCCTCTATCTTCCCACTTTTTTAGACATCAAGGAGTATCTTCTGAAAAACTGGCGGGCGGGAGACATTGTGGTGACGCTGGGGTCGGGAGACGTGAATAAACAGCAGATGGTGCTGCTGGAAGAATATAAAAAACAAAAACGCCGGATAAGTCCGGCGTTTTTTATTTTGCATAAGATTTAAAATCCTTTTTTCGCAATGTTTTATTCGTATTTGTTCCTCTCCGATTTTTTTCGGCGTTTGGGATTTTCAAAAATCAGTTCGGGCTTGATACCATCCGGCGGACAGTTCGATTTTTGCTCGAAACCCATCTCCGGTTTCAAAGCGCAGACGGGTTTTTCTATCTGGTATGGAAGCGCAGCGCTTTTATTCCAGCAGCAGCTTTTCCAGTTCGGATACGCTCCCGGCCAGCCTGTCCGCCCCCGCGGCCACAAGCTCCGCCCTTCCCCCATAGCCGTACAGCACGCCCAGGGAAGAAATTCCCGCCTTTTTCGCGCCCAGTATGTCGTGCTTCCGGTCGCCCACCATCACGGCCTCTTGCCGGTCTTGTACGGGATGGTTTAAAAAAGCGTATTCGATGAGCTCGGCCTTGTCCGTGCGGGTCTCTTCCAGCGTGCTTCCCGCCACAAAATCAAAATACTCCCCGATTTCAAAATGGGAGAGTATGCGCTTTGCGTAAGGTTCGGGCTTGGTGGTGGCAAGAAAAAGGATGCTCCCCGCCTCTTTTAAACGGGCGAGCATGTCCTTTACCCCACCGTACAGGGTATTTTCGTAGATGCCCTTTTCGGAAAAGTATTCCCGGTAAACCTGCACGGCCTTCCGGGCCTGCTCGCGGGAAAACCCGTAAAACTCTCTGAAGGAGTTGAGGAGGGGCGGCCCGATGAAGGGAATGAGGTCTTTCTTGTCCGGCACGGATATGCCAAAAGCCGAAAGCGCGTAAGCCACGGAATTGGTGATGCCTTCCGCCGGGTCGGTCAATGTGCCGTCCAGGTCGAAGAGGATATAGTTCACGGCTGAAACCCCGCCTCGAAAGAGACTGTTCAGCTTCGGCCTCCAGCTTTGTGATAATCACTTCAAAATACGGAGGGAGGGGCGCCAAAAACTCCATCTCCTCCCCCGTTCCCGGGTGGCGGAGGGTGAGTTTTCCCGCGTGGAGCATCTGTCCCTCGGTTTTAAAAGGCGCTTTTAAGCGGGTATAAACCGTGTCCCCCACCACCGGATGGTGGATATGCGCCGCGTGCACCCGAATCTGATGGGTGCGCCCCGTCTCCAGTTCAAATTCGGCCAGGGTGTACTTGTCGTAGCGCCGGAGCACACGGTAGAGCGTGACCGCCTCCCGCCCGTCCGGCACCACCCCCATCTTCTTCCTCTCCTTGGGGTTCCGGCCGATGGGCGCGGAAATCTTCCCTTCGTCCTCCTTCACCCGCCCGAATAAGAGGGCGGTATATATCCGCCGCGCCGTTTTTTCCCTGATCTGGGCGGCCAGGGAAGCATGGGCCGCGTCGTTTTTGGCGGCCACGATGAGGCCGGTGGTGTCTTTGTCCAGCCGATGCACGATGCCCGGGCGGAGCTTGCCGTTGATGCCCGAAAGCCCCTCCGCGTGGAACAGGAGGGCGTTCACCAGCGTGCCCGCCTCGTTGCCCGGCGCCGGGTGGGTCACCAAGCCTTTTTGCTTGTTCACCACCAGAATATCTCCGTCCTCGTAGACGATGTCAAGGGGAATGTCCTCGGGCTTTGCCTCGATTTCGCTTACTTTTGGAAAGCACACCAACACTTCGCTTCCCGCTTTCAGCTTGGCGCTCGGCCGGGCGGCCGCCCCGTCCACCAGCACCTCCCCCGCTTCGATCAGTTTTTCAAAGAAGCTCCTGCTTCTTCCGGAGAATCGCTCCGCCAGATATTTATCCAGCCTGACTGCGCTCTCCTCGGCCACAAAACGCTCTTCCATCACTTTTTTATTTCTTGTCCTTTGCCGAATCTCAGCACGCCGTCCAGTTGGGCTTCGTTTTTGGATTCTATGAACAGGAGAGAAAGGATGAGGAGCACGGTGCCCGTGGTGATGAATATGTCCGCCACGTTAAACACGGCGAACACGGTAAAATCCACGTTGATGAAGTCCACCACATAGCCCAGGAAAACCCGGTCAATAAAGTTCCCCACCGCCCCCGATATGATCATGGCCATGGCCACGTTGGTGAGCTGGGAAAACACCTTTTTGCAGCGCGCGAGTATCAGGCCCAGCACCGCCACCATGAGCCCGCTGAATATGCTTAAAAGCAGCGTGCCCTTTCCCAGCATGCCAAAAGCCGCCCCCGTGTTTTCCACGTAAGAGTAGCTTAGTACGCCCGGGATCACCTCTGCCACCAGGCCCACCAGGTTTTTGCTGACCCACATCTTGCTGTACTGGTCGGCCAGCACCCCCAGGGCGATGATGATACATTCCTTCATTTTTTACTCCCGTCCGTTCGTCCTTCAGTTCGCAATCAGGTAGGAATTGATGAAGCCGTCGATCTCTCCGTCCATGACGGCGCCGATGTTGCCCACTTCCGTGCCCGTGCGGTGGTCTTTCACCAGGGTATAGGGGTGGAACACATAAGAGCGGATCTGGCTGCCCCACTCGATTTTCTTCGCTTCCCCCTTGATTCTTGCCATCTCCTCCTGCATCTGCCGCTCTTTTAACTCAATGAGCTTGGAGCGGAGCATGTTCATGCAGGTCTCCCTGTTCTGTATCTGGGAGCGCTCGTTCTGGCAGGACACCACAATGCCCGTGGGGTAGTGGGTGATCCGGATGGCCGAATCCGTCTTGTTCACGTGCTGCCCGCCCGCGCCGGAGGAACGGTAGGTATCCACCCGAAGGTCCTCCGGGTTGATTTCCACTTCCTCCGTGTCCGTGATTTCGGGCGCCACGTCCACCGAGGCGAAAGAAGTATGCCGCCTGGCCGCCGAGTCGAAAGGAGAAATCCGCACCAGCCGGTGCACCCCTTTTTCACATTTCAGGTAGCCGTAGGCGTTTAATCCTTCAATCAGGAGTTCGGCGCTCTAAGACCCGCCTCTTCCTTCCAGCAGGTCCAGCACTTTCACGCCGTACCCCGCCGCTCCGCCCAGCGGACATACATCCGGTAGAGCATGGCGTTCCAGTCCTGGGCTTCCGTGCCCCCCGCCCCCGCGTGGAGAGATACGATGGCATTGTTTTTATCGTATTTCCCGTCCAAAAGCGCGGCCAGCCGGAAGGCTTCCATATCCGCCAAGAGCTTTTCCGTGTGGGAGACGATCTCCTCGTCAAAGCTCCCCTCTCCTTCCTCTTCGGACAGGAGGATCATGGCTTCCAAATCCTCGCAGGCCGCGTTTAAGCGCTCGTATTCCTTAATTTGGTCGTCGATGGGCCGGATTTCCTTGGTCACCTTGTTGGCTTCCTCCAGATTGTCCCAAAAGTCCGGCGCCTCCATTTTCTTTTTCAGGTCACCCGCATGCCGAACTAAACCGGCAATGTCAAAGTGACTCACCTGCCTCTTTTAGCATAGTCTTCGCCTGTTGCAGTTCGTTTTTGTAAACATCCAGCTGGATCATGCCTTATCACCCCTTTATTGTTCATTTCTGCCGTGGCAGTTTTTATATTTTTTGCCGCTTCCGCAGGGACAGGGATCGTTCCTGCCCACTTTTTTGGCCGCCGCTTTTTTTACAGCCGTGCCGTCGCCCTTGTTGTCCGTGGTGGGATTCAATGTCTGCACCCTCTTGGTGTCCGACCGTTTGGTGAGGCCGAAGAGGATCTTAATCGTGTCCTTGTTGATGGAATCCACCATCTCCTCAAACATGTCGAACCCTTCCTTCTGATAGGCCATCACCGGGTCGGTCTGGCCGTAAGAGCGAAGCCCGATGCCCTGGCGGAGCTGATCCATGTTGTCGATGTGGTCCATCCACTTGAGGTCCACCGCTTTTAAAAGCACCGCCCGCTCCACTTCCCGCATGTCGAGGCCGTCGACCGTGAGCATCTCTTCCTTTGCCCGGTAAGCCCGGTCGGCAAAGTCGAGAAGCAGCTCTTTCACCCTGGCCGCGCCCTTCCCCAAAAGCTCTTCTTTTGAAAGGGTTCCCAGCTCCTCCGGAATCAGCTCCGAAACGGCGTTTGCCAGCCCCTCTGCGTCCCAATATTCGGGGGAGACGTCTTCGCGGATATACGCTTCGGCAATGCTTTCCATCACCGCGTCCCGCATGTTCTTGATGGTCTCCGACAGGTCTTCGCCCATGAGCACTTTTAAGCGCTCCCCGTAAATGACCTCCCGCTGCTTGTTCATCACGTCGTCATACTTTAAGACGTGGCTGCGGATGTTGTAGTTCCGTTCCTCAATGCGCTTTTGCGCCCGCTCGATCTGCTTGGTGATCATGCCGTACTCAAGAGGGATGGTCTCGCCCCCGGATATGCGCTCCATCAGGAGCTTCATCCGCTCCCCGCCAAAGAGGCGCATCAGGTCGTCCTCCAGCGCCACATAGAAGCGGGACGCTCCCGGGTCGCCCTGCCGGCCGCTTCTGCCTCTTAGCTGGTTGTCGATCCGGCGGCTTTCATGGCGCTCGGTGCCGATGATGTAGAGCCCCCCCGCGGCCACCACCCGCTCGTGGTCCGCGTCGGTCTTTATTTTATATTCCCCGTAAAGGTGGTTGTAAATTGTTCTTGCTTCCAGTATGGCCGAGTCTTCCGTGTCCAGGTGCATGGAGGCGGCGTAAATCATCTCCTCGTCATACCCCTGACGGCGCATTTCCTGCTTGGCCATATAGTCCGGGTTGCCCCCGAGGAGGATGTCCGTGCCCCGACCCGCCATGTTGGTGGCGATGGTCACCGATCCGAACTGCCCCGCCTGAGCCACGATCATGGCTTCTTTTTCATGGTTCTTGGCGTTTAAAACCTGATGCTCCACGCCCCGCCTCTTTAAAAGGGCGCTTAAGATTTCGCTGTTTTCCACGGACACCGTGCCCACCAATATGGGCTGCCCGGTCTCGTGGACTTCGCAGATTTCCTCGATCACCGCCTCAAACTTGCCTTTTACGGCGGGGAGCACGATGTCGTTTTTGTCCTCCCGGATCATGGGCTTGTGGGTGGGGATCTCCACCACGGCGATGTCGTAAATGCCCTCAAACTCCGCTTCTTCCGTCTTGGCCGTGCCCGTCATGCCCGCCAGCTTTTCATACATCCGGAAGTAGTTCTGGAAGGTGATGGTGGCGAGCGTCTTCGACTCCCGCTCCACCTTCACCCCTTCTTTGGCCTCAATGGCCTGATGGAGCCCGTCGGAGTAGCGCCGGCCGATCATGAGCCGGCCGGTGAACTCGTCCACGATGAGCACTTCCCCGTTCTGCACCACGTAGTCGATGTCCCTTCGCATGATGTAGCGGGCTTTTAAGGCCTGGTTGATGTTATGGTTGATGGTGAGGTTTTCAATGTCCCCCAGGTTTTCTACGTTAAAGAACTTTTCGGCTTTTTCAATGCCTTCTTCGGTGAGGGTCACGGTTTTCTGCTTTTCGTCCACCGTGTAGTCCTCTTCCGCCCGGAGGTTTTTGGCGAATTTATCCGCGATGTTATAAAGCTCGGTGCTCTTGTCCCCCGCGCCCGAAATGATGAGGGGCGTGCGGGCTTCATCGATCAGGATGGAGTCCACCTCGTCCACGATGGCGTAGTAAAAGCCCCGCTGGCAAAGGTCGGCGCCCCGAACTTTCATGTTGTCCCGCAGATAGTCAAAGCCGAACTCGTTGTTGGTGCCGTAAGTGATGTCCGCCTGGTAGGCCGCCTGCTTTTCCTCGTTGCTGCGCCCTCTTACGATGAGGCCCACGCTGTACCCGAGGAAGTTATAGAGCTTGCCCATCCACTCGCTGTCCCGCTTGGCCAGGTAGTCGTTCACCGTCACCACGTGCACGCCTTTTCCCGCCAGGGCGTTCAGGCAGACGGGGAGCGTGGCGGCCAGGGTTTTTCCTTCTCCCGTCTTCATTTCGGCGATGTCGCCGCCGTGGAGGATGATGCCGCCCAATATCTGCACGTAATAGTGCTCCTGCCCCAGCACCCGCCGGGAGGCTTCCCGCACCTGGGCGAACACTTCTGGTAGAAGGGCGTCCAGACTCTCGCCTTCTCCGTGCCTTCTTTTATATTCTTCCGTTTTGGCGATGAGCTCTTTATCCGAAAGAGCCGTCATGCTCTCTTTAAAGGCCACCACCTGATCCGCCAGCTTTCTGGCGTTTCTTAAAAACTTGTCTTCACGACGAAAAAGCCCCAACTTCCATTACCTCGCTTTTTTACACTACGCTCTATTTTATCATCATTCCATATTTTGTTCAAATGGATAATCTATTAATAAAAAAACCCGCCGGATGGCGGGTTTTATGGCAAGTTCAATCGTATTCCGGCTCCAGAAGGCCGTAATCTCTGTCTTTTCTCTTATAGATCACGTTCACTTCCTCCGTCTCCGAGGATACGAACACGAAGAAGCTGTGCCCCAGAAGCTCCAGCTGGGCCGCCGCCTCCTCTGCGCTCATGGGCTTGGTGGAGAAGGTCTTCCGGCGCACGATGGAAGCGCCGCTCTCAAAGTCGAAGATTTCCTCCTCTTCCCCGCCGTCGGCAAACACGGGTTCCGTATAGTCGTAGGCCTTTTCGTGGAGGTCCTTTTCCAGCCGGGTCTTGTGCCGCCGGATTTTCCGTTCCAGCTTTTTAAGGGCCGCGTCAATGGAGTTATACATATCCCCGCTGGATTCCTCTGTTCGAAGGAGCGTTCCGCCGTAAAAGGGTACGGTGATCTCTGCGATGTGCCTGCTCTTCTCGATGGACAAAACAGCCAGCACCTGGGTGTCTTCCTTAAAGTATCGGTTCAGCTTTTTCGCCTTTTTTTCCACCAGCCCGCGCAGATAATCGGAAACTTCCATGCCTTTGCCGCTAATAGTCAGTAACATACGCATTTCCTCCTCGTGTTTCTGCGGCACATCCTGCCGCTCTTTTATAATATTTCCACAAGACGGCCCGCATATCCTTTTTTTAGCAGAGAGGTTTACGCTTTTTTTCCAAATAAAAAAACCAGAGCCCTGGCTGACCTGGTTTTTGCCCCCACACCCGCCGTCTGGAGGGTTCGCTCCTAAGGCTTTTAAAGCCTCCCCACTACTGCCCCTCTCGGTTTTCCCGGACGGACTCACATCTAAACCGCGCCATGCTCCCCGCCCTGTGGGCGGATTACGTGGATCGCTTTGCCCGCGGCTGGCTTCGATTTTCAACCACAGACCCAAGGCTCCGACACTTCTATTATACGCAAAAATCATAAAACTACAATGACTTAAAAACGCGGCCGCGCAGAACCGCCCGCTAAACGCGGTTGTCCCCGCCGGGCGTTCCCCTGCTTTTACGGCAGGGTTCCCCCCGTCCGCCCCGATGCTTTTTGCGGAAATCCTGCCGGGAAAATCGCCCGCCTTATTGCCCCGCCCGGCAGTACGCGGCGCAGACGACCCGCGCGCCCGCTCCTTTCAAAAGGCCGGCGCATTCCCCAAGCGTCGCCCCCACCGTGGTCACGTCGTCCACCAGCAGGAGCCGTTTGCCGGAAACCTCCGCGCCAAGGAGCCGGAACGACCCTTTCAGATTTTTCTCCCGCTCTTCCCTGGAAAGCGTAGACTGGGGCGGCGTGTTCTTCACCTTCTCAAGAGTGGCGAGTACGGGCAGGCTCATTCCCTTTCCCACGGCCGCCGCAATCAGTTCGGACTGGTTGAAGCCCCGCTTCAGCCTGCGCCGCGGGTGCATGGGCACATAGGTCACGGCGTCAAATACCTGCCCGTCCATCATGCGGCGGATCTCTTCTCCCATATGACCCGCCAGCCAGGCTTCCCGCCCGTATTTCAGCCGGTGGACGAGGAGGGTCTGCAGCTCGTCGTAGGGAAAGACGCTGTGGCAGGGAACCCCCTCGAGCCGGATCACCTCATAGGCTCTGGTGTACTCCTCGGCCAGGCCGCAGCGAGGGCAGGCGCCCGGACGGGGCAGCTCCTTTTTGCAGTAGACGCACCGGGGGATGTCCGGCGCCAGCATATCAATTAAAAACGTCCGAAAGGGGTTGGAACTCCGCATGGCTCTTTTTCTCCAGCAGGTCTTTTACGAGCGCTTCTTCCGCCAGCAGCTCATAGGAAAGGGCGGTGTATCGATGGGAAATGCGGGCGTTTGCGATCATGTTTTTCACCGTCCGCTCCCGCCCGATGATGATGAGCTTCCGTTTGGCTCTCGTAAGAGCGGTGTAGAGAAGGTTTCGGGTCAAAAAGTCGCTGTACCCGTAATAAAGCGGCAAAATCACCGTGTCAAACTCGCTTCCCTGGCTTTTGTGCACCGTCACCGCGTAGGCGTGCTCCAGTTCAGACAGCTCGGACTGGTCGTATTCCGCCAGCCTGTCCCCGTCGAAGAGGATAAAGAGCGTCTTTTCCTTAAGGTCGATGCGCTCGATCACGCCCATGTCCCCGTTGAAAGCGCCCGCTCCCTCCGTTAAAATCCGGGAAGCGCCTCGCACATACCATTCCTTCGAATAGTTGTTCACGGTCTGCATCACTTTGTCCCCCACCCGGAAAGTGGTGTCTCCAAATGTGAGCTCCTCTTTTGCGGCAAGGCGGGGGTTCATCTGCTCCCGCACCTGCTTGTTCAGGTTGTAGACCCCGATCTCGCCTTTTTTAATGGGGCAGATGATCTGCACCTCGTCCATAGACAGCCCCGACCCCACAGCTTCCCGGTAGGCTTTGAGGGTGGTTTCCAGCACCTCTTCCCCGCTCTCGCAGGGCAAAAACACAAAATCCCCCGCCCGGAAGAGCTCGATGTCTCCCCCTGTTCACTTTGTGGGCGTTCAGCACGATGTTGCCGCCTGAGCGGTACACTTTGCTGAGCACGCTGCAGGGAAGGATGCCGCTTTTAATCATGTCCCGGAGCACGTTTCCCGGGCCCACGGAGGGGAGCTGGTCCGCGTCTCCCGTGAACAACAGGCGCGTGCCCCCTTCGATTGCCTGAAGCAGGCTCCGGAGCAAAAACACGTCCACCATGGAGGATTCGTCGATGATCACGGCGTCCGCCTCCAGAGGATTGTCCTCGTCCCGCCTGAAACGGGTGTATTCGGGAAGCGTCTCCTCCCCCGGCTCGCTTCCGTATTCCAGCAGCCGGTGAATGGTCTTGGCGGGGCGGCCGGTGGCCATCTCCATCCGCTTGGCGGCCCGCCCGGTGGGGGCGGCCAAAAGCGTGGCCACGCCGCTTTTTTCGTATATCTGCAGGATCTGGTTTAATATGGTGGTCTTGCCCGTGCCCGGGCCGCCCGTGATGATGGACACCTGGGATTCCATGGCCATCAAAACGGCTTCCTTCTGCTCCTCTGAAAGCATCTCCTCTTCTGAAAGGATTTTTTCCGGAAGCTCCCGGGAGAGCGTCACTTTAGGCTTTGCGTATAAAAGGGACAGGAGCTTTTTCGCGGAATAAGACTCGGCCAGATAGCTTTCCGAAAGAGCCAGGGCAAGGGTGCCCCGGTAGCTGTTTTCCGAAAGCTGCCCGGCAATCAAAAGCGCCTTTACGGCTTCTTCGATCTCCTCTTCCCCTTCCTGCAAAAACTCCGCCCCCTGGGCGATGAGCTGATCCCTTGGAAAACAGGTGTGCCCCGCCTGCATCTTCACCCCCAGCAGGTGGAGGATGCCGCTTTTTCTTCGAAGCTCCTGATAATTGTCAAGACCCAGCCCCTGGGCGATGGCGTCCGCCTTATAAAAGCCGATGCCCCGCACGTCTTCCATGAGCCGGTAGGGGTTTTTGGAGATTAAAAAAGGAGCGCCCGCCCCATACGCTTCGTAGGCGGCGAGAGCCTCTTTTACCGTCAGCCCCATTTTCTGAAGCTGCATGATGATGCTCCGGACGGTCTGCATGTCCATAAACTGCTCGTGGATGCGCATGGCCAGCTTAAAGCTCACGCCCTGCACCTCGGCCAGTTCTTCGGGGGACTGCTCGATCACCTGAAAGGTGTCCGCGGAAAACCGCTCCACAATCCGGTACGCCAGGATCTCCCCCACGCCCTTGATGAGCCCGCCCGCCAGGAACATGCGGATGCTCTCGTCGCTGTCCGGCATGCGGGACTCCATGCCCGTCACTTTAAACTGGCGGCCGTAGTTCTTATGGGTGGCATAGGCGCCGTAAAAACGCACATACTCCCCCGGCTGGATCATGGGGATGTTCCCCACGCACACGATCAGGTTCCCCTCCGCGTCCAGCTCCAGTACGGTATAGGCATTTTCCTCGTTCCGATAAACGATCTCGACGACCGTGCCCTCTATATACGGCAAAACTCAGATCTCCCCTTTTAATCTCTCCGCCATGTCCGTTTTTTCCCAGGAAAGCCCCAGCTCTTCCCTTCCAAAGTGGCCGTAAGACGCCACGGGGAAGTATCTGGTCTGCTTCAGGCGGAGCTTCTCGATGATGGCCCCCGGCCGCAAGTCGAAGTTCCTTTGCACGATTTCGGAAATTTTCTCATCGCTCACCCGGCCCGTCCCAAAGGTCTCCACAAAAACCGACACGGGGCGCGCCACGCCGATGGCATAGGCCACGGCCACCTCGCACCGGTCTGCCAGGCCGGCGGCCACGACGTTCTTGGCCACATACCGGGCGGCGTAGGAAGCGCTCCTGTCCACCTTGGTGGGGTCTTTGCCCGAAAAGGCGCCGCCGCCGTGGCGGGCATAGCCGCCGTAGGTATCCACGATGATCTTTCTGCCCGTGAGCCCCGAATCCCCCTTGGGCCCGCCGATCACAAACCGGCCGGTGGGGTTGATGAGTATTTTCGTCTTTTCATCCAGAAACGCCGGGTCGATGACTTTTTTAATCACCTCTTCCACCACCCCTTCCTGAAGGGCGGAGAGCGTAACCCGTTCGCTGTGCTGGGTG
>JAXGQH010000032.1:0-11247 GCA_040766545.1 Christensenellaceae bacterium
ATCGACGGGGAGGTTTGGCACCTCGATGTCGGCTCGTCGCATCCTGGGGCTGAAGCAGGTCCCAAGGGTTTGGCTGTTCGCCAATTAAAGCGGCACGCGAGCTGGGTTCAGAACGTCGTGAGACAGTTCGGTCCCTATCCATCGTGGGCGCAGGAGTCATGAGAGGAGCTGTCCCTAGTACGAGAGGACCGGGATGGACGTACCGATGGTGTACCAGTTGTACTGCCAAGTGCACCGCTGGGTAGCTAAGTACGGGAAGGATAAACGCTGAAAGCATCTAAGCGTGAAACCTGCCTCAAGATAAGACTTCTCATTTCTAAAAGAAAGTAAGACCCCTCAAGGACTATGAGGTTGATAGGTCAGAGGTGTAAGTGCAGTAATGTACTGAGCTGACTGATACTAATAGGTCGAGGGCTTGATCTAAAGCAATAAAGGATATGTAAATACTTTTCGAGTACGGGTAGCTTATTATATAGTTTTGAGTGTGCTTGACAAAAGCCGGTAAAGAGCATATCATGAACTCCGGCAAACATAACTAAATAACCCTTTTCCGGTGGCGATAGCTAAGGGGAACCACCTGTTCCCATCCCGAACACAGAAGTTAAGCCCTTATACGCCGAAAGTACTTGGCTGGAAACGGCCCGGGAGGATAGGTAGCTGCCGGATTTTAAATATTCCTCCTTAGCTCAGCTGGTAGAGCGTTCGGCTGTTAACCGAAATGTCGCTGGTTCGAGCCCAGCAGGGGGAGCCAAGAAGCATCTATGTCACATGATATGGATGCTTTTTGTTTGTCCCAACGATATGTGCTATAATTGACGGGTAGAAAAGGGAAAGGGATTGGAAGAGCAATGGCGGATTACAAAAAAGAAATCGCGCTCATCGGTGCGGGAAAGATCGGAAGAGGGTTTTTAGGGGATATTTTTTATGCCGGCGGGTTTGACCTTACGTTCATCACCCGATCCGAGCGGACGGTGGACCAGTTGAACCGCCAGGGTTCTTATACGCTCTTTAAAGCCCATGAAGACGGTCGGGTGGAAAAGATCCGCATAGACCGGGTGCGCGCTTATGCCATGAAGCGGGACGAGGAAGCGGCAATCGAAATCCTCAGCAACGTGAACTATGCGTCCCTTCATATTTTTGAAGAGGCCATGGAACCGGTGGCTCATCTGCTGGCAAAAGCCGTGCTGAGAAGGATGAAAAAAAGGCAGCGGCGAACCCCTGGACGTGTTGATCTGCGTCAACTTTTTGCAGCCTGCGGAAAAGCTCGCCTCTTATATGCGTGAGATTTTAACGACTCCGGAGCAGCGGGCATATATGGGAAAACATGTGGGCCTGGTCGAAACCCTTGTGTCCAGAACCTGCGCGGAACCGACTCCCCAGATGCTGGCGGAAGACCCCATGGCCGCGTTCTGCGGGCACGACAAGTATCTGTCTGTGGATAAGGACGGATTTGCAGGAGCCATTCCGGAAGGCGTGGCGCTCAAATTAAGAGATCGCCTGGGAGCGCGGCTGGTGCATAAAATCTGGCAGGTGAATATGATCCATTTTTTAATGGCCGTCTATGCGCACTATTGCGGGTATACGTTTATAAGGGAAGCGAAAAATATTCCGCTGATCGACGCCTGCGTATTTGCGGCAGGAGCGGAAAGCACTTTTGCCATTTCCAAGAGTTTACGATTCCCATTCCGGAAATCGAGGCGGATTACAATCACGATGGAGCTGCGTAAAGATTATTACAATCCCAGCATTGATGATCCCACCGCGTGGCGGGGAATCTCAAGCGAAAATCGGCAAGGAGACAGGGTGGTCGGCCCGGCGCTGCCTGCCTGAAACACGGAAAAACACTGTACTTTTGCTCCATGGCTTGGCGGCCGCCTATCTGTATGAAAATCCGGAGGATGCGGACGCCTGCGAAGTATGCATGCCATGCTGGCGGGAAATGGGTTGAGAGCTTCCTTAATAAAGTATTCCGGCCTGTCGGAAGAGGCGGAGCCGGAAAAAAGGCTGATGGAATTCGTGGTTTTGTATTATGAACAGATGCAACGGGCAGATGATTGCCCCGCAAACTATCCATGGAAAATGAAACGAGCCAAAGCCAAATGAAAAGCCCTGAAATCCTGGCTCTTATTTTATTGTTTTTGAAAGCGCATCGGCCGTTCATAAAAAGCGCAAAATATCGATATATGCCTATTAAGAAACCGGCTCGTAAAACGTCATTTTTTATATCATTCGCCAAATTCTGAAACTGCCTTAAAGAAGCCCGCAAATGGAACCGATCGCTTCGGGCGCGTTGAAGTCAATCGCTCATCCATTTGCAGATAGTATGGTAAAGGAGGTGATCGTGTGAAAATCCTTCGATAACCGTGTGAACAATATGAGAGAAACCAGAAAAATGAGAATAATCGCAATGCGGAAAACAATAATAAGGGAAGAGCAGCTCCGCAATCAAAATGAAAGACGCGAGCAGGCTTTGAAGGGGCTTCGCAATAATGAAGTCAGGAATGAAGCCGAAAACAGAGAAAAAGACAACCGGCAGTAAATTTTCATAGAGCACAGAAAAACCGCCTCTCACCCGGGCGGTTTTGTTTTGTTCCAAGCGAAAAGAAGGGATTCAAGCTCGCCCTTGATTCTCCCCAATCTGAAAAGGCCTTGCTTGGGATGATTCGGTTTGATGACATTAAACCTCAGACCAAATCAAAGGGCTTTCATTAGCCTGCTTTATACAAAACGCCCGGGAGCTGACCAGGCTTCTCCCGGCGCATATAATGAACGTAAGAATTTTTAAAAAACACCATGGGATCGGTTTGACGAAAGGGGAAAAACATGCACTGCACAAAACAGATCACGCAGGACGTCACTTGGGTGGGCGGCAACGACAGGCGGCTCGCCATGTTCGAGGGGGTTTACTCCGTTCCAAAGGGGGTTTCCTATAATTCCTATCTGCTGCTCGATGAAAAGACCGTGCTGTTCGACACGGTGGACAAGGCGGTGGCTCGGGTGTTTTTTGAAAACCTGGAACACGTCCTCAACGGCCGCCCGCTCGACTATGCGGTAATCCACCACATGGAGCCCGACCATTCGGCTACGCTGGGTCAGCTTTTGACCCGCTATCCAGAGGTGAGAATCATATGCAATGAAAAAATCGCCGCCATGATCGGCCAGTTTTTCGGCATCGACGTGAAAGACAGAGCCCGCATCGTGAAAGAAGGGGAAAGCTTTTCCGCGGGCCGGCATCAGCTGACGTTTTTCATGGCGCCTATGGTGCACTGGCCGGAAGTGATGGTGACTTACGACGCCGCGGACAAAATCCTCTTTTCCGCCGACGCTTTTGGCCTGTTCGGCGCGCTCAACGGAGCCATGTTTGCCGACGAGGTGAACTTTGAGCGGGACTATCTGGACGAAGCCCGCCGGTATTACTGCAACATCGTGGGGAAATACGGCCTTCAGGTGCAGGCTCTGCTGAAAAAGGCGGCGACACTGGAAATAGAGATGATCTGCCCGCTCCACGGCTTTGTATGGAGAAAAGACCTGGCGGGCTATATTGAAAAATACCGACTGTGGAGCAGCTATATTCCCGAGGAAAAAGGCGTGATGATCGCCTACGCCTCGGTCTACGGAAACACGGAAAATGCGGCGGAAATCCTCTCCTCCCGGCTGCGGGATCGGGGCATCAAAACGGCCATGTTCGACGTGTCTGTGGACGCCGCCTCGGAAATCGTGGCCGCGGCCTTTTACTGGAGCCACTTCGTATTCGCCTCCACCACCTACAACATGGGCATCTTTATCAGCATGGAAGAGGTGCTCCGAGACCTCGCGGCTCACAACATACAGAACCGCACAGTGGCCTTCATTGAAAACGGCTCCTGGGCGCCCGCGTCCGGGCGGCTCATGCGGGAGCTGCTGGGCTCCTGCAAGAACATGCGGTTTTTGGAGGAAGGGCTGTCCATCAAGTCTGCCCTTCGAAGGGACCAGGAAGAGGAGATAGACGCTCTTGCGGATGCCCTTGCAGGGAGCGTGAAAAGAGGAGAGTGAGGAGCGCGCCTAAAAGCGGCGGGATTTGGGGAATGAAGGAAAGCCGGAAATCGGGCGTTTGACGGCAGGGGAAAAATACTGCCAAGTGTGAAAAAAGTTCCGGTTTGGGTGTGGAATGCTTTTCGCAATGAACGTGAGGGCTAAATAAAAAAACGCCAAAATGAACGCGCCGGCCGGATGGAAAACCAATCAAAAGGGATGGAAACGCCTAAATCCGGGTATGGGACAATGCCCGCATAAAACCCGCAATAAAAAAAGCCGCAGCGGCGGCTTTTTCAATTATCCCGAAAGTTTTTCGAGCTTATCCCGGTCCGCAAGGCCGATGGTTCCCCTGGTGAGCGCCACCATGCCTTCCGACTGGAAATATCGGAGCATGCGGGTGACCACCTCCCGGGCGGTGCCCAGATGATTGGCGATTTTCTCGTGGGTGATCCGGAGGGCGTCGGCTTTTTCAAGGGCGCTCTCTTCCAGTAGAAAGGCGGCGAGGCGCTTGTCGAGACTCTTCCACATGATCTGCTCAATGAGCCACATGACCTCCGAAAACCGGGAAGCCATGATTTTATTGGTGTAGTTGGAGACGGCGGCGGAGCGCTCCATGATGGCGCTGTATACGTCCGCCGGGAGGATGAAAATCTCCGAATCCTTTTCGGACTCGATGGTCACTTCAAATTGTATGTCGGCCATCATGCAGGAAGCGGAAAAGAGACAGATGTCCCGCTCAAAGAGGCGGTAAATGGTCACTTCCCGGCCTTCTTCCGAAAGAATAAACGCCCGAAGCTGCCCCGAGCAGACCACCAGCAGACCCACGCAGTCTTCGTTTCCGTTGTGGAGAACCGTCCCCTTGGGTACGCTCCGCTTTTGCGCCGATTCCTGAAGTTTTGCCTGCTCCGCCGGGGAAAGCTGATCCCATATGGGAAAGTAGTTTGAAAGGCTCATCCGTTACCCCCTATGCTTTTATTATAACCCGCCCGGCCGATATGTCAATTGTTGGTGATAAAGTCACGGATAAATGACTCGTAATCCGCTATATTGAAATCATAGACCACACATAGCCTGAAACACGGGCACATCCTGCCTTTTAAGAACTGCCAGACAAAGTGATCCGAAGGGTGTTCATTCGGACTAACCGGGCGCATGATGCGATCCGAGACAACCCGCGTTTCAGGAAAAATTGAAGAACGAAGAAAGGAGCAATTCAAATGGACGAAAAGAAACTGACCAACGAAGTGGGCGCGCCCGTAGCCGACAATGAGAACTCCATTACGGCAGGTCCTCGAGGCCCCGTCGTCATGCAGGACGTATGGCTCATGGAGAAAATGGCCCATTTCAACCGGGAAGTGATACCCGAGCGGCGTATGCACGCAAAAGGCTGGGGCGCTTACGGCAAACTCACCGTGACCCACGACATTTCCAAATACACCAAGGCCAAGGTTTTGCAGCCGGGAGCGGAGACCGAACTGTTCCTGCGCTTTTCCACCGTGGCCGGAGAGCGGGGCGCGGCCGACTGCGAACGGGACATCCGGGGCGTGGCCGTCAAATTCTATACAGAAGAGGGGAACTGGGATCTGGTGGGCAACAACACCCCCACATTTTTCATCCGGGACGTGCACAACTTCTCCGACCTGAACCGGGCGGTGAAGCGGGACCCCCACACGGGCAGGCGGAGCGCCCAGAACAACTGGGATTTTTGGACCCTTCTTCCCGAGTGTTTCCACCAGATTACCGTCGTCATGAGCGACCGGGGCATCCCCGCCTCCTTCCGCCACATGCACTTCTTTGGGGAACATACTTTCTCCCTCTATAACGCGAAAAACGAGCGGGTATGGTGCAAATTCCACTTCAAGACCATGCAGGGCATCAAAAACCTCTCCAACGAGGAGGCGGCCCGGATCAACGGCATGGACCGGGAATACCACGGAAAAGACCTGTACGAAGCCATTGAACAGGGCGATTACCCCAAGTGGAAGATGTACATCCAGGTGATGAGCGAAGAGCAGGCCAAAAACCATTACGAAAACCCCTTCGACATCACGAAAATCTGGCGGCACAAGGAATTCCCCCTGATCGAGGTGGGCGTTCTGGAATTAAACCGCAACCCGGAAAACTATTTTGCGGAAGTGGAGCAGTCTGCCTTTACCCCCGCCCACGTGGTGCCGGGCATCGGCTTCTCTCCCGACCGTTTCCTCCAGGGCCGGCTGTTTTCTTACGGCGACGCCCAGCGGTATCGCCTGGGGGTGAACCATAACCTGATTCCCGTGAACCGGGCCAAATCTGAGGTGAACGAGTATCACCGGGACGGGGCTATGCGGGTGGACGGGAACTACGGGCGGACGCCCGCCTACTCCCCCAACAGCTACGGTTACTGGACGGCGCAGCCCGAAGTGGCCGAGCCGCCTCTGGAAATCGAGGGGGCCATGTGGCGCTACGACCCCAAGGACGATCCCACCGACGACTGCTTCCTGGCAGGGGGCGACCTGTGGCGGGTGCTCACAGAGGATAAAAAGCAGATACTCATTGAAAACACCGCCGGCGACATCGAGCCGGTGACGGAGAACATCAAGTACCGCCACGCCGTCCACTGCTATCTGGCCGATGAGGAATACGGCCGGCGCTTTACCGAAGCGGCGGGGCTCGACCTGGGCAAGGTGAAAGAGCTTGCCAAGCTGGATAATAAAGGGCTCATTGAAGCCACGCTTTAAAACGACGAATCAGAAACGCCGCGCGGGATTTTTTCCGCGCGGCGTCTTCAAGAAAGGAGAGCAAGTCGAGTGAAACAGATCTTCTTAACTGCCGCCGGCTTTGTGCTCCTGGGTCTCGGCGCCGTGGGGCTGCTGCTGCCCGTCTGGCCCACCACTCCCTTTGTGATCGGCGCGGCCGCCTGCTTTTCCGCTTCCCCGGCTCTTGGCCGGAAGCTGTTGCAGCTGCCTTTTTTCGGCGAACACATCGAGAACTACAAAAACAGAAAGGGGCTTTCGGGAAAAACATTGGCGGCAAGCCTCATTTTTCTGTGGCTCATGCTGGGGCTGTCCATCCTGCTGGTGCAGACGCTGTGGGTGAAATTTTTGCTTTTGGCCATAGGGGCGGCGGTGAGCATCCATATCCTCATGATTGCAAAGCCAAAAGGGAGCGGAGGGAGTCGCCCCTCCGAATCAATCAATGAAAAATAAGAGAACCTTCGGACTGATCGAGGCGGTTTTTGACATACTGTACCTGCTCACGGTGGGTACGCTCGGGCTTCTCAATCTGCTTTTGGCAAAAAGCGGAGCGAGGGCCCTGTTTGGCGTGATGGCGCTGGTACTGGCGGCGGGAGACGGGTTTCATCTGGTTCCCCGCATCTCCTCCGCCCTTCAAAAAGACCGGGTATGGTCGGAAAGCGCTCTCGGAAGGGGGAAAATGCTGGCTTCCTGGGCATGACGGTTTTTACGTGCTGTTATGGCAGGTTGGAGCGGGTTTTTACCCGCCCGCCGCGCCTTACGGCTTTTTGGTGTATATAGTGGCGGCGGTGCGGGTCTTCCTGTGCCTGCTTCCCCAAAACAGGTGGGGCGACAAAGACGCCCCCGCCTCCTGGAACCTCTACCGGAACATCCCCTTCATGCTGCTGGGTCTGGCGGCGCTGCTATTGTTTGCGGCGGCGGGAGAAGCGGTTCCCGCATCCCTTTCGGGTTTGCCGATTCTCATCGCCCTGAGCTTTTTATTCTATCTCCCCGTGGTCTTTTGGGGACAGCGGTATCCCATGCTGGGCATGCTCATGCTCCCAAAAAGCTGTGTCTATGTGGTGATGGCGGGTCTCGGCCTGCTGCTCAAGTAACGAGGGTGACCATATCACGGAAGAGAAGGGAAAAGGGGCGTATGATGCCTTCAGCGACATAAGGAGGAAAACCCATGCCAAACAAATCTCATTTAAAAAAACTGTTCAGATACTGGCCGGCCGCGCTGCTTGCGCTTCTTGGGGCGGCGGGCGGATACGCTTATTATCATTTTGTGGGCTGCGCTTCGGGGCCTGCATGATCACGTCAACCCCGTTCTTACCACGCTGTACGGCGGCGTGCTGGGCGGTTTAATCGGCGTCATCGTCACGCCGGACAAAAAGGAGGCATCGGCTCATGAGTAAAAAGGTTGTGATCATCGGCGGCGTGGCGGGCGGGGCCAGCTGCGCGGCCCGTCTCCGCCGGCTGGACGAACAGGCGGAAATCGTGCTGCTGGAGCGGGGGGAATACATCTCCTACGCCAACTGCGGCCTTCCCTATCATGTGGGAGACGTGATTTCATCAAGAGACGCGCTGCTCCTTCAGACGCCTGAGGAGATGAGGCGGAAATTCGCCGTGGACGTGCGGGTGAAAAACGAGGCAGTGGCCATCGACCGGCAAAAGAAAACCGTTCGGGTGCGGCGGGTGGACACGGGGGAAACCTATGAGGAGCCTTACGACGTTTTAGTGATCGCCACCGGCTCGTCTCCCCTCCGGCCCGGGCTTCCCGGCGTCGATTCCCCGGGTGCAGAGCCTCTGGACGGTGCCGGACACCGACCGGATCCGGGCCTTTATAAAGGAAAAGGGCGTGAAGAAAGCGGCCGTGGTGGGAGGCGGCTTCATTGGCCTTGAAATGGCGGAAAATCTGCGGCACGCAGGCATTGAGGTTTCTTTGGTGGAGATGCTGCCCCAGGTGCTCCCCACCCTCGACTATGAGATGGCCCAGTTTTTGCAGGAGCAGTTGGAACAAAACGGCGTGGAGCTCTATTTGAACGAGGCCGTTTCTTCCTTTTCGGATCGGGACAACCATGTGGAAATTGCCCTGAAAAGCGGCAAGACGCTCTTGGCCGACCTGGTGATTTTAGCCGTGGGCGTGCGCCCCAACGGGGAGCTGGTTAAAGCCGCGGGGCTTGCGATGGGCGAGCGGGGCGGCGTGGCGGTGGACGAATACCTCCGCACCTCCGACCCAAACATTTACGCCGTGGGCGACGTGATCGAAGTGGAGGACTTCATCTTTAAAGACAAGACGATGATCCCCCTGGCCGGCCCGGCCAACAAGCAGGGGCGGATCGCGGCGGACAACATCGCCGGAGGAAGCGAAACCTATAAAGGGAGCCTGGGCACGGCGGTGGTGAAAGTGTTTGAGCTGACCGCCGCCTGCACGGGGGCGAACGAAAAGGCTCTTCTCCGCCGGGGGCTTTTAAAAGGAAAAGACTATGAGAGCGTGACCATCGTGCAGAACTCCCACGCGGGCTATTATCCCGGCGCGCTTCCCATGACGTTAAAGCTGCTGTTCTCCCCGGAGGGGGAGAAGCTCTTCGGCGCGGAGATCGTGGGCCGGGAGGGCGTGGATAAGCGGATCGACGTGATCGCCGCAGCCATCCGCCTCGGGGGCGGCGTCTCCGCCTTAAAGGAGCTGGAGCTGGCTTACGCGCCGCCTTATTCCTCCGCCAAAGACCCGGTGAACATGCTGGGCTTTGTGGCGGAAAACGTGGTGAAAGGCCGAGTGCAATTTGCCGATTGGGACGCGGTGGAAAAGGAGAAAGACGCTATTCTGCTGGACGTGCGGGAGGCGGGGGAGCTCCTCGCTTTTTCCCTCCCGGGCGCGGTTCACATCCCCCTCGGAGAACTGAGAAGCCGGGTGGGAGAGCTGGATAAAAACAAAAACGTCATTGTGGTCTGCGCCGTCGGCGTGCGGGCCAACAACGCCGTGCGCATCCTGCGGCAGAACGGCTTTGAAAAGGCCATGATCTATCCCGGCGGCACCCGGTTTTATCAGTCCACACACTACAAGGAGGAGAGCGGAAGGATGGATACGTCCCCTGTTTCGGACAGCGGCTATACGGAGGCGGCCGAAGCGCCTCTGGCTTCCATGCGGCTCAACTGCAGCGGTATGCAGTGCCCCGGACCCATCATGAAGGTGTTTGAGACCATCAAGAACATGAAAGACGGGGACGTGATGGAAGTGCTGGCCTCCGACCCTGGCTTCCCCCGGGACATCGCCGCCTGGTGCAGGCGCACGGGAAACACCCTTTTGAAGACGGAAAAACGGGGGAGCGATTATACGGCGGTCATCAGGCGGGGCGGCGCATCTACCGCCCCTGTCCTTCAGAGCGGCGGGGATGGGAAGACCATCATCGTGTTTTCGGGTGATCTCGACAAAGTGCTGGCCAGCTTCATCATTGCCAACGGAGCGGCCGCCATGGGACGGAACGTGACCATGTTCTTCACCTTCTGGGGGCTCACCGCCCTTCGGAAGCCCAAAAAGCAGCGGGTAAAAAAGACGTTCATGGAAGCCATGTTCGGGGCCATGCTCCCAAGGGGAAGCAAAAAGCTCAAAATTTCCAGAATGAATATGGCCGGCATGGGCACGGCCATGATGAAGAAGATCATGAAAGGCAAGCGGGTGGACTCCCTGGAAGAGCTTATTCAAAAGGCCATGGAGCAGGGGGTAAAAATCGTGGCCTGCACCATGAGCATGGACGTGATGGGCATTAAAGAAGAGGAGCTGATCAAGGGTGTGGAACTCGGAGGCGTGGGCGCTTATCTGGGAGACGCGGAGGAATCCAACGTGAACCTGTTTATTTAGCGGAAGGGGAGGCAAGTCCGCCCCGTCCGAAACAAAAGGTTTAAAAGCGCGGGCAATTTTGCCCGCGCTTTCTTCCTTTCTTGACATTTTCGGCGCCTCTGCGTATACTGAATTTGTTGCATGTATGGACAATGAGCCGCTTATTCTGCCGATGGCTTGCGCGCTTTATGAAAGCCTCGGCTTTTTATTATATGGAGGGACAGCCTTGCCGTTTGAAAGCATACTTTATCGACACGCCGGGGAAGAGCGGGCGCGCTTTTGGGAGCAGCCAGCTTACTTTAAAGACCTGAACCTGGATCAGGTTCTTTCGTCCATACTCCAGGGAAAAGAGGAATTCTCCCTGGAGGGCCTTTACCGCACGCCCCTTTTGCGGGAGGAAGACATTCGCTACAGGCAGGACATATTAAAGGACATGGGCAAAGACCCCGCCCTCAGGGAAGCACTCCGCCGCTTTGCCGCCGGCATTTACAAGCTGGGCGGCTCCGTTTCCGAAATCCGGCTGGAGATGGAAAAGGGCGGCTACGCCTACGACAACTATCTCCAAAAGGGGAGGCTGCTGCTGCGCTTTCAAAAATACTGCGCTCTTGTGAAGGGCATGGCGGAGGAGTTCGCCCGCCGCGGGGTTTTGTCGGAGGGTCTGCAAAACTTTTCCGCTTATTT
>JAXGQH010000033.1:0-10443 GCA_040766545.1 Christensenellaceae bacterium
CTCTTGCCGAAGTTCATGGCTTTGCTGCCCCCCTGGGACTGGCGGAGCATGAACATCCAGAGCACCACCAGAAGCACGGCGGGTATGAGATAAGGAAGGATCTCCTCAAAGATGGAGGGGCCGGGGATGGGCTTATAGACGAACTCGATGCCCGTCTCGGTGATGTCCGACACGTTGAAGATGGCCTTCACGTCTTCGTCAAACTGATAAATGGACGGCAGGTACACATAGTAGTCGTATTTGGAGGGGAAGTCGTCCTCCGAGATCTGGGTGCCCTTTTTTAAGGCCACCGCCTCGTTCGAGACCATGGTGATGTGAGTGATCTCCCCCGCTTCCAGCTTCCCTAAAAACTCCGTATAGGAAAGGGTGGTGGTGCTTCCCGAAAAGCCGCCGCCGATGGATTGGGCGATTAAAAAGATCGCCGCCAGTATCAATATATAGATGAGGGGCTCTTTCACAAATTTTTTCAAAGCATGCCCTCCTGACTGTACACTTCGGGCTTTAATGTGCCCACATATTTCAAATTCCGGTATTTTCCCGCGTAGTCCAGGCCGTAGCCCACCAGGAACTTGTCCGGAACGTCAAACCCAACGTAATCCGCTTCGATGTCCACTTCTCTTCTTTCCTTCTTGTCTAAAAGACAACAGGCTTTCACGTCCGCCGCGCCCCGGTCCTGCATGAGGCGCTTTAACATTTTAAGGGTGTTGCCCGAGTCGATGATGTCTTCAATGATGAGCACATGCTTGCCCGTGATGTCCGCCTCCAGGTCGTAGACCATGCGGATGTTGCCCGTGCTCGTTGTGCCCGCGCCGTAGCTCGACACCCGGATGAGGTTCATCTCAAGGGGGAGGTCCAGCTCCATCATGAGGGCGATGTAAAACACCACCGCGCCGTTTAACACGCCCACCAGCAAAAATTCCTTGTCCTTATAATCCTCAGCGATTTCGGCGGCCAGCTCCTTGATGCGAAGGGCGATCTGCTCCTCCGACAGGATGATTTCCCCGATATCCCTGTGCAGTATGCCGTGGTTATTCTCCATTTTCTTCCTCCGTGAAAAAATATGTCATCCGGCAGGGAATCGATCCCGCCGATATTTTTATGTCCTCGCCCATCTGCCTGCCCACGATCCAGAGCACCCGGCTCCCCCGGCATAAAAGGGGGCCGTCCCGCTCCTCCCTCGGCACCTTGGCGTCGATCATCCAGTCGGAGAGGGATTTCTCCCCCTTCATGCCAAGGGGGCGGAAGGTATCCCCGTCCCGCCTTGTGCGCACCTCCGCCCCCAGCACTCCGTCCATGTCCGCGTACTGGGTGAGGCTGTCCGCCGGAAAAAAGCATTCGGGAAAAGGGCAGGGCTCGATCAGCAGCCTTTCGCCGGGGAAAAGGGCATTTTCCCCCTCGCCCACGACAAAAGCGCCGTTTCTAACTATTTTATACAGTTTACTCCCAATAATCAACGTATTATAGGAGACCCGGCAAAAAAATTTGCCCGGCAGAGAAAATTCCTTGCCCGTTTTGCCCGACTCCGCAAGCGCCAGCACGCTCAGTATGTTCTGATGCTCCACGTCCCGGGTGCCGCAGGTCTTTTCGATGGCCAGCCGCACCACCCGTTTGGCAATCGCAGGATGGAGGGCGAGAAGCCCGCCAATGGGAAAGCGTATCTCCCCCACCTTTTCCTCCGCCAGTCTGAAAAAAACCTCTCCCGCAATCTCCGAAAGAGCGTCGTCTTCTTCCAACAGGATGTCCGCCGCCCGCCTGATGGCCTGGGGCGCGGCGGGGTTCAGGGTTTGCAGCCTGGGCATGACCTCGATCCTGATGTAGTTTCGGGACAGGGAAGTGTCCGCGTTTGTTTCGTCTTCCCGGAAGGGGATGCCCTTTTCTTCCGCATAGGCGCGTATCTCGCTTTTTTCCGCGTCCAGCAGGGGGCGGACGACGCCCCGCCCGTTTTCATATAAAAGAGCCGAAAGGCCCCGTGGGCCGCTCCCCCGCACCAGATTTAAAAGAAAGGTCTCGGCCAAATCGTTTAAATGGTGGGCCACGGCGATTTTATCAAGACGGTATTTTTCCTTACATTCCTCAAAAAAAGCGTAGCGCCGCTCCCGGGCGCACTCTTCCAGATTCCGCCCGGCGGCAAGAGAGGCCACGTCTTCCCGCTTCACATAAAGGGGAATCCCTTTTTCACGGCAGAAGGCTTTTACCAGCTCCATGTCCTTAACCGAGCTTTCCCCCCGAAGTCCGTGCTCCAAGTGGAGCGCGCACACCTCGATGGAAAGCTCCTTTTGAAGCGAATGAAGGGCGTACAGAAGCGCCATGGAGTCCGCGCCGCCGCTGACGGCGCAGCCCACGCTGTCTCCCGCCTGAAAAAGGCGGTGGCGCTTATTCGCTTGCAACAGCTTTTCTTCCAGCATAATATCCTATTTTACGGGTTCATTCGGCCCTTTACAACGACCCATCCATTAATAAACTATTAACTTTGTCCCGGAGCGTCAACGCGCCAACCGGCCTGCAAAGGCGCGCGCCGCCCTGCCTAAAGGATTTCCACGCCGAAAATCTTCATGCCCCGGGTGCCCACCACCAGCGTGTTGCCGTACACGGCCGGGCTGGCCTCGATGTTGGAACCCAGTTTGATCTTGTGGAGGCATTTTCCCGTGCGGCCGTTCAGCAGATACAGCCTGCCCGTGCTGTCTCCCAGAAGGATGTAGGCTTCCTCCCCGTCGTACACCGCCACGGGCGAGCTCCAGGAATAGCCTTTCTGCTTAAAGCGCCACACTTCCCGTCCCGTCTTTTTGTCGAGCGCCGCCAGGATGCCCTTCTGCACGCTGGGCGTGCGGGCGAAGGGCACGATGATGAGGTCTTCTATGCTCCTCTCCCCCTTTACGGCCGTGGCCTGCACGCCTCCCGAGATGCCCGCGATGGTGCAGCAGAAGTAAGTGCGCGTCCAGACGTATTCCCCCGTGAGGGCGGAGATTTTAAAGAAGGGCACATCCCCCATTTTCAGGCGTTTGCTGGCCGTCCAGTGAAGGGAGGTGCCGATATACAGGTAGGGAAGGCCCTCTTCCAGGGAGAACACAGGGGAGCCGTTGGTGTCGTCGGCCACGTCCTGGGCCCAGACGACCTCCATGGTGTTCAGGTTCACGCATAAGAGCGTGCCCCCGTTGTCGGCCACGTACAGATAGTTTTTCCAGACTACGGCGCTGTCTTCCATGCCCAGCCAATAGCTTTTGTCCCCCGACCGGCCGGTTTCGTACGCCAGCCGAAGGAATTCCGAGGGGGCGACGCTGATTTTGCCCTGCTCGTCTGTCCGGGAATTCAGCTTGAAGGAATAGAGGATGCCGTTTTCCGCCGGTTCGAAAAGATAATCCCCCAGGAACAGAGGGGAACTGTCAAACCCGTGGAACACCCGGCGGGCAAAGGGGTCTTTCCTGCCGTATTCGTAGAGCTTGCTTCCGTCAATGAGGCTGTACAAAAAGCCCCGGGCGTCGTCCTCCTCCCCCGGGCCCCCGTCTCCCGGGCCGAGATGCAGAATGGGGAGAGAGGGATGCACCGCCCCCGCCCCTTTAAAGGGGAGACCTACCTCAATTTTATCCCGGGTGTCGCTCCCGTCTTCCAGGTCGAGAAAATAGACCTTGCCGTCCATGGTGGAATAAATGGCTTCCACCAGGTCTTTGGCCTTCTTTTCGGGGTAGAGGTTCATGGGCGCTTTCTCTTCGGGGGTGAAATGCAAAAGGAGGGGTTGTCCCGTCCAGCCGCTCCCCGTCCAGAAGCCCTTGCCGTAAGCCTTTTTCAGCTTTCCCGTCTCCCGTTCCCATTTCACCCGAAGCTTTTTCTCTTTCACCCGTGCCTCCCCATAGGAAGCGCCGCTTCGAAGCTGGTCGCCCCGGAAGGTGACGATGCCCTGATACTTGGCGTAAGGCTCTTCCGCCTCCAGGGAAACTTCCTCCCGGCGGCGGTAGCTTTCCACTTTCTCCCCGTCCAGTATGAGCGCGGTTTTGATGCCGCGGGCCTCTTTTTCCGTGGCGGGCACGGCGCGCACTCCCGCCTCCGGGTCGAGGGAAGGATAATATGTTTTTAAATGGGCGAACCGCCTGAACAGCCTTAAAAAAGCCATGGAGATCAGCTCCAGCGCCATCATGAATATCCGAAAGGCACGCTTTGTCTTCACGTTTACACCTCATGCGTTTGTTGCAATCAGTATACCCTTTTTATGATTCTGCCGCAACTTGTAAAGAATAATCTTGGCGGTTTTTGCCGCCGGGGGCTTGACACGGGTCAACCGGGATGCTATTTTGGTATAGGAAATGTATCATATGAGACATTTCGGAGGGTGCTATGCCAACACTCAACAGCGAACAACTGCATACGCTCCTGCGCTGCCCGGTTTTTTCAGGCATGGGGGAAGAGGCGCTCTCCTCTATGCTGGCGGATTTCGGCTGCCTGCAAAGCCATGAAAAAGAGACGCTTCTCCCCGTGAGCCATCTGCTGGGCGTGCTCCTCTCCGGCCGGGCCTGCATCAAAAAGCTGGCGGGAGACGGGCACGAACTGATTATGGACTACATGCAGCCCTCCCGCATCTTCAACATGGCCACCATCTTTTTGGAAGGCCCTGAGCTGTCCCGGATTTATTCCGTAACCGACGTGACGCTTCTCGCCTTCACCAAAGAGGAGGTCGCCCGCCTGATCGACGGCTTCTCCTCCTTCCGGCAGAACTACATCAAATACCTGGCGGGGCGGCTGGAGTTTTTAAACAAAAAAATCGAGAGCTTTTGCAGTTACAGCTCGGAAAGCCGCCTGCTCTCCTACATCGAGCAGAACGCGGACGGAGCGGGCGTGCTCCATATCAAAAACCTGAAAGACCTGGCCAGCGTGCTCAATATGGGCCGGGCCTCCCTATACCGGGCGCTGGGCGCGCTGAAAGAAAAGGGCCAGATTGAAGCCCCGGACAACAAACAGATCAAACTTTTATTTAAAGGAGTTTTGTAATGAAAAACTGAGATTTACAGCCATCCTGATCCTCCTCGCCCTGATGAGCGGCCTGCTCTTCGGCTGCGGCCAGAAGGCCGAGCCCGCCCCCTCCTTCAGCCCCGGCGCGTCCGAAACGCCCGCTGAGAGAACCCCCGTTTCGGTGGCCACCCTGGCCGGCCCCACGGGCATGGGCATGGCCCGCATGATGGAAGAAGCGGAAGACGATGGAACGGGGAACGATTATACCTTCACCGTGGTGACAGCCGCGGACCAGATCGTCAGCAAGCTCACCTCGGGGGAGGTGGACATTGCCGCCGTCCCCACCAATTTGGCCGCCGTGCTTTATAACAAAACAAAGGGCAACGTGCAGATGCTGGCCGTCAACACCCTGTCCATGCTCTATGTGGTGCAAAAAGTAGGGGAAGGCGAGACGGGCATACAGGATATTTCTCAGCTGGAAGGCAAGACCATCGCCGCCTCCGGCCAGGGCGCCGTGCCCGAATACGTGCTGAACTATATCCTGGCCGCCAACGGCCTTGCGGATAAAGTGACGGTGAGCTACCTTTCCGAACACAGCGAGGTGGTGACCGCACTGGCCACGGGCAACGCCGACATCGCCCTTCTCCCCGAACCCTTTGTGACCGTGGCCCTTGGCAAAGTGGCGGATTTAAAGATCGTGCTCGACGTGAACAGCGAATGGGAAGAAGCCTGCGACAAGACGGGAGACAGCGCCTCCATCGCCATGGGCTGCGTGGTGGTGCGCAAAGCCTTTGCCGCGGAGAACCCGGACGCCGTCTCCGCTTTCTTAAAGGAATACTTCGGGTCGGTGGAATATGTGAACAACAACCCCGAAGAGGCGGCCAAGCTCATCGTGAAATACGGCATTCTGGCGGATGAAGCGGTGGCGGCCAAGGCCATCCCCTCCTCCAGCATCGTGTTCATCAAAGGCCGCATCATGAAAGACACGCTTCACGGCTTCTATGAAATCCTCTTGAACAGCAATCCCGCCTCCGTCGGCGGCAGCCTGCCGGGAGACGACTTCTACTACGTGGAATAACCCATGAAAAAAATCCCGGCCAAGCTGGCCGTCGCCCTCTTATGGCTCATACTCTGGCAGGGGGCGCATCTTTTGATCGGGGAGAACCTGATTCTCCCCTCCCCCCTGTCCGTGGCCGAACGCCTGATGGAGCTTTCAAAAGAAAGCTCTTTTTGGCTTTCCATCGGGGCTTCTCTGGCGCGCATACTGGCGGGATACGCCATCGGCGTGGCTCTCGGCTGCCTGTTTGCCGGCATGACGGCTTTTTCAAAGCCCCTCAAAGCCTTTTTCTCCCCTCTTCTCACGGTCATACGGGCCACCCCCGTGGCTTCCTTCATCATCCTGGTGCTCTTCTCCTTCACCACGGGCGCGGTGCCCGTGTTCATCAGCTTTTTGATGGTGTTCGCCATACTGTGGGAGAACGTGGAAAAGGGACTCCTCCAAACGGATCAAAAGCTGCTGGAAATGGGGTCGGTGTATGATTTTTCCCCCGGGGACAAGCTCCGTTTTATTTACGCCCCCTCCGCCTTCCCCTATTTTGTGGCGGGCTCCTCCTCCGCATTGGGGCTGGCCTGGAAGTCGGGCATTGCCGCCGAAGTGCTCTGCCACCCCAAGTTTTCCATCGGGCGTCTTTTGTACAACTCCAAAATCTATCTGGAAATGGAGGACCTCTTCGCCTGGACGGCGGTGATCATCCTCCTGAGCGTGGCGCTGGAAGGCTTGCTGCGCCTCCTTTTAAAAAAGCTGGAGGCCAAGAAATGAACCTCTTATTTAAAAACGTCACCAAAAGTTTCCCCGGGGTCACGCCCATTCAAAACCTCTCCTTTTCCCTCTCTTTGGGAGCTTCTTTCTCTCGGGGCCTTCGGGCTGCGGCAAAAGCACTCTTTAAATCTGGCGGCCGGGCTTTGAAGCCCGATTCGGGTCAAGTGGCAAGGGAAGGGACGCTCTCTTATCTCTTTCAGGAAGACCGTCTGCTTCCCTGGTTTTCCGCCCTTCAAAACGTGGCTCTGGTGAATCAGGAAGAGGCGGCCTCCCTTCTCGGCGCTCTCGGCCTCTCGGGCTTTTTGCAGGCAAAACCGGGAGAGCTTTCGGGGGGCATGGGGCGGCGGGCGGCCCTCGCCCGGGCCCTGGCCAAAAAAAGCGACATTTATTTGTTCGACGAACCCTTCACCGGCCTCGATCAGGCGAACAAGGAGCGCGCGGCCGCCCTCATCGGGAAAAAAACAAAGGGCGCCCTGAGCCTGTTCGTGCTCCACGACGCCCGGGACGCCCTGCTTCTGCAGGCCGAACCTCTTCTCTTCTTTTAATCCTGCTGGGAGGCCAGCACGCAGTCGATGGCCAGCACAATGGCGAGCAGGGGAATTTCCTGCCCGGTGCCGTACAGGTCGATGCAGTAGCTGTCTCCAAAGGAAAACCACTTTTTGCTCACGTGGGCCACTGCGCCCGAAGCGTAATAAATATCGAACTCGTGGCTCCACCAGTCTCCTTCCACAGAGTAGCCCGCGCCCTCGGCGGTGTACCGGGGTTGAAAGAAGGTGAACTCCTTTTTGATCTCCATGATCAATGCGCCTTTCACATACACCTGGTACGTGGGCAGGAAGTTCCAGACTTTCTGGGCGATATAGGCCTCCTCGTTGCCGTACATGTCGTACACGTGGAGCTTTCGTCCGATGGTGAACACTTCCCCTTCCACGTAGTACCGGTCGGTTCCGTATTCGTCCTTCACGTTGAACTTTGAGCCGATTGTCCAAACCTGTTGCTTTACATAAAGCCTCATGGGTCCTCCAAAACAAAAAGGGCAGCCCGGCTGCCCTTTATTCGCCTTTCTAAAGCATCTTCCGGAGCACCAGGAATTCCAGCTCCGCGTAGTCCCGCTCGTCCTGGGCGTTGATCACATTGAAGTCCAGCTCCTCCTTGTAGACCCGAAGCGCCTTGTAGTTGGAGGGATGGACGGTGGCTTCCACCATGCGGATGCCCGCCTCCTTCAAGTCCGCAAAAGCGCTTAAGAGCAGGGATTCCCCGAGCCTCTTGCCCGACTCGGAGGGCTTGATCATGATGCTGTACAAATACGCCCGGTTGGGGTTGGAAAAGTCCTTTAAAAAGTAGACGCTGCCCAGCACTTCGTCGTACTCCACCGCCGCGTACACCCGTCCGTAGCGGATGAAAGAGTGAGCCTCAAAGTAGTTGAGCCCGCCGCCCCGGGCGGCGTGTATCTCCTGCTCCAGATTCACGATCTGGTCGAGCATATCGTAATCGCTTTCATTTATATGAAAATATTCGATTGCCATCTCTTTGTACCTTCCTACAATAGATTTGCCTTCAGGCTGATTATACCAACTTCTTTTTTCTTTTGCAACGTCAGGGCGCAAGCCGCAGGTCTTTTCCCGTAAATTTTACCACCAGCGCGCTCTCCTTGCTCATCAGCCGGGAAGACACCCGCTCGGTGTACCGCTCCTTTAGCTGGAGGAGGGAATTGTTCGTCACGAGGAAAGTGAAGAGCCCTTCCTTCTCCCGGGACATGAGGATGTCGAACAAAAACTCCCGGGTGACGTTTTGCGTCATGGGCTCGCTCCCCAGGTCGTCCACCGCCAGCACCCGGGCGGCGTAAATGAAGGAAACGTCTTCCGCCTCCCCCAGCCGGTATTTGTGGAGGTAGTCAAACAGGCGGGCCGCGCTGATATATAAGATGTCCCGCTCTTTTTTATGAATCTCCTTTAAAAGGGAAGAAAGGGCGTAGCTCTTGCCCACTCCCGCGTTGCCCAGGAACAGCAGCAGTTTTTTGGGATTGTCGGGAAACTTTTTGGCGAACCGGAGAAGGGCTTCTTTCACGTCCATCATGCGTGCCCTCTGCCCGCCCTCTTCGGGGAACACTCCCCCGTCGAAGCTCCCAAAGCTCCCCCGAGCGGCGTCCACGTCTTCCCCGCCCAGCACTTCTTTGTATATCCGCTCTTTCAGGCAGGCGCAAAGCCCTTTTTCCAGCCGGCCGCTCCCCCCGCAGAGGGGGCAGAGGGCGCTTTCAAAAGGGCGGATGCCCGCCTCTTCCCGGTAAGCCGTCATCTTGGCGCCAAGGGCTTCCGCCCGCTCCCGGGCGCGGCCCATGATCGCTTCCTTTTCCCCCGGGGTTTTGAGCACGCAGGAGAGCGCTTCCAGCATCAGGGCGTCCCGCTCCTCCGTCAGGGTTTTCAAAATGGGATGGGCGCCATAAACCTGCGCCTCGTAGGCCTCCCGCCGGGCCAGGTCCCTGTTCTGTTCGGCCTGGAGCTCGGCCAGTATATCTTTCACGTCTTTATTCATCCGACCCGTCCTTAAAAAGCTCGGCCACGCCGTCTTTCACCTGCACGTCCAGCTCGGCTTTGTCGTAGGGCCGTTCGGAAATGTCGCTCAAACGGGGCTTTGCCCCGCTCCCGCTCTTGTGGCGCTCGTTTTCCTGTTCCGCTTCTATAAGTGTGGCCACCCCCGCCTGCTTCCACCGGTCGAGGATCACCTGCATGCTCTTTAAGGGCAGGGGAAGCCCGTAAGCGCATTTGGCGGCAAAGTAAATCACTTCGTCGGGGAAAATCTCCGCATACCGGGCGTAAAGCTCCTCGTCCGCCCGGGCCACCCGCTTTTTCACCCCCGCCTCTTCCAGCAGCTTTTTGGCCGCTGCCTGGCGCTTGTGCTCCTTTTGCAGCTGGGCCTCTATGTCGGGGCGGGTTTTAAGCCCAATTTCCTTCCAGCCCCGCAGGAGGGTGTCCATATAGTCGATGCTGTTCCTCCCCCGTTCGAGGGCGGTGCGGCAGGCCAGCTCCATCTCTTTTTTGCCGTAGCCCATTCTCTGCCACTGCAAAAACTTCTCCCGCTGATCGGGGGAGACGGTGAGCCGGGGGGAAGAAAAGGCTTTTAAAAATCCCTTCAGTATCTCGTCCGAACGCTCCACCAGCTCGAAATGCTCGTTGATTTCGGCGGAAGACAGGAGCCCTTCCCCGTGGAGGCTTTTCAATATGCCGTCCAGATATTTGAAGGTGGGGTACTGGGCGCCCGTGGTGGCGGCGGTGGCGGCTTTAATGGCCGCAAAGGAAAAGCCCCACTCCTCCTGCCATTTTTTATACAGCTCCTCCTCCTGTTCGGTGGGAAGGCGGCTGATTTTGAGGGTCTTCAATATCTCCCGGGCGCCGCCCGCCGCGCCGTTTTCGCTCAGCACTTTGGCTTCGGCCTGTTCCAGGGTGTGGATGCCCTCCTTGGCCCAGCTCTTGCCCACTTCCTTGATGTAGCTCATCTTCACCCGGTTGCCCGAGCGGTTTTTATTGATGCAGTATTCCGCCAGCACCAAAATCACCTGGCGGGGCAGGGCGTACACGTCGAGCAGTTCGTAAAACACTTTATAATCGTTATAGGAAAGCTGCCTGTCGGAAAAAAGCGCCTGGAGCATGGAGTTGAATCCCGCATCCTTATACAGGTCGTCCCCCGCG
>JAXGQH010000034.1:0-9243 GCA_040766545.1 Christensenellaceae bacterium
ATTTTCTTCCGCTCCTCCGTGGAGAGCCGGAGCATCTCCCCCGTGGTGCCGCAGGGATACAGCCCTTGCACGCCCTTTTTGATGAGCATCTCCGCCTGAGCGGCCATGGCTTCATAATCCACTCCGCCTTTCTCGTCAAAGGGAGTGGTCATGGCCACCGTCACGCCGTACAGTTTTTTCATTCCGCGCTTCCTCCATAAAATTGGGGCAGATAATCTTTAAATGCCATGAGCCCGTCCCGCAAAATCCCCTTTGCCATGTCCAGGTCGTCCACCATGGGGTCGAGGGCCAGCGCCTGAAGGGCCAGCTCTTTGTTTCCCTCCACCGCCGCGGCCACGGCCAGATCCACGATGTCCTTCTGCCGGTTGCAGAAAGCCGCGGCCACGGGGGGCAGACTGCCCACCGCCACCCCCTTCACCCCGTGAAGGCCCATCACGGCGGGCACTTCCACCACCGCGTCTTTTGGCATGTTCAGGATATACCCCTCCGTATTGGGGATGTTCACCGCGTAGTCGTAGTGGTTGGAGCCGGTCAGAACCGCCGCCATGATGAGCTCCGCCCGCTCGCTGTAGCCCTGTTTCAGGACGTCCGCGCTCTCCTCTCCCTCGGCCATTCTCCCGATCCGCTCCCACAGGGCGTCCCGCTCCTGCTCCCGCTCTAAAAGGGGATACATCTGAATATTGTATCTCTCCCAGCCGCCCCGAGCCCTATTGGACGTATAGGGCATATATTCGAGAAAATGGGCGTCCCCCGAGGTGGGGCATTCGCCGAACACCTCCAATACCGCCCGGGTGTAGGGCTCAAAGTCCTTCTGCTCCAAAAACCGCCGCTTAAAAAGGGGCAGCAGCTCCTCCCCCGTCACTTTGTCCCGGATGGACAGATACCAGGTGAAGTGATTGATGCCCGCGGCCAGGATGTCCATACGCCCGTGGGCCGCGGCGGCAATCAGTTTCTCCTCCGGGTCGTGGTTCCAGGTAAAATGATAGTTGTGGTTGATGTCAAGCCCCAGGTCTTTTCCTAAAATCCGCCCGGCCATCATGTAGCCAAAGTCGATCTGGTGGCAGATGCCCGCCATTTTGAGCTTGGTGTATTTCAGCGCGGCGGTACAGATCCGGGTCATGGGGTTGGTGAAGTTTAAGACGAGCGCGTCCGGCGCCAGCTCCTCAATGTCCCGGAAAACGGGCATTAAAAGCGCGATGTTCCGGGCGGCGTGGAAAAATCCCCCCGGCCCGCCGTTTTCCGCGTAGTGGATAAGACCGTACTTTTGGCCGATCTCCCGGTCTTTCCGCCAGCACTTCTCCCGATCGACGGCCACGGAGATGATGACAAAATCCGCTCCGGGCAGCAGCTTCCGCCTGTCCGTCCCGGCGCGTATCTCCATGCCCGCGCCCCATTCCCGGTTGATGCGATGGGCCAGTTTTGTGATTTGGATGAGGCCCTCCTCGTTTAAGTCGCACAGACACAGCTCGCTTCCGTGGAGCTCCTCTGTGCGGAGGATGGCGCCCAGGTTGGTGAGCCCGAAGCTGGCGCTTCCCGCTCCGATCACCAGGATTTTTTCCTTTCTCATACCGCGCCGCCCTTTTGGAAGTTCTCAATCAGCTCGCTTCCAATGCTGGCCCTGGAAGAGGAAAGCTCGATCTCCTCCCGCCTGACCCAGCGGGCTTCGGCGATTTCGCTTTCCTGTATGCAAAACGCGGGGGAACCGTCCAGCTCGGCCGTAAAGCCGATCATGATGGTTTCGGAGAACGCCCAGGGCTGGCTTTTGTAATACCGGACGTTTTTCACCCGCACGCCCGTCTCCTCCAGCACCTCCCGCGCCGCCGCCTCCTCGAAGGTCTCCCCGATCTCCACAAACCCCGCCACCAGATGAAAACGGTTGGTGGCCGGCCCCGGGCTTTTGATCATGAGGAGCTTATCCCCGTCCGACACGGCCACGATCACCGCCGGGGAGATTTTCGGATATTCCGTGAGTCCGCAGACGGGGCAGCACAGCGCCCGCTCCCGGTCGCTCTTTACAAGGGGCGCGGCGCATCGGCCGCAGTATCTGTGGCTCGCTTTCCACTTTTGCAGGTGCCAGCCCGTGATGCCCCCAAAGGCCATGACGCTCTTGGGGAAATCCCGGAGCGTGTTCATGGCTTCATAGTAAAAGTCCGCCCCTTCCGCTCCCCGGTCGCTTAAAAAAAAGGCGGTGTCATCAATTTTAAAGAGGTATTCCAGCCCCTCTCCGCCCATATCCGAAAACCGCGGCAGCTCCGCCTGGTCGCCCCGCCTGATTAAAAGAATCTGATTGCCCTCGTAATGGAGCACAAAATCGTCCGCCTCCGGCTCCCGTCTGTTTACAAAAGCGTTGTCGAACTTATGCGGAAAAATATCCTGTATCAAGTTTCCCTCCCCCTTTCTGTATCAAATTGTATTATACATGAGAAACCCGCAAAAGAGAAAGGGGAAAAATAAAAAGCGGTTGCCCGCTTTTTTATCTCTTTATCTGTTTTTTTCTTTCACTTTGATCATCACGCTGGCTCCGCCCTGCTTACTCTTGATATAGCGGATTTCAAAGGCCCCGAGGGACTGGATGAGGGGGGTGAGCTTGCTGTATCCGTAGCTCCGCACGTCGAAGTCGGGGGAACGCTTGATGAGCGTGGTGCCGATCATGCCCAGCTGCGCCCAGCCTTCCTCGTTGGAAATCTCATCCACAATGGTGGTGATCTCCTTTTTAAGGGCTTCCATGGCCTTGCCCCGCTCTTTTTCCACCACCGGGCCGTCCCCGTTGGTCTGCCCCACGCCCTTTTTCAGCACTTCCAGATAAGTGAACTTGTTGCAGGCGGCAATGAAGGGCTTGGGCGTCTTTTTCTCCCCCATACCCACCACGTACATGCCCGCCTCCCGGAGCCGTACCGCCAGCCGGGTAAAGTCGCTGTCGCTGGACACGATGCAAAAGCCCTCGATCTTGCCCGTGTAGAGGATGTCCATGGCGTCGATGATCATGGCCGAGTCGGTGGCGTTTTTGCCCGTGGTGTAGGAATACTGCTGCACGGGCGTTACGGACGTATCCAGCAGCACGCTCTTCCAGGAAGCGAGCTTGGGGCTTGTCCAGTCGCCGTAGATCCGCTTGTAGGTGGCCACCCCGTCGTTTGAGATTTCGTCGAGTATGAATTTGATGTATTTATCCGAGACGTTATCCGCGTCGATGAGAACCGCAAATCGTTTTTCTTCTGACATTGTTTACCTCTTTTTCTGTCGTTTATTTCTTTTGTATTTCCTCTATTATACTGTACCCTATTTTGCTTCGCAACACAACAAAAAGCGGGCGTTTGCCCGCTTTTTATTTGTATTTTGCTTTAAAGCATGGTGGCGCGGAGCTCTTCCCCGCTCTTTTTGGAAAGAAGCGCGGGCGCTATGTCAAAAACGCTCCTGGCGCCTTTTTCTCCCCTCTTTGCCAGCCGGTAAGCCGCCCGGGCGTAAGCCGCCAGGATGCTCCCCGTAAATTCCGGGTTGGAATCCAGCTTCAAAGAGTATTCAATGATCTGTTTCGTCCCTTCCGACGTCTGGCCGCTTCTTAATACAAAACCTCCGTGGGGCATGGCGGAGTGGTTTTTCCTAAGCTCCTCCAGGGAGATAAACGCCACGGTGGTGTCGTAATCCGAGAAGTAGTTGGGCATCTCTTTGATGGAATTTTCCACCTGCGCCGCGTCCGCGCCTTCCTTCAGCACCACGTAGCACTCCCGCGTGTGTTTTTCCCTTGCGGTCAAAGTCTTGTGCTCCCCCGCCCGCACGGATTCCACCGCCGCCGGCACAGGCACGGTATACTGCACCGCGGCCGCCACGCCCGGTATTCTCCGGATGGCGTCCGAATGGCCCTGGCTCACGCCCCTTCCCCAGAAGGTATAGTGCGCGCCGTCGGGCAGAATGCACTCGGAATACAGGCGGTTTAAAGAGAACATGCCCGGGTCCCAGCCCACCGAGATGATGGAAATTTTGCCGCCCGCCTTCGCCGCCTTGTCCATAGACAGGAAGTATTCGGGTATCCGGGCGTGGGTGTCGAAGCTGTCGACGGTGTTGAAGCTCGCCGCCAGCTCGGGGCCCTGCACGGGCAGATCGGTGGCCGAGCCGCCGCACAGGATCAGCACGTCCGCCTTTTCTTTATATGATCCGATTTCCTCCATGGAAACGGCCGGGGCTCCGCTCTTCACCTGAACGGAAGCGGGCTCCCGCCTGGTGAACACGGCGATCAGCTCCATGTCGCCGTTTTTTAAGATGGCTTGTTCTACGCCTTTTCCGATATTGCCATATCCCACAATACCGACCCTTATTTTATCCGCCATGAATATACCTCCATATTGCGTTAAAATTGACGTACTGATTATATCATAACCATTTTCTGTATGGCCATAAATAAAATGGAATTTTTTTGAAAATTTTTTATTGGAGAACGCTTGACGGCGGCATTAAAAAGACAGATCGGATAAGCCGAAATGTGCAGCCTCTCCCCAGCGCCAAGCCGACGCAATGCCGGTAAAGCAAAACGGAGCAAAGCGAACTTTGCTCCGATGTGGCGGAGAAGGAGGGATTCGAACCCTCGAAACCGTTTTGCGGTTTACACGATTTCCAGTCGTGCGCCCTCGACCAAGCTAGGCGACTTCTCCATGTTTTATTTTGCATCGGGACAAAAAGCCCGTCCCGAATGTCGTACTTAATCATTATAAAGATGGAACGGGAGTCTGTCAACATGAAACCGAATAAAATTCTGCCTCTGAAAGCCTCCCTTTCCCCGCTGTTTTTCCGGCGTTTATTTGATCGATACGGTACATTTAAAGGCGGTTATAAGCCGTTTTATCCCTTTTATCGCACCCTTCACTGAATAGGCCCTCCGGGTGCCGTATCTGCCTTTTCACCGACAGCCTCATCACCCGCTCCACAAACGACATCACCCAGATACAGATGCTGGTGACCATGGGGCTTATGCTCATCATCAAAGCGCCCATCATGGTCGTCTGGGCCATCACCAAAATCGCCGGAAAGGGCGCGCAATGGTCTCTCACCACAGGTGCGGCGGTGGGCGTTTTGGTGGTGCTCATCGGTTTTTTGATGATCTTCGTGCTGCCCAAGTTCAAAAAAATGCAGACGCTTACGGACAATATGAACCGGGTCACCCGGGAAAACCTCACGGGGCTTCGGGTGGTGCGGGCGTACAACGCCGAAGGGTATCAGGAGAGCAAATTCGAGAGGGCCAATGAGGAGCTCACGGGGACGCAGCTGTACACCAGCCGCGCCATGGCCGTGATGATGCCGGTGATGATGATGATCATGAGCGGGCTGTCTCTCGCCATTTACTGGATCGGCGCGTATCTCATCGACGCCGCCGGCATGATGGAGAAGCTCACGCTTTTTTCAGACATGATCGTGTTCTCAAGCTACGCCATGCAGGTGATCATGTCCTTTTTAATGCTGGTGATCATATTCATCATGCTCCCCCGGGCCAGCGTCTCCGCCCGGAGAATCAACGAGGTGCTGGGCACGGCGCCCACCATACTGGACGGCAGCCGGACGGAGGGCCTTCCGGGGCTGAAGGGGGAAGTGACATTCAACAATGTGGGCTTCAAATACCCGGACGCGGAAGAGCATGTGTTAAAAGGGATCAGCTTCACGGTGAAACAGGGGGAGACCATTGCCTTCATCGGCTCCACGGGCAGCGGCAAATCCACCCTCATCAACCTGGTGCCCCGCTTCTTTGACGCCACGGAGGGAGAAATACTGCTGGACGGCGTGGACATCCGGGACTACACCCAGGAGGCTCTGCACAACAAGATCGGCTATGTGCCGCAAAAAGCCGTGCTGTTCAAGGGCTCCGTCTTTTCCAACGTGGCTTACGGCGACCAGGGCGGCGCGGAATTTTCGGAAGAGGAAGTGAAGCGCGCCGTGGCCATCGCCCAGGGCACGGATTTTGTGGAGAGCATGGAGGGCGGCTATCAGGCCGACATCGCCCAGGGGGGCGCGAACGTGTCCGGCGGGCAAAAACAGAGGATCGCCATTGCCCGCGCCGTCTGCCGCAAACCCGAAGTGTATATATTCGACGATTCCTTTTCCGCTCTCGACTACAAGACCGACCGGATACTCAGAAGCGCGCTGAAAAGCGAAACCACCGGAGTCACCAGCATGATCGTGGCCCAGAGGATCGGCACCATCATGGACGCCGACCAGATCGTGGTGCTCGACGAAGGCAGAGTGGTTGGACGGGGCAAACATCGGGAATTGCTGCAAAACTGCCAGGTATACAAGCAGATTGCCATGAGCCAGCTGAGCGAGGAGGAACTTGCGTCATGATGACGAACAGAAGACCCATGGGCGGCCCCATGCGGGGAGGCGCCCTGGAAAAAGCCAGGGATTTCAAGGGCACGTGGGGAAGGCTCCTGGCCTATTGCAAAAAATATATGCCCGCCGTGCTGACCGCTCTTTTGCTGGCGGCCGCGGGCACGGTGCTCCAGATCATCGGCCCGGATAAACTGAAGGAGATGACCAACGAGATCATGAAGGGCCTGCCCGCGCTGGTGGAAGGCGTTCCCGTTCAGGGCGCCATCGACCTTCAGGCGGTGGAGCGCATCGCTCTTTTGCTGACGGCGTTTTACGCGGTTTCGGCGCTTCTCAGCTTCGCCCAGGGCTTTATCATGGCCACGGTGACCCAGAGAATCAGCAAAAACATGCGTACGGGCATTTCTAAGAAGATCAACCGCCTGCCCCTCAAATACTTTGACGGCGTGAGCCACGGGGAGGTTTTAAGCCGGGTGACCAACGACGTGGACGCCATCGGCCAGACCATGAACCAGAGCGTGGGGAGTCTGGTCACCTCGGCCACCCTGCTGATCGGCTCGGGGGTCATGATGTTTTACAACAACGCCCTATTAGCCCTCACGGCCATCGCGTCCAGCGCTCTCGGGTTTTTGTTCATGGGCGTGATCATGGCGAAGTCCCAGAAATACTTCGTCCGGCAGCAGGAGGGCCTCGGCGCCATCAACGGCCACGTGGAGGAGATTTATTCGGGCCACAACGTGGTGAAGGCTTACAACGGCGGCCGGGAGGCCAGGCGGGTGTTTGAGGAGATCAACCAAAAGCTGCACGACAGCGGCTGGAAGAGCCAGTTTATGTCCGGCCTCATGATGCCCCTCATGACCTTCATCGGCAACTTCGGCTACGTGTCCGTCTGCGTGGTGGGCGCGGCGCTGGCCATGAAGGGAACCATCAGCTTTGGCGTGATTGTGGCGTTTATGCTGTATATCCGCCTGTTTACCCAGCCCCTTGCCCAGATCGCCCAGGCTTTCCAAAACCTGCAGCGGACGGCTGCCGCCAGCGAGCGGGTGTTTGCCTTTTTCGACGAGGAGGAGCTTTCCGACGAAAGAGAGAAGACCGGGCGGCTTACCAATGTGAAAGGCGACGTGGAGTTCCGCCACGTGAAATCGGCTATACGCCGGATAAAACCGTCATACATGACTTTTCCGCCCGCATACGGGCCGGGCAGAAAGTGGCCATCGTGGGACCCACCGGCGCGGGCAAGACCACCATGGTCAACCTGCTCATGCGCTTCTATGAGCTGGACGGTGGGGAAATACTGGTGGACGGCGTGCCCGAAAGCCAGGTGCCCCGGGAAAATGTGCACGAGCAGTTTGGCATGGTGCTGCAGGACACCTGGCTCTTCGAGGGCACGATCAAAGAAAACATCGTCTATTGTAAAGAGGGCGTGACGGACGAACAGGTGGCGGCCGCCTGCAAAGCGGTGGGCCTCCATCACTTTATCCGCACGCTGCCCCGGGGGTATGATACGCCTTTGAACGACAAGGCCAACCTTTCCCAGGGGCAGAAACAGCTCGTTACCATCGCAAGGGCCATGATACAAAACGCCCCCATGCTGATTTTAGACGAGGCCACCAGCTCGGTGGATACCCGGACCGAAGCGCTCATACAGGAAGCCATGGATCAGCTGATGCGGGGCCGCACTTCCTTTGTGATCGCCCACCGCCTGTCCACCATCAAAAACGCCGATCTGATCTTAGTGATGAAGGACGGAGACATCGTGGAAAGCGGGAACCATGGGGAACTGCTGGCAAAAGGCGGCTTTTACGCCGAGCTCTACAACAGCCAGTTTGAGCCGGCGGCGTAAAATCGCTTCAAAAATACGATTTAAAAAGAGGAGCGATGCTCCTCTTTTCTTTTACGGTGGGCGGGGATGGATGGCGGCGCTTTTCTCTTTCTTGCGTTTTAGGGCGTGTTGTGTTTCAATGAGGTCAAAGGGGTGACGTGTCATGAAAAAATCTGAAACCGCCGGAAAAGCAGGCGTCTGCCGCGCATGTGCGGGGACGATTTAAGGTGGGTAGGAGTTAGATCAAAAATTCCATTTTCTCTTCATCAGTCAACGTCTCCCACTCCCGCCCTGTTTCACGCAGAAACCGCGAAAATGCACGAATATTATATTTGGTCTCAACAGTTATCGAGACATCTGGAGCCGTAATATAGTCACCCTCAAATGCTTCAACCGGATCCTCAAAAAGAATATCATCTCTATTCGCCATATGCCGATTTCCTCCAGCTATCGTTATATTTCTCAAACAGTTGCCGCGCAGCCACTTCGTCAATTTCAATTCGGTATGGGTGTTGATACCCAAATGGCGCGCGTCAAGCTCCTTAATGTAATATGCAATATTCTTCAAACCTTTTTGTTCGCGTCTTTATCTATCCTAAGACTTTTTGGTTCTACATATTCAAATCGTGGTTTTGGATTTGATACCTTTTCACTCTTTACAAGTTCAATCATTTCAGGAAGAGCTTTGATTATTCTATGTTTTAAGTTTCTTAAAGAACTTGATTCAAGAATTAAATTTGCTTCATCACAAATACCAATCCATCGATTTTCTTCTTTATCATAGATCACCTTTACTTTGTAACTATTCTTAAATTTCATTCCAATTACCTCTCCTTCGGGGTTGCCGCAACCGCTTGTCATCCTTCCAAAAAGCTGAGCTGCCTGGGCGCATCCTGCCGATGCGGGGAAACATCTCCCGCCGCAAAGGCTTCCGGGGGGAGGCCGGCCAGGAAGGGCGACGGCGCGGAAGGAGCCAGCAGGATAAGCTCGTCTTTCGCCCTGGTCATACCCACGTAAAGGAGCCGCCGCTCTTCGTCCATGTCCCAGGCGCCCCGGCGCTTAAAGGGGATCAGATCTTCCGCCGCGCCGCACAGAAAGACGGCGGGGAATTCCAG
>JAXGQH010000035.1:0-8970 GCA_040766545.1 Christensenellaceae bacterium
GCGGGCTGTACTTGGCGACGTTCCTCTTGTGCTCTTCGTAGTCCTTGGCAAAGATCGTCTCACCCTTATTGGGGTCGCCCACGCAGAAGTACATATACTTTTCGGCGATGAACGACTCATCCGGCCAGAGGGCCGCTTCGATGGCCGCCTTGCCGGGGTTGCAGATGGGCCCTACGGGAAGGCCGGCGTGGATGTACGTGTTATAGGGAGAAGGCGTTTTTGTTTCCGCCGTGGTGTACACGAACTTCTTCTCGGGCATGAAATACTGAAGCGTGGCGCAGGACTGAAGGGGCATCTCAATGGCCAGCCTGTTATGGAGCACTGCCGACACCTTCTTGAAATCCGCCGATTTGGCTTCCTTTTCTATGATGGAAGCCAGGGTGACAACCTCGTCCGTCGTCATGCCCAGTTCATCCGCCCTCTTTTTATACGCATCGGTATAAACCGTTTCAAACTGGTCCAGCAGCCTTGTGATGGCCTGCTCTTCGGTGGAGGAGAGGTAGAACTCATAGGTCTCGGGGAAAAGATAGCCTTCCAGAACATTGTCCCGCTCCGCTATTCTTTCGGGAGACTTTAAAAGCTCGTCGATGAACCAGTATTCCGAATAGTCTTTCCCATCCATCACCTTATCCATGAAGGTGGCATTATTTTTCAGCACACCCTTCACTACAAACAGCTCCCCGATCCGCTGGGCGCTGATGCCTTCGGCAAAGGTGGCCTTAACGGTGGCCGCGGCGGCGGAAGGCCGCTTGAGCACGCTGATGATGTCGTCAAAGGTCATGCTGGGCGAAAGGGTGAATTTGCCCGCCAGCAGCTTGGAGCTCATGTCCGAAAAGTCCACGTAGTATTTGAAAATGGTGGCGCTCCGGATGATGCCCGCCTCCTGAAGTTTTTTTGATATTTTGGCGAGCGTGTCGTCGCTCGCGATGATCACTTCCACTTGTGTTTTATCGTTCACGTCCATGGGCGTGAAGTAATGGTTATAGGCATACTTGAAGCCCACATAACAGACCACCGCCACCACCACGAGGCCGATGACGATCATGCCCGCGGTTTTAGCCAGGGAAAGGAGCATGGACCGGGTCACATTCCGGGCACTCACCGCTTCGGACTCCGGTTCCCTTTTGACCGGCTTTTTGCCCGTCCGGCCAAGCAGGGCGGACAGCTTCAAAGAACCCTTCTTTTTAGGGGAGGGGGCAGCGGCCAGGCTTTCAGCCTTGAGCGCCGGCTTAACCACCGTTTTTTTCACAATGGGTTTGGCCGTCGGTTCAAAAACCGGGCGATTTTCCGCCGGATCCCTTTCCCGTATGGGTTTCACGGCAGCCGTCTCGCTTCTTGCTTTAACGGGCTGCTCCCGAACAATCTGCTCTTCTTTTTGTCCGTTTTCTCCGGCGCCGCCATATTCCACGGCTTTTATGGAGCGGCGCTTGTTTTCGCCGCCGTTTACATTGTTGTCCATCTCTTACGCCTCCGGTTCTTATTCCTCGAAAAGGCCGTCGTTTAATTCGCTGGCTTCCCCGATGATTTTATAAACGTCTGAAATCAGCGTATTGAATTTGTACTCGGCCGCAAAAAAACGAGTGACCTTTTCATTGAAGCCCAGCACCTCGCCCATTTTCTTCAATTTGTTCATGATCTCTTCCGAAGGCTTCTGCCCCGAAAGCATCACGGCCTGGGCTTCGAACTGCAGCGACTTATACTGCCTGATCAGGCTTTTGGTCGCCTCGTCCTGATAAAGCTCGTCTTTTAAAGCCTTATACTCCTTAAACTCAGGACATTCCCTGATGTCTGCCGCCAACAGGTTGGCCCGATCGTACACGTACATGGCCTTTTCCTCCTATGTTCAGAGTTCGATGATGATGGGAAGGATCATGGGGCTCCGCTTGGTCTGGCTGTACAGATAGGAGGAAAGGGCTTTTTTGAGCCTTCCCTTCATGGCCATAAAGCCCGCCGCCTTTTCCGACATACATTCCTTGATGGTTTTGACCACAATGGCTTTGGACCGATCCAGCAGGTCTTCGGATTCCTTCATATACACGAACCCTCTCGAAATGATCTCGGGATCGGACACCAGTTCCCTGTTCTCCTTGGAAATGGTGGCGACCACCATGAACAGCCCGTCTTGGGACAAGAGCTGCCGGTCCCGGAGCACCACCGTGCCCACGTCGCCGATGCCGATGCCGTCCACCATCACGATGCCCGACTCCACCTGCTCTCCAAAAGCGCCCCCCGACTCCCGAAGCTCAACGGGCACGCCGATCTCCGGAATGAATATGTTCTTTTTTTGACGCCCATGATCTGCGCCAGCTCGAGTGTATATAAAGATGCCGGTACTCCCCGTGTACAGGGATGAAGTATTTGGGCTTGGTCATGGCCAGCATCATCTTCAGCTCTTCCTGGCAGGCGTGACCCGACACGTGCACCTGGGCCATCTGGCCGTATATCACCCGGGCGCCTTTCCGGTATAACATATTTATGACGTTGAAAATGTCCTTTTCGTTCCCGGGAATGGAAGAAGAAGACATGATGACCAGATCGCCTTCCTTGATTTCAATGCTCTGGTGCTCCCCGGCGGCCATTCTCGACAGGCCGGACATGGTCTCCCCCTGACTGCCCGTGGTTAAAATGACTACCTTGCTGTCCCGGATGTTTTTCAGCTCTTCGGCTTTCACCAGCATCTTTTCGGGGATGTCGATGTATCCGAGATCCCGGGCCACGCCCACGATCTTGATGATGCTCCGTCCGTTTAAGCAGACTTTGCGGTTATATTTTTTAGCCACGTCCACCACCTGCTGAAGGCGATGGATATTCGAAGCGAAGGTGGTGACGATGATGCGCCCCTGAGCCTCCCCAAAGTGCTTTTCAAAGCTCTGGCCCACGCTCCGCTCCGAGATGGTGTACCCCGGGTTTTCCGCGTTGGTGCTGTCGGACAAAAGGGCCAGCACGCCCTCTTTCCCGAGCTCGGTGAAGCGCTTGATGTCGATGATGTTCCCGTCGATGGGGGTGTAGTCCACCTTGAAGTCGGCCGTATGGACGATGACGCCCGCCGGAGTCGTGATGGCGAGGGCCACCGTGTCTTCCAGGCTGTGGCTCACCTTGATGAACTCCACCTCGAAGATGCCGCACTTCACTTTATCTCCTGCCTGTATGCTCCGTAAATCCGCTTTCACGCCGTGCTCGGAAAGTTTCATTTCCACAAGGGCCAGGGTGAGCCGGGTGCCGTACACCGGGGCGGAATAGTCCTTTAAAATATAGGGCGTGGCGCCGATGTGGTCCTCGTGGCCGTGGGTCAGCACAAAAGCCCGGATTTTATCCCGGTTGCTCTTGAGATAGGCCGTTTCGGGTATCACGTAATCGATGCCCGGCATGTCTCCGCTCGGAAACATAAGGCCGCAGTCCACCACCAGTATGTTCTCGCCATACTCAATGGCGGTCATGTTCTTGCCGACCTCGCCCACGCCCCCCAAGGGGATGATGCGAAGCGCCGGCTTCTTTCTTGATTTTCTTCTGTTCAAACTGTATATATCCTCACTTTATGATTTGATGTATTTCTTATATTGAAGGCGCGCAGCGCACAGGCGTGCCTTACGTTTAACGATTTCTCCAAATGCCGCAGCCGCCAAAGCGACGTACCGGTTTTGGTTTTGGCTGTACGAGCGGAGCGCCCCGCTTCCGCGGCCGTCCGCGCATACCATAGTTATTATACCATAATTTCGCCGGTGTAAGCCGGCGGGGCGCAGCCCAGGGAGCGCAGCGACAAATCATGGTTCAATGTTCCAGCCGGACGCGGCGCAGCCGCGCAAGGCGCGAAGCGACTGCAAAACGGCTCGCCCGTTTCCGGCTGTGGTTATTATACCACAATTTCGTCTGCATTAACATGCGAATTACCCGCTCACCAAAACAAATCCCAGACCATATTATAAAGCAATGCAGGGAGGTTTGCCATGGAAGCAATCGTAAATGTTGAAAACATTTCGTTAAAATACCAATCGAAAAACGGAGAGGTGGCCGCCATTGAAGACATCACTTTCTCTGTCCGGGAAGGAGAGTTCGTCTGCATCGTAGGCCCCAGCGGCTGCGGCAAATCCACACTTTTGGAGATCATTTCGGGCCTCATTCCGCCCACAAGCGGCTGCGTTTACGTCTCGGGCAGGCGGGTTGCCTGCTCGGATTCCACCATCGGCTTCATGCCCCAGAAAGACCAGCTGTTCGAATGGCGCACAGTGCTGGGAAACGCTCTTTTGGGGCTTTCCGTACAGAGAAAACGTACGCCGGAAAATGTCGGCTATGTAAAAGAACTGCTCACCACTTACGGGCTCGGGGAATTTATGGATAAATACCCTTCCCAGCTTTCAGGCGGCATGCGCCAGCGGGCCGCGCTCATCCGCACCCTGGCCACCCGCCCGGAAATCCTGCTTCTTGACGAGCCCTTTTCCTCTCTTGACTACCAGACGCGTCTTGCCGTATCCGACGACATCCACCGCATCATTAAAAACGAGCACAAGACTGCCATCATGGTTACCCACGATATTTCCGAAAGCATCGCCATGTCCGACAGGGTGATCGTACTAAGCATGCGGCCGAGCGTCATCAAGGGCATCCACGAGCTGGATTTCGAGCCGGAGCTGAACACCCCCCTTTTACGGAGAGATTCAGGCAGATTTCACGGGTACTTCAATACCATTTGGGAGGAGCTTGATGTGCATGTATAACAAAGGATCCGCTCCCGTTTCAAAGGAGCGACTGGAATACTTAAGAAAAGTCCGGCGCAACAAGACGCTTGTTACGCTTTCCAAGTTCCTGCTGCTCATATTCCTGCTGGGATTCTGGGAACTGGCCGCCCATCTCGGCCTCATCGACTCCTTCATCATGAGCAGCCCTTCAAGGGTCATACGGTCCATCGTCAACGTCTACCGGGAAGGTACGCTTCTAACCCACATCGGCGTGTCCTGTCTCGAAACAATCATAGGCTTTCTTCTGGGTACGATAATCGGCACCCTCATCGCCACCGTACTCTGGTGGTCGGATACGCTCTCTAAAATACTCGAACCTTACCTTGTGATATTAAACGCCCTTCCTAAAGTGGCTCTCGGCCCCATCATCATCGTCTGGGCGGGAGCGGGGCAAAAGGCGATCATCATCATGGCGCTGGCGATCTCCCTCATCGTGACCATCCTCGAGGTGTTCGCCGGGTTCACCGCCACGGAGGCGGAAAAGCTCAAGCTGCTCCGCACGTTTGGCGCCAGCAAGCTCCAGACCTTTTACATGGTCGTGCTGCCCAGCAACTTTCCCACCATCATCAACTCCCTCAAGATCAACGTGGGGCTTTCCTGGGTGGGCGTCATCATGGGCGAATTCCTGGTCTCAAAAGCCGGGGTCGGATACCTGATCGTATACGGCTCCCAGGTTTTTCAGATGGACCTGGTGATGGCCAGCGTGCTGATTTTAACGGTCGCGGCCGCTGTCATGTACCAGGGCGTACACTTCCTGGAAAAAAAATTAATTAAACGAAACGAACAGTAATTGAAAGGAGAATGTATGAAAAAACTGTTGTTGTGTGTGCTGTCTCTTGTCTTTATACTTGCCCTCTTCCTCTCGGGCTGCGCCAAGACTGAGGAAGAAATGGTGAAGATAACCGTGAGCGAGGTGACTCACTCGGTCTTCTACGCCCCCCAGTATGTGGCCATCGCACTTGGATATTTTGAAGAAGAGGGTCTGGAAGTGGAGCTGGTGAACGGCGCGGGGGCGGACAACGTGATGACCGCCGTCATATCCGGTCAGGTGGAAATCGGCCTCGCGGGCCCCGAAGCCACCGTCTATGTGTACAACGAAGGCAAGGAGGACTACGCGGAGATCTTTGCCCAGCTCACCAAGCGGGACGGTTCCTTCATCATGTCCCGGGAAGAAAATCCCGACTTCACCTATGAGGATTTGATTGGAAAGCATGTTTTGGCGGGCAGAAAAGGCGGTATGCCTTATATGACACTGGAGTATGTGTTAAAGCAGCAGGGAATCGACCTTTCCAGGGTGGAGCTGGACACTTCCGTGGAATTTGCCATGATGGGCCCCACGTTCGCAGCGGGCACGGGCGACTACACCACGCTCTTTGAACCCACCGCCACGAACATGGAACTGGAAGGCGCAGGATACATAGTCGCGTCCGTCGGCCAGGACAGCGGCGAAATACCCTACACCGCGTATTTTACCCTCAAAAGCTATGCTGAGGAAAATCCCGAAGTCATTGAAAAATTCACCCGGGCGCTTTACAAAGCCCAGCAGTGGGTGGTGGAAGCCAGCCCCAGGGAGATCGCCGAGGCCATCGCCGAGTTCTTCCCGGACACCGACATGGACGTGATGGAAAAGGTGGCTGAGCGCTATAAGAGCATCGACGCCTGGATGTCCGACCCCTTTATGACCGAAGATTCCTTCACCCGCATGCAGGACGTTATGGAAGCGGCGGGCGAACTCAAACAGCGCGCTCCCTATGATAAGCTGTTCAACGGCGCCTTCGCGGAAGCCGTGATGGCAGAATAACACAAAAACCGCCGCTCAACACGAACGGCGGTTTTTTTATTTTTACAGTTCTCGCACCATGGCCATATACGGAAGGTGCGAAAAGCCTCTCTTCCGGTACAGCCGCGCCGCCCCTTCGTTTTCCGCCTCCACTTCCAGCCGGACCCGCTTATAGCCGGGAAGAAGGTGTTCTTCCATAAAGGCGAAGAACGCGCCTCCCACGCCCCTGCTCCGAAAAGCGGGCCGGACGTAAATCTCTTCCAGCCACAGCACCATGCCTCCCGCCTCCTGGGAATAGGTTTTGGCCAAAAGCGCGTAGCCCGCCGGCTCCCCCTCTTCCTCAAAAAGATAGGCTTCCGCATAGTCGTCCGAGCGCATGAGTTCGGAAAAGGTGTGCTCAAAGTCTTCAGGGCCGGCGGTCACAAGGGCCGCCCCGCTCCCGTAAAACTCATGGGCCAGCTCCAAAAAGAGCGCCCTGTCTGCCGCTTCAATTCGTCGGATCATGGCTCCCATTCAAAATCCACGCTGACGGTGGCGCTCCTTCTCGGCTTAATGAATTCCCGCACTTTCTGATGGGCGGGGTGGGCGTCGTAAGCATGAAGCCCCTCCATATCCTCAAAGAGGGCGATGAGCGCCAGGTCGAAGGAGCGTTCGCTCCCAAGAACGTCCACCCCCGCCTCCATGGATTTTAAGGAGGGCACCTGACCCACAAGGCCCCGGAGCATCTCCGCCGCCGTCAACGCGTCTTCCTTGTTCACAAATTTCTGGCATACCACATGCTTGATCATATTGTCCTTCCATAAAAATGCCCCGCGTTTGCCACGGGGCATTGTCCTTTGCTCGTTCAGTCCTCGTCTTCTTCCTTCTTTGCGTTTTCAATCACTTTCTGCGCCATGGAGGCGGGCATCTCTTCGTAGCGCTCAAAGCTGATCCTAAAGGTGCCCCGCGCCTGGGTCATGGAGCGAAGGTCGGTGGCGTATTTCACCATCTCGCTCATGGGCACTTCGGCCACCACCTGCTGCCCGTCTTCCACCGGGGTCATGCCGAGTATCCTCCCCCGCCGCCTGTTCAGGTCGCCGATAATGTCACCCATGTATTCGTCGGGGATGACAACCTCGGCTTTGCCGATGGGTTCCAGGAGCACCGGATCGGCCACCGCGCAGGCAGCCTTATAGGCCAGCCTGGCCGCCGATTTGAAGGCCACTTCCTTGGAGTCCACGGGGTGATACTTGCCGTCGAAGAGCGTGGCCCGGATGTTCACCATGGGATAACCCGCCAGCACGCCCCGCGTGATGCTCTCCCGCAGGCCCTTTTCCACGGCGGGGATGAATTCCTTGGGCACCACGCCGCCCACCACGGCGTTTACGAACTCAAAGCTCTCGGCCGAATCCTTCATGGGCTCAAACTTGATCTGCACCACGCCGAACTGACCCGCGCCGCCCGACTGCTTTTTATGCTTGCCTTCCGCCGAGGCGGCTTTACGGATGGTTTCCCGGTAAGCCACTTTGGGGTCGGACAACGCAGCTTCCACGCCGAACTTGTTCTTGAGCTTCTGGCAGATGACCTCGATGTGCATCTCGCCCATGCCGTTTAAGAGCATGTCGCCCGTCTCGCCGTTTTTGCTCATTTTAAACGTGGAGTCTTCCTCCTCCAGCCTGTGAAGCCCGGAGAAGACTTTTTCTTCCTCCCCCTGCTTTTTGGCCGAAACCGCAAGGGAGATGCAGGGTTCGCTGAAGGCCATGGGGGCAAACCGCACTTTGGCCGACGCGTCGGCCAGCGTGTCCCCCGTCACGGAGAACTGGAGCTTGGCGATGGCGCCGATGTCTCCCGCGGGCACGGAGTCCACGGCGAGAAGGTTTTTGCCCAGCATCACGGACACGCTGCCGAATTTCTCTCCTTTGTCCGCGTTCACATTGTAGACCTGGGTGTCGTTTTTCAACACGCCCCGGATCACTTTTACAAGGCTGATCTTGCCCACAAACTGGTCGGCAATGGTCTTCATGATCTGGCCGGCAAAAGCGCCGTCTTTTGAAACGGCGATCTCAATCTCTTTGTCATGGGCGTCAAAAGCGGGCATGGCCGGCGCTTCGCTGGCCGAAGGAAGCGTCAGAACGAGCTCGTCCAGCACTTCCCGCACGCCCAGGTTCTGAGCCGCCGAGCAGACGTACACAGGGAACAGGCTGCCGCTCTTCACGCCTTCCGTGAGACCCTTCATGATGTCTTCCCGGGAAAGCTCCTGCCCGTCAAAATATTTTTCCATGAGCGCCTCGTCGCTGGAGGCGGCGTTTTCAATGAGAAGCTCCCGGTACTCCCCGAGGAAAGCCTCGATATTCCCGGGCACTTCGGTTTTTACGGCCGGGCCCTTGTCGCTCAGGGTAAAGGCCGCGTTTTCAATCACGTCCGCATAGCCCTTGTATTTGTCGCCGCCGCCAAAAGGCACCTGCATGGGGGTGACGG
>JAXGQH010000036.1:0-8030 GCA_040766545.1 Christensenellaceae bacterium
TCGGATTTCCGGTTGGCGGCTTCGATGATGGCCTGCCGTACCTGCTCGCCCCGTATGAGGGCGGCGGCGATGGTTTCTTTTTGCTTTTCGCACGCTTGAAGTTTTTCGGCGAGCGCACGGTTTTCTTCTCTCAGGGCGATGATCCGTTCCTTCTGCTCCCTGGCCACTTCTTCATAGTCGGCGGTTATTTTTTTGATTTCTTCGTTGAAGTCGATTTTCTTTCTTTTGCTCTCCATAATTGCCCTCCGGTGTAACCCATATTGATATTCAAAAGTATAAAGGGGTATGCATGCGACAAATGTCGGAGTGTGTTTTCAAAAAAAATAAAAAATTTTAGCGGTAAAAAAAGGATTTGACAAATGCACGGAGAATATATATAAGCACAATAGTGGTTAAAAATGTTTAAAAGTGGGGAATTTTTTAAGGAATTGTACAAATTATGCTGATCGGCGAATACGCGCACAGCCTGGACACCAAAGGACGGGTGTTCATTCCCGCAAAATTCCGGGAGGAATTGGGACAAACTTTCATCGTGGCACAGGGCATCGGAAAATGCCTTTTTGTGTTTTCCCAGGGAGTTTGGCTGGAGTTTGCCACCAAGCTCAAAAACGTCCCCCTGACCGATCAGGTTTCCCAAGTGTTTTTAAGGCGGTTCTTCGCCTCCGCCTCCGAATGTGAGCCGGACAAGCAGGGGAGAATACTCCTTCCGTCCCGGCTTCGTAAGTTCGCCGAACTGGAAAAAGACGTGACGGCCATAGGCGTGATGACAAGAGTGGAGCTTTGGGCGACGGAAAACTGGGAAGCATATAACAACGTGGAGAGCGCGGAATATGAGGCGGCTCTCACAAAACTGGCGGAGTTTGGCATATGAGGGAAGGTTTAAAACATACGAGCGTGCTCCTGAGGGAAAGCGTGGCGCTTCTCAACATGAAAACCGGCCGCATATTTGCGGACGGGACGCTGGGGGGCGGCGGACACTCCGAGCTCATTTTAAGGGAAGGGGCGAAAAGGCTCATCGCCATCGACAAGGACAAGGAAGCCATTGAGCGCTCCAGGCTCCGGCTCCGGCCTTATGAAGACAACATCACATTCGTGCACGACGATTTCAAGAATATCAAAAGTATCCTTTTGGAACTGGGCATTGCTGAAATAGACGGGGCGGTGCTGGACCTTGGAGTCTCCTCCTTCCAGCTGGACGATGTGGAGAGGGGGTTCTCCTATATAAACGACGCCCCCATCGACATGCGCATGAACAAAAGCCAGAGCTTTTCGGCCTATGACGTGGTAAACACCTACAATTACGAGGAGCTCTGCCGGGTGATTTACGAATACGGAGAAGAGCGGTTCGCTTCCCGGATCGCCAACGAGATCATCCGCCGCCGGCCCATCACGGCCACCCTGGAGCTGGCGGAAATCATCAAGAACGCCATACCCGCCTCCAAGAGGAGGGAGGGGCCCCACCCGGCAAAGCGGACTTTTCAGGCCATCCGGATCGAAGTGAACGAAGAACTTTCCGGACTGGGACAGGCTTTGGAGGATTTTATAGACGTGCTGAGCCCGGGGGGTGTGCTGGCGGTGATCACCTTCCACTCTCTGGAAGACAGGATCGTAAAAAATACTTTCCGCACGGCGGAAAACCCCTGCACCTGCCCGCCCGATTTTCCAAAATGCGTGTGCGGTAAGAAATCCAAGGGACGGGTGCTGACGAAAAAGCCCCTGGGGCCCTCGGAAGAAGAACTGGAACAAAATCCCCGCTCCAGAAGCGCCAAGCTCCGGGCTTTTATGAAAGAAGAGGTGTGAAGACATGCAGCAGGCATTAAAAAAGGTCTCCAACGGATACGAGTACGCCGAAGAATACGTATACAGGCGGGCAGGGAACGTGAACCGCCCCCTTGAAAAGACAAAGCCGCAGCCCCAGCCCCGGCTCCAGCCCCAGAAGCAGTATAAAAAAGTGGAAGTGAAGTATGTGGTGCACCCGGCCAACAGGCTCAAGAGGCAGAGCATGATCTTAAACTGTCTCACCATCGGCCTATGCTTCATCCTGCTCATTGGCGTAGTGTCCAGCTACGCGAAAATTTCCAGCCTCAATTTGGAAAACATCGCCATTGAAGAGAATATAGATGAGTTAGAAGCCGAGGTGGAACAGAAGGAGCTGGAGCTGTCCATTAAATGCAATGTGCAGACCATCACTTCCGTGGCCTCGGAGGAGCTGGAAATGGGCTTCCCGAGCGCGTCTCAGGTGGAAAAAATACAGTTTGTGGATCGCAGCGTGACGGGCGGGGAGGAAGCCGGGCAGAACAGGGGCTGGTTTTCAGAGTTCATGGATGACCTGGTGGGACTGCTCAGATAAGCCCTGCCCAAGCTCGGCGATGGAGGTGCGATTTGGCGGGCGGAAGTAGAATCAATCATCGGCGGCTCAAGCTGCTGAGCGTCATTGTCTTGCTGGTTGTGATCGGTATCGTTTTAAAACTGTCGGATCTGATGATCCTTCAGGCCGAGAGCATTTCGGACAAAGCCGAATCCCAGTGGACCCGGGAGATGGACGTGATCCCCAAGCGGGGGAAATACTCGACCGGAACGGCGAAGTGCTGGCGGCAAGCTCGACGGTTAAAAGCGTGATTATCTATCCGAAGAATATTAAAGACCCGGGGGAGGTGGCGGATATGCTGTCTCCCATTTGGCTATGGATCGGCAGGAGGTTTTCGAGCTGGTGAGCGATACCTCCAAAGTGGAGGTGTGGCTCAAGCGCCACATCACGGAAGAGCAGGAAGAGCAGATCAGAAAGCTCAATCTGGCGGGCGTGGATTTCTTTGCGGACGTGAAGCGGGTATACCCCTACGGGCGCTTCATGTCTCAGGTGATCGGCTATACCACCATCGACGGGGTGGGGCAGGAAGGTCTGGAAAAGAAATATAACAAGTATTTAACCGGCTATACCGGCACCGTGCTCCGGCTGGTGGACGCCCAGGGGCGGAGCATCGACGGCATTGAGCAGGTTTACATTGAGGCGGAGGAGGGACTTGACGTGAACCTCACCTCGACGCGGTGATCCAGAGCGTATCCGAAAACGCAGCCAAGGAGGCGCTGGAAGTCAACAAAGCCAAAAGCGTGTGCGCCATCGTGATGGACCCCACGAATTGTGATATACTGGCCATGGTGAACTATCCCGAAGCCGACCTGAACAATCTGGACAGAAGCGACCTGACGCAGCTGGCCGACCTGTCCCGGAACACCGCTGTCACGGATGCGTTTGAACCCGGCTCCATATTCAAAATCGTCACCATGGCCTCCGCGCTCGACAGCGGCGCAGTCACTTCGGGCAGCCATTTCTACTGCCCCGGCTATAAGATGGTGGACGGAGAAAAGATCAAGTGCTGGCGTTCCTATAATCCCCACGGGAACCAGACGCTTTTTGAAGCCGCCCAGAACTCCTGCAACCCGGCCTTTATGGATATGGCTCTCGGCATGGGGACGGAGACTTTTTATAAATACATTTACGCTTTCGGCTTTGGGAGCATCACGGGGGTGGATTATTCCACGGACAGCGCAGGCATCGTGCGGGCGCCCAAATACGTGAAGACGGTGGACCTGGCCCGCATCGGCTTCGGTCAAAGCATCGCCGTGACGCCTCTTCAGATGATCACGGCCGCTTCGGCCACCGTCAACGGCGGCATGCTCTATACGCCCCGTCTGGTGAGCCATCTGACGGATGAAAACGGCGTGACGGTGAAGACTTTCGACACGGAGGAAGTGCGGCAGGTGATCTCCCAGGAGACCTCCGCCCTCATGCGGGAAATACTGGAAAGCGTGGTGCAGTACGGCAGCGGCAAAAACGCCCAGATACCCGGTTACCGGGTGGGCGGCAAGACGGGCACGGCTCAGATGTATGAAAACGGCGTGATCGTGCAGGGGAAGAACATCTCCTCCTTCATCGGCTTTGCCCCGGCCGACAATCCCAAATATATCGTGCTCTTCATTGTGCGGGAGCCCCAGGTGTACGTGACTTTCGGCAGCGTGGTGGCCGCGCCTTATGCAAGGGATATACTGGAGCAATGCCTGAAATATGGAAAGGTAGAGCCCACCGAACCCACGGAAGAGCTGGTGGTCGTGCCCGACCTGACGGGAAAGAGCCTGGAAGACGCGAAAGCCGAGGCGAAAGCCCGGGGGCTTGGCGTGACGAGCGTGGGAGAGGGAGGCTCGGTGCTGGCCCAATCGCCCGCCGCGGGCACGGAAGTGAAGAAATCAACGGCGGTGGAGCTTTACTTTACGGGCTTTGAACCGCTGACGGAGGAAGCCTCCGTCCCAAACGTGAAAGGCATGTCCGCCAGCCAGGCTTTTAAAGCCCTGAGCGAAGCAGGCTTCGATATGCAGATCGTAGGCGAACTGGGGAGCGGGGAAGTGAAAACCCAAAGCCCGGCGGCCAATACGAAAGCGGCTTACGGATCAAGCGTTTCCGTAACCTGCGACGGATAAAAGGAGAAAGAACCTTCATGCAGTTAAAAGAGCTTTTAAAAGATATCAAATGTGAAATCATCGGAGACCCGACGGTGGAAATCACGGGTCTTGCCTACGATTCCAGAAAGGTGAAGCCGGGAGACCTGTTCTTTTGCATCAAAGGGTTCAGCTCGGACGGGCACCGATACGTGGCGGCCGCCCTGAAAGCCGGAGCGGTTTGCCTCATGGTGACGGAACGGCAGGAGACGGACGCCGCGCAGGTGCTGGTGGAGGACGACCGGAAGGCCATGTCCCTCATTGCCGCGGCTTTTTACGGGCACCCCGCAAGAACGCTTACCATGATCGGCGTCACGGGCACCAGCGGCAAGACCTCCACCACCTACCTCCTTCGGAACATACTGGAGCAGGCGGGGAAAAGGGTGGGTCTCATCGGGACCATCTCCAACGTGATCGGGGACAAAGCCGTGCCCGCCGACCGGACGACCCCCGAGTCTCCCGACCTTCAGAAGCTGCTGCGGGAGATGGTGGACGCGGGTATCGACACGGCGGTGATGGAAGTCTCCTCCCACTCCTTAAAGCTCGACCGGGTATACGGCATAGAGTTTGCGGGCAGTATTTTCACGAATATGTCGCAGGACCATCTGGATTTCCACAAGACCTTTGAGGATTACAGGGATTCCAAGGCCATACTCTTTCAGAATTCCAGGAACTCCGCCGTGAATACGAACGATTTTTATTGGCCTCACATGCAAAAGGCCGCGGCGGGCAACGTCACGACCTTTGGCATTGAAAAGCAGGCGGAGGTGAGCGCCAAAAACATCGAGCTCAGCACAGGCGGCGTGCAGCTTTGCTGGCGGCGCCGGGCGTGAAGCTCCCCATCGTGATGAAGACCCCCGGGCTGTTCACGGTGTAACGCCCTTGGAGCCATTGCGCTCTGTTTTATGCTGGGTATTGACATGCTTCCCATCAAGCAGGGGTTGGAGCAGCTTCCGGGCGTGCCCGGCCGAGTTCCAGACTCTCGACAGCGGGGCAGGGACTTTACGCGTCCTCGACTACTGCCACAAGCCCGACCCGCTGGAAAAAGTGCTTCAGACCATCCGGGGCTTTGCGAAAAAGCGGGTGGTGTGCATCTTCGGCTGCGGGGGCAACAGGGACGCGGAAAAGCGGCCCATTATGGGGGGGATCGCCGAGCGTCTGGCGGATTTTACCATTGTCACCTCGGATAACCCCCGTTTTGAGGACCCCTATGAGATCATCCGCCAGATCGAGGCGGGCATGAAAAAGGATACGCACATTGTGATTGAAAACCGGCGGGAGGCCATCAAGTATGCCATTGAGCATGCCGAGCCGGGGGACGTGATCCTGCTGGCCGGAAAGGGGCACGAGGATTATCAGGAGATCAAAGGCGTCCATCACCCCTTTGACGAGCAGGTCGTGGTGAGGGAAATACTGAAGGAGCTTGAAAAATCGTACAAAATGTAATAGAGTATAGAAGTATTGTAGGCGGCCCTAGTTGTCGCCTATATTCCTGGAAGAGGTACGATTGAAATGGACACTTTGATTTTGGCCATATTGGTTTCCTTTGTGGCTGCGCTCGGCTTCGGCCATATGATGATACCGGTGTTAAGAAGGCTTGCGGGCCAGCAGATACGGGACGACGGACCCAAGTCCCATCTGAAAAAAGCCGGTACGCCCTCCATGGGCGGGTTGTTTATCACACTCAGTATCGCGCTGACGATGATTTTGTTCTATCAGAAGGTGGGCCGGTATACCTTTGCAGCCCTCATCGGCTCGCTGGCTTACGGCACGGTGGGCCTCATCGACGACCTGATTAAAGCCACCAAGCACCGCTCCCTGGGTCTCCGGCCCTGGCAGAAAATATTTTTGCAGCTGCTGTTTGCGGTGATCATCTCCTTCTACGCTTACTTCGACCCCGGGATCGGCTCGGAGGTCTTCATCCCCATCTTAAACAAATACGTGGATTTCGGCGCGTTATATATCCCTTTCTGCATGTTCTTTTTACTGGCGCTCACCAATTCCGTCAACCTGACGGACGGGCTCGACGGCCTGGCGGGGGGCGTGACGCTCATCAACGCCGGCGCATATACCCTCATATTCGTGGCCACCGCGGCTTTGAAGGATCAGCTCTGGGCAGAGGACATGGTGCTCTTCTCCGCCGCTCTTACGGGGGGCGTGTTGGGCTTTTTGCGGTATAACACCTATCCCGCCAAAGTCATCATGGGGGACACGGGGGCGTTTTTCCTCGGGGGTGCGCTGTCCATGATCGCCATCATATCCAAATCTCAGCTGCTGGTGCCCGTGATGGGGGTCATGTTCATGATTTCCACGGTGTCCTGCCTGCTTCAGATCGGGAGCTATAAGCTCAGGAAAAAGAGGATATTCAAAATGGCGCCGCTGCATCATCATTTTGAGCTGAAGGGCGTGCACGAGACAAAGATCGTCTCGGTCTATATGATCCTTACGGGGGTGGCGTGCATGCTGGCCATACTCATGCTGAGCTATTAGGAGAATCAAATGGAATTGACGGATTTTAAAAATAAAAGCGTGCTGGTGGTTGGCATGGCCAAAAGCGGCGTGTCCGCCGGGTTTTTGCTGCAAAAGCTGGGCGCAGACGTGCTGCTCTACGACCGGAAAAAAATAGAAGACGAGCACATTGACAGGCTCATTGCACAGGGCGCGGCCGATTGCCGGGAAGGCGATCCGAAAGAAGCTGCGGAAAAAGCGGACATGCTGGTGTTAAGCCCGGGCGTGCCCCCCAAGCAGGATTTTATTTTGCAAGCCGAAGCGGAGGGAAAAGAGGTCATCTCCGAAATCGAGCTGGGGTATCTGACGGCCAAAGCCGAGTTCGTGTGCATCGGCGGCACGAACGGCAAAACCACCACCACCGCCCTTACGGGAGAGATTTTTAAAAACGGCGGCCGAAACACCTACGTGCTGGGGAACATCGGCGTGCCCATCTGCGACTCCTCTCTCGACACCCGGGAAGGGGATGTGATCGTGGCCGAAACCGCCGCGCTCCAGCTGGAAAAGATCAAGACATTCCATTCCCGGGCCGCGGTGATCTGCAACATCACGGAAGACCATATGGACCGCTTCGGCACCATGGAATACTATACGGCCTGCAAGATGCGCCAGTTTGAGAATATGACCATGCGGGACTTTGCCGTCATGAATCTGGACGACCCCATCACCGCCGCCAAAAGCCGGGACATTAAAAACGCCCGGGTGCTGCTGTTCAGCAGGAAGCGGGAAGTGGAAAACGGCGCTTTTCTGCGGGAAGGCATGATCGTCTTCCGGCTGGACGGGCGGGAACAGGAGGTCTGCCGGGCGGACGAGGTGAAAATTCCCGGCGCCCACAACACGGAAAACGCACTGGCCGCCGTCTGCCTCTCCATGTGCATGGGTATAGCAAAAGACGCGGTGGCATATACATTAAAGACTTTCCCCGGAGTGGAACACAGAATCGAGTTTGTGCGCACGGTGAATGGCGTGACCTTCTTCAACGACTCCAAGGGCACCAATCCGGACTCCACCATCAAGGCCATTGAGACCAT
>JAXGQH010000037.1:0-7656 GCA_040766545.1 Christensenellaceae bacterium
GTTGCTCTGGGCGCCGATGTTGTCGAACTCCTGGGCGATGTCCTTATAGCTCCTCTTTTTTGTGCCTTTGAAGAGCATATGCTCCAAAAAGTGGGAAAGCCCGTTCTCGCTCTCCTGCTCGGTGGCCGAACCCACCTTCACCCAGATGCCCACGCTGACCGAACGAAAGTGGGGGATCCGCTCCCCCACAAACCGTATGCCGTTTGAAAGTGTCTTTTCAATCATCATAACTTTTGATTATATACGCTCCGTATTTTTTTGCCGTCTTTTTCTGCCTGTCGTTTCCCGCCTGAACGCCCGCCCTGCCGGGATAATAGCGGAGGCACTCCTCCAGCAGTTCATCCCGCTCAAAGCGAAAAATCACGGGTTTTCTCACGTAGAGGGAAAACTGCTGCATGAAACCCCAGGCGTCAAACAGCGCGTCCCTAAAGTCGATGGCGAGTATTTCGCCCTCCCCTTCCGCCAAAGCGTCAAACAGGGGGAAGAAATCCCCTTCCGCAAGAGCCCGCTTTTCTTCTTCGCTTATAGTATGGAACAAAACGCTTTCCTTAATCTCGGAAAAACCGTAAGCGGAAGAAAGATATGCGCGCTTCGCCCCGCCCCGCTCCCGGGGAGACAGCCCCAAAAGCGCTTCGCCGAGTTTTTTAATGTATTCGCTCCCCGTGCCGCAGCACCCGCCTATGAGGCGTACGCCCAGCTCCGAAAAAGCGGGGGCGCAGGCGGCAAACTCCTCCGGCCCCATCCGAAACACCGTCTTTCCCTTGACCATCTCGGGCAGGCCGGCGTTAGGCTTGACCGCGAGAGGGGTGTCGGACACCTTTCCCATCCGCTCAATGGGAGCAAGAAGGGTCTCGGGGCCGCCCGCGCAGTTCGCCCCGGCCGCCAGCACGCCGAGAGAGGAGAGGACGATCATGACGGCTTCGGGGGTGTTGCCCGACATGGTGGCCTCCCCCTCAAAGCTGGCCGTGGCGATGACGCCCATATCCGTATTTTCTTTTGCGGCCAATATGGCCGCCCGCAGTTCGGAGAGGTCGGTGAAGGTTTCAAAATGGATGTATTCCGCTCCCGCTTCCCGGGCGGAAAGAGCCACTTCTTTAAAAATATCATAGCATTCGGAAAAGCTCATGTCTCCCGCGGGCTCCAAAAACCGCCCGGTGGGGCCGGCGGAAACCGCCGCCAGCACGCCCGATCCTTCCGCCGCCCGAAGAGCCAGCCGAACGCCCGCTTTTATGATCTCCCCCGTCTTCTCCCCCAGCCCGTGACGGGATAAGATGGCCCGGTTGGCGGAGAACGTGTTGGTCTGGATGAGCTTTGCGCCCGCCTCGATATAGGCGGCGTAGAGCTCCAAAACTCCCTGCTCGTTTGTGAGGTTCCACTCTTCCGCCAGCCCTTCCGCTCCCCGGCGCTGAAGTTCCACGCCTTTTGAACCGTCGTACAGCACGATGCCCGATTTTAAAAGTTCCTCCAGCTTTTTCATATACCGTCCTATAAAAATGCGGCTTTTAAAAGCCGCATTCCCTTTATTTTGTTTTTGCTTACTTCTGCTTGGCGTTGAATTCTTCCAGTTCCTGCTCGGTGACGCCCCTGTGGATCAGGTTGATTCGGTTCTGCTTGTCGATCTCCAGAACCTTCACCAGTATCTGCTGACCTTCCTTCAGGTAGTCTTCCACCTTCTCCACCCGCTCTTTGGCGATCTTGGAGATGTGGACGAGACCTTCCTTGCCCGGGGCCATCTCCACAAACGCGCCGATGGGGATGATCCGCTTCACTGTGCCCAGATACACGTCTCCCGGCTGGATTTCCCGCACGATGCCCATGATGATGCCCTTGGCCTTGGCCGCGGCTTCGCTGTCCGGCGTGGCGATGAACACCCTGCCGTCGTCTTCAATGTCGATCTTCACGCCCGTGTCGGCGATGATCTTGTTGATGGTCTTGCCGCCGCTTCCGATGACCTCCCGGATCTTGTCGGGGTCGATGGTGAACCGGATGATCCTCGGGGCATACTTGGACAGTTCGGGGCTGGCGGTCGAGATCACTTTATTCATCTCGCTTAAAATGTGCAGCCTGCCCCTAAGAGCCTGGGCGAGAGCCCGCTCCAGCACTTCCTTGTCGATGCCTGAAATCTTGATGTCCATCTGTATGGCGGTGATGCCCTTTTCCGTACCCGCCACTTTGAAGTCCATGTCTCCCAAAAAGTCTTCCAGACCCTGAATGTCCGTTAAGACCACCACTTTGTCGTCCTGCTTGATGAGGCCCATAGCCGTTCCGGCCACGGGAGCCTTGATGGGCACGCCCGCGTCCATGAGCGCCATGGAGCTGGCGCAGATGCTGGCCTGGGAGGTGGAGCCGTTGGAGCTTAAAACCTCCGAGACGGAGCGTATGGCGTAGGGGAACTCCTCTTCCGTGGGCAGCATGGGGATGAGCGCCCGTTCAGCCAGCGCGCCGTGACCCACTTCCCGCCTGTTGGCGCTCCTGATGGGTTTGGCCTCGCCGGTGGCGTAGGGGGGCATGTTATACTGGTGCATATATCTCTTGAAGGTGTCTTCGGAGATGCCGTCAAGCGTCTGCCCCTCGTCGATGGGGGCGAGAGTCACCAGGTTCATCACCTGCGTCTCGCCTCTTGTAAACACGGCGCTGCCGTGGGGGCGGGCAAACATGTGGGTTTCGCACCAGATGGGGCGCACGTCCTCGTAGCTTCTGCCGTCGGGGCGGACGCCTTCGTGGACGATCTTCTTCCGCACGATTTCCTTCATCACCGCATAGAGGCTGTTTCCCACGTCCGCTTTGCAGTTTTCATACTGGGGTTCAAAGTAAGCCACCGCCTCGGCTTTCACGGCCTCTTCTCTCTCATGCCGCTCAGCCCGGTCGAAGGTGTCCATGGCCCAGACCATACGGTCGTAGAACTTCTCCCGCACAGCCGCGTCCAGTTCTTCGGGAATATGATAAAAGTCGATGTTGAGGGCGGGCTTGCCGACCTTTTCCTTAATGTCCAGAATGAAGTCGCAGATCTTTTTGATTTCCTCATGGGCGAACAGGATGGCATGGAGCATTTCCGCTTCAGTCACTTCGTTGGCGCCCGCTTCCACCATCATGATGGCCTCCCTGGTGCCCGACACGGTGAGCTGCAGGCGGCTCTTGTCTCTCTGTTCGGAGTCCGGGTTGATGAGATACTCCCGTCTACCAGACCGACGGACACAGAGCCCGTGGGGCCCTGGAAGGGGATGCCCGATATGGAAAGCGCCACGGAAGAGCCGATCATGGCGTATATTTCCGGGGGCTGCTCGGGGTCTACGGACAGCACGGTGGCGATCACCTGCACGTCGTTATAATAGCCCTTTGGGAACAGGGGACGAAGCGGCGGTCGATCAGGCGGCAGCTTAAACCGCCTTTTCGGAGGGCCTTCCCTCCCGTTTGATGAATCCGCCGGGTATTTTGCCCACGGAATACATCTTCTCTTCAAATCTCGATGCTGAGCGGGAAAAAGTCGATCCCCTCTCTCGGCGTTTCGGCGCAGGTGGCCGAGACCATGACGGCCGTGTCGCCGCACCGGACGACGCAGGAGCCGTTCGCCTGGGAGCAGTACTTGCCCGTCTCGACGGTGAGCTCTCTTCCTCCAAGTTCCATTGTGAATACGTTGTTTTGCATTTCGATTTCTTACCTCCGCATAGGCACACGCCTATTTTCTATATGAATACTTTTATTTGGAAACGAATTGACAGTTTTGTATGGGTGATAAAAATGTAGAGCGGGTGTACCCGCTCTACGTTCCTCTCTATAAAGCGCCGAAACCTATCTCCGGATATTCAGCCTGGAGATGAGTGCTCTATATCTCTCGATATCTTTATCGCGGAGATAATTAAGCAGGTTTCTTCTGGAGCCAACCATTTTCAAAAGACCGCGCCTTGAATGGTGGTCTTTCTCATGTGCCTCGAGATGCGCGTTCAAGTGCTCGATGCGTGCCGTTAAAAGCGCAATCTGGACTTCCGGAGAACCAGTGTCGCCTTCGTGGGTCGCGTACTCGGCAATGATTGCGGCCTTATCGATCTGTCCCATAACGAACCTCCCTGTAAATATTGAATCGCCGTCAACTGTGAATCGCGTCGGGTCTTCGCAGAACATAGTAAACGGTTTCGCACTGAAAATCATAACACACGGGCGTTTATTTGTAAAGTTAAATGCCAAAAAATCTTCGGGCATTCTCCTTGTCAAGCGCGATCTGACGCTTTAAATCGGGGGGCCCGTCAAATTTCACCTCGCCCCGGAGCCTTTCCCAAAAGGCCACGCAAATCCTCTGTCCATATAATTCGTAATTTCCTTCCAGAATATGCGTCTCAATGTTGGGCGCGGCACTGTCCCCCACCGTCGGGCGCAGCCCCACGTTGGTGACGGACATATACTCCTCGTCCCCCACGATGGTGCTCGTCACATACACGCCGTTTTTGGGATAGAGCCTGCCCTCGGGGGCGATGTTGGCCGTGGGGAAACCCAGCGTGCGGCCGATTCTGTTCCCCTCCGTCACGATTCCGCAAAGCTCGTAGGGCTTGCCCAGCAGCCGGGCCGCGACGGCCACGTCCCCTTCCAGGATAAGATCCCGGATCCGGCTGCTGCTCACTTTGCAGCCCTCCGCCACCATGAGCTCCAGCACTTTCACTTCCACGCCGTAGGCTTTGCAGTATTCCTTCAAAAACGCGGGGTTGCCCTTCGCGCCCGCGCCGAAGGTGAAGTTCTCCCCCACCACGATCACTTTTGCGTCCAGCTTTTCCACGATGTATCCGGCAAATTCTTCCCGGGTAATTTTTATGAAATCTTCGTCGAACTCGGCCATGTAGAGGTAATCCACGTCTTCTTCTATAAAAGCCGCCACCTTCTGTTCCTTTGTGAAAAGGGGCTGCTTGGAAAAAGGCGGCCGGTCAAAAGTGAACACCACCGAGTGTCCCCCGATCCTCTTCGCCTCTTCTTTTAACATACCGATGAGCCTCTGGTGGGCAATGTGGATGCCGTCAAATGTGCCGATGGCCACCGCGCTGTTTTTCAGTGCGGGCAGTTCGTCCACCCGAGCGTTTATTAGGCGCATGTCTCTCTCCCGTCAATCAAGCGGAACTTTTAACCGTACCTCGTTGTCCGCATATTTCCCGATTCCGTAAAACTTGTCCCCGCAGTACACCCGAACGGTCTCCGCCTCCGAACAGGCCGCCGCCGGCAGTCCGTGCTCCAGGGCAAAAACCCTGTCTTCCCCGAGGCGTATCAGGGGCATATCATAAAGCGCCTGTTCGGGCGGCTCCAAAAAGCTCAGATCGCCCCGTTCATACATGTCCCGCACTTCCAATAGGGAGTGCGCCTCCGCCGCCCGATACTTCCCCGAGGCTTCCCGGAAAAGAAAGGAGGTGTAGGCCAGCTCGCCCAGGGAGGCAGCGATATCCGAAAGGAGCGTCCGGATATAGGTGCCCTTGCCGCACTCGATGCCGATCAAAAAGGAGGCTTCCCCCGTTCTTCTCAAAAGTTTCAGGCTTTTCACTTCCACCAGCCTGCTCTTTTTCTTTACGCTGATCCCTTTTCGGGCCAGCTCGTAAGATTTTCTCCCCTCCACCTTGACGGCGGAGTAGTCGGGCGGGGTCTGAGGGATGCGGCCGATAAACCGCGAAAAAGCCTCTTCCAGCCGGGCTTCGCTCACCTGCGCCGGGGGCTTCTCCCCCGTGACCCGCCCGTAACTGTCTCCCGTGTCCGTCGAAAGGCCCAGGCGCATTTCAGCGATATAGCGCTTGTCGTGGCCCATCAGGTAGTCGGACAGCCGGGTGCTTCTTCCCGCCAGGACTACCAGCACGCCCGCCGCCCCCGGGTCCAGCGTGCCCGCGTGGCCCACTCGCTTTTCCCCAAAAAGTTTGCGTAAAAAAACCGTCACGCCGTTTGAAGACACGCCTGGCGGCTTTAATATGTTGATGACTCCGTTCATTTCAGATATTTTTTCGCGGCGGCAAGTATGCGCTTTTTGCACTCTTCCGCCGTGCCCGAAAGGGTGCAGCCCGCCGCGTGGATATGCCCGCCGCCCGAAAACTCTCCGGCCAGCTCGGCCACGTTCACATAGTCCATGCTCCGAAGGCTCACTTTGAACTCGTTTTTGCCCGCTTCCTTTAAGAGGATGGCCACTTCCACGCCCCTGATCTCCCGGGCGTAGTTCACCAGCTCGTCCGTGTCCTCCTGCTTTGCGTCAAGCTCCTGATAGTCTCCCCGCTCCACGTAAGTGAGGGCGATCTTTCCTCCTTCGTAGAGCGTCAGACGCTCGATAGCCCGCCCGATAAGCCGGGTGGCTCCAAAGCTCCGGCGCTTGTAAATCTCTTCCGTAATAGTCTGTATGTCCGCTCCCGCCGCCCGGAGCCGGGCCGCCGCGTGGAGCAGGCTTTCGTCGGTATTCTGGTAAGTGAACATGCCCGTGTCGGTATAGAGCGCGGAAAAGAGCAGGTCGGCCATCTGGGAAGAGAGCTGAACCCCCATGGCTTCCAGCAGCTCCAGCACGATCTGACCGGAGGCGCCGCATTCCCGCACCATGCTGTGCATGGCAAAACCCCGGTTACTCATGTGATGGTCGATCACAAGCGTGCTGTCCGCGTCTTCAAACACCTGGGAAAACCTCCCGAGGCGCGCCGGGTCGGACACGTCCACCGCCACCACGCAGTCGTAGCGATGCCGGGGATAATCGTAAAACTGACAGACCTTCTCCCTCCCCAACAAAAAGAGGAGCTTTTCGGGCACTTCCCCGTCTATGGCAAAGACCGCGCTCTTGCCGAGAGCCTTTAAGCCGAGGGTAAGGGCGAGTCCGCTTCCGATGGTGTCTCCGTCCGGATTCACATGCCCCAGCACCAGCAGGTTATTCGACTGTTTCAGTATCTGTATTGTCCGCTGCATGTTCCCTGTCCTTTGCGGTCACTTCGTCGATCAGCCTGGATATCCGAACGCTCTCCGCGATGGAAGTGTCGTGTATAAAACTTAAATTCGGTATGCGCCGGAGCCGTATCTTGTCGTTCAGCCGGGCGCGTATGAAGGACTCTCCGCTTTCCAGAGCCTGCATGGTGCTCTCCACTTTGGCCGGCGTATCGTAAATGCTCACGTACACCTTGGCGTATTTCAGGTCCTGGGTCACTTCCACCCGGAGAACCCCGGCCATTTTGCTGAACCGGGGGTCTTTAATATCCGAGAGAAAAATCTCTCCCAGCGCGCGCTGCATTTCGCCGTCTATTTTGGCCGCTCTGCGTTTGCTCATCTGTTCCTTACCTTGCCACTTCGACCATCTCGAAAGATTCGATCACGTCGCCTTCCTTTATATCGTTATAATTCTCTATGGAAATGCCGCACTCGTAGCCCGAAGCCACTTCCCGCGCGTCGTCCTTAAACCGCTTGAGGGAGGAAAATTTTCCTTCAAAGAGCACCACCGAGTTCCTGAGCAGCCGCACGCTGCTGTTGCGCACGATCTTGCCGTCCGTCACATAGCAGCCGGCAATGGTGCCCACGGAAGAAACCTTGAAGGTCTGGCGCACTTCCGCGTGACCCAGTACGCTTTCTTTGTACTGGGGAGCCAGCATGCCTTTCATGGCCTTTTCCACGTCTTCAATGGCGTTGTAAATCACCCGGTACAGCCGGATGTCCACATTCTCCCGCTCGGCC
>JAXGQH010000038.1:0-7408 GCA_040766545.1 Christensenellaceae bacterium
AGGATCACAACGAAGGCTATGAGGCGCTCAAGGAGCTCACGGCAGAAAGCGGCCGCGGCCCGCGGGTTTATCCGTTTTTTGACCGGTTTGTATCCATGATGTCCATGGAGAGTTCCTACGTCCGGTCGCGGGGGCTGATTCTGATTGCCGCCAACGCCGGGTGGGACAGTGAAAACAAAATCGGGGACATCCTGGAGGAATTTCTCGTCCACATACTGGACAAGAAGCCCATCACCGCCCGGCAGTGCGTGAAGCTGCTGCCGGACATCGGGGCGCACAAGCCCGAGCTGGCGGGGCGCATACGGGAAGCCTTAAAAAGCGCGGACACCTCCGTCTACAACGAAAATATGCGGCCGCTGGTGGATCAGGACATCCGGGAGGCGCTGAAAAAGCTGGGGTGACCGTCCTTCTTTACAGCAGCTCGAATCGGTTTTTCTCATAGCGGAGCAGCCCCTCTTTTTGGAGTTTGCTCAGTTCGGCGGACATGGCGCTCCGGTCCACAAAGAGGTAGTCCGCCAGCTCCTGCCGGTTGAAGGGGATGGCAAAGCGGCTGCTTCCCGCTTTTTCAGCTTCTTCCGAGAGGTAGGAAAGGAGCTTTTCCCGGGTGGTGCGCTTGGAGACGAACTCCAGCTTGCGGGTGAGGGCGATGTTTTTCCGGGCGATGATGTTCAGCATGTTCTGTATGAGCCGGCCGTGAAAAAAGCAGGCCCGCTCGCAGGGAAAGGCCAGGCGGGCAAACTCGATGAACAAAAGCTCGCTCTCCGCCGCCGCTTCCACGCTCACGGGAAGGGCGGTCATCTCCGCGCAGACGAAGGATTCGGCAAAGAGATCCCCGGACCCGGCGGTGGCGATGATGTTTCGGTTGCCGTAGAAGTCCTCGTGGTAAATCTGCACCTGGCCGGACAGCACGACGCCAAAGCTCCCCGTCTCCTCGCCGCTTTGGAACACCACCTGGTTTTTCCCGTAATGGCCGCGCCGGGCGGAGAGGCAGGAAAGAAGGGTGTTGATTTCGCCGTCCGCGATATTTTTAAACAGTTCGACGGAACGCAGCACATCCAGGTAATTTTGCATACTCTCCTCTTTTGTTGGAAATCCAACATACTTTTTGCTTTCAGTATAATAAACTGAGGCTGTAAAAGCAATACAAAAGATTTTAAAAAGAGAGGTAGAGTATGATGACCCGTAAAATTATACAGATTGACGAAGAAGCCTGCATCGGCTGCGGGCTGTGCGCCGAGGCCTGCCACGAAGGGGCCATCGGCATGGTGGACGGCAAAGCCAAGCTGCTCCGGGAAGACTATTGCGACGGACTGGGCGCCTGCCTGCCCGTCTGCCCGGTGGGAGCCATCAGCTTTTTGGAACAGGAAGTGAAGCCCGCTGAGAAGGGCGCGGGAAGCGATGCGCCCAAAAAGGAGCAGGTGGTTTCCGGCGGCTGCCCGGGGAGCCGGGCTATGGCTTTTGACCGGGAAGAGCATGGTCACGGCCATGGGGGCGGATGCCCCGGTTCCAGAGCGGAAGTCTTCAGCCGGGAGGAGCGGGAGGAGCGGAGCGAGGCCCGGGAGGAGAGCGCAAGCAGGCTCAGGCAGTGGCCCGTGCAGATACAGCTGGCGCCCGTGAACGCGCCCTACTTTAACGGCGCCAACCTGCTCATTGCGGCCGACTGCGCCGCCTACGCTTACGGCGGTTTTCACGACAAGTTCATTAAAAACCGCATTACCTTGATCGGCTGCCCCAAGCTGGACGATGTGGATTACAGCGAGAAGCTGACGGACATCATCAAGTATAACGACGTGAAAAGCGTGACGGTGGCGCGGATGGAAGTGCCCTGCTGCGGGGGCATTGAGGCGGCGGTGAAAAAGGCGCTCCAGAACAGCGGAAAATTTATTCCCTGGCAGGTGGTTACGATCTCGGTAAAAGGGGAAATACTGGATTAAGAAGAGGAGGACGGCGAAGTGATTGAACAGGTTTATCGAGGCTTTCACAGGGGGAAAAGAAGATCATTGAGCGGGTGGTGATGGACGAGAATCTTCACTATATGCACATGACCCTCCCAAAGGGAGAGCCTCCCCGATCATCACACCAACGGGAACGTGTATATGACGGTTGTCCGGGGCACCCTCTCCATTGCCCTTGGGGAAGAGGAGGCGGGAATATCCGGCGGGGACGCTGTTAAAAATCCCCGAGGGCATCCTCATGAAGGCGGGAAATCCGGGGGAAGAGCTCTGGAACTCATTGTGGTAAAAAGCCCCGGCACCCAAAAGCTGAAAAAGAGGGCGGCGGGCGAAAAATAAAAGCCGATCGGTTATAATAAGGAGGCAAGGATGAAAAAGTATGTATGCGTGCCCTGCGGGTATGTCTGACCCGCGGAAGGGGACCCGGATAACGGCATCGCGCCGGGCACGGCGTTTGAAGACCTGCCCGAGGACTGGCAGTGCCCCATCTGCTTTGTGGGCAAAGACGAATTTGAACCTTTGGAAGACTGAAAAAATGAACGGAAGACAAACGAAAACGAGCGAAGAGAAGAAAGGAAAGATCCTATGAGTATGTTTTGTTTTCAGTGTCAGAGAGGAGACAGCGGGAGGAAAGGCTGCACCGTCCGGGGCGTATGCAGCAAAAGCGAGGAAGTGGCCAAGCTGCAGGACCTCTTAATCCACACCCTGCGGTTGATCGGAAAAGACGTGACGGAGCATAAAATCGACGTGAGCGGAGAAGTGGAGCTCAATCAGGAGATGCTTCCGGAGCTATTTACGACCATCACCAACGTGAACTTTGACAGAGCGAAGGCGATTGAGGCGGAGATTAAAAAGCTCCTTTTTATGAGAGAAGAGCTTTTAAGAGAGCACCGGCAAGGCGGAACGGGTTTCCTGGGCGGACAGCCGGGAAGTCATGCTGAAAAAAGCGGCGGGAGTCGGGCGTGCTGGAGACGGAAGACCCGGACGTTCGCTCTTTAAGAGAGATGATCACATACGGATTAAAGGCATGGCCGCTTACGGCGAGCACGCCATGAACATCGGAAAATATCCGGTGGTTTACGCCTTTATGTATAAAGCGCTGGCGGGCACGCGGGACGACAGCCTGAGCGCGGATGATCTGGTGGCCTTGACCCTGGAGACGGGCGCCTACGGCGTGCAGATGATGGAGCTTCTGGATTCGGCCAACACGGGGCGGTACGGGAATCCGGTTATCGCGGAAGTGAACATCAGCGTTCGGAAAAACCCTTACATCCTGATCTCGGGTCACGACCTCATAGACCTGGAGCAGCTGCTCGAACAGACCAAGGGCACGGGGGTGGACGTATACACCCACGGGAGATGCTCCCCGCCCATTACTATCCCCTTCTTCAAGAAATACGACCATCTGGCGGGCAACTACGGCGGCTCCTGGTGGAAGCAGATCACGGAGTTTGAGACGTTTAAAGGCCCCATTCTCATGACCACCAACTGCCTGGTGCCCCCAAGAAGCGAAGAGGTGAGGAGCCGGATTTTTACCACCGGCGCCGTGAGCTACCCCGGGTGCAGACACATTTCGGCGGACGAAGACGGCAGAAGGACTTTTCCAAGATGATCGAACTGGCTAAAACCCTTCCCGCCCCCGAAGAGATCGAGAGCGGCAGCATCGTGGGCGGATTTGCCCACAACCAGGTGCTGGAGCTGGCCGACAAGGTGGTGGAAGCGGTGAAGTCGGGCGCCATCAAGAAATTTTTCGTCATGGCGGGCTGCGGCGGACGCATGAAGTCGCGGGAATACTACCACACCGAGTTTTGCGAAGAAACTGCCGAAGGATACGGTCATCCTGACGGGCTGCGCCAAGTACCGGTACAACAAGCTGGGCCTTGGAGACATCGGGGCATCCCCCGGGTGCTGGACGCGGGTCAGTGCAACGACTCCTATTCTCTGGCGGTGATCGCTTTAAAGCTGAAGGAAGCCTTTGGCGTAGACAGCGTGAACGAGCTCCCCATCGCTTTCAACATCGCCTGGTATGAGCAAAAGCGGTGATCGTACTGCTGGCTCTCCTGTTCCTCAAGGGTGAAGAACATCCACCTCGGCCCCACGCTTCCCGGGTTCTTATCTCCCGGCGTGGCGGACGTGCTGGTGAAGAAGTTCGGCATCGCCGGCATCGAGACGGCGGAGGAGGACGTGGCTCTCTTTATGGGCGCGAAGAAATAAAGACCCCGCCGCGTATGCGGCAGGTCTTTTTATTCTTGTTTTTCAGTTTGCGGTATGCCTTTGGGCAAGCCGGAGAATGAAAAGGCCGGAGAATTTTTCCGGGCCTTTATGCACGCTTTATTTTGAGGGTTTTCGTTTATAAGGGGCCGGGTCGTCCGTAAGCCCCGCAGATAATCGACGCTGGTGTGATAAAACAGAGCCAGCTTGACCAGCACCTCCGCTGGATACCGCAAAACGCCGATCTCATACTGAGAATAGGTGTTTTGCTTGACATAGCACCTGAGCCACCTCTTTTTGCGTCAGCTCCCGATCGATTCTTAAATTTCGGACGCGCTCATACGGCAAAACTTCATACTTCAAATAAACCACCCTGTTCTAAGATATTATATCTTAAATCAGAATATTGATATTTATCTTATTTTAAGATGTCAAAATGAAATCGAGGTGTTTGAAATGGCGGAGTTTTTGCCTGGTGCTGGAACAAAATGAATCACACGCGCCTGACAAAGAGGAGCGTCTTCCTGTCAAAGGATTTGGACCTCTGCGAGGGCTGCACTGAGTTGAAGCAATTGTGTCGTCCAGTACAAAAGAGGTTTTTCCATATCGGCAAGACAAAATAAATACCGGGCGGGAAAGTTTTTCGGTCGGTATCTTATATAAAGGCCCGCCGCGTATGCGGCGGGCTTTTTTGCGTCCGCTTTTGGCATGGGCGGAAAGGGTGAAGAAGCGTTTTTATGCGGCAGCTCCCCTAAAAAGCGGTAAGAGTTTGGCCTCGCTGTTCTTGATCATGTCTACCGTATATTGAAACCCTTCGTTGCCGTAAATTCAAATGTTCAATGACCGTCGGCATCTTTTTGATTGACTCCTTCAAGGATTGATTCTCTTGTAACTTCAAATCCAAGAGATTCGTACAGCGCAATCGCAGCTGTTTGTTCCATTTCATAACGGTCAATTTTATGGAAGAGTCTCCGCGTTTTTGCATATAACGAAGCGCAAATTCCATGAGTTTTCGGCCATACCCTTGCCGCTGGTATTTTAAGTCCGGCCACATTTTTTAATATTTTGTTCAGAGCAGGTAACAGCGCAGATGATTTCATCGCCGTTTAGAAGCAGAAAGGTGTTTTCTTTCAATTTGGTCAATTCATTAAAGGCTTACGCTGTGTTTTTCAAAAGGTCTTATGTTCAACGCTTTTCGCATTTCATAAAAACAACTGTCTATTAAATTTTTATATTGCCGAACTGCACCGAGTCGTTGTTTTTATAGAGCGTGTCGAGGCCGGAGGTGTCCTTCACAGAGTCCGGGTTCACGTCGATGATTTTTTATTAATAGTCGATGGTGTAGGTGTCCGTGATGGTGCCTCCAAAGGCATAGGAAAAGTTCCGCACAAAAGAGTCCGTGGACGTAAAGGCGGCGGACGTTTCCGTGGGCGCCGTAAAGACGGTCGTGCCCTCGCGCTTTACCGTCAGGGGATGCTCGGCGTCGATGAGAAGCTGCTGGCCAAGAGGCACGCTGTCCGTTACAGCGGCGCCCGGGATGGACACATCGTTCCGGTTGACCGTGATGGTCCAGTGGATGTAACCCGGATAGGTATAATTCGAGGTGGAGCCGCCGGATTTTGAGATAAGACCGCCCGTGGGGACGGCGGTGACGCTGACGTTGTCCTTCGGCGGGTGCTCGGTGTCGGGCATGCCGGAATAGGAAAAAGCGGCGTTGTTTTTAAAGGCCACGGAGTTGTTGCTGTCCAGGGATTTGTTCCGGTCGACCACTTTCGTATAGTAAGTGACGACGGCGCTGCCCGTCAGGACGCCTTCGTTGCCGCCTGAAGCGGGGAAGCGGTAGGTGAGGGTGCTCGCCGTGTCTTCGTTGGTATAGCTGTAGGTATAGGTGCCCGAGCCTGTGCCGGGAAGGGCGGTGATTGCTCCGCTCCTCGGATTCATGGTCACGTCATAGGTGGCGTCGTCCACCAGTTGGAGGTTGGCGGGGAGGGTGTCCACAACGGACGCTCCCGTGACGGTGCCGCCGCCCGGCACGGTGATGGTCACCCGCCAGCGGATGAGGATGCTGCCGTCGGTGGTAGTCACCAGGTTGCCCGCTTTGGAGACCCAGTTGGTCTGAAGCTCCGCGTAGGCCGGTTCGGCTGCCGCGTTCCCGTTTTTCTGGAGGGAGGCGGTGTTGGTGAACAGGGAATACTTCGTGCTGGTGGTGGCACCCATCTCAGCCGAGAAGGAGGTGGGCCGGGTTTGATAGGTGACGGTCTGGGTCCCCACCGCGCCTGTGAGGAAGGTGTAGCGCACCTGATTGGCGGTGGTGAGGTCGAGGTTGGCGTCTAAAATCTGGGTAGCCCCCAAATAGAAAGAATTGGAGACAAAGCTCTGGTTGGAGCTGTACTGGTCGATGAGGGTATATCCCTTGAGATCCACGCCCGCGGGCGGAGTCACCGTCACCGTCCAGGTGATGGTGTTGCTGGCCGCGTCATACGTCCGGGATTTGGAGAGCGTGATGAGAGGCGCGGGAGGAGCCTCCCGAACGAAGGTGATCTCCTGCGTGCCCAGCGTGAGGGTGGTGGACTCGGTTTCCTCCTCAAAGGCGGAAAACGTGCCGCTCACGCCCACTTTGCCGTATATATTCCCGTGGTTGGCCACGTCCGGGTCAAAGCTCACCCGGATGTGATTGGCGTCGGTAAACGCCCAGGTGCCCAGCGTCCAGCTTTCCTCGGTTTCCTTATCCCAGGCGGTGATGATGGACTGCTCGGTGGTGGGGGCGTTGAAGTTGATGCCTTCGGGAAGGGTGATGTCGAAATAATTGCTGCCCGAATAGGTGTAGATGTTGCCCACGCCGTCGTCGTTCACCAGATGGAACTTATATTCCATGCTGATGCTGGCGCCGTCGGGCACGCCGGAATAGACGCCGCCCACGGGCTCGATTTCCGTGTCGTCTGGCCTCCGCACCAATATGGTGGACGGGCCGCCCAGCTCAGCGTAGCTGCCGGTGGTGCTGTGCACCACCAGATAAGCCGTCTCGTTCGTGAGGTTTGCGGGGATATCCGCCAGTACGGAAGCGGGCAGGAGCCCCAGGAGAATACACAGAGCCGTGATGAAGCTCCATAATTTGAAATGTTTGCGTTTCATGATGGTTTCCTCTTCTTGTGACAATGTAATAATTAAAATCTATAAATTACTCCATTATAATTATCGTCACAGTACATGCGTTATACTTGAAAAAAATGGGATTGCCAGGCCTT
>JAXGQH010000039.1:0-6774 GCA_040766545.1 Christensenellaceae bacterium
GCTGGGTGGAAAGAACGATGGTGTTGATCCGTTTGGGCGCATCCCCCTCGTATTCCACCGTCACCTGGGCCTTGCCGTCGGGCAGGAGGTAATCGAGTACGCCTGACTTTCTCGCTTCGGCCAGGCGCTTTGTAAGGGCGTGGGCGGCGGCGATGGGGTAAGGCATGAGGGACGCGGTCTCCCGGCAGGCGTAGCCGAACATCATGCCCTGGTCTCCCGCGCCGATGTCCTTGATCCCCGTGCCCCGGCTTTCAAGGGCGTCGTTCACCCCCATGGCGATGTCGGGGGACTGCTCGCTGATGCTGGTGAGCACGCCGCAGTTGTCCGCGTCAAACCCGCTCTCCCCTCCCGTATAGCCGATGGAGCGAATGGTATCCCGGGCGATTTTTGGAATATCCGCATAGGCCTCGGTGGTGATTTCGCCCATCACAAGAACGAGCCCCGTGTTCACGGCCACGTCGCAGGCCACCCGCGCGTTTTGATCCTGTTCCAGTATATAATCGAGCACGGCGTCGGAAATCTGGTCGCAGATTTTATCCGGATGCCCCTCGGTAACAGACTCGGATGTGAATAACTTTTCCATAAAAAACGTATCACCTCGTACAGTTTTTTGTTCCTTTCAAGTATACTTGATTTGCTCCTTGCTTGCAATCTGTTTATCAACTATAATGACTATCATGAAGCACATACTGGGGAAAATGCGGGCCATATGCGATGAATTCGGCATGATCGAAGAGGGCGATAAAATCGCCGTGGGCGTGTCGGGCGGCAAAGATTCCATGCTGCTTTTATACGCTATGGGCTTGTACCGCATGTACATTAAAAAGGATTTTCAGTTCGTGGGCGTCACGGTGGATCTGGGTCTCCCGGGTTTTGCCGCAAAGGAGATCGAAGAGTTCGCCGCCTCCCTTGGCGTGGAGCACCATACCGTGCATACCCTGATCGGAGACATCATCTTTAAAACAAGAAAAGAGAAAAACCCCTGCGCCCTCTGCTCCAAAATGAGAAAAGGCGCGTTTTATGAAGAGGCCAAGCGTCTTCACTGCAACAAGGCCGCCTTTGCCCACAGCATGGACGACCTGCTGGAAACCCTCCTGCTGAGCCAGATTTACGAGGGAAAGCTCTCCACCTTTTCCCCCGTCACCTATCTTTCCCGCATGGACATCACCCTCATCCGCCCCTTCTGCTACATCCCCGAAAAGGAAGTGATCGGCGCGGTGCGGCAGCAGCATATTCCCGTCTATAAAAACCCCTGCCCCGCGGACGGCCACACCAAGCGGCAGGAAGTGAAAGAACTGATGAAATCCCTGCTTGAACTAAACCCCAACGTGAAAAAGAGCCTGCTTTCGGCCATTCGGAGCGCCGGCAGTTATAATATCTGGGACTTGCCTTCCGGATTAAGAGAATCGATTCAAAATAAAGGAGAGGGCGAACATGTTTGATTTTTTGGAACAGGTGAAGAAGGCCGTGGAGCCGTACCGGGAGATTATGCTCAAGGCCGAGCGGGACATTTGGGCCCACCCCGAAACGGGTTATCGGGAGTGGAAGACCCACGAATACATGAAAGACCGCTTTACTGAAATGGGCTATAACCTGACTCTTGCCGGAAACATCCCCGGCTTTTACGCGGTGGCCGACACCGGCCGCCCTGGCCCCACGGTGGCCGTGATGGCCGAGCTCGACAGCGTGCTCTGTGCCGCCCATCCCGAGTGCAATCAGGAGACGGGGGCGGTTCACGCCTGCGGGCACCACGTCCAGTGCGCGGCGCTTCTCGGCATTGCCTGCGCCCTTAAAAATCCCGAGGTGCTCAAAAACCTCTCGGGCCGGGTGAAGATTTTCGTCGTGCCCGCCGAAGAGCTTTTGGAATTGGGATACCGAAAAGAGCTGAAGAAAAAAGGCGTCATCAAATACTTTGGCGGAAAAGTGGAATTCATGTACCGGGGCTTTTTTGACGACGTGGACGCCGCCCTCATGCTCCACACCAGCAACATGGAAGACCGGCAGCTGGAAATCTCCGCCGGCTCCAACGGCTGCATCTGCAAAAACATCACCTATCACGGCAAAGCCGCCCACGCCGGCGGCGCGCCTGAGGACGGCATCAACGCCCTGTACGCGGCCACGCTTGGCATCAACGCGGTGAACGCCCTCCGGGAGACCTTCCAGGATAAAGACCACGTCCGGGTGCACCCCATCATGACGGTGGGCGGCGCGGCCGTAAACGTCATCCCCGAGACGGCCGCCCTTGAAAGCTATGTCCGGGGCGCAGGCCTTACAAGCATCGTTTCGGCCAACGAGCGGGTCAACCGGGCGCTGGCGGGGGCGGCTCTCTCCATGGGGGCGACGCTCACCATATCCGACATGATGGGCTATTTCCCTCTCCATAACGACGAGAACTTTGCCGGGCTGGCCCGGGAAGTGGGAAGCGCACTCGTAGGGGCGGATCAGTTTTTCGCCACGTCCCGCTGGGACACGGGCTGCACGGACATGGGCGACATCGCCAGCGTCATCCCCTCCATCCATCCCTATGTGGCGGGAGCGACAGGCACGGGTCACGGCTCGGACTACTATATTGAAGACAGGGAAAAAGCGGTGATGCTGGCCGCTCATTTTCAGCTGGCTCTCATCTGCGCCCTTTTGGAAAAGGGCGGCGAGCGGGCTCGGTTCATTAAAGAAAACGCCCATTTGCAGTTTAAGAGCATGAAGGAATACTTTGAAATGGCGGACGGCATCGAAATGGAAAAAGAAACGGTGGCTTACGAAAACGGTGAAGCCCGTGTGATCTGGAAAAAGGATTAAAAACTTTTTTTCACATCACGGCCGTTCGGATCAATCCCTCAGGCAAAGCGACAATATGACGACCATCAAAAGAGCGGGCATCTGCCCGCTCTTTTTTGCTGTTCTCAAAAAAATTTCCGCTTCATTTGATTTTGTAGAGCGCCTGGGCCAGCAGGGCGAACTGCTCCTTTGAAAGCTGTTCCGCCCGGGCGTTTTTTTCCACGCCCGCGTATAATAGCGCCTCTTCCGCCGCTTCTCCCGAAAGGGAAAGCCCGGCCTTTAAGTTGTTGTACACCGTCTTTCTCCGCATGGCAAAGAGGGCGCGCACCACCTTCTCATAGTCCGCCAGAGGCACCTTGGGGCACTTTCCCGGAACGATCTGCACCACCGCCGAATCCACCTCGGGCTGGGGGAAAAAGCAGCTCCCCGACACGCCAAAAAGTTTCTGCACGCCGCCGAAATAAGCCGCAAAAGCGGTGAGGGAGCCGTAATCCTTTCCGCCGGGCGGGGCGGACAGGCGCTCGGCCACTTCTTTTTGCACCATGGCGGTAAACCGCAGAACGCCCCAGCACTTGAGCGCCTTTTCAATGCACTTTGCCGTGATATAGTAGGGAAGGTTGCCCGCAATGGAAAAGCTCTCGCCCGAAAAATGCTCCCGGGCGATGCCCTCCAGGTCCGCCTTCAAAAAATCCTCGTGAAGCAGAACCACATTTTTCTCTTCGGCCAGCGTCTTTTTGGCCAGCTCCACCATCCCCCTGTCGATCTCCACGGCCACCACTTTTTTTGCTCGTTTGGCCAGCTCCCGGGTGAGCGCCCCCGGCCCCGGGCCCACCTCGATCACATTTTCTCCCGGCAGCAGGGCGTGGGCGGCGATTTTTTCCGCGATGTTCTGATCGATGAGAAAATTCTGCCCCAGGCTCTTTAGGGGAGCCATGCCAAATTGGTTTAAAAGCTCCCGTACGCCCGACGGGGAATAAAGATTCGCCATAGTCCTCCAAAAAAGAAAGCCCTCATTTGAGGGCTTTTCTTATTTTAATCAATAGTTGTCGTACCCGTCGCCCTTCCTGTAATCGTAAAAGGCGCTGGTGCCGTAAAGGTCGATGTTCTCAAGGGCTTTGCCCGTGCCGATGGCCACGCAGGAAACCGGGTCGTCCGCCACATAGCAGTGCACCTTGCACCGCTCCGTGAGCAGCCTGTCGAGTCCGTAAAGCAGCGAGCCGCCGCCTGTCATGCAGATGCCGTTTTCCGCAATGTCCGCCGCCAATTCGGGCGGGGTGCGCTCCAATATGCCGTGCACCGCTTCCATGATCACGTTCAAGGGCTCCTGAAAGCCTCGATGGTCTCGTTGGAGCTCATGGTGATGGTCTTGGGAAGACCTGAAATCAGGTTTCTGCCCGTCACCTCCATGTAGGCTTCGTCCCGCCTTGGGAAAGCCGAGCCGATATTCATCTTCAGGTCTTCGGCCGTCCTTTCGCCGATGACCATGTTATACTTTTTCTTGAGGTAGCGGATTATGGCTTCGTCAAACTTATCCCCCGCGGTTTTGACCGAGCTGCTCAGCACGGCGCCGCCGAGAGAAATGACGGCCAGATCCGTCGTGCCGCCGCCGATGTCCACCACCATCTGCCCCACGGGCTTTCCGATGTCGAGTCCGGCGCCGATGGCCGCGGCAATGGGCTCCTCAATGAGATGGGTGCGCCTTGCCCCCGCGTCTTCCGTGGCTTCGATCACCGAACGCTTTTTCCACCTCCGTGACGCCGCTTGGCACGCAGACCACCACCCGGGGCTTAAAGAACAGCTTCTTGCCCATGACCTTCCTGAGGAAAAACCGAGCATCCGTTCGGTGTCGTGGAAGTTGGAAATAACGCCTTCCCTGAAGCGGGCGGACGGCCACGATGTTTCCCGGCGTCCTTCCCAGCATCACCCGGGCTTCTTCCCCCACAGCCAGCATCTGACCGCTGTTCCGGTCGATCGCCACCACCGAGGGCTCCCCGCAGCACAATGCCCTTTCCTTTCACATACACCAGTACGCTTGCCGTTCCAAGGTCTATACCTATGTCGTTATAATCAAAAAAGCCCATACCATCACTCCTCTATTTTTCACGCAGCCCGACCATGCGCAGTTTCGTCATACAGCATACTGTTTATATAATATAATAGCCTGTACAATTTTTCAAGTTTTATCTTTTTTTTGGCAAAGGACGACGCCTCAGGGCGGCTTTTGCGCATTTTGCCCCGCTTTGGAGCGGGAGAGCTATCTGCGCCTCCTCCGATACGCCGCCGCGGAAATATGAACAGACAGAAAATTCAAAAGCACCGCAAGAGCAAGGGCCAGGAGCAATATCCCCATCCCCTCTCCTTTGCTCAGATAGGCGGCCAGATCGCTCCCCAGCCCCACGCCCAGGGCCGCAAGGCCGCCTATGATAAATAAGAGCATATACCGCCCCTTTTCCACCCCAAAGCGAAACAGCAGGGGTAGACTCACCGCCTCCATCACAAGGCCGAGAACCGCAAGAAGAGGCGGCATCAAAAGGCTCTCTGAGGCCATGGGTTCACGACGGATCAGGCTTAAAACCACCTGCGCCCCGAGGGACAGGAGGGAAGAGAGAAAGATGCCCGCGTATCCCAGCGCGTACTTGCTGAACACCAGCGCTTTTTCGGAATAGGGCAGCATGGCGGCCAGTTCGTCCCACTTGGCCCGCTCGTCGTAGGCCAGGGCGGTCATGGGCAGCATGGCGGCGTAAATGACCGCGAAGGAAGACATGGAACTCCCGGGAATCACCGCAAACAACCCGATCATCACGAGAAAAAGTTTCATCTGCTTCACGAGCGTATAAAAATCCTTGATGAGAAGCCCTTTCATATCACTTTTCCCCCTTTGCAAGAAACAGGAAGATCTCTTCGAGCCCGGCCTTCTCCCCCTGCGCTTCCCCCGGGAGCAGCGCCCGCTCCGCAAGAACTTCCGCTCCTTCTTCCGTCCGTTTGATCCCCCGGACGGCTCCCTCCGGCAGAGAAGCCAAACCTTCTTTCGATGTTTTCAGAAGAACATATTTTTCCAGCAGCGCCTTTTTCTCCTGACAAAGCAGGAACTTTCCCTGATGGATAAAGGCGATGTAATCGCAGACCTTTTCCAGATCGCTCACGATGTGGGAGGAGAGGAGTATGGAGCCGGCTCCGCCCCGCACGAACTCGCCGAACAGTTCCAGCATCTCCTCTCTCGCCAGCGGGTCGAGGCCGCTGGTGGCCTCGTCCAGCACCAGCAGCCGGGGAGAATGGGAGAGAGCCGCGGCTATGGCCAGCTTCATCTTCATCCCCCGGGAAAAATCCTTGAACGCCTTGTCTTCGGGGAGGGAAAACCTTTTCAGCAGGCTTTTGTATTCCTCCTCGTTCCAGTTTTTATAGGTATGCCGCATCACGGCGCCCACGTTTTTCGCCGTAAGCGCTTCGGGAAAATAGGCCTCATCCAGCACCACGCCGATTTCTTCTTTCACATGGGAAAACGCCGGGCTTTGGTTGTCCGCACCCAGCACGGTCACTTCGCCCCCGTCCCGTTTCACGCTGTTCATGATGAGCTTGATGGTGGTGCTTTTGCCCGCTCCGTTCTCCCCCACCAGCCCCAGCACGCTTCCTTCGGGCAGGGAAAAGCTCACGTCCTGCAGCCTGAAGCCTTGATACGCTTTATTCAGATTCTTCACTTCGATGGCGTTCATATGCTCTCCTTCCCGCGCCCTCGCTTCAAAAAACGGAGACGGCGAAAGCCGTCTCCGCGCTTAAATCCTCCGGGAAAAAGCCTGGGCAAGGCTTCCGAAGGTGATGGGCTTCAAACTTTGGCGCCGCAGCTGCCGCAGAACTTCACGCCTTCTTCCAGCACCGTGCCGCAGGCGGGGCAGGTGGGCGGGCCGGCGGGCTCCTTCAGGTTGGCCCCGCAGTTTCCGCAGAACCGCACGCCCGGCGCGTTTTTTGTGCCGCACTTGGGACACTCCACCATCTCCATCTTCG
>JAXGQH010000004.1:0-88666 GCA_040766545.1 Christensenellaceae bacterium
TTGAGGTGAAAATCATTGATCTATTTTGATAACGCGGCCACCACCCGCCTCCGGCCGGAGGCGCTCACGGCCATGCTGCCCTATCTGAAAGAAGAATACGGAAACCCGTCGGGCGCGTACGCTATTTCCAGGCGGGCGCACTTTGCTTTGGATCGCGCCAGGGAGCAGGTGAAAGAGGCTCTCGGGGCGGAATTTGATCGGGAAATATTTTTCACGTCCGGCGGCACGGAAAGCGACAACTGGGCTTTAAAAGGCGCGGCTTTCGCCAACCGGGCCAAGGGGAACCATATCATTACCACAAAAACCGAGCATCACGCCGTGCTGGAGGCCTGCGCCTGGCTGGAAAAGCAGGGTTTTTCCGTCACCTACCTTCCGTTGGGCGGGGATTGCAGGGTGAACCCAGCGGCCCTGTCCGCTGCAATCCGCCCCGAAACCATCCTTATAAGCGTCATGTGGGCGAACAACGAGGTGGGGACCGTGAACGACATCGAAACGATCGGCGCCATTGCCAAATCCGCCGGCGTGCTCTTCCATACGGACGCGGTGCAGGCGGCGGGACACCTTCCCATCGACGTGGAAAAATGCAGCATCGACCTGCTTTCCCTGTCTGCCCATAAGTTCCACGGCCCCAAAGGCGTGGGCGTGCTCTATGCGAGAAACGGCGTTCAAATCGACAATCTGATCTCGGGCGGCGCCCAGGAACGGCAGAAGCGTTCGGGCACGGAAAACGTGGCCGGCGTGGCGGGTCTGGGGGAAGCCCTGGCGCTGGCCGTGGCCGAACTCGAAGAAGACACGGCTCATATCCTTGAAATAAGGGAGTATGCGAGAAAGCGCATTTCCTCTGAAATCCCTTCCGCCATATTGAACGGAAGCGCCCTCCACCGCCTGCCGGGAAACCTGAATTTTTCCTTCTTGGGCACCCGGTCGGAAACCACGCTGTACAACCTGGATTTTGCCGGCATCGCCTGTTCGGGCGGCGCGGCCTGCACCGCGGGCGCGCTCGGGAAATCCCATGTGCTTTTGGCCATGGGGCTTTCGGAAGAGCGGATGGCTTCGGCCGTGCGGTTCAGCTTTTCAAAATACAACACGCTCGAAGAAATCGATATTCTTTTGTCCGAGCTGAAAAAATTCGTGCATGAAAAATGATTTTTTGGTGCACATTAAAAGTATCAACTGACGTCGAGAGGAGATGCTTTTTATGAAAGGTATAGTTTCCGGGCTGGTGATCGGGAGTCTGGTGGGCATTACGGCCGGAGCCATCGCTTATCCCTATGTGAAGCCGTATATGAAAAAGGCCATGAAAAAGGGCAGAAGAGCCATCGCAGAGATGCTCTGCAATATGTGAATAAAAAGCCGCCCGAGCGGCTTTTTATTTTTATGCCGCGCAGGAAATGTGAGAGCGGAAGGCTTAAAAGCGAGGGACTGATGAGGGGCGTTCCGCCCGCGCCGGTTTCCCGCTTTTAGCGCGGCGAAAAATACGCCTGCTCCCTTAAACCGCGGAGCGTTTCAAAATGGGATGATCGGATCATATTTGCTCACGATCTGATCAAGTTTCTTGATATATCATTGAAATGCGAAGTGGCTTAGTGTATACTGATGGTAAAATTAACAAGGGAGAAGGAGTAAGCAGGTGAAGAACATCGATAAAACCACCAAATTTGAACTGCCAAAAGACCTGGAAAACCCCGTGCGGGGCATTATCCGTCTGGCGTGCGACGCGATGGCCGAAAAGGGTTATGAGCCTTTGAACCAGCTTGTGGGTTATATCATATCGGGCGATCCCACCTATATCACAAGCTATAACGGCGCCAGAAACCTGCTCACCCGTGTAGACAGGGATACGCTTTTAGAAGAGATCGTGTCCAACTACATCGCTTCCCTGCGGGAAGAGGAAGCATGACCTTTATCAGGATACTGGGGCTCGACATGGGGGACGTGCGCATTGGCATCGCTCTGTCCGACCCCCTCGGCCTCACGGCTCAGGGGATCGAATCCTACACCAGGGTGAGCGAGAAGGCGGACATCGCCCATATCAGGGAGCTCTGCGAGAAAAACGGCGTGACTAAAATCGTGATGGGCCTCCCAAAGAATATGAACAACACGCTCGGACCCATGGCGGAAAAGATACAGGCTTTTGGGGAAAAGCTCCAAAAGGCGGTGAAAGCAGAGCTGGTGTTTGAAGATGAGCGGCTCACCACCGTGATGGCCGAAAAGACGCTGCTGGAAGCGGACATGAGCCGGCAGAAGCGCCGGAAAATTGTGGACAAGATCGCGGCGGTGAACATACTTCAGGGTTATTTGGAAAGAAACCATAAATTATATTGAAAGGTATCAAATACATGAGTGAAAAAGAGCTGAACAACGACGAATTGATGGAAGACGGCATCATCGAGCTGATCGACGACGACGGCAATAAAGTGAAGTTTGAGTGCCTGAGCACCTTCGACCACAAAGACCACTTCTACGCCGCCCTTCTGCCCGTGGACGCGGTGGAGGGCATGGAAGACGGGGAAGTGCTCATCATGCGCATAGACGACGACCCGGAGACCGAGATCACCTCCTTCTCCCCTGTGGAAAGCGAAGAGGAGCTGGACGAAGCCTGGGACGTGTTCATCAAACTTTACGAAGAGGAAGATGAGTGCGACTGCGAGGATTGCGAAGAGGGCTGCGACTGCGGCTGTGAGGACGAAAGCTGCGACTGCGGCTGTGAGGACTGCGATCACGAATGATAAAACAAGAAGAAACGGCGGGTACGCCGTTTTTCTTTTGTAAAATACTTGCAAATGGGAAAGCCCCTGTGCTATAATTTGCGAGATAACGCACTTCTGCGGAATGTTTTCGTGTGCCCGTTTGGGTGGAAACAGAGTTGAAACAGAAGGTGGAAAAACAAAAAACCGAAGGAGAAACAAACATGGCAGTCATTTCTATGAAGCAGCTGCTCGAAGCCGGCGTGCATTTCGGGCATCAGACCAGAAGATGGAACCCCAAAATGCGGCCTTACATCTTCACCGAACGGAACGGCATCTATATCATCGACCTCCAGAAGACGGTGAAAAAGATCGACGAAGCGTATTTCTTTATACGGGACGTGGCCATCGACAATAAGCCCATCCTGTTCGTGGGCACCAAGAAGCAGGCGCAGGAATCAGTGGAGAGCGAAGCAAAGCGTTGCGGACAGTACTTTGTGTCCAACCGGTGGCTCGGCGGTATGCTCACCAACTTTAAAACCATCCGTTCCAGAATCGACCGGCTGGTATACATCGAAAAGCTCCAGGAGAGCGGAGACGCCGACCTTCTTCCCAAAAAGGAAGTGGTGCGGCTCATGCACGAAAAGGAAAAGCTGGAAAAGAACCTGGGCGGCATACGGGAACTGGGCAGACTTCCGGGCGCGCTGTTTGTGGTAGACCCGAGAAAAGAGCGGATCGTCGTTTCCGAAGCCAGGAAGCTGGGCATCCCGGTGGTGGCCATTGTGGACACCAACTGCGACCCCGATGAGATCGATTACCCCATCCCCGGCAACGACGACGCCATCCGTGCTGTGAAGCTCATCGTGTCCAAAATGGCCGACGCCGTGCTGGAAGGCAAGCAGGGCGAGCAGCTGGAAGACACCACGGAGGAAGTGGAAGTGGTGAGCGAAGAGCAAGAGGAGCAGGACGCCATCGAATCCATGGCTCAGGCCGTGAACGAAGAGATCTCAGAGGAAATGGGCATTGAGGAAACTCCCAAAGCCGCGGAAGAAACCCAGCCCGAATAAGCATATATTTTAGGAGGACGATTATGGCAAACATATCCGCAAGCGACACAATGAAGCTCCGGCAGATGACGGGCAGCGGTCTCATGGACTGCAAGAAAGCCCTGACGGACGCAAACGGAGACTTCGACAAAGCGGTGGAAATATTGAAAGAAAGAGGTCTTGCCAAGGCGGTTAAAAAAGCGGGCAGGATTGCGGCCGAAGGCGTGGTGGCTTCTTATATCCACATGGGCGGCAAAATCGGCGTGCTGGTGGAAGTGAACTGTGAAACCGACTTTGTGGCCAAGACCGAAGGTTTTCTCACCTTTGTGAAGGACATCGCCATGCACATCGCCGCTTCCAACCCCAAGTATGTGCGGAAGGAAGAGGTGGACGCCGCCGAGGTTCAGGAGCAGAAGACGCTTCTTCTGAAGCAGGCGATGGCTGAGGGCAAGCCCCAGAATATCGCCGAGAAGATGGTGGAGGGCAGGCTCAAGAAGTTCTATGAGGAAATCTGCCTGTTGGAGCAGCCTTTCGTGAAGGATCAGGACAAAAAAGTGCAGGACGTGCTTACGGAAATGATCGCCAAGATCGGCGAGAACATCTCCATCAGGCGGTTTGTGCGCTACGAGATGGGCGAAGGCCTGGAAAAAAGGCAGGACGACTTCGTGGCCGAAGTCATGGCCCAGCAGAAATAAAGGATGAAAAGCCGGACGCATACGCGCCCGGCTTTTTTACAGGGCCGGTTGCCAAACGGGCGGGGATTTGCTATAATAATTTCTGGCAAAAGACGACGGAAGGGAGAAGGGCTATGAAAGCAAGGGACAAAAATGATATGCTGCTGCTCGTTCCGGCTCTTCCGTTTATTTTTTTAAAAAGAGGCGTCTACTCGGGAACACTTCAAAAGGGGTGTTCTCTTTTCATAGTGGGCAGTAAGAGCCGGGTTTAACCCAGGGGAGGAATTATGCAGGCAAAGTACAAACGGGTCATTTTAAAAGTGAGCGGGGAAGCGCTGGCCAGCGAAGGAAAGCACATCGATTTTGATGTGGTGAATAACGTGGCCGGTCAAGTGGTTAAAATTATGCAGATGGGTGTGGAAGTCTGCATCATCGTGGGCGGGGGAAACATATGGAGAGGCCGCCAGGGAAAAGATATGGACCGGGTGACGGCCGACCATATGGGCATGCTGGCCACCGTCATCAACTCCCTCGCCATGCAGGACGCTTTGGAATCCGCGGGGGTGCAGGCGAGACTTCAGACGGCCATTGAAATGCGCCAGATCGCCGAACCCTACATCCGGCGCAAGGCCATCCGGCACCTGGAAAAGGGGCGGGTGGTGATCTTCGCCTGCGGCACGGGCAACCCTTACTTCACCACCGACACGGCGACCGCCCTTCGGGCGGCGGAGATGGAGGCCGACCTCATCCTCCTGGCCAAGAATGTGGACGGCATTTATGACTGCGACCCCAAGCTCAACCCGGGGGCCAGGAAATTTGAGGAGATCGGTTATCTGGAGGTCATCCAGCGGGGGCTTCAGGCCATGGACACCACGGCCGTGACGCTGTGCATGGAAAACAAAATCCCCATACTGGCCTTTGGGCTCGGGGAGGAGAACAGCATCGAGCGGGCCGTGCTGGGAGAGAAGCTCGGAACGCTCATCAGATAACTTGTTCTTGTAAAAAAATGCGTTATCAAGTAAAATCAGAGTGAACGAAGTATTTGGACAGGAGGTAGAAATATGAGCGTACAGCATGAAGCTCTTCAAAACGCAAAAGAGAGGATGGAAAAAACCATTGCCGCTCTGACTACGGAACTTGCATCCATACGAGCCGGAAGAGCAAATCCCCAGCTGCTAAACAGGATTATGGTCAACTACTACGGCACTCTGACACCCATTCCCCAGGTGGGAAACGTGGCCGTTCCCGAGCCGAGGATGCTCACCATTTCCCTTTGGGACGCAAGTCTCCTGAAGGAGGTTGAAAAAGCCATACTGGCTTCGGATTTGGGCATCAACCCCACAAACGACGGCAAGATGATCCGGCTGGTGTTCCCCGAACCCACGGTGGAGAGAAGGCAGGAGCTGGCCAAAACTGCCCGGAAAAAGACAGAGGAAGCCAAAGTGGCCATCCGAAACATCCGGCGGGACGCCATTGAGGAGCTCCGCAAGGACAAGAAGACCAGCGACATCACGGAAGACGACATGAAGGTGCTGGAAAAGGATTGCCAGACCATGACGGACAACTATAATAAAAAGCTGGACGAGATTGCGAAGGAAAAAGAAAAGGAGATCATGGAGTTTTAACATGGTCCTGGAAGAACTGCTGGGACTGCCCCTTTCTTTGGCGGAGCAGCTGCTGAAAGAGGCGGTGCAGGCCTATGAAACCGAACTCTACGCGTTTAAAGAGGTATCCGGCGCGGCAGACCTCAGGGTGCTCCGCGCCGTTCAAAAAGAAAACAGGGTCAAGCTGCTTGTAAGTCCGTTTTTAACGGACTTACAAGCGGTTATGAAGAAAAATGGCTGAATTACTGACAAACGACCGCACTCTTCTGACAAAGCACGTGGCCATCATCATGGACGGCAACGGCAGATGGGCGAAAAGAAAGCATATGCCCCGCTCATACGGGCATAAAAAAGGCGTGGAAAAGGTGAGGGAAATCGTGAAAGCAAGTTCCCGGCTGGGGATACAGGCTCTCACGCTTTTTGCATTTTCCACTGAAAACTGGAAGCGCCCCAAAGAGGAAGTGGGCTTTCTCATGAGCCTGCTCATGGAGTACCTCAAAAATGAGGTGCGGGAGCTCCACGAAAACGGGGTGGTTCTCCGGTGCATCGGGAACCGCTCCCAGCTTTCCCCCGAACTCGTCCGGGTGATTGAGGAATCCGAACAGGCCACGGCGGGCAACTCCGGCCTAAGGCTCACCGTCGCCGTGAACTACGGCGGGCGGGACGAAGTGCTGGCCGCGGCCGCCTCCCTGGCCGAAGACTATAAGCTCGGGAAAATCTCCGCCCCTTCGGAAGAGGAATTTGAAAAGCGGCTATGCTCTTCTTTTCTCCCCGATGTGGACCTGATGATCCGCACCAGCGGGGAAATGCGCATCAGCAACTTTTTACTCTATACGGGCTCTTACGCCGAGCTTTATTTTACCGATGTGTATTGGCCGGATTTTTCGGAAGAGGAATATGTGAAAGCCTTAAACGCGTATCTTGGTAGAAACAGGAGATACGGAGGAACAGAATGTTGAAACGGACGATTGCCGGCCTCATTATGGCCGTGCTCCTGGGAGCCATACTCTATTTGGGCGGCTGGTATATCCGGGCGGCCTCCATCCTCATGGCTCTTCTCTGCGAATATGAAATACTGGCCACCATGAAAAAGGGAGGCGTCAAAACGATGGACGCGGCGGCCTACCTCTTTTCCGCCGCCCTCTTCCCCGCTTTTTATTTTTTCGGCATGGAGGGGGTATTCCTGGCCTACGCGCTCTTTGTCGCCGTCCTCTTTATACTGCGGGCGCTTTCCCGCCGGTATGATTTTATAAGCGTGGCCCACACGGCTTTTACTGGGCTTTATCCCCAGCTCCTGATCGTGTATCTCTATCAGATCGCCTGCCTGAAGGACGGAAGGCTCGCCCTTCTCATGATCCTTCTCGCGCTGGCGGCCGCCTCGGGGAGCGACGTGTTCGCGTACTTCACGGGCAGCCTCTTTGGAAAACACAAGCTCGCCCCTGCCCTGAGCCCCAACAAGACGGTGGAAGGAGCGGTGGGCGGCGTGGCGGGCGGGGTGCTGTGCACGCTGGTCGTGGTGCTGATTTTTGGGGAAACGCAGTGCCCGCTGTACGTCTACCTGCTGGCCGGAGCGGTTTTGGCCGTTCTTTCCCAGTTTGGGGACCTGGCTTCTTCCATGATCAAGCGGCACTTCGGCGTGAAAGATTTTGGCAGCCTGATTCCTGGCCACGGAGGCATGCTGGACAGGGTTTGCAGCATAATCTTTATACTGCCCGTGATTTTCCTCTTTTTCAGATTGTTTTACGGGATTTAGGTGGACGCCGTGAAAAAAATTGCCATCCTGGGTTCCACCGGCTCCATCGGGAAAAACACGCTGTCCGTGCTGGAGAGCCTCAGCGGGTATGAAGTCCATGCCCTTTCCACAAATGAAAATATCGGTCTTTTAAGGGAACAGGTACGAAAATACCGCCCGAGGGCCGTCGCCATTGCGGACGAAAAGTCCGCGAAAGAATTTTTTACGGACCCGCTCCGGGGAACGGACGTGTTTTGGGGGAAAGACGGTCTTCTCAATCTGTGCGAAGGGGCGGATCTGGTGGTGCTGGGAATCGTGGGCATTGCCGGCCTGCCCGTGCTGGAATATTGCCTGAAAAGAAAAATTCCCATCGCCATCGCCACAAAAGAAGCCCTGGTCTGCGGCGGGCAGGTGGTGCGGAGTCTCATGGACGAGACAAAAACCCCCGTGCTGCCGCTCGACAGTGAAATTTCCGCCATCTTCCAGTGCATCGGCACAGAGGATAAAAGCCGCATCGAAAAAATACTCCTCACCGCTTCGGGCGGGCCTTTTAGGGACAGTCCGCCTGAAAAAATCAGGAACGCCACCCTCGCGGAGGCGCTCAGCCATCCCAACTGGAGCATGGGCGCCAAAATCTCCATCGACAGCGCCACCATGGCCAACAAGGGACTGGAGATCATGGAAACCCGCTGGATGTTCGACGTGGACCCGGAGAAAATCGCCGTGGTCGTCCACAAGGAGAGCATCGTCCACTCCATGGTGGAGTTTGTGGACGGGGCGGTGATGGCCCAGCTGGGAGCGACGGATATGCGGCTCCCCATTGCCTACGCTCTTTCCTATCCCCATCGGGCGCCCAACAACGCAAGAAAGCTCGACCTGTTTCAGACGGGAACCTTGAGCTTTGAAAAGCCCGACCTTGACCGCTTTCCCTGCCTGGCACTCGCCATGGAGGCGGTGAAAGGGGGCGCGGCCATGCAGCTCGTGTACAACGCGGCCAACGACGCGGCCGTCTCTCTTTTCCGGGCGGGGGAAATCCGTTTTTTTGAGATCGCGGAGTTCATCAAAAGGCTGCTAAATGAGTTTTCCGGTCTGACCGTGACAAGTTTTGAGGAGATTTACGAAGCAAACGACAGGATTACAGCTCGCGCGCTCCGTTTGAATAATTTGTAAAAAAGGGGCGGAAAAGACGTGGAGCGGCTGAAAAGCGAGTATAATAAGGTTGCTTGAAGTGACGCGCCAAAGGCGCGGCGGAGGTTAATTTGAGTATTATCATCACCGTTTTGGCAGGGCTTTTGGTATTGACCGTGCTGGTGGTCGCCCATGAATGCGGACACTTTTTTGTGGGCAAAGCCTGCGACATCCGGATCAACGAGTTTTCCGTGGGCTTTGGCCCCAAACTGTTTTCCCGCAAAAGAAAGAAAGACGACATCATTTACTCCCTTCGGGCGCTGCCCCTTGGGGGCTATGTGCAGTTTTACGGGGAAGACGAGGAAGTGGACGCGGCTTATGAACCCCGGGCTTTTAACAACCGCCCCCTGTGGCAGCGGGCGCTGACGCTTCTGGCCGGCCCGGCCATGAACCTCATTGCGGCTCTTCTCATCACCGTCATCGTGCTCACGGCTTTTGGGGATTATGTGCCCGTGATCAAGTCCGTGACCGAGGGCACGCCCGCTTATGAGGCGGGGCTTCAGGAAGGGGACCGGGTGGTGATGTTCGAGGGAAAAAAGATCGACTTCAGCACGGAGTTTGAGCTGGCTACGGGGAATATGGAAAACAAGGAAAGCGTCACCATCGGCGTGGAGCGGGAAGGCTCTTATAAAGAGTTCACCGTGGCTCTTCGCTACGACGAGGAGACGGGCCGCAACATGATGGGCATCAAGTACAGCTCGGACACGCGGAAGAAGTTCTCTTTCTTTGAGGCGCTGGGCTTAAGCTTTAAGTGGATGTATCTCATCATCGTGGAGATGTTCCAGTATCTCGGGCGGCTGCTCTCGGGAAGCGAAGGCGTGGGCGGCCTGGCGGGGCCGGTCGGGACCATCACCATCATCGGGGAGGCGGTCAGAAGCGGTTTCGAAGTGACCATGCGCCTTGCCGCGCTCTTGTCCATCAACCTGGGCATCATGAACCTCCTGCCTTTTCCGGCTCTGGACGGAGGGAGGCTTTTGTTCCTGGGCGTCGAAAAATACGAGGAAAGGCGATCCCGAGGAAGGTGGAAGGATATATCAACATGGCGGGGCTGGTGCTGCTGTTCGCCCTCATGATTTTTCTCACTTACCAGGATATCGCAAGGCTGCTGGCCTGAAGTATAGAACATGATAAAACGGGAAATTAAAATCGGGTCGCGGCGCATCGGGGGGAACAATCCCATCCTGATCCAGTCAATGACCAATTCGGACACCAACGACGTGGAGGCCACCGCACTCCAAATGCGGCGGCTGGAAGAGGCGGGCTGCGAAATCATACGCGTGGCCGCTTACGATCTGGCGTGCGCCAAGTCCATTGGCAAACTGAAAGAAAAGACGTCTATGCCCATCGTGGCGGACGTGCATTTTGATTACCGCATCGCCGTGGCCTGCATCGAGGCGGGGGCGGACAAAGTGCGCATCAACCCGGGCAACATCGGGCGGGAAGAAAACGTGCAGCGGGTGGCGGACGCCGCCAAAATGCACGGCGTGCCCATCCGGGTGGGGGCCAATTCGGGCTCCATCGGGAGCAAATATCACGGCCTCTCCAAAGAGGACGCCCTTCTTGAAAGCACGCTTGAAAATGTGCGCACGCTGGAAAAATGCGGCTTTTATGACATTGTGATCGCTTTAAAATCAACGGACGTGGCCACCACCGTGGCCGCTTACCGTAAAATGGACAAGCTCACGGATTACCCCCTTCATCTTGGCATCACGGAGGCGGGAAGCTACGACAATTCCATTGTGAAGTCGGCCATGGGCATCGGCTCATTGCTGCTGGATGGCATCGGCGACACCATACGGGTGTCCGTCACGGGGGACTCCCTGCTGGAAATACAGGCGGCAAAGAAAATCCTCCAGTTTTCGGGGAGAAGGCGGTTCGGTCCCGAGGTCATCTCCTGCCCCACCTGCGCCCGCACCAGGATCGACCTGATCGAACTGGCGGCCAAAGTGGAAAAGCTGGCCGAGCAGATGGACAAGCCGGTGAAAATCGCCGTGATGGGCTGCGTGGTGAACGGGCCGGGGGAGGCGGGAGACGCCGACATCGGCATTGCCGGCGAAAACGGCATGGGCGTGGTGTTTAAAAAAGGCCAGCCCGTGGCCAAAGTGAGCGAGGAGGAATTGCTTTTCGAGCTGGAACGGCAGCTAAAGTCCTTTTGAGGTGAAGCGTGGAGGAAAACGGGAAAGAAATCGGCGCGGGCATAGACCTTTCCTATGTCCGGCAGGAGACTGAAAAGTTCATTCAAAACGAGAGCGCAAAGCTGGAGTATGAAAAAATAGCATATAGCCGCAGTAAAAATGCCTATGTGCTCTTTTTGGCTTGCGGCGAATTGTTGAGTTTGAAAGAGGCGGTCCGGATGAAAAAGAGCCTGGAGGAGGCCCTTCAAAACGTGACCGTGGTCATCCGCCAGCCGGGGACGGAGCTCATGAAGGCCGGGCAGCTGGAAAAGACGGTGCGGGAGTATATGGTCTACGAGGAACCCGCCCTCATTCCCTTTGCCAGACAGTGCACCGTGCGTCTTTCGGGCAGTTTTTTGAGCCTCACTTTTCAGCGGGAGCTGGGGCCTCATATGGCGAAGAAAATGGGGCTCAAGCAGAAGCTGGAGCGCTTTCTGGCCGAGAACTACGATCTCACGATCGCCGTGAAAGAGTTTGCGGCGGGAGAAGTCGAAGAGGAGGGTGAACTGGAGATTTCCGGGCTGTTTGAGGAAAAAGCGCCGGTGAAAGAGCCTGATTTTCAGCCCGCCGCCCCCTCGCCGGCCAAGCCCGGCACCCGGGGAGAAAAACGCGCCCGGTTTTCCGCCAAAAAAAAGGCCATGATGGCCGTCTCCAAGATCAGCGAGCTGGTGCCCGACGGGGAAGCTCATATCGAGGGGGAGATACTGGCTTTTGAGACGGTGAACACCAAGGAAAACAAGTATCTCATCGCTAAGCTGGTGGTGACGGACTATACCTCCTCCGTCCGGTGTCAGAAGTTCGTAAAGAGTGGGGAGACCCATAAGGTGCTGAACTTTAAAAAGGGCGACTATGTCTCGGTCTACGGCCGCTACGTGTTTGACTCCTTCAACAAGGAATACATCATAAACCTGCTGGACATCGAGCCTGCCGCCAAGCCCCTGCGCATGGACATGGCCAAAGAAAAGCGGGTGGAGCTTCACCTCCACACCAACATGAGCGCCCAGGACGGCATGGCTCCCGCCGCGGCGTACATCGAGCGGGCGGCCAAGTGGGGGCACAAGGCCATCGCCATCACGGATCACGGCGTGGTGCAGGCCTTTCCCGACGCGTCGGCGGCAGGCAAGGCCCATCCCGGCCTGAAGATTTTATACGGCGTGGAAGGCTATCTGGTGGATGTGCCGAAGAAGGTCTACTCCGGAAAAGATCGGGCGTTTACGGACACGTTCGTGGTTTTTGACATCGAGACCACAGGCATCTCCCAGCGCATGAGCGAGATCATCGAGATCGGCGCCGTGCGGGTGGAGCAGGGGAGGGTGGTCGGTGAGTTTAACACATTCGCCCGGCCCAAGCTCCCCGTGCCTTACGAGATCACCCGGCTCACGGGTATCTCCCAGGATATGGTGGAGCGCGCCCCCGAAATAGAGGAGGCCATCGAGGCTTTCTGGGCCTTTGCGGGGGAGGACTGTCTGGTGGCGCACAACGCGTCTTTTGACACGGGCTTTGTGTTCGCCAAATCCCGCCAGATGGGCATCCGGGTGCAGAGTGACGTGCTCGACACCCTTCTCATCGCCCGAGCCCATCTGAAGAGCTTAAAGTCGAGAAGCCTCGACAAGCTGGCCGATCATTACAATATTCCCCTTGCGCACCACCGGGCGGCGAACGACGCTAGGTGCACGGCGGAGGTGATGCTCCACATGTTCCGGGACATGGAAAAGGAATACGGTTACACGAAACTTTCCGAGCTTAACTATCTGGCGGACACGGCCGCCTTTGTCCGCTCCGCCCCCCGGCCCAACCACATCATCATCCTCTGCAAAAACAAGACGGGGCTCATAAACCTGTACAGGCTCATATCCGTCAGTCACCTCAGCTATTTCTACGGCCGGCCCCGCATACCCAAAAACGAGCTCCACCAGTACCGGGAAGGGCTGATATTCGGTTCTGCCTGCGAGCAGGGGGAACTGTTCCAGGCGGTGCTGCTGGGCTATCCCGAAGAAAGGCTCACGGAGATCGCCTCGTTTTACGATTATCTGGAGATACAGCCTTTCGGCAACAACGAGTTTATGGTGCGGGAAGGCACGGTGGCTTCGAGGGAAGAGCTGAACGAGATCAACAAAAAAATCTGCGCTCTCGGAAAAAAGCTGGGAAAGCCCGTGGTGGCCACGGGCGATGTGCACTTTTTAGAGGAGCGGGACGAATACTTCCGGCGCATACTGATGGAGACCTCCGGGTTTAAGGACGCGGACAATCAGGCCCCCCTTTATTTCAAGACCACGGATGAGATGCTGGAGGAGTTCTCTTATCTCGGCGAGGAAGCCGCCTATGAAGTGGTGGTGAAAAACCCGAACGCCGTTGCGGACAGCATCGACGCCATCGACCTCTTTCCCGGGGAGACGGCCATGCCCGTGGTGGAGGAGGCGGCGGGGGACATACGGGAAGCCGCCGTCCGAAAAATGCACGAGCTTTACGGAGACCCACTCCCGTCTCACATAGAAGCCCGGCTCTTTAAGGAGCTCAACTCCATCATCAACAACGGCTTTGCCGTGCTGTACTGGATCGCCATGAAGCTGGTGAACAAGTCGGTGAAAGACGGGTACATCGTGGGTTCCCGGGGTTCGGTGGGCTCCTCTCTCGCGGCTTTTGCCATGGACATTACGGAGGTGAACCCCCTTGCGCCCCATTACCGCTGCCCCGGCTGCAAGCATTCGGATTTTGCCGTGGACAAGGCATACGGCTGCGGCCCCGATATGCCGGGCGCGCTTTGCCCCGTCTGCGGAACAAAGTATATTGCCGACGGGTACGACATCCCCTTCGAGGTGTTTTTGGGTCTGAACGCGGAAAAGGTGCCCGACATCGACTTAAACTTCTCGGGGGACTACCGCCCGCGAGCCAATAAATACATTGAGGAGCTGTTCGGGGAGGAGTACGTCTACCGGGCGGGCACCATCAACTCCATCCAGGAAAACACCGCCAAAGGGCTGGTGCGAAAGTACATGGAGCAGACGGGCAAGACCGTGTCCGAAGCGGAAATCGAGCGGCTGGCGGCGGGTATGACGGGAGTGAAAAAGACCACGGGTCAGCACCCGGGAGGGCTCGTCATCGTGCCGCGGGACCGGGAGATTTATGAGTTCACCCCATCCAGCACTCCGGCGGACAAGTCGGAAGCGGACACCGTCACCACCCACTTCGACTTTCAACTCCATGCACGACATCCTGATCAAGCTGGACATACTCGGCCACGATAACCCCACGGTTTTAAAAATCCTTCAGGACGCCACGGGCATCGACCCGCTTGCCATCCCCTTAAACGACCCCAAAACCCTTTCCCTGTTTACGGGCACGGAGGCGCTTTCCATCGTCCCCGAGCAGATACGGGGGGTGAAGTTCGGCGTGCTGGGCATCCCCGAATTTGGCACGCCGTCCACCATGCGGATCCTCGACGTGACAAAGCCGAAGACGGTGGCCGAGCTCATCCGGCATATCCGGCCTGTCCCACGGCACAAACGTGTGGAAAGGAAACGCGGAAGATTTAGTGCTCGGCGGCACGGTCTCCTTAAGCGGGGCCATCTGCACCCGGGACGACATCATGCTGGGCCTCCTCTCCATGGGCGTGCCCCACCAGACGGCGTTTTTTATCATGGAAAGCGTGCGCAAGGGCAACTGGGCCAAGGGCCGGGAAAAAAAGCAGGCCGAGCAGGAAAAGGCCATGCGGGAAGCGAAGGTACCCGAGTGGTTTATCGATTCCTGCAAAAAAATAGAGTATATGTTTCCAAAGGCCCACGCGGCGGCTTACGTGGTCATGGCCCTGCGGATCGCCTACTTCAAGGTGCACCACCCGCTGGAGTTTTACGCGGCCACATTCTCCATTAAAGTGGCGGATTTCAACGCCGCCCTCATCTTAAAAGGGAAGGCGGCCGTAGAAGAGGAGCTTCAAAGGCTTTCGGAGCTGGGCATGAAGCAGACGGCCACTGAAAAGAGCGCCGGCGTGGCACTGGACCTGGCCCTTGAGATGATGGAGCGGGGTTTTTCCTTTCTGCCGCCCCACCTCAAGAAGAGCCGGGCCGCCCGCTTTACAGTGGAAAACGGCAGGGTGCGCATGCCCTTCATGTCCATCCCGAATCTCGGAGCAAAGGCGGCGGATCAGCTGGAAAAAAAGACCGCCGAAATGGAGTTCACTTCGGTGGAGGAGCTGAAGCGGGAGTGCAGACTTTCCCAAAAGGTGGTGGACACCATGCGGGAGCTGGGCTGCCTGGGCGAGCTGCCCGAGAAGGCGCAGCTCAGTCTTTTTGACGCGCTGCGGTTCTGAAAGGTCTCTTTGGTTGACTATTGGCACAAGAAGCCGTATAATATAAAAAGTCTTTTTATGGACAGATCTGAACCATACAGGTCGGAGGAGTTTTTTCTATGAAGGTACGCAACCTTATAATCCTGATACTGGTGGCGGCGCTTCTATTCGCGGGCGCGTACACGGTATTTGTGGGGCTGGAGTTTGGCTATAAGAGTTTTGAGCCGCTCCGCGCCCTGAGTTACGATATGAACCTGGGCGGCGGGGCCGCCATCACCTATAAGATGAAAGAGGCGGACGAGGCCTCCATCAGGGCGGTCATATCGATTATGGAAACCAGGCTTCAGGATAAGGGCATCCTTACCTATTCCGTCACCCGGGAAGGGGAGGACAGGATTCAGGTGAATATCCCCGTCAACAGCACCAGCAAAATGAGCGACGCGGCGCAGATTGCCGATTACCTGGCCGAGACGGGGAACTTTAACATACGGAATACCGCGGGGGACGTGCTCATCGAGCGCTCGGAAATAGACGACGTGTTCGTCTACGAGGACACCCTTGGAAAGTTCGTGCTGTACGTGAGCGTAAAGAAGGACTCCATAGCGAAACTGCAGGAAGCGGCGCTCGAAGTGAAGGAGTCGAACGATCCCTACATTGAAATTTACCTCGACGACGTGGAGCTGGCAAGCGTATACGTCACGTCGGGCATAGACGAGGGCACCTTCGGATTTGACGCGGGCTATACGGAGTATCAGGCAAACGAAGCGGCCGATCTCATCAATTCAGGCATGTACCCCAAGGGCGTTTCCGTCTTTGAAGAGAAGGATTTGGGTCCCGATATGGGCGAGGCGGGGAGCCTGTTTATGGCGGCTCTCGGCGCGGCGGCGGCAGTGGCGGCTTTATATCTCATCCTGCGCTACCGGGTCCCCGGGCTTTTGGGCAGCCTCAGCATACTGTTTTATCTGACGCTCACCGCTTTTCTCATTTCGCTTATGCGCATGACGGTGACGCCCTGGGCCTTTGCGGCAGTGGGCGCCGGCCTCATACTGACGGTGGCTTCCCAGATATGCATCCATTCGGACATCCGGAAAGAATTTGACAACGGCAAAAACATTCGGGCGTCTTACCGTTCGGGCTACGGGTCGGCTTCCAAAACCGTGCTCGACTTATTCGCCGTGCTGTTCTTCGCCTTCCTCGTATTCGTGGTGTCCGCTGTGGAAAACATCACCAACTTCTCTTATTTCCTCGGCGTGTCCATCGCCGTGTCCTATGTGAGTTCGGTGGTGGTGAACAGATTTTTATACAGCCTGGTGGTGGGCATGGCTCCCGAAAAAACAGGGCTGTATTTTGCGGCGCGAAAGGTTTCGGCCGAAGGGAGCGAAGAATGATGTTTAAGAAGAAATATGTGATCGGACTACTCATTTCTCTCATTGTGATGCTGGCGGCGGTGGGGGTTTCGCTTCTGGGACCCATGGATTTTCTGGGACTCGACTTCACCGACAGCTTTATCATCAAGGCGGACATCAAAGAAGAGTTCGACGAAGAGACCATTTACGGCGTGCTCTCTTCCTATAAGAGCCGCACGGGAGACACGCGGGTGGAAAAGGCGGGAGATCATCTCGATCAGGCGGTCATCCGGGTGCAGCACGGGAACGAAGAGCTGGCCAAAGAGATCGTGGGCAAAATAGCGGAAAAGTATGAGAACGCCGCATACAGGGGATTTGTCTCCGAGCGGAACTACTCCGGCATGAGCCCGCTCCTGCGCTATTCCCTCATTGTGCTTTTGGCTGTGCTGGCCGTGTGCGTCTTTTTGGCCGTCCGTCAGGGCGTGGCCTTTGCGGCGGGCACATTTTTCGCCATACTGTTCGGCGTGGCTGCGGGTGTGTGCCTGACCGTGCTGGTGGCCGTGCCCATCGGCGTCGGGAGCTATATGGGCTCCGTGCTGTCGGCCTTTTTGTCTGCAGCCGTGCTGCTGACGCTGATCGGCGGGAAGATGAAGGAAGAGGCCCATAAGGGCGATGAAAAGCCGGAGGAGCCTCTCTTTTCTCCCGTTATGAAGGGCGTGGCGGTAAAGGGCGGAATTGCGGCGGCTGCGGCGCTGGTGTTTCTGGCGCTCCTCATCATATTCGGCGGCACCCAGGTAAAGGCCTTTGCGGTTTCTCTGGCGGCCGGAGGCATCACGGGCGTGTTTTCCGCCTATATGATCGGCGCTCCCCTCATATGGGAGATCATGGAAAAGGGAAAGACGGCGCGCCTGAAGCCGAGAAAGCGGGCAAAGGCAATCAGATAGAAAAGCGGAAAGGCGGTGGTCACCGCCTTTCTTTATAGACGGGATTATGAGATACATTGAGAAAAAAACTCCGCTCGGGGAAATAAAAACCTATCAGGACTGCACTCTTCGGGAGACGGTGCAGGCGCTTTTAAGGGAGAGGGGAATTTCGGATGAGGATCTTCAGGGCTTCCTCTTCCCAAGCGCCTCCGCTCTTCACGATCCCTTTTTATTCGTCAACATGGGGCGGGTGGTGCAAAGGATCCGCCGCGCCGCGGCTTCCCGGGAGTGTATACGCATTTACGGAGACTATGACTGCGACGGCGTTTCCGCCGCCGCCATACTCTATTTGACCCTGAAAAAGCTTGGGGCGGACGCCTCCGTTTATATACCGGACAGGGCGACGGAAGGGTACGGCACCAACCGGGAGGCCTTTCAAAAGATCATAGACGGGGGCGCTTCCCTCATCATCACTGTGGACTGCGGCATCAAAAGCGTGGAAGATGTGGCCTACGCGAAAGAGAGGGGCGCGGACGTGATCGTCCTCGATCACCACGAATGCGGCCCCGTGCTGCCGGACACGGAATTCTTGATTAACCCCAAAGCCCCCTTTGAAACTTACCCCTGCCGGGAGCTTTGCGGCGGCGCGCTGGCCTTTAAGCTGGCGGAAGCGCTCCTGGGAGAGGAGGCTTTTTGCTATCTCGACATGGCCGCCGTGGCCACCATCGGGGACATGGTGCCCCTTCTGGGGGAAAACCGGGTCATTGCGGCGCTTGGCATGGAGAAGCTCAAAAAGGAGCCCGCCCCCGGGCTCCGGTATCTGGCGGAAGTGTCCAAAATCGATGTGACGGGCATCAACGCCCGGAAAATCGCCTTTTCCCTCGTGCCCAGGCTGAACGCGGCGGGACGGATGACCCACGGGAGCGACGCCTTTAAGCTCCTGACCGAAGAGGACGAGCGGATCTGCCTGGCCCTCGCCAAAGAGCTGGATTTGCAAAACAAAAAGCGCCAGACCATACAGAAAAAAATCACGGAAGAAGCGGTTTTGCGGGCGCGGCAGCAGAAAAACCGGGCGGAAACCCGGCTGCTCGTCTCCTGCCAGAAAGGCTGGGACAAGGGGGTGCTGGGTCTCGCCGCCGCCTCCTTTGTGCAGACCTTCTGCCGGCCCGCGCTGGTGCTCTCCGAGTCGGAAGAGGGATTTTTAACCGGCTCGGCCCGGAGCATCCCCGGCGTCAACCTCTACCGGATACTCCTTACCTGCGCGGACAAGTATCTGAATTTTGGCGGGCACGAGATGGCCGCCGGGCTCAGCCTGAAAGCGGCGGACATGGAAGAAGTGGAGCGGCGCTTAAACGAGGCGGCGAAAAAGGAATACGGGGACGAACACTTCCTCCGCACGCTTTATTACGATAGGGAGCTCGACCAGAAGAGCGCCACGTTAAAGCTGGCAAAGGAGCTTGCCCTTCTGGAACCTTTCGGAATGGGAAACGAGGAGCCGGTGTTTTTGATCCGGGGCTTTGTGCCCGACAGCGTAACGAAAATGGGCAAGGGAGAACACCTGAAAATCCGCGCGGGTGCTGGAAGCCGTCTGGTTTTATACGGGAGGCGGAAGTGCGCCCCGGCCGGGCGTATACCCTTCGCCACGCTGTGTAAACGAGTATAGCGGCAGGGAACGCCTGCAGCTTCAGGTGCAGGATATGCGGGAGCCGGAGGCGGGCGACAGGCGCTTTGAGCATATGCGGATCTTTCCGGCGGAAGTTTTGGCCTACCGGGACTTTTTGTTTCAGGAGAAGCGGGAGCGCCGGGTGGTGAGCCGGGAGGAGCTTTTGAGCCACCTCATGGGCAATCTTTTCGGTCAGGCTGTTTTAGTGGGCTCGAAGTTGGTAATATGATAGTAAAAGGCCGGGGAGTGCTGCCGCGAACCGGACGAGTACAGCCTGGAAACGCGGTGGTCTATGCCGGTGTGCCGGGGTATGATCTGGTGCTGCTGGGAGCTTTCCGAAAACTTGCGGACTATCCGGAGGCGCCCGTCTGCTTTGATAAAGAGGTGGAAGCGCTCTACGCCGCCGAAGCCGCCAAGTATTTTTTTCCTGAAGAGGCGTTTTCTTTCTATCAGGACTGCTTTAAAAAACTCCACGGGCAAGTAATATGATACGGTGCGGGAGCTTCTGACCGCCGCCTGTGGGGAGGATAAACAAGAGCGGGCCTGGGCGGCCCTCAATATTTTATCCGAACTCGGATTGCTCACATTGAAGAAAAATGGTAAAATATACGTTAATTATAAGAATCAAGAGGGAGAGCTGAAAAAAGCCGGTTATATCTGGCTTTGCGGGATGTGTGCGGCAAGGGAGCGTAATATGAGCAGCCATTATGAGACGTTCATAGAAAAATATCCCATATACAAAGACGATCAGCTGATCAGGAAAGCGTTTGAGGTGGCGGAAAAGGCCCACGAAGGGCAGCTTCGGAATTCCGGCGAGCCTTACATCATCCATCCTGTGGCGGTCGCCCATATACTGGCGGATCTGGGTCTCGACACGGCCAGCATCTGCGCGGGTATGCTTCACGACGTCCCCGAGGACACCTGCTGCACGCTGGAACAGCTGGAAAAGGACTTCGGCAAGGAAGTGGCGGCCATTGTGGACGGAGTCACCAAGCTCGCCATGTTTGACTTCAAGTCGCGGGAGGAAGCCCAGGCCGAGACCATGCGGAAGATGTTTCTCGCCATGGCCGCGGACATCCGGGTGGTCATCATCAAGCTGGCCGACCGGCTGCATAACATGCGCACCCTCGACTACAAGACCATGGACCGGCAGCAGGAAAAAGCCAAAGAGACGCTGGAAATTTACGCGCCTCTGGCCCACAGGCTGGGCATTTATGCTTTCAAATGGGAATTTGAAGACCTGGCTTTAAAATATCTGGACCCGGACACCTATTTCGACATCGCCAAGCGGCTCAACGCCACCCGCCGGGAGCGGGAAAAATACATTGACGCCATCATCGCCATGCTTCGGGAAAAGCTGGCGCCTTTAGGCGTCAACTTCGAGCTGGAGGGCAGACCCAAGCACATTTACAGCATTTATAAGAAATTGAAAGACAAGGAGCGGGAGTTTGAGGATCTGTACGACATCGTGGCCGTGCGGGTCATTGTGGAGACGGTGCGGGACTGCTATGCCGTGCTCGGTACGGTGCACACCGTCTGGCGCCCCCTGCCCATGCGCTTTAAAGATTATATCGCCGTCCCCAAACCCAACATGTACCAGTCCCTTCACACGACGCTTCTCGGGGCGGACGGCAAGCCCTTTGAAATACAGATCCGCACATTTGAAATGCACAGGACGGCGGAGTTTGGCATCGCCGCCCACTGGAAGTACAAAGAGCATGTGGAGGGGCGGACGGATTTTGACGAAAAACTCTCCTGGCTTCGGGAGCTGATCGAGTGGCAGGGCGACCTGAAGGACTCCAAAGAGTTTTTGGACGCCCTCCGGATCAACTTCTTTTCGGGCACCGTGTTCGTCTTTACTCCCAAGGGAGACGTGAAGGACCTCCCATCGGGGAGTACGCCTCTTGACTTTGCATACAGCATCCACTCGGCCATCGGCAACAAGTGCGTGGGTTCCAAGGTGAACGGCAAAATCGTGCCCCTTACCTACGAGCTCAAAACGGGAGATATCGTGGAGGTGCTCACCAACCCCTCCAGCAAAGGCCCCAGCCGGGACTGGCTCAACATCGTGCGCACGGCCGCGGCCCGTTCCAAAATACGGGCCTGGTTTAAAAAAGAACTGAAGGAAGAAAAGATCGTCAAGGGCAAAGTGATGCTGGAAAAAGAGGCCAGGCACAGGGGCTACGACCTGGACGATCTTTTAAAGCCCGACTGGCTGAAGGAGATTTTCAAGCGCTTCACTTTCAACTCCATGGAAGATATGTACGCCGCCGTGGGCTACGGGGGCATCACCGTGAATCAGGTGCTCTCGCGGCTGCTGGAAAGCTATATGAAGGAGCACCCGGAAGAGCAGCTGGTCTGGTCGCGGGCGGGGAGCAAGCACTTCAAGAGCGGCGGCAGCGTGGTGACCGTGAAGGGCTATTCGGATATGCTGGTGCACCTGGCCAAGTGCTGCAACCCCCTTCCGGGAGACGATATCATCGGGTTTATTACGAGAGGGCGGGGCGTTTCCGTCCACCGTTCGGACTGCTCCAATATCACCGCCAAGGATTTTCCCGAAGACAGGCGGATCGAGGTCTCCTGGACGGAAAAGGAAAAAGCCAGCTACGTGGTGGAAATCCAGCTGGAATGCGAAGACCGGCCGGGGCTGATGGCCGACGTGTCCAAGATGCTCTATGACCAGGGTTACTCCATGAGCACGGTGAACGCCCGGTTTTTAAAGACCAAGGAATATGTGATCAACATCAAATTTGAAGTGCCCAGCATGGAGCATCTCCGCCTTCTCATTGAGAAGCTCAAGAAGATCCACTCCGTGGTGGACGTGTATCGGGTGAACAATTAGATGAGAGCGGTGGTTACGCGGGTAAAAAGCGCCTCTGTGCGGATAGCCGGGGCGCTTTATTCAAAGATCGAACAAGGGCTTTTGGTGCTTTTAGGGAGCGAGGAGGGGGACACCCCCGGGGATATTTCCTACATCGCGGAGAAGACGGCGAATCTGCGCATTTTTCAGGACGAAGAGGGCAAGATGAACCGCTCCGTGCGGGACGCGGGCGGGGAAATACTGATTGTCTCCCAGTTTACATTGATGGGTGACGCCCGCAAGGGCAGACGCCCGAGCTTCATCAAAGCGGGTTCGCCCGCCGAGGCGGAAAGCATCTACGACCAGGCGGTTTTGGCATTTGAGGCGCAGGGTCTCCCGGTGAAAACGGGAGTGTTTCAGGCGCATATGGAGGTGGAATCCATCAACGACGGCCCGGTGACCATTCTTCTCGACAGTCGCAGGCTATTTTAGGGGGATCAAATGGCGGAAATCATTAAAATCGTCACGCCCATGATGGACGAGAACGCCTATATCGTCTATAAAGCGGGGGAAAAAGAGGCGATCGTGATCGACCCTTCTTTTAACGCGAGGGTGCTTTTAAAAGCCCTGGAAGAAAGCGGCCTCGCCTGCCGGGCTGTTTTCCTTACCCACGGGCATTTTGACCACATCGCGGGCGTCCGTCCCCTCCGGGAAAAGATGGGGGCGGCCGTCTACATCCATGAGAAGGACGCGGACATGCTGACGGACGCGGAGAAGAACATGAGCGTCCTGTTCGGGATCAACGTCACCGCGCCCCCGGCGGACTATGCTCTTCAGGACGGGGCGACTTTCTCATTGCCGGACGCAGATCAAGGCCGTCCACACCCCCGGCCACTCGGCGGGAGGAAGCTGTTACCTGATTGACGATGCCCTGTTTACCGGGGACACGCTGTTTAACGGCGGCATCGGGCGGACGGATTTTCCCGGCTGCGGTCTGGACGAGCTTGCGGCTTCCCTTCAAAAGCTGGCCGGGCTCAAGGGGGATTATATCCTCTATCCGGGGCACGGGGAGTCCAGCTCCCTGGATTTTGAACGCGCCAACAACCCCTTACATGGGAGAAGAAAAATGGTTTCTCTCATAACGAATACGCCGGAATTTTTCGGGGATATCTCTGAAGAAATCCGCCCTTTATGGACGAACGGAAAATCGACCGCCCCGAGGAGCCGCCCCGGGAGGGTGTTCTTGTGCGCCATTCCTTTTTCTCGAGGAGGGGGTTTTTGTCAACCGGGCGGCGCTTGTGATGGACGGCGCTGAAAAAGCCGCCATACCTTTCGTTCTCCCGCCGTGAGCGAGGGGGACGCTCTTCTTTATAAGCGGCAGAAAAAGCGGGGCGCAAAAATCAGCGTCTACCGGGCGCTTTTAGCCCATTATAAACAGGAAAAGCCCTGGGGCTCCCTCACGGGCATCCGCCTTACTAAGCTCTACCGGGACAGTGCGGCCGAGCTGGGGGAAGAGGTGCGAAGAGGCTTTTTTGAGACGTTTAACGTGGCGGAAGGAAAGCTGGCTCTTGCGAAAGCGGTGTGCGATAACCAAAAGACTATCCCGGAGTCCGGCGGGGGAACAAGACCTTGACCTCTATGTGGGCATCCCCTTTTGCACTTCCCGCTGCGCCTATTGCTCCTTTTATTCCGCCGAAACGTCCAAAGACGGGAGCATGGAAAAAGCCTATGTAGACACCCTGCTAAAGGAAATCAACCTGCTTGCCCCCGTGATGGAGGCTTTTCCGCTGCGAAGTGTCTATGTGGGCGGCGGCACGCCCACTGCCCTTTCCGAAGAGCTTTTGCGCCGGGTGCTTTTGGCCTTGAAGCCGTATGCGGGGTGAGTTCACGGTGGAAGCGGGGCGGCCGGACACCATTACGGATAAAAAGCTGGCCTCTTAAAAGAGGCGGGGGTCAGCCGCATCAGCATCAACTCCCCAGACCACCTGCCAGAAGACGCTGGAGCGGATCGGCAGAAAGCACGGTGTGGCGCAGTTTTTCGCAGCGGCGGAGCTGGCGAAAAAGTATCATTTTGACAGCGTGAATATGGACCTCATCGCCGGGCTGCCGGGAGAAGGTGAGTTCCTCCGCTCGGTGAAAGACGTGCTGGCTCTTGCGCCCGAGAATATCACCGTCCACAGCCTGGCCATCAAGCGGGCCTCCAAATTCGGCATGGAGCAGGCCTCCCAGTTTTTAGAGGCCGAGCGGGTGGAGCGGATGCTGGAAAGGGCGGCGGCGCTCATTTTGGCCCGGTACCGACCTTACTATCTGTACCGTCAGAAGTATATGGCGGGAAACATGGAGAACACGGGCTATTCCTCCCCGGTAAAGAGTGCGTCTACAACGTGGACATCATGGAAGAAATCTTCCATCCTGGCTTTGGGAGCCGGAGCTGCCTCCAAGCGGGTATTTGAAAAGGCGCGCGCATCGAGCGTTACATGGGGGTCAAGGATTTGTCCAACTATCTTCCGGTGGAGGAGCTGGCGGATAAAAAAGCGCGGCTGTTTCGCCCCGTTGACTTCAAAAAATGTTTGACCGTATAATTTAAGCGAAACCACACAGGGAGGAACTGTTTTGGGACTTACAAAGCGCCCAGGGGACGAAGGATTTATCCCCAAAAGAAAGCTACAAGTGGCAGTATGTGGAGGAGACCATCCGCCGGATACTGAAGAACTTTCACTATGGGGAGATCCGTACCCCCATTTTTGAGCATACCGAGCTCTTTTTAAGAAGCGTGGGTGATACCACGGACGTGGTGCAAAAGGAGATGTACACCTTCCTCGACAAGGGGGAGCGGTCCATTACGCTCCGCCCCGAAGGCACGGCCGGGGCGGTGCGGAGCTTCATTGAAAGCGGGCTGGCGGCCGGACCGCAGCCCACCAAGATGTACTATCTCTCGGCCCCCGTGTTCCGGTATGAAAACCCCCAGGCGGGCAGGCTCCGGCAGCACCACCAGTTTGGCGTGGAGGTGTTTGGCGCGCCCGATCCGTCCGCGGATGCGGAAGTGATCAACCTGGCTTACACGGTGTTTCACGCCTTTGGCATAAACGATCTGGCCTTGAACATCAACTCCATCGGCTGCAAACACTGCCGGCCGGATTACAACAAAAGCGCTGGTGGACTACTACTGGCGCACAGCGCGCTTTGCGAAACCTGCCTGGCCCGTCTGGAAAAAAATCCTCTCCGCCTTCTTGATTGCAAGCGAGGAGAAATGCCAGAAAATCGCGGAGGAAGCGCCCAAAAATCATCGATTATCTCTGCCCCGATTGCAAGGAGCATTTTGACGTCTTAAAAGAGTATCTCGACCTTCTCGGCATCTCCTATGCCGTGAATCCCCGGATCGTGCGGGGGCTCGACTATTACAGCAAGACGGTGTTTGAGATCGTCTCCACGGCCATCGGTTCCCAGGGCACGGTGTGCGGCGGCGGCCGGTACGACGGGCTGGTGGAAGAGTTGGGCGGCCCCGCCATGGCGGGTATCGGCTTTGGCATGGGCATCGAGCGGCTCTTAATGGTTATGGAAAAAAGCGGCGCGGCCATTCCCGCACCCGCGCCTCTCACGGTATTTCTCTGCCCCATGGGAAAAGAAGCCCGCAAGCTGGCTTTTTCCCTGGTGAACGCGCTTCGGGCGGCGGGCGTTCCGGCGGATATGGATCATGCGGGCAGGAGCATGAAGGCCCAGTTCAAGTATGCCGATAAAATCGGGGCGCAATATACCCTGGCTCTCGGGGAAAACGAGCTGGCTTCGGGCAGGGCGCAGTTAAAAGACATGGAAACGGGAGAAACAAAAGAAGTGCTGATAAGCGAGCCGCTGGGCTGGTTTTAGAATAGGAGCATCGTATGGGCAAATGGAAGAGAACGGGCATGTGCGCCCAGTTCGGAAAAGAAGACGCGGGCAGAGTGGTCACGCTGAACGGCTGGGTAGACAGCAGGCGGAACCTGGGCGGCCTGCTTTTCGTGTGGCTCAGGGACAGAAGCGGCGTCATGCAGCTGGTGTTTGGGGACAAATGCAAAGATTTTTCGTTAGCCGAGAGCCTGCGGGCCGAATATGTGGTGTCTGTGACGGGCAGGCTGGCGCTTCGGGACGCGGCCAACGTAAACAAAGCTCTGAAGACGGGGGAAATCGAGCTGGTGGCGGAGGAGCTTCATATCATTTCAAAAGCCGTCACGCCGCCCTTTTCCATCGAGCGGGATTCCAAAGTGAAGGAAGAGCTCCGCTTGAAATACCGGTATCTCGACCTCCGCCGACCGGACATGCAGGAAAACCTGATACTGCGGAGCCGGATCGCCAACGTGATGCGGAACTTCATGCATGAAAACGGCTTTGTCGAGGTGGAAACGCCCATCCTGCAAAAAAGCACCCCCGAGGGCGCCCGGGACTATATCGTGCCCTCGCGGATCAAAAAGGGTTCGTTTTACGCCCTGCCCCAGTCCCCCCAGATTTTCAAGCAGCTGTTGATGGTCGCGGGGTTTGACCGGTATTACCAGATCGCCAAGTGTTTCCGGGACGAAGACCTCCGGGCGGACAGGCAGCCCGAATTCACACAGCTCGACATGGAGCTTTCTTTCGTGGACGCGGAGGACGTGATGGAATTAAACGAGCGGCTTATACGAAAGATCATGAAAGAGGCGCTTGATGCGGATGTACAACTCCCGCTTCCCCGTTACAGCTACAAAGAAGCCATGGAGCGGTTTGGAAGCGACAAGCCGGATACCCGGTTCGGCCTGGAATTAAAAGATGTGAGCGACATCGCCCGGGATTGCGGTTTTAAGGTGTTTTCCGACGCCGTCAAAAACGGCGGGAGCGTCCGCGGCCTCTCCACGGAGGGCGGGCAGCTTTCGAGAAAAGAGATCGATGCGCTGGGGGAATTCATCAAGACCTGCGGCGCGAAAGGCCTTGCCTGGGTGAACGTGAAAGAAGGGGAGATCTCCTCTCCCATCGCCAAATTCCTCTCGGAAGAGGAGATGGAGAAGATATTGACCCGCATGAACGCAAAGCCGGGGGACGTTTTGTTCTTCGTAGCCGACCAGCCCTCCGTGGTCTTCACCGCCCTTGGGGCGCTCCGCCTGGAACTGGGGAGGAAGTTTAGCCTCATCGACGAATCCCGCCACGACCTTTTATGGATCACGGAATTTCCCATGTTTGAATATAGCCAGGAGGAAGGGCGGTACGTGGCCATGCACCACCCCTTCACCAGCCCCCTTGACGAAGACATCGATCTTCTGGAGACCGATCTGGCTCGCATCCGGGCCAAAGCCTACGACATTGTGCTCAACGGCAACGAAATCGGCGGCGGCAGCATCCGGATACACGACGCGGTCCTTCAGGAGCGGGTGTTTCAGGCGCTCGGCTTCTCAAAAGAAACGGCCTGGAACCGGTTCGGCTTTATGATGGGCGCGTTCCAGTACGGCACGCCGCCCCACGGCGGTCTGGCCTACGGGCTTGACAGGCTCATGATGCTGCTGGCGGGTTCAAGGAACATCAAGGACGTGATCGCCTTCCCCAAGGTGCAGAACGCCTCCTGCCTGATGAGCGACGCGCCTTCGGAAGTGGAGCAAAAGCAGCTGGACGAGCTGGGCATACTGGTGGCTCCGAGTAAAAACGAGTAAACAGGGAACCATATAGAGAAAAAGGAGGACAGAAAAGATGTTGCAGTTGACGACGGAAAACTTTAAAAAGGAAGTATTGCAGTCTGAAGTGCCCGTGGCGGTGGATTTTTGGGCGTCCTGGTGCGGACCGTGCAGAATGTTCGCGCCCACCTTTGAAGAAGTGGGGGATAAGCTGGCGGGGAAAGCCTCTTTTGCCAAGCTGAACGTGGACGATATGGAGAGCGTGGCCATGGAGTACCGGGTGATGACCATCCCCACCGTAATCGTCTTCAAGGGCGGCCAGCCTGTGAAAAAGAGCGTGGGCGTCATGAGCGCGCGGGATTTGGAAGACATGGTGACAAGCGTATTGTAAAGGAATAAAAAAGAGCTCCGGCTCTTTTTTATTTTCCCTTTTTATGTTAAACTTTTAAGGATATAGATTGCGTGAAACGCGGGAGAACACTGTGCGCTTAGAAAAGATTGAAATCAACGGCTTCAAGTCCTTTGCCGAAAAAACTGAAATCCTGCTCCAGGGGGGCATCATCGGCATCGTGGGCCCAAACGGCAGCGGCAAGAGCAACATTGCCGACGCCATCCGCTGGGTGCTCGGGGAACAGAGCAGCAAAAACCTTCGGGGCACCAAAATGGAGGACGTGATTTTTAACGGCACCCAGGACAGGCGGAAAAAGGCCTACTGCGAGGTGTCTTTATATTTTGACAACGCGGATATGCAGCTGGCCGCCGATTACAGCGAAGTGGTCATCACGCGGAAGATGTACCGTTCGGGGGAGAGCGAATACTTAATCAACGGCAGCGTCGTGCGGCTGAAGGACATCATCGAGCTCATCAGCGACACGGGCATCGGCAAGGAGGGCTATTCCATCGTGGGTCAGGGACGAGTGGACGAGCTTTTATCCTCAAAGCCCCTTGCCCGCCGGCGGGTTTTTGAAGAGGCGGCGGGCGTGATGAAGTTCCGCCTCCGCAAAGAAGAATCCGAACGGAAACTGGAGCGGACGGAGGAAAACCTCATCCGCATCGGGGACGTGCTGAACGAACTAAACGCCCAGCTCCCTTCCATGGAGGAGCAGGCGGAAAAAACCAGGCGGTATCTGGAGCTTTTTGAAGAAAGAAAGCGGCTGGATTCCAATATTTTTAAAATCAACTATTCCCGGGGCAGTGCCCGTCAGGCAAAGCTGGAAGAAGAGCTGAAGCTGGTGGAAGAGGAGATCCGAGCCTTAAAAGAGGAGTTTAAGGGCGGAATCGAGCGGAGCGAAGCCTTAAACGCCGAGCTTTTGGCGGCGGAGGCCGCGCTTGACGCAAAAAAAGCCCAGATTTCCCAGGCTTCGGCCGATATCGAAAAAAACATCGGCCAGAAAAACGTGCTGCTGGAGCGGATGGCGGCAGTAAAGGCCGATATGGCCCGGCTGGAAGGGGAAAACGCCGAAAGCGCCGCCAGGGTCAAAACCCTTGAAGAAGAGAAGGCCGCCCGGCTGGCCGAGCTTGCCCGGTTGAAACAGGAGGCGGAGGAGCTGGAAAGCGGGCTTCGGCTGCTGGAAGCGGAGAAACAGCTTCAGGAAAAGGAATACGCCAATCGGATCGCCGAAATCAAAGCCATGCGCCAAAAGCACATGGAGCTTTTAATGGAAAGCTCCCGGGTGGCGAGCAAAGTGTCTGCCCTGGAAGCCCAGAAGGAGAGCATTTCCACCGACTTTGAGCGTTTCGACGCTTATCAGGAGGAATACACCCTGGCTCTTTCGGAGGTGCTCGGGAAAAAGGAGCAGGCGGAGTCCGCCTTAAAAAAGCTGGAAGAGGGGAAGACGGGTACGGTCCGGTCTTACAACGAAGCCAACAGCTTTTTAAAAGGTTATAAGCAGGAACACGAGGAAGGGGCGAAAAAACTGGAAGCGGCCCGGGGAGCGGTGAACGCGGCCATTTCGAGAAAAGCCCTGCTCTCCAATTTAAAAGCCGAATACGAGGGGTATTCTCTTGGCGTACGGAGCTTCATGAAAGAGGCCGCGCTCGATAAGGAGGTTTTTTCGGGCGTGCTGGGCACCGTGGCCGAGCTTATCGACGTGCCCCGGGAGTATGAAGACGCTATCGAGGCGGTGCTGGGGGGCGCCATGCAGCACGTGGTGGTGCGCTCTGAAAGCGACGCCAAAAAAGCCATCGCCCGCCTGAGGGACAAGCGCCTTGGAAAAGTGAGCTTCATCCCCATGGACGCCATCAACATCCGGCGCATGAGCCCCGAGGAGAAAGAGGCGGCAAAGGGCTGCGTGTCCCTGGCCCAGGAGGCCGTCCGCTACGCCGAAGAAGTGCGGCCGGCGGTGGAGTTTTTGCTGGGGCGCACCGTGATCGTGAAGGATATGGACGCGGCGGGCGCGCTCGCCCGAAAGACGGGCTACGGCCTTCGGGTGGCGACGCTTGGGGGAGACTTCATCAACCCCGGCGGGGTCATCACGGGGGGAAGCCAGCAGGCAAGAAACTTCGGGCTCCTCTCCCGCCAGCGGGAGATCGACGACGCGGAGGCTGCCTTAAAAGAAAGCAAGAAAGCGGCGGAGGAGGCCGAAGCCGTCCAAAAGAAAATCAGCGAAAAAATAACCGAACAGGAGGAGAGCCTTCGGATACTCGGAGAAGAACTCCGGGAAAACGACGTGGCAAGAGCAAGGCTTCTCTCCGAAAGCCATTCCCTTGACCAGAGAAAGAAAGAAATCGAAGCCGAACTTTCAAGGCTTCATTCCCAGCGGGAAAAAAGCGCCTCCGAGCAGGAAAAGGCGGCGGAGGAAAAGGCGGCGCTGTTTGGCGAACAGTCCCGCATGGAAAGGGAAGCGGAAGAGCTTCTCCTTGCCATATCCTCCCTGGAGCGTCTTTCAAGCGTAGACCTTCTCACAAAGCAGGAACAGGATTTATCTGAAGAGAGGGTGAGGGCCGCAAAAGCCCATTCGTCCGTGGAGATCGCGGAAGCGGGCGTCCGGCGGCTGGAAGAAGACATTGGGAGCATCGCCGCGGGCGTGGAAAAAAGAAACGGGGAGCTGGAGCGGAACAGGGGCTTCCTTTTGGAAGCGGAAAAGCAGCAAAAAGAGCTGGACATGCAGCTTGAAAGCTGCCATACCCGGCTGGAAAAGCTCGCGAAAGAAGCGGAGGAGGCTCAGAAAAAGCGTCAGGACGTGGGCGAGCGGATCGCCCTTCTCCAGCGCTCGGGCATGGATTATCAGGACAAGCAGGCCGGCCTTGCCGAAAGCAGATACTGGTTGGAAGGCCAGATCGAGCGGATCCGGCTGAGCCTGGAGAATGGGGCCAACAAGCTTTGGGAAGATTACAGCATGACCTACGCCGACGCGGAGAAGTTTGACTGCTCTTTAAGCTACGCCGAGTGCGTCCGGCGGGCGGGCGAGGTGCGGGGAGATCCGGGAGATCGGCCCCATCAACCCAAACGCCATCGAGGATTACGCCAAGGTGTACGAACGGGCGAAGGAGCTTTCCACCCAGAAGGGCGATCTGGAAAAGGCGAAAGCCGATCTGGAAAAGGTGATCGGCAGCATCATCTCCTCCATGCGGGTGGAGTTTAAAGCCAAGTTTGAAAAAATTAACGAGAGTTTCGAGCGGATATTCAAGCAGCTCTTTGGAGGCGGCCGGGCGCGGATTTCCCTGGAAGAGGGATATCATGGAGTGCGCATCGAAATCGACGTGGAACCGCCGGGCAAGAAACTCCAGCACATCTCGCTGCTGTCCGGAGGAGAGCGGGCGCTTGGCGGCATTGCGCTGCTTTTTGCCATGATCGAAATCAACCCCTCCCCCGTTTGTCTGCTGGACGAGATCGACGCGCCTCTCGACGAAGCCAACGGAAAGCTGGGGACGTATCTGCGGTCCATCCACAGCTCCCAGTTTTTGATGATCACCCACAAAAAGCAGTCCATGGCCATCTGCGACGTGCTCTTCGGCGTGGCCATGGAGGAAAAAGGGCGTGTCCCGGCTGGTTTCGGTCAGAATGAATTAGAGAACGGCATGTCATTTTTTGATAAACTGAAAGCGGTATGAGCAAAACGAGAAAGAACTTCTCCGACAAGCTCAAAAGCGTGCTCACGGCCTTTGCCCGGTGGACGAAGATTTGCTGGAGGAACTGGAAGAAGTGCTGATCCTCTGCGATATGGGCGTGCCCACGGCCGAAGCCGTCATCGGCGAGCTGCGGTTAAGGGTGAAAGAAAATAAGATCAGGGAACCCCTCGAAGTGCGGGAAGCTCTGGCGGAGATCGTGGGCAAACTGCTGGAAGAGCCGCCCGGGAGGAGACCTTCCCGAAGGTGCTTCTCATCGTGGGGGTGAACGGAGCGGGCAAGACCACCTCCATCGGCAAAATCGCCTGTGCGTATAAAAGCCCGGGGAAAAAGTGTGCTCCTGGCGGCGGCGGATACTTTCCGGGCGGCGGCGGCCGAGCAGCTTTCCATCTGGGCGGATCGGGCGGGCGTGCCCATCGTGAAGTACGCCGAGGGGCACGATCCGGCGGCGGTGGTATACGACGCCGTGGATTCCGCCAAGCATAAGAAATACGATCTGGTGATCGTGGACACGGCGGGCAGGCTGCACAACAAGAAAACCTGATGAACGAGCTGTCCAAAATCTCCCGGGTCATCGACAAGGAATACACGGAGGCGGAAAAAGAGACGCTCCTTGGTGCTGGACGCCACCACCGGCCAGAACGCCGTGGCCCAGGCCCGGGAATTTTCCGCGGCGGCGCAGGTGGACGGCATCATTCTGACCAAGCTCGACGGCACGGCCAAGGGCGGCGTGGTCTGTGCCATTAAAAAGGAGCTGGGCATCCCCGTGCGCTACGTGGGCGTGGGGGAGGGAATCGACGATCTTCAGCCCTTCGTGGCCGCCGATTTTGCAAAAACATTGATTGAGAAGCAGCAAAAACGCTTGACAAGGATGTGCGCCTGTTGTATAGTGAGAAAGCTATGGCACAGAAAAGCATTACGGATTCGCTCCTTTTGGAGATATACGGCGAAGTTTTATCCGAAAAACAGCGGGACGCGCTCCGCCTGTATTTTGACGAGGATCTGGGGTATTCCGAGATCGCGGAAAACACGGGGGTTTCCCGTCAGGCGGCCATGGACGCCATTCAAAAGGGCAGAAAGCGCCTGCAGGAGCTGAGCGCTGGGTCTTCTCAGCAAATACACCGCCACCAATCAGGCGGTCACGGAGATGCTCGGCCTCATTAAGGGGAACGGGCTGGAAGAAGAACTGAAAGAAAACTGAAAGAAAACTCACGGCCATCAGAGCCGCCTGGGGAGACAGATAAATGGCTTTTGAAGGACTTGCCGAAAAACTGCAAAACATATTTCAAAAGCTCACCCGCCGGGGCAAGCTGACCGATCTCGACATCAAAGCGGCCATGCGGAAGTGCGCCTCGCTCTTCTGGAAGCGGACGTAAACTTGCGGCCAAACAGTTTGTGGCCCGTCCGAAAAGGCCTCGGCAAAAGAGGTGATGGAGAGCCTCACGCCGGGTCAGCAGGTGATCAAGATCGTGCGGGACGAGCTCACCGAGCTTCTCGGGGTATGCGGAGCGAGATCAGGCTGGCGTCCGCGGTGCCCACCGTCATTTTGATGGCCGGTCTTCAGGGCGCGGGCAAAACCACCATGTGCGCAAAGCTGGCGCTCCATTATAAAAAGCAGGGTAAAAGCGTGATACGTCTGCGACGTATACCGCCCGGCGGCTAAAGAGCAGCTAAAAGTGGTGGGTCAGGCGGCGGGGGCGGAAGTCTTCGCCATGGACGGGAACGATCCGGTGAAAATCGCCAAAGCGGCCCTGGCTCAGTGCAAAAAGAACAACGACATCCTCATCATCGACACGCCGGCCGGCTCCACATAGACGAAGGCATGATGGCCGAGCTCAGGCAGTTAAAAGAGGCGTTAAACCTTCAGGAAGTGCTGCTGGTGGTGGACGCCATGGTGGGGCAGGACGCGGTCGCCGCGGCCAAAGCCTTTAATGAGGAAGCGCCTTTAACGGGCGTGATCCTCACCAAAATAGATGGGAGACACCCGGGCGGCGCGGCCCTTTCCGTGAAGGAAGGACGGGCAAGCCCATTAAATTCGTGGGTGTGGGGGAGAAAAATAGGAGGACATCGAGCCTTTCTATCCCGACCGCATGGCGGGCAGGATACTCGGCATGGGGGACGTGCTCACCCTGATTGAAAAGGCCGAAAAGAATCTGGACGAGAAAAAAGCCCTGGAAATGCAGGAAAAGCTCCGGACCCAGCAGTTCAACCTGAACGACTTTTTGGAGCAGCTTCAGCAGATCAGGAGCATGGGCTCCCTTCAGGACATGGTCCGCATGATCCCCGGAGCTTCTAAGCTGGCGGGGGGCGCGGAGGTGGACGAAAGCCAGATGAAAAAGGTGGAGGCCATCATCCAGTCCATGACCAAAAAGGAGCGGGAGTCGCCCGACATCATCAACTCGGGCAGGCGGAAGCGGATCGCCGCGGGAAGCGGCACCACCGTGCAGGACGTGAACAGGCTGTTAAACCAGTTCGCCCAGATGAAAAAGGCCATGAAAATGTTCTCGGGTAAAAAAGGCAAGATGAGAGGCTTGATGGGACTGCCCTTTTAGGGCGTTTCAATAGATATTCAAACAATCATTTGGAGGAAGATATGTCAGTAAAAATCAGGTTCAAAAGAGTCGGCGCAAAGAACGCGCCCCGTTACAGGATCGTGGTGGCGGACAGCAGAAGCGCCCGGAACGGCAAAGTGATCGAAGAGATCGGCAGCTACAACCCCATCAGCAAAGAGCTGAAAGTGGACGGGGACGCAGTGAAGAGCTGGATCGGAAAAGGCGCGCAGCCCTCTGATACGGTGGGCGGCATCTTAAAGGCTAAAGGCATCCTTTAAGCCGAAAGGATACATGATGGGAGAATTGGTAAAATACCTGGCGGAGTCGCTGGTGGATCACCCGGAGTCTGTCCGCATCACGGAAAAGACGCTCAACGACACGGTGATCATTGAACTCTCCGTGGCCGAAGAGGATATGGGCAAGGTCATCGGCAAGCAGGGCAGGATCGCCAAAGCCATCCGCACTGTTGTGAAGGCCGCGTCCGTCAAGACGGGGAAAAAGTACACGGTCGAAATCATCTGACATGGAATATTTGAGGCTTGCGAGAGTGTTGAAGCCCCAGGGCATCAAGGGGGAACTGAAGCTCAAAACCTTTGTGGACGATCTCGACCGGTTTTACGAACTGCCCTATGTGTTTTTAAAATCAAAGGGCGGCTATGAAAAGCGGCAGGTGGAGGACGTCTGGACCTATAAGGAATTCGCCTTTGTGAAGATTTCAGGCTGTGACGACCGGAACGCCGCCGAGGCGCTCCGGGGCGCGTACCTCTATGTGGACCGGAAAAACGCAGTGGAACTCCCGGACGAAGACACGTTTTTTATCGCCGACCTCATCGGCTGCCTCGTATTGAACGAAGCGGGCGGGGAGTACGGACGGGTGGAAGAGGTGCTGAACACGGGAGGGCTGGATATTTACCATGTGAAGGGGAAAAAGAGCCTTCTGTTTCCCGCCGCTCCGGGAGTCATCACCCGGGTGGACGTGGAAGGCAAAAGACTGTTCGTGGACGCAAAACGCCTGGAAGAGGTGGCCGTCGATGCTTGAATTTCATGTGCTCACCATTTTCCCCGAGATGTTTTGTTCCTTTACCGGGGCGAGCATATTAAAGCGGGCCATCGACGCCAATCTGATCGCCGTGCATCTGCACAACTTCCGGGATTACACGGAAGATAAGCACCGCCGGGTGGACGACGCGCCCTTTGGGGGCGGCGCGGGCATGCTGGTGGCGCCCCAGAGCGTGTTCGACTGTTTTCACGCGGTGGAACAAGCGGAGGAGGGAAAGAAGCGGATCAACGTCTATATGTCGGCGGCGGGAGTGCGGCTGACGCCCCTTCTCCTGGAGGAGCTGGCGGGCTATGAGGCCGTGAACATCCTCTGCGGGCACTACGAGGGCGTAGACCAGCGAATTCTCGATGAGAAGATCGATCTAGAAGTCTCCATCGGAGACTATGTGCTCACGGGCGGGGAACTCCCGGCCATGGTGCTCATGGACGGGGTGATGCGCTTCGTCCCGGGGGTGCTCGGGAACGATGAAAGCGCGGAGCGGGAGTCCTTCTCCTTCGACGGGCTGCTGGAATATCCCCAATACACCCGTCCGGCGGATTTTCGGGGTCTGAAAGTCCCGGAGGTGCTCCTGTCGGGACATCACGCCAACATACTCGGCTGGCAGCGGGAAAAGGCCGTTGAAAAACGGCAAAGAATCGGCCGGATTTGCTCGAAAAGGCCAATCTCACGAAAAAGAGCGGGCGTTCCTGAAAGAATATGCTTGCAAAGACGAATAAAGCCGTGGTATAATACCACTTGTCTGTTAACGAAGGCGGTCCGCTACCCGTTTGTCCGGGCATGAACGCTTGCAAAGAAGGGAGGAAACAGAAAATGCAGGATTTAGTGAAATTTGTTGAAGCGTCTCAGTTAAAAACGGATTTGCCCCAGATCGAAATCGGCGATCTTCTGAAAGTTCATTTAAAAGTCGTGGAAGGAACCCGGGAAAGAATTCAGGTTTTTGAAGGCTTTTTAATCGGTAAAAAAGGCGGCGGTGTGCGGGAAACCATCACACTTCGCCGGATTTCCTACGGCGTGGGCGTTGAGAGGGTCATCCCCCTTCATTCCCCAAGGGTGGAGAAAATCGAGAAAGTGCGCAGCGGCAAGGTGAGAAGGGCCAAGCTCTATTATTTGAGAAGCAGGCTTGGAAAAGCCGCGCGGGTGGAAGGCAGAACGAAATAATTGCGGTCATCAAAAGGGCGTCCGGGGCGGGCTCCCTTTTTTTGTTGTCCAAAATCCCACTTTATTATATAATAAAGTGGGATTGGAAAGGAAGAGGGAAATGGACGAATTCAGCGAACTGGAACGTGTGTTGACGCCGATGGAAAAGCGGCGCAGGTACTGGCAGTTTTCGGCGCTTGAGATCGTGTACTGGTTTGCCATGGCGACGGCGGGGTACATGACGGTCTATTTAAAGGAGCTGGGTTTTTCGCCTTCGGAGATCGGGCGGACGTCGGCGATCAACTCGGCCATGGGCATATTCGCCGCCCCACTGTTCGGCATCGTGGCAGATAAGATCGGCTCGGTGAAAAAGGTGTTCATCACCTGCATCCTCACCGGCTCGCTCATGTGGGCGCTCATACCGTTTACAAGCAAAGTGAGCGTCGGCGGGCTGGCGCTGTGCTTTATCGTCATCCCCGTGAGCTTTTTCTTCCGGAACCCGGCCAGCCACCTGGTGGACAACTGGGTGGTGCAGTCCACCAACAAGGAGGGGCTCAACTACGGCAACATCCGCCTCTGGGGTTCCATCTCCTACGCGGCTATGGCCTTTATTCTGGCGGCCATCCTCCCAAGCCTCGGGGTGGAGTGGACGTTCTACATGCTCTTCCTCCTCATCATCCCCATGACGATTGTGAGCGCGGGCATCAAGGACAGGCGCAAAATCACCGTACGGAAAAAATCCCTGCCGCTGAAAGAATTAAAAATCGGCAGATTGTTTAAAAACTATTATTACATGACTTACCTCATCTACGCGGTGGTTTTAAACATCCCCATGCAGACGGGGCATGTGTATCTGCCCTATCTCATCTCCCACGTAGGGGGAAATACGGCCCAAATCGGTATTATAACCGGGTACAAGGCCATCCTGGAGATTCCCATGCTCTTCGCCATGCGGCCCCTCCGGAAGCGAAATTTTCCCTTATACGGCATGCTCCTCGGCTCGGCCGTGTTCTATATCCTGGAGATGTTTTTGTACTCCGGTGCCGTGAGCTTCTGGCAGCTGGTCATTATCTCCACCTTTTACGGACTGGGCGGGGGGCTTTCCATCGGCGCGTCGGCCAACTACATCTATACGCTGACGCCCCGGGAGCTGAAAGCCACGGCCCAGACGGTAAACGGTTCGGTCACGGCGGTGGCGGGCATCGTGGGCAATATGCTCGGCGGCTTTTTGCTGGAAAGCATCGGCATCGTCGAGTATTATAAGCTCGTGGGCCTCATCATGCTGGGGGCGCTCGGTTTCTTTGCCCTGAGCCTGTTCCTCGGGCGGAAGGTGTTTAAAATACCGCTGCCCCAGGTGGAGCACGTTTTATAGGAGATCATATGAATGTAAACTGGTATCCCGGCCATATGGCGAAAGCCAGGCGGGCTTTGAAGGACAAGCTGAAGCTCATCGACCTGGTGGTGGAGGTGCTGGACGCCCGCGCCCCGAGAAGCACCAAAAACCCCGATTTCGACCAGCTCTTTTCGGGCAAGGAGCGGATGTATGTGCTGAACAAGGAAGATTTGGCCGACCCCGCCGTCACAAAACGGTGGCTTTCCCATTTTCGGGGGCAGGGGGCGTACGCCGTCTCTTACTCCGCCGCATCGGGCGACAAGCGGAAGCTCCTGCGGGAGATCGAAGCCGCGGGAAATGAGATATTCGAGCGTTATCGGAAAAAAGGCGTGAACAAAACGGTGCGGGCGCTGGTGTGCGGCATCCCAAACGTGGGCAAGTCGGCCATCTTAAACAGGCTGGCCGGAGAGAGAAAGCTGAAAGAGGGGAACACGCCCGGGCTTACCCGAGGGCTTTCCTGGGTGAAGCTCACCCCTTATCTGGAGCTTCTCGACTCCCCCGGCCTCCTCTGGCCTAAAATAAAAGACGAACAGACGGGGGTCAAAATCGCCCTCTTGGGGAGCGTGCGCCAGGAGATACTGGACGAGGAGGCTTTTGCCCTCTATCTGGCGGGGCTTCTCATTGAAAAAGCGCCCGAGCTTTTAAAAGCCCGCTACAAGGCGGAGGAGCTTCCGGAGACGGGAACGGGCCTCATTGAACTCATCTGCAAAAACAGGGGATTTCTTTTAAAGGGAGGCGCGGCGGATTACGAACGGGGCTGCCTGACGCTGCTGGACGAGTTTAAAAACGGCAAAATCGGCCGGTTTTCCATGGAAAGCCCGGAGGAATACCAGCATGCATGAGGATTTTTACAGACTGGAACTGGAATATGCGGAAAAAGGCCTCTATATGGCGGGCGCGGACGAGGCGGGGAGAGGCCCCCTGGCCGGGCCGGTGGTGGCCGCGGCGGTGATCTTGCCCACGAAGAGTTTCATCGAAGGGGTGGACGACTCCAAAAAGCTCACGGAAAAGAAGCGGGAACGGCTGTATCAGGAGATCGTCTCCCGGGCGGTGTGCTACGGCATCGGCGTGGCCGGCGTGGAGGAAATTGAGAGGCTCAATATCTTAAACGCCGCCCGGCTGGCCTTTCAGCGGGCCGTGGAGCAGCTGCGCCAGCCTTTTTACCTGTATGCGGACTACATCACCGGGCTGGAGCTGTCCTACACCCCCGTGAAACACGGGGACGCGGAAATCTATTCCATTGCCGCCGCTTCCATTCTGGCCAAAGTCACCCGGGACAGGCTTATGCAGGATTACGGCGCGCTTTATCCGGAATACGGATTTCAGCAGCACAAGGGCTACGGCACGGCCGCCCATTTCGCGGCCATCGAGCAGTACGGACCCTGCCCCATCCACAGGCGGAGCTTTTTAAAGCGTGTGCTCCATGAATAACCGGGCACTGGGCAAAGAGGGCGAAGACGCGGCCGAACGGCATATTAAAAAAGAGGGCATGCGGGTGCTGGCGCGAAACTTTTTAATACGGGGCGGAGAGATCGACATCATTGCGGAAGAGGGGGATACGCTCGTCTTCCTGGAAGTGAAAACCCGGCGCAGCCGCTCCTTCGGCACGGGGGCGGAGGCGGTGGACGGGAAAAAGAAGCGGGCGCTTCTTCGGACGGCGGAGGCCTTTGCCGCCGGGGAGGGATTTCTCAACCGGCCCATGCGTTTTGATGTGGCGGATATTTATGTGGATGAAAATGGGAAGTATCATATAAACTATATTAAAAATGCCGACATGTGGGAGTAATTATGCGTCAATCATTTAAAAAGCTGGCGGTTTTCCTGCTGGTTCTGCTGCTCACGCTGACCCCCGGGCGGGTGTTCGCCCTGGAAAACGGGGATCTGGACGTGTGGCAAAGCGGCCGGCCCGCCGGGTATGCCCTCTATGTGAAAAACGCCGACTGGTCTTTGGAAGGGAACGCCGTCCGCCTGACGGTGGACGAGAAGGGTTTCGCCCTTTTAAGCCAGGAACTGGCGCTGGAGGCGGACAGCTGCTACGTCCTCTCCGCAAAGGTGCTGGCGGAAAATGTGGCGGGCGGCCCTCCGGGCGTCCATTTGGGTATCGACGGGCAGCTGGCGGCCACCGAACCCCTCTACGACACGGGCGGGGAGTGGGTCGCTTTAACGCTCAACCTGCGCACAAATAAAGACGCGAGCCAAACCTATGTGTTCCGGGTGGGCATGGGCGCGGAAAACGACCAGTGCACGGGCACGATGTACGTAGGCCACATCACCCTGGAAAAAGTGGAGAAGTTTGCCGAAGGGACAAGTTCTTTCACCCTTGTGGGCAGCCTTTCGACGGATCAGGACTTTTCGCCCATTCTCATCAGCTCGGGGACGATCGAGCGGAAAGACCGGATCGCCCACGAGCGGGAGGGCATCTCTTACGATCATTTGGGTGCGGCGCTGTTTGCCACGCTCTTGTGCGCGGCGTTTTATCTGGCTTTCACGGGCAAGTGGGCGGGGCGGCTTGCCCGCTTTGCCGGAGGCAGATGGGTGTTTTACGGCTTGTTTGCCGCCGCGGCTCTTTTAAGAATTTATATCACCTTTAAATATTCAGGCTATACGGATGACATGTCCGCCCTTAAAAACGCGGCTATCAGCGCTTATGAAAACGGCCTTCCCGCCTTTTACGCTTCCGCCGCTTTTTCGGCTTACCCGCCCCTGTACGCCCTGCTTCTCTACGTGGCCGGGGCGCTTCGAAGCATCTTTTCCCTCTCCCTCGACTCGGCGGCTTTCGGGCTGCTGCTCAGGTGTCCGGCCAGGTCGGCCGATCTGCTTCGCCCTCTCCTGCACAAAATCACTGCCCGCAAGCTTAACAAGAGCACGGCGGTCTTAATGGCGGGCATGGCGCTCTTGTGCCTGTGTTCGTTCGATTCCGGCCTCATCGCCGGAAAAGGGGAGCCCCTTCTGCGCTTTCGTTTTTGGCCAGGCGTCTTTATCTCGGATCAGAAAAAAGCGCGTGGCCTGGCGGTCCTTTTGACTCTGGCGTTCCTCGAACGTATGGGCGCTGGCTCTGTGCCCCTCTCTACCCTTTGTGCTCGTCCGGGACGTTTTGCAAGAGAGCGGCGGAAAAAAAGTCCTCCTCCAGGCGCTTTATATGCTCCTTGCCTCGGCGGCGGCCTACATCCTCATTTCGCCTTTCTTGAAGGGCAATTGATTTTTTACGTCTTTCAGAACTGCGTCGGAGGATACGCCCGGAAAGTTCTTCACGTTCAATATTGTGAGCCTCACGGGAAACAATCTGGTGATCGCGGGCATACCGGCGCCCTCTCCCTGCTGGCCGCCTGCGTGTTTTACTGCAAGACGAAAGACGTGTTCCTCACGGCCTCCGCCTTGCCATGGGCGTGTTGACGTTTACTTTTGCGGAAGCGGAAAACCGCATACTGGCAGCCGCATTGCCGCCACCGCCGCCGTGCGCAATTCCGCGCCTGCTGCTCTCCGCTCTTGCGCCTCTGCTCCGCCGGGCTCCTGAACCTTTACGGCATCTACGCTTACGGCCCCGCTCAGGTGCCCTTTTCCATGCAGTTTGTGCTGGCGCTTCTCAGCATGGCCGCCTTCTTTTACTATGCCTTTGCGGTGCTCCAGTCAAGAAGGGCGGACGGCCTGAAAGTGGAGCCCGTGGAGCGCATGAGCTTTCACAGGCGGGCCTGCCAGGCGGCGGAAGCCCGGCTGGCGGAACCCACCCAAAAAGAAAAGCTCATCGGCAGGTGGGACGTGCTCCTTATGCTCCTCATCACCGCCGTTTACGCCGTCGTTGCCTTCGAAACCCGGGAGCACCAACATACCCGAAGAGGGGACGGTGTTTCAAGACGGGGAGAGCGCAGTGGCCGTGATCGAGCTTGCGGAACCGGCGGAGGTGGGCCAGCCTCGGCGATACACGGGTTACTGCCAGGGCACCTTCCGGGTCTATTATTCCCTTGACGGGGAGGGCTACACGGAAGTGTCTCAGGGGCTGGTGAATCACCAGTACCGCCTCATGTTCCGCTGGGAGATGGTGGGATATATGGGATGAGATCAAATACGTTAAGCTGGTGTATTCGTCGGGCACGCTGGAACTCCGCGAAGTGGGCGTGTTCGACCAGCAAAACCATCGCCTGCCCGGTGAAATCCGCCAGTCTCCATTGAAAGGGGAAGTGGCAGACGCGGATTATCTGATCGACGAGCAGAATGAAGTCTTCTTCGAAACCACGGACTACATGACCGAGATGTATTTTGACGAGATTTATCACGCCCGCACGGCTTTCATGAATACATGCACGGCATCTACCCCTATGAAATCACCCATCCGCCTCCTTTGAAGAGCATCATTACGCTCGGCATCCGGCTCTTTGGCTTTAATCCCTTCGGCTGGCGGTTTATGGGCGTCGGGCTCTTTTTGGCGTGCTCATGCTGCCTGTCATTTACCTGTTCGCAAAAATGCTGCTGAAAAAGAGGGTCTTTGCCGCCGCGGCCGCCATCCTTTTTGCCGCCGACTTTATGCATTTCAGCCTGACCCGCATCGCCACCATCGACAGTTACAGCATCTTCTTCATCCTCCTCATGTACCTATTCATGTACCGGTATACGCAGCAGTCAATCTCAACAGGGATTCTCGTAAAAGGGCTTGCTGCCCTCGCCCTGTCGGGGGTGTTCTTTTGCTCGGAGCGGCCAACAAGTGGATCTGCATCTACGCCGAGGCGGCCTCGCCATACTCTTTTTTCCAGAGCGTGTACAGCCGCTATCAGGAGTATCTCTACGCGAAGGAAGCGGGCTCGGGGACGCGGTTCCTCTATAAAAAGAAGCTCTGGACGACGCTGTTGTTCTGCGTGGTGGTGTTCATCCTGATCCCCGTATTCGTATACTGCCTGTCTTATATTCTCTATGAGCTCACTCCGGGCAGCTTCGGATCAAGGGCATCCTGGAAAACCAGAAGTACATGCTGAGCTACCACGGCAAGCTGGCCACGGAAAAGCTCCACTCTTATCAGAAGGTCGGGGGGCATATACCTATTCTTTACCATTCGGCCCGTCTTCTTCTTTCCGGGCGGACGGCACCCCCGAAGGCTACGCGGGCGTGCTCTGGTGCATGGGGAACCCGCTTATCTGGATAGGCGGCCTTCTCTCCATCCTCTATCTCATCGGCATACGGAAGAGCGGGGAGGGGAGCTTAAAATTCAAAGGGCTGCCTTTTATAAGCGTGGCCGCCCTCATGGGATATTTACCCTCGGATGCTTGTCACCCGGGAAGTTTTCTATATGTCATTATTGCGGTGGTGCCCTTCCTGATTTTGATCACGCTCTATGCTTTCCGGCATCTGATTGAAAATTACCCCTGGGGCAGGAAGGCTTTCTATGCCTATGTGGCTCTTGCGGTGATACTCTTTGCCGCCTTTTATCCCGCCAACACGGGCATGCTGGCCAGCAAGGATTGGCTCTATCTCATCCAGTGGTACCCCACCTGGCCGATCTGATGGGAGGATTATGAAACTAAAAAAAGCGGAGCTTTGGCAGTTTCTGAAATTCATGTTTTGCAGCCAGGCGGCATGGCTGTGCGACCTTGCCGTCTTTACGATTCTGTATCAGGTGAGCGGCGTGCACGAAGTGCTCTCCAAAGCTGCTTCCTATACCGTGGGCGCAGTGGTGAGCTATCTGCTCAACCGGAAGTTTACCTTTATAAAGAGCCGGGGCAAAAACACCCTGGTCAAGTTCATCATCGTCAATCTGGCGGCTCAGACGATGTCTCTCACTTCGATGTACGTGTTCAGCAGTCTGCTCAACATGGAGGTGTGGCTGGTGTACTTCATATCCATTGCGTTCTCCTTCTCCACCAACTATCTCGGGAATAAGTTTTGGGCGTTCCGGGAAAAGCGGAAGGAGGAACGGGATGCTTGCGCGCGTGCTTAGCTGCGGGCTTTCGGGGCTGGCTGGCTATCCGGTTTACGTGGAAGTGGATCATTCCGCCGGCCTTCCCTATTACGAAATCGTGGGTCTGCCCGACGCGGCCATGAAAGAGAGTAAGGAGCGGGTGCGCTCGGCCATCAAGAACAGCGGGTTTGAATACCCCGTGAGCAGGATCGTGGTGAACCTGGCCCCGGCGGATCAGCGGAAGGAAGGGCCCATTTACGACCTGGCCATTGCGGCGGGCATCCTGTTCGTGACCGGGCAGGCCAGGCCGGGAGAGCTGGAACAGGCGGCCTTTCTGGGCGAGCTTTCCCTGGACGGCAAAGTGCGGCGGGTGAGCGGCGTGCTTCCCATGGTGATCGACGCGAAAAAACGGGGCGTTCAAACCATCGTGCTGCCCTTTGAAAACGCCGAAGAGGCGGCTTATGTGGAGGGTATGGACATTCTGCCCGTGCTTGATCTGTATGAACTGGCGGAATTTTTAAACGGCCAAAAACCCCTCCCTTTCGCGCCTCCCATGCGCTACAAAGAAGTTCCTTTGAAGGAAGAGGCGGATTTTAAGTATATTAAGGGACAAAAAGCGGCAAAGAGGGCGCTGGAAATCGCCGCCGCCGGCAATCACAATGTGCTTCTGATCGGGCCGCCCGGCTCGGGAAAGACCATGCTGGCCCGGGCCGTGCCCTCCATCATTCCAAACCTCAGCTTTGAGGAGGCTCTTGAAATCACCAAAATACACTCCGTGAGCGGCGAGCTGAAAGAGGGCATCATTTCGAGGCGCCCCTTTCGAAGCCCGCACCATTCCGCGTCTACCGCCGCGCTTACGGGCGGCGGCCAGCGGGCGAAGCCGGGGGAAGTGAGCCTGGCCCACGGAGGCGTGCTGTTTTTGGACGAGCTTCCCGAATTCAAGCGGGAGACGCTGGAGGCGCTCCGCCAGCCCATAGAAGACGGATTTGTGTCCGTCGCCCGGGTGAACGTGAAAGTGGAATACCCCGCCCGGTTTATGCTGGTGGCCTCCATGAACCCCTGCCCCTGCGGAAACTATGGGGACCCGGAGCGGGCGTGCCGTTGCACGCCCCACGAGATCGCCCGGTATCTTTCCAAAGTGAGCTCGCCCCTTCTCGACCGGATCGACATGCACATCGAAGTGGCCCGGCCCAAGTATTCCGAGCTGGAAAAGTCCTCCCATGAGGAGAGCTCGGCGGACATCAAGGCTCGGGTGGACAGGGCCCGGGAAATTCAGTTGAACCGGTATCGGGGAGAGGGCATTTATTCCAACAGCCAGCTCAAGGGAGATTTGTTTGAGCGGTACTGTCCCATCGGAAAAGCCGCCGCGGCGCTGCTGCGGGCCGCTTTTACCAGCATGCACATGAGCGCCCGGTCTTACAGGCGGATCCTCATGGCCGCCCGCACCATCGCCGACCTGGAGGGGAGCGGGGACATCAAGGAAGAGCACATTGCCGAAGCGATTCAATACCGCACACTGGACAGAAAATATTGGGGAGGTTACTGACATGCTTGCCGACTATGAAAAGCACTGGTACTGGCTGGCCTCCGCGCCGGGCATGAGCTTTGAGAAAATCGTCCTGCTGGTGCAGGACGGCGTCCGGCTGGAAGAGCTGTTTTCTCATCCCGAGCGGATTGATTTTTCCCTTCACAAGCTCCTCCCCGCAAAGGAAAACCTGCTGCGGCGGGCGCATATGGACGTGATCGAGCAGGAGCTTTCGGAGCTTTCCAAAAAGCAGGTGAGCGTTTTAACCATACTCAATAAGAATTACCCCCTTTCCCTGAAGGAGATCATGCAGCCTCCGGCCATGCTCTATGTGAAAGGGGATATTGCCCGGCTGACGGCCAAGGCCGTCACCATGGTGGGGAGCCGGTCTCCTTCCAGAAGCGGGTTTAAGAACGTCCGCCGCATCGCAAAGGAGCTGGCGCAAAGCGGCGTCACCATTATTTCGGGCATGGCGAGGGGCATCGACAGCGCCTCCCATCTGGGCGCGCTGGACGGCGGGGGCGTGACCGTCGCCGTGCTGGGCTCGGGCGTGGACGTGGTATATCCAAGGGAAAACAGGAAGCTTTATGAACAGATCATCAAAGACGGCGCGGTTTTGAGCGAATATCCTCTCGGCATGCCGCCTCTTGGCACCAACTTTCCCATCCGCAACCGGATCATGAACGGCATGGGCCGGGCGGTGATCGTGGGAGAAGGCGGGCTAAAAAGCGGCACCAGCATCACCGTGCGCCACGCGGGGGAGGAGAACAGGGACATTTTCGCCGTGCCTTCGGAAGAAAAAGAAGACCGGTATCAGCTTCCGAACAAGCTGATCTTGGACGGGGCGTTTCCCTGCCGGGAGGCGAAAGACGTGCTCTCTTATTACGGGTGGGACGCGCTTCAGGCGCCCGCCCAGGAGAATAAAAAGCCCGCTGGGCTTGATTTTTGAAGGCCGCCTGTATAATCTGCTTTTAAAGGGCGATATGGGCTTGGAAGAGCTGATGGAGCAAACAGACTCGACGAAGACCGTGAATCTGACCCTGACCAAGATGGAAATCAAGGGCTTTGTCGGAAAGGCTGGCCGGAAATAGATTTGGCATAAAAAACTGACGACCGGAGGAAATGATGGCAAAAGCAAAAAGCCAGTCGGACGGGAAAAATATAATCTGGTGATCGAGTCGCTCGCCAAGGCCAAGACCATTGAGAAGTTTTTGGGCGCGGGTATAAGGTGGCGGCCAGCAACGGGCACCTGATCGACCTTCCCCAAAAGCAAGCTGGGCGTGGATGTGGAAAAGGGCTTTGAGCCTCAATTATTCGTCATACGGGGGCGCACCCCCATTTTAAACGAACTGAAAAACAGGCCGGCGGCGGCGGAAAAAGTGTACCTCGCCGGCGACCCCGACCGGGAGGGCGAAGCCATCTCCTGGCATATTTCCAATGCCCTTTCTTCGGTAAAAGGCGAAAAGGGAGTCATCCGGCGGATCGAGTTCAACGAAATCACCAAAACCGCCGTGAAGGAGGCCATCAAACACCCCCGGGACATCGACATCAACCGGGTGAACGCCCAGCAGGCCCGGCGGGTGCTGGATCGGCTGGTGGGCTACAAACTTTCCCCCCTCCTTTGGAGCAAGGTGGCGAGGGGGCTGAGCGCCGGACGGGTGCAGTCCGTCACCGTCCGCCTGATCGTGGACAGGGAAAACGAGATACGCAATTTTAAATCCCAGGAATACTGGACCATTGTGGCCGACCTGGTGGACGACAAGGGGAAAAACGGTTTTTCCGCCGTGTTCTTCGGGGATACAAAGAAAATCGTGCCCGGGAGCGAAGAGGAAGTCAAAAAAATCCTCGACAGCATTGAAGGGGAAGACTTTATCATCACGGACGTAAAAAAGTCCGAAAAACAACGGCGGCCCTTCGTGCCCTTCACCACCAGCACGCTCCAGCAGGACGCGGCCCGAAAGCTCAACTTTACCACCAAACGCACCATGATGGTGGCCCAGGGGCTGTACGAGGGCGTCAAGGTGAGCGAGAGCGAGACGGTGGGTCTCATCACCTATATGCGGACGGACTCCACCCGGGTTTCCTCCGAAGCGCAGGGAGCGGCCCGGGAATACATCGCCAAAAACTACGGAGCGGAGTATGTGCCTGAAAAGCCCAACTTCTATGCGGGCAGAAAAAACGCCCAGGACGCTCACGAGGCCGTGCGCCCCACGTACATCAAGTATACCCCCCAGAGCATCAAAGACAGGCTGAACGCCGATCAGTATAAGCTCTACAACCTGATTTACACCCGTTTTCTGGCCAGCCAGATGACCCCCGCCCGGTACGACACCATGAGCTATGAATTAAAGGCGGACGGATATGTGTTCAAGGCCAACTTCTCCAAAATCAAGTTCCAGGGCTACCGGGCCGTGTATAAGGAGATGGCGGAGGAAGAGGAAAACCTGAACGCCACCCTGCCCCCCATGGAAAAAGGGGACGTCTGCAAGGCCGTGAAAATCACCCCCAAGCAGAACTTCACCTCCCCTCCGCCGAGATACACCGAGGCCTCCCTGGTTCATACCCTGGAAGAAAAGGGGATCGGTCGGCCGTCCACCTACGCGCCCATCATCTCCACCATACTGGAGCGGAAGTATGTGAAAAAGGATAAACGGGTTATCCTCCCAACAGAGCTGGGCGAAATCGTGACCGGGCTGATGGAGAAAAATTTCCCGGACATTGTGGACGTGGCTTTTACCGCCGACATGGAGGAGAAACTCGACACCATCGAATCCGAAGGGAAGAACTGGAAAGAGGTGCTCCACGGCTTTTACGGCCCCTTCCAGCAGGAGCTTTTGAAGGCGGAAGCGGAAGTGGAGCACGTGAAGCTGCCCGACCGCCCCGCGGGCATGAAGTGCGAGCTGTGCGGCGCGGAGATGGTGTACAAAACGGGCCGGTTCGGCGAGTTTATCGCCTGCCCCAATTATCCCGAGTGTAAAAACACCAAGCCGGTGGTGAAGGAGATCGACGTTCCCTGCCCCAAGTGCGGGGGCAAGATCATTGAGCGCCGCTCCAAGAAGGGCAACATTTTCTACGGCTGTGAAAAATACCCCGCTTGCGACTTTGTGTCCTGGGATATGCCCACCAAGGATAAATGTTCCGCCTGCGGCAGCTATCTGGTGGTGAAGCACGGCAGGGGGCGGATCACCTATAAAAAGTGCTCCAACGAGAACTGCCCCACCAACGCCGCCAAATCCAAGGTCAAGAAGGACGCTGAGAAGAATGTCTGAAGCGCGGGTCATCGGCGCGGGGCTGGCCGGATGCGAAGCCGCCCATCAGTTGGCGCTCCGGGGGATTTCTGTGGAGCTCATTGAAATGAAGCCGGAACGGAAGACCCTGCCCACAGTTAGGCGGCTTTGCCGAACTGGTATGCTCCAACTCTCTCCGCTCCGACCGGCTGGCCAACGCCGCCGGATTGTTAAAAGAAGAGATGCGGGCACTTGATTCGCTCATTATGCGCGCGGCAGACGCCAACCGGGTGAGCGCAGGCGGAGCCCTGGCGGTGGAGCGCCATGCCTTTTCCGATTTTATTACAGAATACATAAAGAACCATCCGTATATACATATAACCCAGCGCGAACAGGAGGAGCTGGAGGATTTTTCCGGCATCACCATCGTGGCCACCGGACCTCTCACCTCAGAGGCGTTGCTGCCGGCCATTCACGAGCTGGCGGGAGAGGCGTATCTCCACTTTTTTGACGCCGCCGCCCCCATCGTCACCCGGGAGAGCATCGACTTTGACAGGGTGTTCTGGGGTTCCCGGTACGACCGGGGAAGCGACTATGTGAACTGCCCCATGACGAGGGAGGAATACGACGCTTTTTATGAGGCGCTCATCTCGGCGGACTGCGCGGAGATGAAAGGCTTTGAAAACGATCGGGTGTTCAGCGGGTGCATGCCCGTGGAAGTGATGGCAAAAGCGGGGTATCAGACGCTGCTTTTCGGCCCCTGCAAGCCGGTGGGCCTGAAAAACGACAGGTTTCCCGACCCCTATGCCGTGGTGCAGCTTAGAAAGGAAGACGAGGAGGGGCGGCTCTTCAATCTGGTGGGCTTTCAGACCCATTTGAAGTTTGGCGAGCAGAAGCGGGTGTTTTCCCTGATCCCCGGCCTTCAAAACGCGGAGTTCGCCCGGTACGGGGTGATGCACCAAAACACCTACCTCAACTCCCCCAGGCTTCTTGACGGGCGGTATCGGTTAAAAGAGCGGAAAAACATCTTCTTTGCCGGGCAGATCACGGGCGTGGAGGGGTATCTGGAGTCGGCGGCCAGCGGACTGTACGCGGGCATCTGCGCGGCTTATCAGGCGGCGGGAAAAGAGCCGCCGCTTCTTTCAAAGAAGACGGCCGTGGGTGCTCTCGCGGCCTATGTGAGCGGCAGCGTTTCGGCGGATTTTCAGCCCATGAACATCAACTTTGGGATCATGGAAGAGCCGGCGGAGAAAAAGGGAAAAAGAGGCGAGAGACGGGAACGGGCGGCGAAAGAAGCCCTCGTGGAAATAGAGGAATATAAAGAAAAACTCCGGAATTTTGAAGGGGAAAACAGATGACGCAGTTCAGCGGAACGACAATTGTAGCCGTGAGAAGAGACGGCAAATGCGCAGTGGCGGGAGACGGTCAGGTGACCATGGGCGAAAAGACCATCCTGAAGCACGGCGCAATAAAAGTGAGAAGATTATACGAAGGGAAAGTGGTGGTGGGGTTCGCGGGTTCGGTGGCGGACGCTTTTACGCTTTCCGAGCGTTTTGAGGCAAAGCTGGAGCAGTACAGCGGCGCGCTTCTCCGCGCGGCGGTGGAGCTGGCCCAAGAGTGGCGGAACGACAAGATGATGCGCCAGCTGGAAGCCATGCTCATCGCGGCGGACAAGGAAAGCCTGGTGCTGGTTTCGGGCACGGGGGAAGTGATCGAGCCGGACGAGGGCGTGCTGGCCATCGGCTCGGGAGGCGCCTATGCCTACGCCGCGGCCAAGGCGCTGGTGCACAACACCTCCCTCTCCGCCCGGGAAATCGCCGAGCGGGCCATGCAGATCGCTTCGGAGATATGCGTCTTTACAAACGACCATATCACACTGGAGGAGGTGTAATATGGAAAACCTGACGCCCAAACAGATCGTGTCCGAGCTCGACAAATATATCGTGGGCCAGCAGGACGCCAAGCGGGCGGTGGCCATCGCCCTTCGGAACCGGTACAGGCGGAGCCTGCTGGATGAAAGCCTGCGGGAAGACGTCACCCCCAAAAACATCATCATGATCGGGCCCACGGGCGTGGGCAAAACCGAGATTGCCCGCCGCCTGTCCAAAATCGTGCAGGCGCCTTTTGTGAAAGTGGAAGCCACCAAATTTACGGAAGTGGGCTATGTGGGAAAAGACGTGGAGAGCATGGTGCGGGATTTGGTGGAAGCCTCCATCCGCATGGTGAAAAAGCAGAGGACGGCGGCCGTGCGGGAACGGGCGGCGGCCCTTGCCGAACAGCGCCTGGCGGACATTCTCATGGGAGAAGGGGCGAGCAGGCGGGGGGAAAATCCCTTCCAGATGCTCTTTAACCCCATGCTTCCCCCGGGCAAACCTCCCGAAACCCCCGAGGAAAAAGAGAAGAAGACGACCAAGCGGGAAGAGGTGCTGGCCGGGCTTCAGTCGGGCGCCTTTGAGAATGTGATCGTGGAAGTGGAGGTGGAAGACAATTCCGGCGTGGGCATTGAAATCGCCGGGATCGGTTCGGAAATCAACATGGGCGAAATGTTTTCGGGCATCCTTCCCAAAAAGACCAAGACCAGAAAAGTGCCCGTGTCCGAAGCCAGAAAGATACTGGAGGAAGAGGAAGCCGAAGAGCTCATCGACATGGACGAAGTGGTGGCGACCGCCATTGAAAACGCGGAGCAGAGCGGCATCATCTTTTTTGACGAGATCGATAAAATCGCCGGCAAAAGTAAAGGCGTGGGTCCGGATATTTCCAGGAGGGCGTGCAGCGAGATATTCTCCCCATCGTGGAGGGGAGCGTCGTCACCACCAAATACGGCCCGGTGAAGACAGATCATATGCTCTTCATCGCCGCCGGGGCGTTTAACGTGTCCAAAGTTTCCGACCTCATCCCCGAGCTTCAGGGACGGTTTCCCATACAGGTGGATTTAAAGCCCCTGCTGAAAGAAGACTTTGTGAAAATATTGACCCAGCCCCAAAACTCCCTCATCAAGCAGTACACGGCTCTTTTGGAGGCGGACGGCATCCGGCTTTCCTTCAGCGAGGAAGCCATCGAAGCCATGGCCGGTTACGCGTACGAAGCCAACAGCACCATGGAAAACATCGGCGCCCGGAGGCTCCACACCATCGTGGAAAACCTGCTGGAAGACATCTCCTTTAACGCGGGCAACGTGTTCCCGCCGGTGGACGTGAAGATCGACAAAAAATACGTGGACGAACACATGAAGGATTACTTAAAGGACAGGGATCTTTCCAGATTCGTGCTTTAAAATGCTGAAAATTAAAGAGGTTTACGAACAAAGCATTGCCCGGGAGATGGGCCTTTCTCCCGGGGATGTGATCTTAAAAATAAACGGCGAGCGGGCGATCGACATCATCGACTACCTGTTTTTCGAGTCCCGGGAAACGCTGGAGCTTTCTGTCCTGAAAGAGGAGGGCAAGGTGGTTCAATATGCCCTCCAAAAAGGGGAGGAGGAGCCTCTCGGCGTCGAATTTGAAGCGGATGGGCTCGGGGTAAACAGGGGCTGCATCAACAACTGCATCTTCTGCTTTGTGGATCAGCTTCCGGAGGGTATGCGGAGTTCCCTTTATTTTAAGGATGACGACTGGCGCCTCTCCTTTGTGGTGGGCAATTACGTCACCCTCACAAACGTCTCGGAGGTGGAGTTTCAGCGGATTTTAAGGCGCAAGCCCTCGCCCTTGAACATTTCCGTCCATGCCACGGACGAAAATGTGCGCACTTTTCTCTTGGGAAACCAGAAGAGCGGCCTCATGAACCGTTTGCATAGTCTTAAAAAAGCAGGTATAATGTTTAATTGCCAGGCTGTGCTCTGCAAGGGCATCAACGACGGGCTCGTGCTGGAAAAGACCATCCTGGAGCTGTCCGCCCTCATGCCGAACGCCCTTTCCCTGGCGCTGGTGCCCGTGGGGCTCACAGGCCACAGAGAGGGGCTTCCCGGTCTTCAGCCCATCGACGAGAAGACGGCGGGGGAGATCGTCGACGTTGCGGAAAAGTGGCAGCAGCGGCTTTTAAAGGAATACGGCAGGCGGTTCGTGTTCTGCGCGGACGAGCTTTATATCAAGGCTAAAAAGCCTTTTCCTCCCGCGGAGGCATACGAGGGATTCATGCAGCTGGAAGACGGGGTGGGCCTCGTGGCGCTGTTTCGGGACGAGCTTATGTCCGCCCTCTCAGAGGCGGGGCGGGCGAAATATGCCCGGCTGTCCCTGCTGTCGGGCGTGGACGCGGCTCCTTATTTAAAAGAGGCTGCGGATAAAATAAAAGAAAAAATGGGAGCGGAGATTGCCGTTCACCCCATCAAAAACGCATTTTTTGGCGAGAGTATCACTGTCACCGGCCTCATCACGGGGGGTGACATCATCCGGGAGCTCAAGGGAAAAGAGCTGGGAGAAGCGCTCATCCTGCCAAAGGTCATGCTTCGGCAGGGGGAAGACATATTTCTTGACGGCGTGACCGTGGGGGCCGTGGAACAATCGCTTGGGGTGAAATGCATCCCCGTGGGTGCAGACGCTTACTCCCTTGTGGAAATGCTGGAAGGACAGGAGAATTAAGATATGGCAAAGCCGATTGTGGCGATTGTGGGCAGGCCCAACGTGGGCAAATCCACATTTTTCAATAAAGTATGCAGAAAAAGGGTGGCCATCGTGGAAGACACGCCGGGCGTCACCCGGGACAGGATATTTCAGGACGCGGAATGGCTGGGCTACGAATTCACCCTGGTGGATACGGGGGGCATCGAGCCGGACAGCAGCGACGTGATCTTAAAAAAGATGCGGGAACAGGCCGAACTGGCCATCGACGCGGCGGACGTGATTTTGTTTTTCGTGGACGCCAAAACGGGGCTGGTGGGGGCGGACTATGAAGTGGCGGATATGCTTCGGAAGACCAAAAAGCCCGTGGTCACCGTCATCAACAAAGTGGAGTCCCAAAAGGACATGGATATGTCCTACGATTTCTACGGCATGGCCGTCGGAAATGTGTTCACCATCTCCGCCGAGCAGAGCCTGGGTCTCGGAGACCTCCTCGACGAAGTGATTTCCCACATCAGCAAAGTGGAAGACCGGCAGGCGGGGGAGGCCACCTGCATCGCCATCGTGGGCAAGCCGAACGCCGGGAAATCTTCTCTCGCCAATAAGATACTGGGGCAGGAGCGCTCCATCGTGAGCGACATACCGGGCACCACCCGGGACTCCATCGACAGCCCTTTTAAGCGGGACGGCAAGGACTATATCATCATCGACACCGCCGGCCTTAGAAAGAAGAGCAAAATAGAAGACGAGTCCATTGAACGGTACAGCGCCATCCGCGCCTTGGCCTCCGTCCGCCGGGCGGACGTGGTGGTGGTGCTGGTGGACGCAACGGAAGGCGTGAGCGAGCAGGACGCCAAAATCGCCGGGTTCGTGGACGAAGAGGGCAAGCCTTCGGTCATCGCCGTGAATAAGTGGGACGCGGTGGAAAAAGACACCTTTACCATTGAACAATACAAGAAGGACATCGCGGCCGTGCTGTCTTTCATGCCTTACGCCGACAGCGTCTATCTCTCCGCCAAAACGGGCCAGCGGATCGACCGGCTCTTTGAGCTGGCCGAGCAGGCGCTTCAAAACTCCAGGCGGCGCATTGCGACGGGCGTGTTAAACGACTGCCTCCGGGAAGCCATGGACGCGGTGCAGCCCCCCTCTGACCGGGGAAGGCGGCTTAAAATTTATTATATGACGCAGGCTTCTGTGTCTCCGCCCACCTTCGTGTTCTTTGTGAACGAAGCCAAGCTTATGCACTATTCCTACGAACGATATCTGGAAAACTATCTCCGGAAGACCTTTGACTTCTCGGGCACGCCCATCCGGATCGTGCTGCGGGAGCGGGGAGAAAAGATCTGAAGCAAAACAGTCTGAAACGCGTGTAGAGGGTTTTGAAATGGATGTTTTGATTTTGTCGGCGGTGGCGGTGGCGGCGTATCTTCTGGGGTCGATCTCTCCCGCCCTCATCATTTCCCACAGCGCCTTAAAAGAGGATGTGCGCAAATACGGGAGCGGCAATGCCGGCGCCACCAACATGATCCGCAACTATGGCTGGGGCTATGGGATTCTGACCTTTTTTCTCGACGGGTTCAAGCGCGCGCTGGCCGTCTTTCTGGCAAAGCTCGTTGCGGGGGATCCGGGGATGAGCGTGGCGGCGTTTTTCGTGGTGATCGGCCACAACTGCCCCATCTATTACGGCTTTCGGGGAGGTAAAGGCATCTCCACCACCCTTGGGGTGTTTCTCGTGATGCGTCCCACCTTCACGCTTGCCATCGTGGCCGTGGGGGCGGTGGTGATCGCCTGCACGCAGATTGTGTCCATCGGCTCCATATTGGGCCTCCTGGCCGAGGCGGTGACCGTGCTCGTTTTTCAGGACGTGACCATTTACCTTCGGATCGTGGTGCTGGTGCTGGCCGTGATGGGTATCGTGGGGCATCGCTCCAACATCAAACGCCTGCTTTCGGGCACTGAAAATAAAATCCGCTCGGGCGGAAAAAAACGTGATGCGTAAAATACGCATCATTTTTATTGGCTTTGCGATTGCCGAGCATAGAGCATTGTGCTATCATAAAAAAAGAGTGGATATCAAGGTTTTCCATTAAAATATGTTAGGAGGAAGGATTCAGTATGATCAAGGAATATGCCCATCCGATTTTAGACGAGATCGGCCAGGCCTTACGCGACATGGATTACGACATACTTTGGAAAATGGTGGCCGAAATTCATGGAGCGAACCGCATTTTCCTGCATGGCGTGGGAACGGCTGAGCTCTGCATGAAGAACTTTGCCATGTATCTCAAGCACTTTGGTTACAGAAGCCACATCGTGGGGGACGCCACCTGCCCCGCCATCAAGCCGGGGGATACGCTGTTCATCGTCTCCGAAACGGGAGAAACGCCCGTGAGCCTCTTCATGGCCAAGAAGGCGAAGGAGATCGGCGAAATTAAGGTGCTGCTGGCCACGGCCGCCAAGGGTTCCTCCCTGGAAAAACTTGCGGACTACACCGTGCATTTCGGCTCGAACGAAGTGGATTCCATCCAGCCCCCGGGCGCGCTGTTTGACGGCTGCGTGGTCTACGGGCTCGACTGGGCGCTCCGCGCCTGCGTACAGCAGCGGCTGGGCAGAAGAGACGGCGCCGGCCCCCTGCACTCGAATCTGGAATAAAAAAGAGCATACCAATTTTATAAGGAGAAAACTGATTATGATGTCGATCAAAGAAATAGCCGGTCAGATCATGAAGGAAATAGACGAGGCCACCAAAAAGCTGGACGAAGAGACGCTGGTAAAAGTATTCGCCACCGTCCACGGCGCCAACCGGATATTCTTCCACGCCAACGGCCGGAATCTGCTCACCATTAAATACTATGCCCAGCGCCTCATGCACCACGGCTACCGGGTGTTCATCGTAAACGACGTGGCCACCCCCGCCATCAAGCCGGGAGACGCCCTCATCGTGGTGTCCGCCTGCGGCGAAGAGGAAAACATTTTGACCGCCGTGAAGAAGGCGAAGGAAATCGGAGGCATCCAGGTGGTGCTGGTCACCGCCGCGGAAAAATCCTCCATCGGCAGTCTGGCGGACATCGTTGTGAAGCTGAACGTGCCCGTGCCCGGCTCCAGGGAAGACAAGTCCATCCAGCCCATCGGCTCCCAGTTCGAGCAGGCGGTGCTGTATGTGATGGACGTGGGCATGTCCCATTATTCCATGGATCGGCTGGGCATCACGCTGACCCCCGGCGAAAACCCGCTCCATGCCAACCTGCAATAGCCCGCTGAAAAGGAGACTGACATGATTAAAGAATATTGTGCGAAAGCAGTGAAAGGCACAAGAAAAGTCGTCGAGGGCCTGGATGAAGCCGTGCTTCAAAAGATTGCCGACCGGATCGTGGCTGCCGACAACGTCTTTGTGGTGGCCGACGTGGGACGGCCCGGCCTTGCGCTCATGTGCCTGGCCTCCAGATTGAGGCAGATGGGCGTGCGCGCCTATCGTCTGGAAGAGTCTCCCCCCACCCCCTCCGTGCACGAGGGCGACGTGGTTTTGATCGGCTCGGTGGACGGGGAAGACAAGACCTCCATCACCTTTATGAAAAAAGGCAAGGAGCTCCACATCGACTACGACCTCTTCACCCCGACCAAGGGCTCCACTCTTGAAAAAGACGCCGCCGAAGTGCTTTACTTCGACTGCAAAGCCGAGGGCGGCCTGATCGAAGAAGAGTATTTCGAGCTGGCGCTGTTCGTGATCTGCGAAGCCATCGTCATGTACGCGAGCAAAAAGCTCGGCAAAACGTATGAGCGCATGCAGCGCGAGCTGCCCGTTCTTTTCTAATTGGACGACAGGAGAATACTATGATTAAAGAAACCAATAAAAAGCAGGAGCAGTCCGCCCATCTCACCTATAAGGCAAGAGTCAGGTTTCATGAAGACCGTCTGGCCGAAATGAAGATCGTGGCCGAGACGATGGACGAGGACGCGCTTCGGAAAATAGCGGATAAAATAGATGGGGCGAACAGCGTGTTTGTGGCCGCCCTTGGCCGGTCGCGGCTCAACATCGTGACCTTTGCCGCCCGGTTAAAGCAGATGGGCATACGCTCTCACGTGGTGGGCGACGTGTCCACTCCCTCTATCCATAAGGGAGACGTGTTCATCATCGGCTCTTCTTCGGGCAACACTTCTTCCCTGGTGGCCTTTGCCAAAAAAGCCGCGGCGCTGGGCGTGGACATCCTGCTCTTCACGGAAAACGAAAAATCCCAGATAGGCGACCTCGCCGCCCTTCAGTATGTGATGAAGGTGGACGAAAGCCGGCTTGCCAAGCATCCGGGACTGTATGCGGAATACGCCATCAACTTGGCTTATCAGTGCATCGTGCAGTACCTCATGAAGAAGAGGGGCGTTTCGAAAGAACAGATGCAGGGCGAAGCGTGCAATTTATACGAATAAAGGAGATCGGCATGGAAAATTTTAGAACCAGAATGGCAGTCGAAGCCTTAAAAGACATCATGCAGAGGTTCGACTATGAAAAGCTTCAGGAGGTTGCCGATATCATAGACGGAGCCAACAACGTGTTTGTGGCCGGAAGGGGCAGATCCCGTCAGACGGCCATGAACTTCGGCTCCCGCCTTTCCCAGATGGGCAAAAACGTCTATGTGGTGGGTGCCACCACCGCGCCTTCCATCAAGGAAGGGGACGTACTGGTGCTTTCCTCCGGCTCGGGCAGCACGCCCACGCTCATTGATTTTGCCAAAACGGCGGCGGAAGTGGGGGCAAAGTGCGTGCTTTTAACCTTCTCGAAGGATGCGGCTGTGAGCAAAATCAACACCGCAAGCTTTTTGGTGTCCGACGTGGCGAGAGAGGGCGGGGAACGCTCGGGCGCGGATGCGGACATATACACCAAAATATACGCATATTATGACTATCCCACCAACCTGGGTTTTGAGACCATCCTCACCTATATCATGATGAAGAACGGACTCACAAGAGAACAGGTGGAGGCGGAAAAAGCCAACATTTTCTAAGCAAAAAAAGCGCGGGTCCGCCCGCGCTTTTTTTATTTGTAATTTTTCTTCTTTATACGCCATATATTTTCTAAGAGTTCAGATTCCGTTTACAGGAGGGGCATGTATGCAGGCATATGACGTATATAAAGATATTTCGGAGCGGACGGGAGGGGATATCTACATTGGTGTGGTGGGCCCCGTACGGACGGGTAAGTCCACATTCATCACAAAGATGATGGACGCCCTGGTCATCCCCCGTATTCAGGACGAAAACGAACGGGCAAGGGTGGTGGATGAGCTTCCCCAAAGCGGTTCCGGCCGGACCATTATGACCACCCAGCCCAAGTTTGTGCCGGGAGAGGCCATCAACATCAAAATAGACGACAACGCGGAGCTTTCCGTCCGTATGGTGGACTGCGTGGGGTATATGATCCCGGGGGTATTGGGGCAGCATGAGGACGGCTCTCCCCGTATGGTCACGACCCCCTGGTTTGAGCACGACATCCCCTTTGAGCAGGCGGCGGAGATCGGCACCAAAAAAGTGATCGATGAGCACGCCAGCATCGGTATCGTGATGACGACGGACGGCACCATTACGGAAATCCCCCGGGAAAACTATGTGAAAGCGGAGGAGCGGGTGGTGTCCGAACTAAAGGCGCTGGGCAAGCCCTTTGTGATCGTGCTAAACTCGGCCCGGCCCTCTTCCCTGGAGACGCAGGCCCTTCGGGATAAGCTGGCGGACAAATACGGCGTGACCGTCGCCCTTATGAACGTGCTTTCCCTGGAGAAGGACGACATCACCTCGCTCCTGTCCGACGTGCTCTACGAGTTCCCCGTGAAGCAGGTGAACTATCAGGTTTCGGCCTGGCTCTGCTCCCTTGGAAAAGAGCATTGGCTCTTAAGCGACATCATGAATAAAATCTCCGAGGCCAGCGGGGAAGTGAAGCACATGAAGGACTTCGCCAACCTGACCCTGCCCTTTGAAGAGGCGGAGTACATTGAAAACATCGGCATCAAGGACATTCTGCTGGGCCAGGGCAAAATCAACGTGGCGCTCGACGTGGATCATTCCCTCTTCTATCAGGTGCTGGGAGAGGAATGCGGTCAGGAGATCACGGATGAGAAATGCCTCATGTCCCTCGTGAAGGAACTAGTGTTCGCCAAATCCCAGTACGACAGGCTGAAAGCCGCCCTTTCAGAGGTGGACAATGCGGGGTACGGCGTGGTGCAGCCCAATATAGAAGACGTGATGCTGGAGGCCCCCGAGATGGTGCAGCAGGGCAACCGATACGGCGTCCGCCTGAAAGCCACCGCCCCCAGCATGCACCTCATCAAAGTGGATGTGCAGACGGAGGTAAACCCCACGGTGGGAACCGAGCAGCAGACCCGGGACTTCATCGAGCACCTGCAAAACGAATACGAGGCGGACCCCAATCTGATCTGGCAGACGGACATATTCGGGAAATCCCTGTACGACATGGTGCGGGAGGGGCTTATGCAGAAGATGACGGGCATACCCGACGAAGCCCGGGAAAAGCTGCAGGAGGCCATGACCCGCATGGTGAACGAAGGAAGCGGCGGCATGCTTTGTATATTGCTCTAAAATATGATAAAATAAAAGGGCCTCAGGGCTCTTTTATTTTGCAGATTTTCCCGTTGACAGGGTAAGGGGGTCATGCTATAATTGACCCTAGCCGCTCGAAAAGGGCTTATTAAATTCTGCGCGCAGGCGCGGATGCCCCATCGGCGAGACTGATATGAGGAGGAAAATCCGATATAATGTACGCGATCATCAAGACCGGCGGAAAGCAATATAAAGTAGAGCCCGGCAGATTCGTAGACGTGGAAAAGCTGGATGCGGAAGTGGGCGGAGAAGTGAACTTCGATGCGCTCATGGTGGTAGACGGCGAAACCTGCCGGATCGGCTCGCCTGTTGTAGACGGCGTGAAGGTTGTGGGCAAAGTGCTTGCCCATGACAAAGAGAAGAAGATCATCATCGCCAAATACAAGAACAAGACTCGTTACAGAAGGAAGCAAGGCCACAGGCAGCCCTATACAAGAGTGGAAATCGTCTCCATCGGCTAAAGAGAAGTTTGTTTGTAAAGTGAGGTGTATAGAACTTGGCTCATAAGAAAGGTGTAGGTAGCACAAGAAACGGACGGGACAGCGAATCCAAGCGTCTTGGCGCAAAGAGGGCGGACGGTCAGTTTGTGCTTGCCGGCAATATACTGGTCAGGCAGAGGGGCACTAAAATCCACCCGGGCGACGGCGTGGGCAAAGGCAGCGACGATACGCTGTTTGCCACGCAGGACGGCATCGTGCGGTTTGAGCGCCTCGGCAGAGACAAGAAGAAAGTGAGCGTATACGACGCTCAGGCGCAGGACTAAGGTTATCTTGATACCATTCCCGCAGGGCGCGGGAATGGTATTTTTTTTGAGGAAAATATGCAGGCGGTCTTTTCGGGAGATAAAGCGAGCGTCACAGGCGAGCGCATTAAAAGCAAACTGGTCTTCGAATGCGGCCAGGCTTTCCGTTTCAACCCCTGTAACGGGGGTTATTTTGGCGTGGCCAAAGGGAGAGGGCTCTTTGTGTCGGACAACCCGGCGGGCGGGATCGACCTTTACCCGGTGACAAAGGAAGAATATGAGATGCTGTGGTACGACTATTTTGACCTGTTCCTGCCTTACGGCCGGGTTTACCCGCCTTTGCGGAAGAGGACGAAATTTTAAAAGAGGCGGCGCGGGAATTCTCCGGCCTGCGGCTGCTGAACCAGGAGCCTTTTGAAACGCTGGTGAGCTTCATCATATCCGCCAACAATAACGAGAAGCGGATCAAAAGCATCGTGGAGAACCTGTGCGCCGCGGCGGGGGAGAAGAGGGAGTGCCTGGGCCGGACGTTTTACACGTTTCCCACACCCGAGGCGCTTTTCAGGCTGGGCCCGGAGGAGCTGTTCCGCCTGGGTGCGGGCTATCGGGCGCCCTACCTTTATGAGACGGCGAAAGCGGTGTGCGAAGGCTTTTCCCTTTCCGACCTTTCCCGGATGAGCTACGACGAGGCCAAAAAAGAGCTTCTGAAACTAAAGGGCGTGGGTCCCAAGGTGGCCGACTGCATCCTGCTGTTTGCGTTCAACAAAAAAGAGGCCTTTCCCGTGGACACCTGGATCAAAAAGGTGCTGAAGGAGGTTTATGCCTTTGCGCCCAAAAAGGAAGATGAGCTCCATGCGTTTTTAAAAGAGCGGTTCGGCGGTTACGGGGGCATCGCCCAGCAGTATCTGTTTCACTATGCCCGCACCCACATGCGGGGTTTGTAGAAAACTGTCGGTTGTTGCAATCTTTTGTCCCATAAGGTATAATCTTTATATATATGCAGCTTTGGAGGGCCCATGAGATTACTCGTCGATACGCACACCCATACGGTTTTCAGCGGACACGCTTTTTCTTCGGTCTATGAAAACCTTTCGGTAGCCAAAAAACGGGGACTTCAGGGCTTTGTGGTGGCGGAGCACTGCCGGGACATGGAGGGCATCATATACCCCCGCTGCCTCACCTATCAAAAGCAGCTTCCAAAAGAATTTGACGGTGTTCGGATATTTCGGGGCATCGAAGCGAATATCATTAACTATCGTGGGACAATCGATCTGGAAGAGAGGTTTCGGAGTATACCCGAATTCGTCATCGCTTCCCTCCACGACGTGGTGATGAAACCTGGCTCGAAGAGGGAGAACACGGAGGCCGTGCTGGGCGCGCTGAACGACCCGTACGTGGACATCATCGGCCACCCGGGCAATCCCCGTTTTGAAATCGACCAGCCGGCCGTGGTACAAGAGGCGAAGAAGCTCGGGAAAATGCTGGAAGTGAACGCCCACTCTTTTTCCGCCCGGCCGGGCAGCGGGCCCAACTGCAAAAAGATCGTGGAGCTCTGCAAGGAGCATGAAGTCGGCATCTGCGTCTCCACCGACGCCCACATATGCTTTAGCGTGGGGGAATTTTCCGAGGCGGTCAGCCTCCTTGAGGAATGTGCCTTCCCCGAAGAGCTGGTGGCCAGCCGAACCCTTGAAGCCTTTTGCGGCTATCTGAAACAAAGAGAAGCCCGCATTCAAAAAATAAATCTGAAAGAAGGAGGAAGGAAATGAGAGATTTTGTGATCATGACGGACTCTGATACCGAGATACCCTATACTTTTGCGGATGCGCACAATATCCCGGTATTCCTGATGCCGTACACGCTCGACGGTGAGGAAAAGCTCTTCGACCTGGGCAGAAACACGGATTATAAGCATTTTTATACCCGGCTCAGGGAAGGAGCGGAGGCTTCCACGGCCACGCGCCCGCCCCAGGACATACAGGACTTTTTCGAAGCAATTATAAAAGAAAATAAGGATATATTATATATTTGCTTTTCCAACAAGCTGAGTTCTCATTTTGAGCTGGCTCACAGCGCCCGCATTGCCACGCTGGAGAACTATCCGGACGCCCGGATCGACATCGTGGACAGTCTGGGCATCGCCATGGGCGCGGGGATTTTAGTGTACCACGCCGTCAAGCTGAAAGAGGAAGGAAAGTCTTTTGACGAGATCAAGGAGTGGGTGGAGGCGAACAGGCTTCGGAGCCTTCATTTCTTCTCGGTCGACAGCCTCATGCACTTAAAGAGAACGGGGCGGCTTTCCACCGTCACGGCCACGCTCGGCACCATGCTCGACTTGAAGCCCATCCTGACCCTCACAAAGGACGGCAGGGTGGTGGCGTTCGACAAGATCAAGGGCAGGAAGAAAGTGGTGAAATACCTGGCTGATCTGGCGGTCAAGAACTATGTGGACGACGACATTTGCAAGGAGCTGCTGGTGGTCTGCCACGGAGATAACATGGAGCAGGCGGAAGCGCTGAAAGAAGAGATCGGCTCCCGGCTGGAGTTTAAAAACATCTGGCTGGTGGATGTTGGCCCCGTCATCGGCGGTCACGCGGGCCCGGGCGTGGTGGCTTTTCTCATGATGGGCAAAGAGAGAGAAGAGTAAGGTTTAGAAAGAAAAAGCGCGGAAAATGCTCCGCGCTTTTGTTTTGCCTTCGATTTTCAGGCGGAATGTGTTATACTGAAATGGACAACTCTTTGCCGTTTATCGGCAGTGACAGGAGCGAGCATGGCATATAAGGCGCTATACCGGGAATTCCGCCCCCGGCAGTTTTCCGACCTCAAGGGGCAGGAAGTGATCTCGGCGGTATTAAGGAACCAGGTGCGGCAGGACAGCCCCGCCCACGCCTATATTTTTTCCGGCCCCCGGGGCACGGGAAAAACCAGCGCGGCCAAAATACTGGCCGCCGCCCTCAACTGTTTAAACCGGCAGGAAGGGGAGCCCTGCCTTGCCTGCGAAAACTGCAAGGCCGCCCTTCAGGGCACCATGATCGACATCGTGGAGCTGGACGCGGCCTCCAACAACGGCGTGGACAGCGTGCGGGACATTGTGGACAGGGCCGAGTTGCTGCCCGTGGGGGGGCGGTATAAAGTGTATATCATAGACGAGGTGCACATGCTCACCTCCGCGGCCTTCAACGCCCTTTTAAAGACGCTGGAAGAGCCCCCCGCCCACGTGGTGTTCATACTGGCCACCACCAACATCGAGGCGCTCCCAAAGACGGTGCTTTCCCGCTGCCAGCGCTTTGACTTTAAATTCTTGGACGAAAAAAACGTGGTGCTGCGCATGGAGGAGATTTTAAAGGCCGTGAACGTGCCCGCCGAAAAAGAAGCGCTCCGGCTCATCGCCAAAGCCTCCGAAGGGGCCATGCGGGACGCTCTCACCATCTTGGAAAAATGCATTGCCCTCAGGGAGAACGTGACGGAGGAGCTGGCTCTGGAAGTGCTGGGCTATGCGGATAAAACCGCCGTCGTCTCCCTTATGGACGCCCTTTCCCGATACGATTCCAAGGAAGCCTTTCAAATCCTTCTCTCCATACTGGAATCGGGGGTGGAGCCGGGCATCGTCTGTTCCCAGCTCATCCAGATGGGGGAGGACATGCTGGTGCTGGCGGTGAAAAAGGATTTTGAAGGAGCCGGCGGCGCCATGGCCGAACGCTTTTCCCCCGCCGGACTGGTGCGGCTCATCCGATTCCCTCGTGGGCTCGGAATATCTCATTAAAAAGGCATCCCGTCCCGCGGCGGTGCTGGAAGCGGCCGGCTCTCCGCTCGCTCTGCGAAGCGGACAAGGGGCAGACCCTTTTGGAGCACGAAGCCCGGCTGCGCAAGCTGGAAACGGTTTCAGAGAGCCCGCCGCACCCAAGGGAAAGCCCAAGGCGAAGAAAGCGCCCGCACGGCGAACGAGCCGCTTCCGCCCCGCCCGGGAAAGCGCCGAGGCCTGGGCGACACAGCTTTTAAAGGAATATGAAAAGGACATCAGCTTGAAGCCCATGCTACAACGAAAGGACGACGCTTTTGGGCAGGCGGAACGGGGCGATCCGGTTAAAGCCCGCCTCTCCCATGATCCGCATGATGTTTGAAAAAAACGCAAGTTCCCGCGCAAGAAGCGGAAAAAAGCTGGAAGAAGTTTTTCGGCGAGGATGCTCCTGCAGCTGGAAGAGAAAGGAAGAAAAGTTGAACGGACAGGACATAATTGATATAATAGATTGACAAAACCACAAGGAGAAAAAAATATGGCAAAACAGCGGGGCGGGTTTCCCGGCGGCGGTATGAATATGCAGGGCATGATGGCCCAGGCAAGAGGATGCAGCAGAACATTACCTTCCCGCGTGCAGGAAGAACTTTGGGAAGCGCGGAGTATGAGGCCACTGCGGGCGGCGGAGCCGTGAAAGCGGTGGTGACGGGGAAAAAGGCGCTGAAAAGCCTTTCCATCTCCCCCGAGGTGGTGGACCCGGAAGATGTGGAAATGCTGGAAGACCTGGTGATGGCGGCGATCAATCAGGCCATGGAGACGGCGGATAAGCGCTCCGAAGAGGAGATGGCAAAAGTCACGGGCGGCCTCAATCTGGGAGGGCTTTTTTAAACCATGTTTGGCATAGAGAGCTTAAACAAGCTCCAGGATTGGTTTGCCACTCTGCCGGGCATCGGGCCCAAGAGCGCGGCGCGCCTGGTGTATCACGTGGTGCAGATGAAGCCGGAAGACGTGCGGGGCTTTGCGGAAGATATGTATAAAGCCCGGCTGGCCGTCCGCAAGTGCAACGTGTGCGGCAATTTGACCGACCGGGAGGTCTGCGGCATCTGCCAGGACGATAAGCGGGACAAGTCGACCATCTGCGTGGTGAAGGACATCCGGGACGTGATCGCCCTGGAGCGGACCCGGGAGTATAAGGGAGTGTACCATGTGCTCGGCGGGAGCATTTCGCCTCTCGAGGGCGTGGGTCCGGATGAGCTCAGCATCAAAGAGCTGGTCAGCCGGGTGGAGGCGGGAGGCGTCAGGGAAGTGATCCTGGCCACCAATCCGGACGTGAAGGGGGAGACCACCGCCATGTATATTTACCGGCTCCTCCAGGACAAGGGCGTCGCCGTCACCCGCATCGCCCACGGCGTGCCCGTGGGGGGCGAGCTGGAATATACCGACGAAGTAACGCTGCAAAAATCCCTGGAAGGCCGGCGGCCTTTTTAGCGGTTTGCGCGCCATTTTCCAAAATTCACCCTATTTGAAATAATCACCCGAATGAGAAAATATACTTAATTCGGGTGATTTTATGTTTGACGAAAAAGAAATAAAAAGAAGAGCCTGCGAAGCCCTTCAAAAATGGCGGGAGCAGGAGCGGCTTTTGGAGCTGGCGGAAGACTGTTTTCTCGTGGAAGCGGCCGCCTGCGAACTGGAGGCGGCCAGAAAGGAGTATATCCGCCTGTGGGATATGCTGCGAAAAGAGGGGAAGACGGATGAGCGCCCCTGAACTTTGGATCCCGCCTTTTTTCGCCGCCCTCCTCTTTTTGCTGTACGCTTTCGGCCGGCTGCTTTTATATCCCCTGCGCCCTCTGCTGAAACTTTTATTCAATTCCCTTCTCGGGGCGGCGTCCATCATACTTTTAAACGTATTTGGCAAAGGGTTCTTCCTTTATATTCCTCTCACGCCCGTAAATGCGGTGGTGGCGGGCGTGCTGGGTCTTCCCGGGGTTTTGCTCCTTCTGGCCATCCGGATGATTTATCTTTGAAATTTTGCTGAAATTTGTTATAATATCTCCATGTATAAAAGCCTGAAAGAGGTATATGAGGCGGTGAGCGTCTGCCGGGGCTGCGAGCTGTGCAAAACCAGGACAAACCCTGTCTTTGGAGAGGGTTCCTTAAAAGCCAGGCTCATGTTCGTGGGCGAAGGCCCGGGGGCGGACGAAGACAGGACGGGCCGTCCTTTTGTGGGGCGGGCCGGTCAGCTCTTGGATAAGATGATCGCCGCCATCGGCCTCAAACGCGAAGAAGTGTATATCGCAAATGTGGTGAAGTGCCGCCCGCCGGGAAACGCCGACCCAAGGGAGGAATACGCCGCGGCCTGCCTTCCCTATCTGCGGGAGCAGGTACGCTACATTCACCCGAAGATCATCGTGCTTCTCGGCCGGGTTGCCGTGAAATATCTGCTCGACACCGAATCGGGCATGGGGCGGATACACGGAAGCGTATACGAGCGGAAGGGCTTTTTGTTTGTGCCCACCTGCCATCGGCTTCCGCGCTCCTCCAAGAAACCCCGGATTTGAAACGTCCGGCCTGGGGAGAATTTAAAAAGATACGGGAGCTTTACGACGATGAACCGGCTCGATGAGCTGTACGCCCGCGTGGAGCGGGAACTGTCCGGATACGAATGTGTGTTCAGCAGGGGAAACCCCTCCGCTAAAGTCCTGCTCATCGGGGAAGCCCCGGGCGCGCAGGAAGTGAAACAAAACCTTCCCTTTGTGGGCCAGGCGGGGAAGAATCTGGATGAATTCCTGCTTCGGCTCAACCTGAAGCGGGAGTATTCATCACAAATGTGGTGAAGTTCCAGCCCGCAGGCCGGGAGCGGGAAAATTGAGCCCGGCGCCCACCAAAGCGGAAATCGGCCTCTGCTCCGCCTGTCTTCAGGAAGAGATCGGGATCATCCGTCAAAAGCTCATCGTCACCCTCGGGCAATGGCAACAAAGGCGGTGGCAGGAAAGGAAGCATCGGAAAAGTCCACCTGGAAGCTCTGAAGGGGCGGAGCGATTGCTCTTCCCTTGTACCATCCGGCCAGCATCATCTACAACCAGAGCCTTAAATGACATATTCTGGGGATATCCTTATACTGTTTGACATCCTTTAGGGCTGTTATAGTATAGCCATATAGTATACGAACGGACGCTCTTTACAGGGCATATGGATAAGAAAAGATGGATATTTTTATTGATCATGATCGCCCTTACAACGGCCGCTGTGTTTTCCATCAGGACTATTATGTCACCATCAAAATGATCGACAAAGGAGAATGCCATCAACGATCAGTCCTATGACGATCTGATGAAGTATTTTGAGATTTCCAAGATCCGGGAGATCGTGGAGGAGTATTACCTCTCCGAGGTGGATATGGAAGAGCTTTTAAAAGGCTCCTTCACGGGCATGCTTCACAGCCTGAACGACGGTTATTCGGCTTTCTATACCGTGGAGGACTATCAGTATGTGGACGTGAAGAACGAAGGCTCCTATATCGCCGAGGGCATGCTGGTGAAGTACGACGCCAATATGAATACCCCATGGGTAATCCGGGTGATCTGCGGACACAGCAGCCGCTGAAGGCGGGCAGCGTGGGCGGGGATTTTCTCCTGAGCCTGAACCGGGAAGAGCGCCAAGCATGGACATCGAAGTGATCCTCGGCCACATCGGGGAGCGGACAGCACCGTCATTGATATCAAGCGGGGGAAGCGCCACCATGATGGCGCAGCTCATCCGTAAAACCGCGGCACCCAGCAGGTCTATACCGTTGCAATCAATTCCAGCGTAGGTATATCAACATCGTGGAAATTCAGCGGAGACAGCGTTTCTCAATTTGAAAAAAGGCGCTCAAAGAGCATGAGTCTGAAAAGGCCGGCTCCGGTGGTGATCGATTTAAGGGCGTCATGAAGCATCAGCCAGGCGGTGGAAATACTCGACATGATGCTGGACGCGGGAGAAGCCGCTTATACGGCGGGGCGGGAATCCAAGAGCATGTCCTGGAGACGGACGCCGAAACCACTTGGGACAAGCCCGTGGTCATACTGGTGGATGCCGACACCATGGGCGTCTCGGAAGGTATTGCCGCGGCGCTCCAATGCCGGGGACAGGCGGCGGTCATCGGCATGCCCACCAAAGGAAAACCTATGTCACCTCCTTTTCCGGATACAGTCCACGGGCAGTATGCTGAAACTGGTGACGGGCAAATACTGCCTACCGAACGGCACGGAGATCGGGGGGCAAAGGTGTGGTTCCAGACCTCATCCTGACTGAAGAAGACATATTGACGGAAGAGGGGAAGGATGCGTATTTGGTAAAAGCCGCCGGGGTTCTGAAAAAATAAAAAGACGTTTGCACGCAAGCCCTTTTCAAAGAAGGGCTCTTTTTGCGCCTTCATTTTGTGGGAGGCCGGAAGCGGTGGGAACTTTATGTCCGTCTCGGGGAAGTCCACCAGCTCCCGTATGGATAGAGCGATGAAAATCCGATGTTGTAGTAGAACTGCCGGGAGGAGCCGACTAAGGCCGTCTGAGCGCCCATTTGAGCACCGTCCATGGTCGTTGCTGCGGATGTTCAGGCGGAGGTTTCGGCCTGTTTCCCGGCAGGTCTTTTCCGCTTCAAAAGGAACGCTTGTTTTTAGGACAGGGGCTTTTTTGCCCGGACGAGTTCAATGGCCTCTTTGCCGCTTATGTGCTCAATTTGCAGCTCCACCGACACACATGCCCGAAGGTTTTCTCAATCTCCGCCAGCCGGCCCTGTTCCTTATGAGGGGAATACTTTTCGGCCAGCGCCATAAGGGCGCGCCTTTTTTCTCCTTCTTCCGTCAATATCCGCGCTTTTCCAAAGACGATGACGCTTCTGAAATAGGTGGTGTATTCTTCGCTCACCACCCGGGTCCTGATCCACCACGCAGAAGAAACCTTTTCATTCGTGCAATGGCATCCAGCTTATGGTAGGAAGATGCGCAGTGGAAAAGATGCAGAAACCGGAATATACGTAGCTCAAGAGGGGACAGCGTAGGGATACCCCTCGTCCCCCACTCTGTGCTACGCCGAGGTTTCCTCTATTTTAAAACGGCGGCACACTCTCAAAACTCAAAGCCTGTTTTTGCGGCGCATTTCCCGAAACATTTCCTTCCCTCCTGTTGCCTGTAAACTTTTTGGGGCAACGGCCGGACAACTCCTGCTTCATCCGGCGCGTCTATGGTATTGTTATGGCGACGGAGTGGTGGTGGGACTCGTGGTAGGCTCCGTCGTAACGGGCAGGCTGTCGATATAGTCCTGCAGGTTCTTCTTTGCGTTGGAAAGGGCGGAGGTGGCCGACGTAATGGCGTCGGCAGAGGGATTTGCCGCCTTCATCTGATTCTGAAGCGCCGTAATGAGGGACTGGAGCGTATGCACCTGGTCTTCCGTCAGCACGCCGGCATACTTGTTGATAAACAGGTTCACTTCGCTGATCATCGCCTGGGCGTTGAGCTTTGCCGTGGTGATCCGCTCCTGCTCCAGCGCCCACTCATAGGTGTGGAAGGGGCAGGGGGTATAGTTGGGGTCGGTTTCTGTCGTCGGGTCGGCCACAGACACCAGGTTGGGGAACATCTCCTTTAAAACCGCCGGGTCGAGCTTGGCGTAAAGGGATTTTTCGGGGATCACGATGCCCCTGCCCACCACATGGTATTCCGCCGGGCAATACTTGCCCACAAGAGAGCCGCTCACCGAACAGGTGGTGACGGGGACGCACATATCGCAGGTTCCCGAAGGCCCGTGCCCCTTTGCGAAGTAGTCGGAGTAGGTCTGGGTACAGTACTCCGTGGGGATCTTGCCGGACACGGCGCAAACGGTATAGGTGGTGACGCCGTAGCTTCCGGCGCCTCCCGATAGGATGGCCTTATCCTTCAGATCCTTATGGATGAGAGTCATGTATCTCTGCCACAGAGGCGCCGCGTAGGAGCCGCCGTAAGCGCCGGGGAGCGGCAGGTATTCGTCGTGTCCGATCCAGACCGTGCTCACATAATAGCCCGTCATGCCGGCGAAGAAAATACCCCTGTTGCTGTGGTTGGTGCCCGTTTTGCCGGCCACTGTGATGCCCGAAATCCGGGCGGCTGTGCCCGTGCCCGAAGCGACCGCGTTTTTGAGAGCGTCCACCAGCATAAAGGCCGTGGACTGCTTGAACACTTCGTGCACATCCCGCACTTCCTCCGCGTCCAGAATGGTGTGGTCGTAACTGTCTACCACTTTGGTGAAGGAGAGGGGTTCAATGTATGTGCCCGCGTTGGCAATGGTGGCGTACGCGCCGGCCATTTCAATGACGGTGATGCCGCTGGTGCCAAGAGCCAGACCTACGGGGTCGGCGTTGATGCCTTTGGGATCTACGCCCAGCTTCAGCAGGTAGTTATAGGAAGTTTCGATCCCCACGTGCTCCATGAGCGTGCGGGCGGCCACGATATTGAGGGAGTTGACGATGGCTTTCCGTATGGGCGTGGGCCCGTAGGGTTTGCTGCTGGTGGTGGGGTAGCCCGCCGAAGTGCCCCAGCCTTTGATCGGCACGGGGATGTTTTCAATGATGGTGCCAAGCCCCAGCCCCAGGTCAAAGGCGGGGCCGTACACGGCGATGGGCTTGATGGAAGACCCCACGGGCATGCGGCTCTGATACGCCCTGTTCAGGGACTTTTTGGTGGTGGGAATGGTGCGGGAGCCTACGATGGCTTTCAGGTTGCCCGTGGACTGTTCCAGCACCACCGCCGCGGTCTGCGGCTGTATGATCTCGGTATAGGTGCCATCTCCGTTGGGCTTTTGAACCACACTGTCCTTGCTGCTGAGCTTGGGATACTTGTCGAAATTGGTGATGGTATCCTGGAGCGTATTCTGTATGGCGGGATCCACCGTGAGGTAAATGTGGTAGCCCCCCGTGCGCAGCTCATTTTCAATGGCCGCCCGGTTGGCGGTGGTGTCTGCCAGCTCCCGCTTTGCAAGTAGGTGGTTCACCACGTCATAGATACCGTACTCCACGAAATGGGGATAATCGTATATTGTCTGGGAAGGGGAGGCTTCAAGCACTTCCAGTTCGTCGGCTTTGGCCGCGTCCATCTCTTCCTTGGAAATATAGCCCGCCCGGTACATGCGGGTGAGTACTATGTCGATCCGCTCGTTCAGTTTGACTGCGTTCTTGGTGACATAATAAGCTCTCCTGGGGCTGTACAGCCATGGATACTGGGTGACGCCCGCAATACAGGCGCACTCCCGAAGGGAGAGCTCGGAAAGCTCTTTGCCGAAATACTCCTTTGCCGCCGCCTTGACGCCGTAAATCGTGCCGCCCAGGGGGATGGAGTTCAAATACGCCTCCAGTATCTCGTCCTTGGAGTATTCCTTTTCCAGCTGGAGCGCCAGGCTGGCTTCCTGTATTTTGCGCTTATAGGATTTTTCCGTCGTCAGAAGTTTGTTCTTTACCAGCTGCTGGGTGATGGTACTGCCGCCCCTGGAGGTTCCCGCAGAAGCGTTGTCAAGAAAAGACCGCATGAGACCCTTCAGGTCAATGCCGCTGTGGTAATAAAAACGTACGTCTTCAATGGCCACCACGGCTTTTTCCAGCAGGTCGGGGATTTCCGCAAGAGAGGCGTATTCCCTGTTCTGGAGGCCGGCGTAGGTGGTGATGAGCTGGCCATTGCAGTTGTAGATAAAGGAGGTGAGGTCGTTGTCGCTGATCTCCTGCAGGTCGAGGGCGGGAGTGGTGCCGAGGTACGCGTTGGCCACGCCAAAAACGGCGCCTACGCCCGCGGCCATTAACAGCACGACAGCCAAACCCACCACCTTGGCCGTGGTTAAAATGGTGCCGAGTATGAAGGAACGCTTGCGCTTTTTTGAAACAAAGTATTTGCCCACCTTGGCCGACCCGATTGTGGCCGCCTCCAATTTATTGAGCTTGGCCGAGTCGAACACCCGGGTATGGGTGTCGTCCCCGCCCGAAGGGGCATGGGACGCTCGCTCTTTTACAGGGGAAACGTCTTTTTTGGAAGAGCGCTTGAGCAGGCGGGAAAAGAAATCGCCGATTGATAAAAACAGCTTTCTCAGCCATCTGCCTGCTTTCACAAAAAATTTCTTCACAGCCGTCCAGGCTTTACGGAAAAAGCCTCCTGCCCGGTTTGATTTGTTTTCGATCATGATTCCTCCGCCGTCAAAATAGCACTTCGCGTGTTGATTTGGCATAGTATAACATGTATTTGCAAGCGGTGAGGCGGGCGATTCCCTGCCTCACAGGCTAATTAATTATAACACAATTGGGCAGATTTGACACGCTGCCCGCAAAAGTTTATAAATTGATACCAAAACACCGGGGAGAGGAGGGGCGGCCATGGGCGGGAAAAAGACGCGCTTTCGCCATCGTCGCGCTGCTGCTGGCGGCGCTGCTGTTGGCGGGATACATTGTGATCAACAACGGCCTTCGGGACAGCGTGCTCATGGTGGGGGAGTCCTTCCTGAAAAATAAGGCGCTCGGTATCATGAACACCGCCATACGGGAAGTGCTGACCGAAAGCGGAGACATTTCAGACCTCCTCATTGTGGAAAAGGACGGGAGCGGAAAGATCACCATGGTGAGCGTGGACACCACCCTCATCAACCGGATATCCAACCAGTGCGCCATACTGGTGCGTGATGAGCTGGCTGAGCTATCCGAGGCCCGCATCGAGGTACCCCTGGGAAACGTGCTGAGTTCCAAGCTCTTTGCCGGGCTCGGCCCCAAATTCAAGCTCCGGGTGGTGCCCATGGGCTCGGCCACCGCCAGCTTTTACTCGGAATTTGAAACGGCGGGCATCAACCAGACCCGATATAAGGTGTACGTGGTGCTGGAGGCGCATATGAAGCTGGTGTTCGGCACCTCCACCCTGACTGCACAGGTGAAGAGCGAAGTGCTGGTGTGCGAGGCCATCATCGTGGGCGACGTGCCCGATACCTATGCGAACATGAAGGAAAACGACGACTTTTTGAACCTCCTGCCTTGAAGTGCGAGGCCGTTTGTGCTAGACTTATACGGGTTTTTTATAAACACTAATGAGGCACGGAGGGTAAGCATAATGTCGGGACATTCCAAATGGTCAACCATTAAACGTAAAAAAGAAAAGTCGGATGTCGCCAAAGGCAAGGTTTTCACTAAAATCGGACGCGAACTTGCAGTGGCGATCAAGGAAGGCGGCCCTGACCCCTCCACCAACTTTAAGCTGAGAGACGTCATCGCCAAGGCCAAGATCAGCAATATGCCCAACGAAAACATCAGCCGCACCATTAAAAAGGCCAGCGGCGAGCTGGGAACCATCAACTACGAGGAAATACAGTATGAAGGGTACGGCCCGGGAGGCGTGGCCGTCATTGTGGACTCTCTGACGGACAACAAGAACAGGACGGCTTCGGACGTGCGCCACGCTTTTGACAAGCACGGAGGCTCTCTTGGGACCACGGGCTGCGTGGCCTGGATGTTTGACACGAAGGGCGTGATCCTCTTAACAAGAAAAGAGGGCATGAGCGAGGACGAGGTCATGATGGCCGCCGTGGACGCGGGGGCGGAGGACTTCAGCGCCGAAGAGGACGTGTTTGAGGTTATCACCGACCCGACGGCCCTTGGAAGCGCGCGGGAGGCTCTCGAAGGCATGGGCTACGCCGTGGAATCGGCGGAGATCGAAAAGATCGCGCGGACCACGGTCGCGCCGCCAAAAGACGCCATAGAAGGCATACAAAACCTGCTGGACGCCCTGGAAGAGAATGATGACGTGCAAAACGTCTATCACAACGCCGAGATAGGGGAGGAATAACCCGCGCCTGGCTTTTCCGTACATATCGACAGAAAAGGAGAGGCCGGAATTGATCAACATAATTTATGGACGCAACTGCCCTTACTGCGAAAAGCTGATGAAGTATTACCGGGAGCTGAACAGGTGCGGAAAATACGACCGCCTTGTGCGGTTTGTTTCCGAAGACAGCGGCGCACTGGAAGGGTATGACTACTATTATCTGCCGGCGGTTTTTGAAGACGGCAGAAGAATTTTTCACGGCGCATGCACAAAAGCCGAGCTGAAAGCCGTGCTGGACGCGGCGGCCCGGCGATTATAAAAAGGCCAAAAAAGCGCATAATAGCTGAAGTGGAAAACGGAGGCGACTATGCGCTTTAAATTTAAAAAAATACTGCCCCTTTTGATCATACTGCTTTTTGCCGTCTCCGGGTATCTCGGGGCATACCTTTCCGAAAACTCCCCCGATATATCCAACGACGAAAACACCGAGGCGGCGGGCCAGCAGGGAGACCGGCTGGTTTTAAACAGCGTGATGGTGATCACTTACCGCTATATACCCTGCGCCCACACTTACACGGAAGAGATGGAAGTGCCCGCAAAGTACGTGGGCATGAACAGGGAGTAATTTAAAGAAGCGGTGCCCGGCTGTTCGGTATGGGAATTTTTGAGCAAGCGGGTGGAGATTGAAATACGCTATGACTGCTACTGCGAGCAGCATCTTATCGCCTATCTCACCGGAAGCCGGGTGGCGGTCATGCAGTGCATCCCTAGAACGTCCGACTCAAGGGAGCTGTTTTCCGTTTACATCGACCCGAATAAGCTCTCAAAAGAGCAAGAAGAAAGCCTCACAAGCGGCAAGGTGTTTCAAAACGAGCGGGAGGCCCGGGAATATCTCCTTGCGCTTTTATAAAGAGTGCGTATATAATAGAAAAAACGCGCTCCACGAGGGAAAAATGGAACAGATCAAAACAATCGCTCAAAACGCCAAAAGCGCCGCGCCCCGAATGGCAAAGCTCTCTTCGGCGGTTAAAAATGACATCCTTCTTGCTATTGCTTCCGCAATCGAAAACAGCATGAAAAGCATCCTGGCCGAAAACGCCCGGGATATTGTCTGCGCCCGGGAAAACGGCCGGAGCGAAGCCTATATCGACCGCCTGACGCTGAACGAACCGCGCATATCCGCCATGGCCGGCGGACTTCGGAAGCTGGCGGCGCTGACTGACCCGGTGGGCGAGGTGATAGGCGGCGCCATCCTTCCAAGCGGCATCCGCATGGTGAAAAAGAGGGTGCCCTTCGGCGTGGTGGGCATCATTTACGAAGCCCGGCCCAACGTGACGCTGGACGCGGCGGGCATCTGCATTAAAACGGGGAACGCCGCAGTGTTAAAGGGCGGGAGCGACGCGCTTTTTTCCAACAAGGAAATCGTGCGCATCGCCTGCCGGGCGGGGGAGGAAGCAGGTCTCCCTGAAAACGCGCTGTCCCTCATTTGCGACACGGAGCGGGAAGCCACCCAATATTTTATGACCCTGAGAGAGTATATCGATGTGCTCATCCCAAGAGGGGGCGCGGGACTCATAAAAAGCGTGGTGGAGCATTCCTCCATCCCGGTGATCGAGACGGGAGTGGGCGTTTGCCACGTGTTTGTGGACGAGAGCGCGGACTTTGATATGGCGCGGCGCATCGTGGTGACCGCCAAAATCTCCCGGCCTTCCGTGTGCAACGCCATTGAGGGTTTGATCGTGCACCGCGCCATTGCGGAAAGATTTCTCCCCCTCATCATAGGGGATTTACAAGAAAAAAATGTGGAAATCCGGGGGGATGAATACGCCGCCCGTTTTCCGGGCGTGATCCCCGCAAAAGAAGGGGACTTCGACACGGAATTTTTAGACTATATCCTCTCCCTCTCGGTGGCGGAAGACGTGGAAGCGGCCGTGCGGCACATCAACACCCACGGCACCCGCCATTCCGAAGCCATCGTCACATCCTCCCTGCAAAACGCCGAATACTTCCAGGAGAACGTGGACGCGGCGGCGGTGTACGTGAACGCCTCCACCCGCTTTACGGACGGAGAAGAATTCGGGCTGGGCGCGGAAATCGGCATCAGCACCCAAAAGCTCCACGCGCGGGGCCCTATGGGGCTTTCGGAGATGACCACCTATAAGTATATCCTGAACGGAACGGGCCAGGTGAGATAAAAAGGCAAAATAAAAAGAGCGGGCGCAGCCTGCTCTTTTTAGAAAATCAGGATTAAAGCGATGCCCGCAAGGGCGATGAAGGACAACAGGGTCATGAGGCAGCCGAAACAGCCGGGTCTGCCGTAAAAAAACCTGGGATACCAGGGGCTCCAGCCGAATTTCGGGGGCCCTTTGGGAGGCCGTCCGCCAAAGGGAGGGATGCCGCGTCTTGGCATTCTGCCTCTGAAACCGCCGCCCGGACCGCCGTGGCCGCCGCCGGGTCCACGCATGATGAACACCTCCTACAAAACTTGTTCGTTGAACTGAGCGTTGTACAGCTCTTTATAGAATCCGCCTTTTTCAATCAAAGATGCATGATTTCCCTGTTCCACAATGCGGCCGTCTTTCAGCACCAGTATGACGTCCGCATTTTTAATGGTGGACAGGCGGTGAGCGATGACAAAACTGGTGCGCCCCCGCATCAGGTCGTCCATGGTTTCCTGTATGAGAATTTCCGTGCGGGTATCCACCGAGCTGGTGGCCTCGTCCAGTATGAGTATTTTGGGGTTGGCCAGTATGGCCCGGGCCAGCGTGATGAGCTGCTTCTGTCCGAGGGACAGGTTGCTCGACTCCTCGTTGATCATCATACTGTACCCGTCGGGGAGCGCGCGGATAAAATGATCCGCCCGGGCGGTTTTGGCCGCGGCCACCACCATGTCGTCCGTGGCTTCGGGGCAGGCGTAGCGGATATTTTCCAATATGGTGCCGCTGAAGAGCCAGGCGTCCTGCAGCACCATGCCAAAGCACTTGCGAAGGCCGGTGCGCTCAAATTCCGCAATGTCTTTGCCGTCCAGCAGGATGCGCCCGCCGTCCAGATCGTAAAACCGGAGCATGAGCTTTACAAGGGTGGTTTTGCCCGAGCCGGTGGGGCCCACGATGGCCACTTTTGTGCCGCTTTTCACGTCCAGATTGAAGTCTTTGATCACTTTGTCCTGCTTATTATAGCTGAAAAACACATGTTCAAAAGAAACATTTCCGTTAATTTTTTCCTTATATTCCCGGGTGCCGTCCTGTCCCGGTTCGGCGGGCTCGTGGAGGAACTCGAAGATCCGCTCGGCGGCGGCGATGGTGGCCTGGAGCTGGGAAGAAATCTGGGCGATCTGGTTCACGGGCTGGGTGAAGTTCTTCACGTACTGAATGAACGCCTGAATGTTTCCGACGGCCAGCCGCCCCGTGGCCGCGAATATGCCGCCCAGTATGGATACGGCCACATACCCGATGTTGCCCATGAACGCCATGATGGGCTGGATCACCCCCGAAAAGAACTGGGACTTCCAGGAGGAGGAGAACAGCCCGCCGTTGATTTTTTTAAAATCGTCGATGCTGAGGGCTTCGCCGTTGAAGAGCTTGATCACCTCGTGGCCTGTAGGCTTCCTCAATGTAGCCGTTTAAAAGGCTCGTGGACCCTGTTGCATCCGGAAATATCGCTGGGAACGCTTCACGATGAAGCGCACGATGAGGGCGGAGAGGGGAAAGAGGATGAGGGCCACCGCCGTCATGCCCACGTTGATGGAGATCATCATGAAAAGCACGCCAAAGAAGGTGGCGAGCGCCGAGATGATCTGGGTGAGAGACTGGTTTAGGTTCTGGGAGAGGGTGTCCACGTCGTTGGTGATGCGGGAGAGGATTTCCCCGATGCTGGCGCCGTCGAAATACGTCATGGGGAGCACGTTGATCTTTCTGCTGATCTCCCGCCGGAAATGATAGGAGAGCTTTTGGGAGATGCCGCTGGTGACGATGCCCTGCACCACGGAAAAGAAAAAGCTCGCCCCGTAAAGCGCGGCCAGAACGAGCAGAATTTTCACAATGTATGGAAAGTCGATGCCCGGTCCCCCTGAAATTTGAGACACCAGGCCTTCAAATATGGCGGTGGTGGCGAGGCCCAGCACTTTGGGGCCCACAATCCAAAAAGCGGTGCTGGCCACGGCCAGAAACGCCACGGAAATGAGGGCGGTTTTAAACCGTCCGATATGGAACAGGAGCTCCCGGAAAGCCTTGTTTTTATTGGAGGAGTTGTTTTCAGTTGGACGGTTCATGCTTTCAGTTCCTCCGCCGTGAGCTGGGAAAGGGCGATCTGCTGATAGACGGAGCAGTTTTTTAAAAGCTCACGGTGCTTGCCCGCGCCTGCGATGCGCCCGTTTTCCAGCACGATGATCTGATCCGCGCTGAGCACGGTGTTGATCCGCTGAGCCACCAGGATGATCGTCTTGCCCGCAATCTTTTTTTGAAGCTCGTCTCTCAGCGCCGCCTCGGTTTGGAAGTCGAGAGCGGAAAAGCTGTCGTCAAACAGCAGGATGTCCGGGTTTTTGGCAATGGCCCGGGCAATGGACAGGCGCTGACGCTGCCCGCCCGAGACGTTCATGCCCCCCTCTGAAATTTCGCTGGCGTAGCCGAATTTCTTCTCTTCAATGAACTCCGCCGCCTGAGCGACGGCCGCAGACCGTTTCATCTCTTCTTCGCTGATGCCCGGCCGCATGAATTTGATGTTGGAGGCGATGGTGCCCCGGAACAGCCTGCCCTTTTGAGGCACAAAGCCGATCTGGTCCCGCAGTTTTTTGAGGGGCAGCTTTTTCACGTCCACCCCGCCCACCAGCACCCGCCCCCGAACGGCGTCGAACAGCCGGGGAATCATGGAAAGAAGCGTGGATTTCCCGCTGCCCGTGCTGCCGATGATGGCGGTCGTCTCCCCCGGTCGGGCGGTAAAGGTGATGTCAGTCAGCACGTTTTCATGGCTGTCCGGATAAGAAAAATAGACGTTTTGAAACTCCACCAGCCCCAGATCTTTCTTGTGCTGATCGAGGGGCTCCTCCGGGTCGGTGATCTCCACCTCCGTGTCCAGCACTTCGTTGATGCGCTTGACGGAGATGGTGGCCTTGGGGAGGAGAATGTACACCGCCGCGATCATTAAAAAGGCGGTGATGATCTGGGTGGCGTACTGGATGAAAGCGATCATGTCGCCCACCTGCAAAAGCCCCCGGCTGATGTCTCTTGTGCCGTAAAGCACGATGAGCACGGAGAGCATGTTCATGATGAGGGACACCAGGGGGATGATAAAGGCGATGGCCCGCCCCACGTACAGCCCGTTTTTATAAAGGGCGCGATTGGCTTTGTCGAACCGGGCCTCCTCGTGCTCCTTGGCGCCAAAGGCGCGGATGACGCTTAAGCCCGTGAGCATCTCCCGGGAGACCAGGTTCAGCCTGTCGATCAAAGCCTGCATGCCGAGAAATTTGGGAATGGCCGTGAAGTAGAGAATCACCAATATGAAGAGGATGAAGGCGATGGCGCCGATGATGATGAAGGACATGGAGGTGTCCGTCTGAAGCACTTTTACGATGCCGCCGATGCCTAAGATGGGCGCGTACAGCACCACCCGGAAGAGCACGATGACGGCGAACTGTAAATTGTCAACGTCGCTGTTGGTGCGGGTCAATAACGAAGCCGTGGAGAACTTCCGAAACTCGTAGCTGGAAAAAGAGATCACTTTTTCATAAAGCGCTTCCCGAAGGTCGAGGGAGAGGGTGGCGGAAATTCTGGAGGCGATGAAGCTCACGACGAGAGTGGCCGCCATGCTGCCAAGCGCAAGCAGGGTCATATAGAAGCCCGACCGGGCAATGTAGCTCCTGCTCAGGCGGGGAAGGTCCACCCCGAGGCCCGCGTATTCCCGCCGCACGAAGTAGAGGATATTCTGGCCGGCAAGCGCCGGAGGGTAGCTCGCAAGGATCGCGTCGAGGGTATCATAGAGGGCTTGCCGTTCCTCCGGGGTTTTGGAAGAGAGGTAGTCAAACAAGCTCATCCCTTCAGGTATGGAGGAGAGGCTGAAGCGGACGTTCCCGTCCACCGAAGTGAGGGTGTCTCCAAATTCCCCCTGAAGGGCCATGAGCCGCAGGATGGAAGAGGAAAAAATCCGGTTGAGTTCAGGGTCGGCGGCGGAGACGTTTTTTTTGAGGGCATACAGCCCGCCCGAAAGGTCCGCGTCCCGGTACGCCCCCGAAAGGTTTTCCTTTTGCCGGACAGGAGCGTATTTTCCGTTCCAGTGCGCCTTGTTCGCCCGACGCCAATAAGAGCAGCTGAAAAGTCTCTTTGCTCACACAGTAAAAGACCGGGTTCTCCACGCCTTCCTGCTGGAGGCCCGTATCGATGATCCGGGAGGTGAAGACGGGGAGATTGAGGTCGCATATGGCCTGCGCCAGCGCTGGGGCCACCAGTAAAAAGATGGCGGGCAGGGATTTTTTAAAAATCTGAAAAGTCTCATGTCGGCGTTGTCCTGAGATGGTATACCATATCGGCGGGGGTTATAAAGGCAAATATGCCCGGGCGGCCGGATATACAAACGGGCGCTGTGATAAAATATGAAAAACACCTGATACGAACGAGGAGAAGACATGAAGAAGATCGTGATACTGGACGCGTACAGCGTGAACCCGGGGACCTCAGCTGGGATGCTTTTTCGAACCTGGGGGAACCGGCGCTTTACGACAACACTCCCCGCCGATACGGTCGCGCGGATCGGAGACGCGGAAATCATCCTGACGAACAAAGTGGTGATCGATGAACAAGTGATCGCCGCCTGCAAGAACCTGAAGTATGTGGGCGTGCTGGCCACGGGCTATAACGTGGTGGATTTACAAGCCTCCGCCCGGGCGGGCATCGTGGTGACAAACATCCCCGCTTATTCCACCCAGTCGGTGGTGCAGCATGTGTTCGCCCTGCTCCTTGACTATTGCAGCAAAGTGGCTTACCACAGCGCAGAAGTGAAAAAGGGAAGATGGGAAAACAACAGCCTCTTCTGCTTCTGGGTTATCCCCTCATTGAAATATGGGGCAAGACGCTTGGCATACTGGGTCTCGGGAAAATCGGCGAAGGCGTGGCGAAAGCGGCAAACGCCTTTGGCATGAAGGTGATCGCCTCCTCCCGTACGCCGAAGGAGATAGAAGGCGTGGAGTTTGTTTCCAGGGAGGAGCTCTTTAGACGGAGCGACTTTATCACCCTCCACTGCCCGCTCACCGAGGAAACAAAGGGTATCGTGAATAAGGAGAGCATCGGCGCCATGAAGGACGGCGTGGTGATCATCAACACGGGCAGGGGCCCCCTCGTAAACGAGGGAGATATGGTGCAGGCCCTCGATTCGGGCAAAGCGGCCGCTTATCTGGCGGACGTGTTCGCAACCGAGCCGCCCGCTAAAAACAACCCCCTTATCCGCCACGAGCGCTCCATCATCACGCCCCACTACGCCTGGGCGCCGAGAGAAGCCCGCATGCGTTTGATGGACATCGCCTACAAGAACATTGAGGCCTTTCAGAAGGGAAGCCCGATCAACAAAGTGAACTGACAGAAAAAGGCCCAGGCTTTGCCGCGGGCCTTTTTCTGAATGGACTATCAGACGCAGAGTAGACGGCTCATGATGAAGGCTAGGGATCGGCCCGTGCTGGCGGACGTGAAACTCCTGCTGAACGCCCGGGTGAAAATCAAGGACAAGGCCGGGTATTGAACGGAGAATAGAGGAGGCGGGTTTGGCATGGAACAGGAACTCATCGCGCCCTGCGGGATGAATTGCAGTTTGTGCGTCAGCTATCAGTCCATGGAAAAGGACTTGCGCAAGCAGGGATTTCACAGAAAATACTGCCCCGGCTGTATCCCGAGAGGAGAGAATTGCCTCCATATGGGCGACGTGTGCGAACGCCTTCGGACGGGCGCGCTCCGCTTCTGTTACGAGTGCGAAAAGTTCCCCTGCAAACGCCTGAAAGTGCTGGACAAGCGCTACCGAAAAAAATATCATTTAAGCATGATCGAAAACCTGACGCTCATTCAGGAGAAGGGTCTGGACGCGTTTTTGGAGGAGCAGGAGAAAAAATGGCGCTGCCCCGGCTGCGGCGCGGCGATCTGCTGTCACAACGGGCTTTGCCTCAGCTGCGACCTGGATACGCTCCGCCAAAACAGAAAATACCGCTGGAATGAGCAGAGTTGAGGCGCAGCCCGGGACGTTTAGGAAAAATGGGTTGGAAAGGTCGACCGCGCTTGATTTTGTGCGTCAATAAGGAGGAAGCCTGTGACTGATTATACCATCCGGCCGTTAAACCTTTGGGAAACCGCCCTGTTGGAAGAGTTTTTATATGAATCCATCTTTCAGCCCCCCGGAACCCCGCTTTTGCCAAAAGAGGTGGTGAAGGAGCCGGAGTTACGCATTTATTTTGAGCATTTCGGAAAGAAAGACGACCACTGTCTGGTGGCCGAGCATCAGGGAAACGTGGTGGGGGCGGTGTGGACGCGCATACTCGCCGGGCCGACGAGGGGGTATGGAAATGTGGACGACGCCACTCCCGAGTTTGCCATTTCCCTCTATCCGGAGTTTCGGAATCAGGGAATGGGCCGGGCGCTCATGAAGGCCATGCTCAGTCTGCTGAAAGAAAAGGGATATAAGCAGGCGTCCCTGTCCGTGCAGAAAGGCAATGTTTACGCAGTGAGGCTGTACCGCTCGCTGGGGTTTCAGGTCTTTTTCGAGGCGGAAGAGGAGTATGTGCTGGTATGTCAACTAAATAAATGAGAAGGGTGACAACGATGTGCGGCGGCCTTTTGTGTCATAAAAGGCCGCTTTTTGCTGGGCGGCGGGAAGCTTAAGAGTTGATCGCGGAAGTTAAACGCTCAAAGAACAGCGGGGCGTCCGCGGATACGGAGATTTCCACATTTCCCCGCTCGTCGGACAAAAAGGCGGTGCCGCCCATATTACTCTTTTCCTCGGTTTCCACCGAGACAAACCCCCGCTTGAATGTGCAGACGTCGTGAAAAACGCTCACTGCCGCAAGAGGGTCGTGAAAGGTGAGGCGGCGGGTATCCGAAAGCCAGGCGCCCCCAAAATCCAGCACGGCGTGGATCAGAGGGGAAGGGTTATGAAAGAGCGCCGCCGCCCGTTCGGCTTCAAGCGTAAGTTCCCGGGTGACGTCCAGCGTGATCGCCCGGTGCAGGGCGGGTTTTGCGGAAAAAACGATCTCCGATGCCAGGGGATCCGCCCAGGAGTTCCAGTTATCATAAGGATCGGGCAGCTTCTGCTTTCCGAAATAGCCGTTCATCACGTATAAGCCCTTGAGGAGGGAAGGGGCGTCGGGGTGCCGGGAAAAGAGCAGGGCGATGTTGGTCATATTGCCGATGCCAACGAGCACCGCCTCATGGGGGTGCGTTTTGATTTGCTCATATAAAAAAGCGGGGGCGTCGGACTTTTGATAGTTTTTGTGTTCCCAGCGGCAAAGAGCCGCCGCCCCTTCGGGCGTGGGATAGAGGGGGATGGGCCTCATGGGCAGATCCTCTCCCGCCACGATGGGAAGGGTGCGGTTTGCGGCTTGGCAGATGGCATCGGCCACCGCCGCCCGCTTTTCCGATTCTCCGCATACGGTGGTGATGCCAAGAAGCTCACATTTGGGTTCTTTCAGCAGATAGGCGAGGCAGATGGCGTCGTCAATGTCGCCGCCGATGTCCGTGTCCAGCAAAACTTTGATCATACGGCCTCTCTGTCAGCCAGCAGTTTTTTTAAAGAACCCTCGTTCAAAAGGTGCACGGTCTCAAACTTTCCCTTGTAAAAGACCGCCCAGTTGTTGAACAGGCAGGGTAGGGCTTTGGCCTTTTCCGGCGTGTCCACCAAAACGAGGTTCAGAGGAATATGATGCTCTTTGCAGTAGCCTTCGATCTGTTCAATGCAGTTTTGGGTATAGGGGCACTGCACGCCGTAATAAACGGTGAGCCGTTCATCGTCGATGGCCTGCTTTTTGGCGCTTGGGGCAAAGCGGGGAAGGGTGCCGTCAAAGGACAGGGCCAGGAGCTCGTATTCTTCGCCAATGGCGTCCGCCGCCCGGAAGCCGAATCTCTCAAAGAACTTCTTATCCGAGAGGAAAGGCTTTTTCTTTTTGGAACTGAGGATGCAGACGCCCGATTTGTTCTGCCTTTTCGCGTCCGCCAGGCAGTATTCCAAAAGCGCGCGGCCGTGACCCTTGCCCTTATAGCTCCCCGAAACCCACAGGCAATAGATGTACAGATAGTTCTCGCCCGATACGGGCGTCCAGGCCGTCTCCAGAGGCGCGTATTCGATGAACACTTTCCCTTGGGCGTCCAGCTTGCGGAAAACGTGGCCTTCCCCCAGGCGCTCTTTCAGCCAGTCTTTTTTTGCCGCCACGCCCGCCTGGTGCTTTTTGTCGGCAATGGCGCAGCACAGGTGCTGGGCGTCGATGTTGTCCGTCGTAAGCGTGATAAATTCAGCGCTCATGTGTTACCTCCGTCCGGTATGGTATTCGTATTGTGCCAATCAGAAGCGCGCGGATTGAAATCTTGCCGGCTGAAGCGCTCCTAAAGGGAACGCATTTACCCGTTATTCGCCTTTCATGTCCAATGCCGGCACGTTGCGGTCGAGAATGTCCACGCTGAGCCGGATGGATTCGCCGATCGCCTGTTCGATGTCGTCCGGCGTCACGCCCAAGGGATCGCAGCCAAAAGACTGGTCGATAAAGAGTTCCGCGCACTGAAGGGCGGCGAACTTCACCATGTGGAGGCCGCCTTCAATGTTTTTCTTCCGCTGTTCCTTCATGATCTTCTTTGCGCCCAGCGCGTAGAGGAATTTTGGAATGGTGACGATCTTTTTGTCCGGGCAGCCCATGTGCGTGTGGACGATTTTGAGAAATTCTTTCCAGCTCATATTATAGTAGCCGATGGGGTAGCACCGTCCGCCTCTGTTCCGCTCAAGTGCTCCGGCGACCGCCTCCGCCACCTGCCGCACCGTCACCATGGTGGTGCCGCCCCTGGGGTAGAGCGTGGCGCCTTTCATGCCCCGCAGGAGTTCCACCAAAAAGACCCAGACGGGCTTGCGCCCCGGCTGCGCGCCGAAGATGTAGGGGAGTTCCAGCATGGCCACGTGGAAGTATTCGTCCGCAAAGGACAGCGCGGCCTGCTCCTGATCCCGGCGGCTTCGGATGTAGGGGTGCCATTTTGTAAGCTCCTTTTCCGGCCACAGCTTGTCAAAATAGGAGAAGTAGGAGCCCATGATGACGGAGTATTTCACGCCCGCTTCTTTTGCCAGGCGGAGCAGCCGCCGGAGGGGGTCGATGTTGTATTTTTTGAACAACTCGTAAATGGGGGGAGGGCCTTCCACCCGTTCGTCCACGCCCGCGGCAAACACAAAGCCTTCGCAGCCCGTCAAATGAGCGCGGAGTTCATCGTCCGTCATGTTCAGATAGTTTCCCAGATGAATGTGCATTTCCTCCGGCAGCCTGGCGCCCGCCGGCAGGGGAGGAAGGGCGACGGAAGTCACCTCGTGCCCTCTTTTAATGAGTTCCCCGGCCGCCGCGCTGCCCAGCAGCCCTGTGCCGCCGATCATGAAAATTTTCATAATGGACTCCTTTCTTTTATATGGTTTGGTTTTGATCCATCCGTTTTTATAAAAACAAATGGGGAAAAGTGTTCTGAGGGAAAGCTGCATTTTGATGGCCGGTTGGCATCGGGATGGCGATTGGGTTTAGCCGATTTGCGGCTCCCGCCTGCTTTGCGGGTCATTTGCATCGTTCAATTTATACTAACATAAATTGATCGATGAGAAAAGGCTGTCTTAGCGGCATGGGAAGGGTTTGCTTTTCCAGTTACAACCATCTATAATTGAATTATAAATGCGAAGGAGACGCCGTGATGGAATACTTTTCGCGCAGTCCGGTCAATGGAGTGAAAGAGTATCTGCGGGATCACTTAAAATCCGTGGCAGACTTGGCAGGCCGGTTTGCCGCCCCCTGGGGCGGCGAGCAGGAAGCGCGGATTGCCGGAGCGTTGCACGACGCAGGAAAGTACGGAGATTTGTTCCAGGCGCTGCTCCGGGGGGAGACCAGCCGTGTGGACCACTGGAGCACGGGAGCATACCTGGCGCTCCTTCTCTATGAGGCGGCGGGTATAGATGCCGCGCTGGCTATACAGGGCCATCACACGGGCCTGATGCGCGGCAGCCTGCCCGAACTGAAAGGCAGCCTGATTGCAGCTTCAAAACCCGAGGGGGACCCTGCCCGCCAATGGGCCGGGAACCCGCCCGAAGCGCTGCTGAAGCGGTGGTGCGAGGATGCGGGTATACACCTCGGGGAATTCCCCGGCAGCCGAAGAGATCGGCATAAAGGGCATGCCCTCACGCAGATGCTGGACGTGCGCATGCTGTTCTCCGCGCTCGTCGACGCCGACTGGCTGTCTGCCGAGGCGCACGAAAATCGGGACGACGCCGGACCCGTTTACCGTGAAAGCGGCCCCTTGCTGAATCCAGAGGCGAGCCTTGAGGCTCTGAAGGCGCACATGCAAAAGCTCCAGGCCCGCTCGAAGGCTTCGGGCTTGCTGCAGCAGGTTCGCGACTTTTTATTTCAAAGCTGCTGGGACGCGGGCGCACAGCCCCGGGGACTGTATACATTGTGCGCGCCCACGGGCAGCGGCAAGACCATGGCGACGCTGGCTTTTCTGCTGCGGCAGTGCGAGCGGCACGGGCTTCGCCGTATCATTGTGGTTCTGCCCTATCTCAGCATACTCGATCAGACTGTTGCGGCGTACCGGGAAGTGTTCGACGCCTTTCAGCTGGAGTATGTGATTGAAGACGACAGCCTTTCGCAGGATATCTCCGGCGACGGCCGCCTGCGTCATCTTGCGCAGAACTGGGATGCACCTGTCATCGTAACGACGACGGTGCGTTTTTTTGATTCTCTGTTCAGCAACCGCCCCGCCGATTGCCGCAAACTTCACAACATCGCCGGTTCGGCCGTGTTGTTTGACGAAGCCCAGACCATGCCCGTCAAGCTCATCCTGCCCACGCTGGCCGCAATTTCCGCCCTCACGGACGCCTACGGCTGCACGGCGGTATTTTCCACGGCGACACAGCCTGCTTTTGAAAAATTCAGCGAGCAAGTGAAGGCATATGCGGGCGCGGGCTGGACGCCAACGTCCATTCTTGATCCCAAAACCCCGTCTTTCGGAGCGCTGCGCCGCGTGCGCGTGGAGTACGATGAAAATCCTGTTTCCCTGGAAGAGCTGGCGCGCCAGGCGGATCATCTTTCTTCCGCACTGTTCATCGTCAATAAGAAAGCCCATGCCGCCGGGCTTTATAACGCGCTGCGGAAGGAGAAGGAACGCCCGCTGTTCCACCTGTCCACCAACATGTGCCCGGCGCACCGCCGGGACACCCTGCAGCACGTATCCAAAGCGCTGGAGTCGGGCGGCTGTTTTCTTTCCGCCACACAGTGCGTGGAGGCGGGGGTGGATTTGGATTTTCCCTTTCTTTTCCGCGCGCTGGCGCCTCTCGAAGCCTTGTGCCAGGCCGCGGGCCGCTGTAACCGCAACGGGATTTTTGAGGGTCTGATGCGCGTTTTCGTGCCCCGAAACGAAAACGGAGGGGGCGGTCTGTACCCGGACGCCATCTATGAAAAAGGCGCGAAACTGGTGGCCGAGATGGCCGGGGAAGAAGGCGCGTTTCCCGATATTTTTCATCCCGACGTCATCCGCCGCTATTACGAACGCCTGTATACGCGCATCGTGGGCGAAAGGCAGGCTCAGAACGAGAAGCTGATCAGCGCTTTAAAGGCCCGGGATTTCCCCGAAGCCGCCAGGAATTATCAATGGATCGGCAAAAGCGGCGTCAATATTCTGGTGCCGTACGCGCCGCTTATCCGGGAATATGAGAGTTTGGCCGACGAGGCGCGGAGCGGGCGGGTGAACCGGGCCTGGTTTTCCCGGGCGCGTCCGCTGACGGTGGGCGCTTTTTTGCGCGGGGACAGCGCCGCCGGAGCTTGGCTGGAACCCGTAAAAATGAAAGGGGAGGAGGTGCCTGATTGGTATATTCTGATGAAGCCGGATTTTTATCAGCAGGATGTGGGGCTTAATCTCAAATTGGCCGACGACGCCAATAATTTTATTCAATGAGAAAGGTAGGTGATGAAGCGTGAAGGAATTTGTTGTGGAAGCCTGGGGCGACCTGGCGTGCTTTTCCCGGCCCGAGACCAAGGTGGAACGGCTAAGCTATCCTGTGATGACGCCCTCGGCTGCCCGGGGTTTATTGGACAGCATCTATTGCAAATACAATGAATTTGGCTGGCGGATCGACAAAATCGAAGTGCTGAACCCCATCCGCTATATTGCCCTTCGGCGCAACGAAGTGAAAGACCGCATCAGCGCCCAGGCTGTGAAAAATGCCATGCGCGGCGGCGACCCGCCCTTGATTATTGCCGACGCCACCAGGGAGATGACGGGCACGGACACAGCCGGACGCACGCAGCGCCAGATGATGGCCCTGCGGGATGTGCGCTACCGTATTCATGCGCATATCCATCCGCAAAGAGGCTTTGAAAACAGGCTGCGTATTCTGGAAGACCAGGCCGACCGGCGCATTGGAGGAGGGAAATGTTTCTGCCAGCCCTGCTTTGGCATGAAGGAGTTTCCGG
>JAXGQH010000040.1:0-5006 GCA_040766545.1 Christensenellaceae bacterium
TCAAATTTCTGAAGGAAGCCTTCGAGGTCTTTTTGAATGGCTTTTCTGTACTCGTCGTAAAACACCCTGAGAGCGTTTATTTCTGAAATCAGCTTGTTTCTCTGCTGTTCAAAAGAAGCCTGGAGCTTTTTCTCATATTCGTCCGCGTTATCTTCCGCGTCTCTTACGATGGCGGCAGCCCGCTCTTCCGCTTCTTTTATGATGCGCTTGGAGTTTTCTTCGGCAAAAACCAGAGCCGAGGCCAGGGAGCTTTCGGTTTCCTTATACTGTTTGACCTGCTTTTCCAGCATGACCATCCGCTCGCCTTCCACTTCCACTTGAAGCGCGAGCTTCTCTAAAAACGTGTCCACATCCGCCGCATCGTATTTGTCTTTCTTTCCGCCGAACCTTGCGTTTTCGATGATCGATTTATCCAGTGCCATAGAAAGCTCTCCTTTATCCCTGATTTAGAATTCCTCTTCCGTATAATCGTCATACTGGGAACCCCTGTCTAAATTGGAGGAAACCTCCACGTTGGAGGGGGCGACCACGAATATATTCCGGGCGGCTTTTCGGATATCTCCGCTTAAGGCGTATACCGCGCCGCTTATAAAGTCGAGTATTCTCTGGGCCACACCCACTTCCAGCTCGTCCAGATTCACGATCACGGGCCTTTTGGCCCGAAGGCTGTCGATCACGCCCTGGGTCTCATCGTAAGAAGAGGGCTTGAAAATGATCATCTGCATCTGAGAGCCGTCCGTCTGGGGATAGTAACTCCCCCGGGCGCTCTGATCGGGCATGTTGATCACTTTGGATCGCCTGCTTGAAAAGCTGGGCTCCTCGTAATCCAGCTCGGAATCCTCCGTGTAATACTGGTTTTCCTCGCCTTCCCCCAGCTCTTCATAGTATTCCTCTTTTTTGCCGCCGGAGCCAAAGGTTCTCTTCCAAAATCCCTTTGCCATGTTCATACCTCCGATACCCTAACTGCGTTTCCCAAAAATATAAGAACCCACCCGAACCATGTTCGCGCCTTCTTCCACGGCCGCTTCGTAATCCTGGGACATGCCCATGGACAGCCATTTCCTCGCCACGTTTTCCTGCTCGGGCAAGTTCTCGTAAAGGCGGCGCATTTCCCGAAAATACACCCTTGAATCCTCCGCTTCTGTTCCCGGAGGCGGAATGGCCATCAGACCTTCGATCCGTATGTTTTGAAATTCCGAAAGGCGGTGGATGAAGGAGAACAGTTCGTCTTTGTCCACTCCGGCTTTGCTCTCTTCCCTGCCGATGTTCACCTGGATCAGGCATTTTGTCACAATGCCCTGCTTTTTGGATAGCCTGTCTATTTCAGCGGCCTGAGAAAAATCACAAACAGAGTGCACAAGCACCGTTTTATTGATTATATACTTAATTTTGTTTTTTTGCAACCGTCCGATGAGGTGCCATTCAATATTTTCGGGCAAAAGAGGCTGTTTTTGAAGCATTTCCTGAACCCTGTTTTCCCCGAAAGCCCGCGCGCCCGCCTCATAGGCCTCCCGTATCCGGCCGGGGTCCACGGTCTTGCTCACGGCCACCAGTGTTACCTTTTGTTCCAGCCCTGCCCGCGCCCGTACTTTTTCTATCCGGCAGAGCACCTCTTCCAGGTTTTCTTTCACGCTCATTTATTCGTATACCACGCTTCCCACCGAGAGCCCGCCCTCCAAGGACTTGCTCCGCACAATGGCCCGCTTGCCGTCTTTGATCAGTATGTCCACCGCTTCAAAGGTCTTTTTGCCGTTCCTCAAGTAATACACCCCGTATTCGCCGCCTTTCTTCTTGACGGCGCTTTCGGGCACGTCGATGCCCACATATTTGGTGGAGACGGTGAATTCGACCTGCCTCGCCAGCAGGAGCTTGTCGATGCTTTCGGTGAATTTCAAATAGTAGATGTATTTTTTCCCCTCTTTTTGGGAGTCCTCCACGGTGGCGGAGTAAGTGTAATCCTCCCCGAAGGAAAACTCCACTTTGAAGGCGGTGTCGTTTTCAAACTCGGCGATGGCTTCCTTGGACACCATCACCACATACCAGAGGTTGTTGTCCACCAGCCTGTACAGAGGGCGGACGCCCGTTTGGGAGGCGCTTTTCAGGTAAGTGCCGTTATAAATCCTGTCGATGTCCTTGACCGTGAGCTTTTCCATGTTCGTCGGGGTCAGGATAGCCTCCAGCCCGTCAAAGTAAAAGCTCACCACGCCGTCGTATTCCGCGGCGATGGTGGTCTTGTAGTTGCTGATCCGGGTTTCAAGGGTCTGCTCCTCCTCATAATAGGAGGTGAGCTGGGTATCCTGTTTGGCCGCGTCCTTTAAGACTGTGGAGCGCTCGCTCATAAGGGAACAGAGCTCGGCCTGGAGCACGTTCACGTCACCCGCCGCCTCCCCCGTCACCAGCCGCTTGATCTCCTGCGTCTTTTCCCCGATCAGAGCGTCCAGCGCCTGAAGCTCTTCGTCCACCACGTCGCTCAGGGCGTTGTTCTGCTGGTAGTCCATGATCTTTTCCCTGAGCTCCTTTAAGGCGAAATAGTCGCTCTCGTTGTAATCCCAGCTGTACACGTCCGCAATGGCCACGCCCGCGTTCACCACCTGGCCTTCCATGACCAGGAACTCGGTTTTGCCGCTGTTTTCCGCCTTATAAAGGCGTTCGCTTCTGATCACAATGCCGCCCGCGTTCACGGAAAACGTCATGCTCCCCTGAGCGGCCACAAAGGTGGGATGATGAAATATGGAAAACAAAAGCACAACGAGGAGGAGCAGCGCCGCCGCCCCGCCTGCAATCAGCATGATCTTTCTTCTTTTTTCCGTGGCCTGGCGTGATCTTCTCACCACTCGCCGCGCCCGCATATACCTTGCCATAGTTCTCCTGACGGGATTTATTCCCGCATATATCCTCTGAGTTTATCCAAAATCTTGCGCTCCGCCCGGGAGACAAACATCTGGGACACCCCCAGCTCCCCCGCCACGTCGCTCTGAGACTTATTTTTCCAAAAACGCAGCTCCACGATCTGCTGCTCCAACAAAGACAGCCGCTTGACGGCGTTCAGCACGAAATCCCGGTTCTCTATTTTTTCAAACCCCTTGTCCTGAAGGCCAAGCAGGTCTTTCAAGGCGTTTTCGCCTTCGCTTTCGCTCACCAGCTTTTCCAGGGAGGAGACCGAAACCGAGCGCTGCATCTCCATGAGCTCCAGCACCCGCTCCTCGCTCACGCCCATGCGCCGGGCGATCTCCCCCGTCCGGGCGCCGCCGCTCTTTTCCAACGTTTCCACCGCTTCGTTATAGGATAAAAGCTGCTCGCTGTCCCGCCGCGAAATGTGGAGCATCCTGGTCTTGTCCCGGAAGTAGTTTTTGATTTCCCCGATCATGGTGGGGGCGGCGAAGGTGGAAAACTTGTAGCCCCGGCTCGGGTCGAAGCGCTCGATGGCGCCGATCAAAGCCACATAGGCCACCTGGACCAGGTCGTCGTATTCCACGCCCCTGCCCGAAAAGCGCGCGGCAATACCCTCTGCCAGCCGCCTGTTCTTTTCAACGGCCGCATTTCGAAAGGCAAGATCACCCGTTGCTTTATAGTCCGCAATGAGCTCAGCGGTATCCATTCCCTCCAGATTGTTCGCAGCCAAAAACAACTCCTATAATTGAAAGAATACTTCTATGCGCTTATAGAGTCCGTCTTCCAGGAAAAATTCACATTCTTCCGCCACGGCTTCCAGTATCGCCCTTGAAATGCCCTCTTCCTCTCCCGGCTTGCCCCCCTCCGAAGAGATGGAAAAGCGCATGCCCTCCTCCTCTTCTTTCACCAGACAGACGAGCCGGCCCGATTCGCAGCCTGCAAGCAGGATGGCCGAGGCCTCCGCCGCCGCCATTTTGATGTCTTCAATGGTCTCCACGGTAAAGTCCATCCGCACGGCCACGCCCGCGAGAAACAGCCGGAGGGGCAGGATGTATTTGGCCGAGGCGGGCAGCTCCAGGCGCAGTTCTTCCCTCTTCATTGCCGCACCTCCTCGATGTCCTCGATCTCAAACTGCCCGGCAATGCCCGCGATCACAAACAGCCTGTAAATATAGGATTTGAGCCTGCGTATTTTAACCGTGTTTCCCCCCGCCCTCTTTTTCTGGCTGAACTCCCGGAGCACCTGTATGCCCGCCGAATCGATGTAACCCAGCTGCTCGCAGGAGAGGATCACGTTTCCCTGCTCCATGGTCTCCAGCTCGGCTTTCAGCTCGGGCGCGCCGAACAGGTCGATATACCCCACAGGCAATACCAGCCAGGTGCCGCTTTCTTCGTCAAAATGCTTTTCAATCAACATAGAGACCCCTCGTTTATGGCGTCTACGATGGGGAGGATCTCCCCGATATCGTAGATGATATAGTCGGCTCCGCTATGGAGCATCTTTTCCTGGTCGTAATAGCCGCCCATAACGGCCACGCTCACAATGCCCGCGTTTTTGGCGGCGCCCACGTCCGTCATGCCGTCCCCCGCCATCAAACACTCTTCCACGCTTACGCCCGCGGCCCTTGCGCACTCATACACGCTCCAGGGATCGGGCTTGGGGGCGGCCATGTCGTCCGCGGAAAGAACCAGCTCCATATAGGGCATCACCCCCAGCTTGGTGAGCAAGCCCCGCGTGGCGCCCCGGGGCTTCATGGTGGCCACGGCCATTTTGATCCCCCTCTGTTTCAGGCCGGCAAGCAAAGCCGGCACGTTCTGATATAATACCGTATCTGTGCAGTATTCCCGGGCATAAAGCGCCTCGTAGTCCGCGAGGTCCTTGTCCAACTCTTTTTTATCAATCTGAAGGGCGTCGTACACCCGCTCCAGGAGCTTCCTGGCTCCGTTCCCGATGCTCTTTCTCGTAAGCTCGGAAATATCGCCGAACTCGCCGTATTTGGCGATGATTTTTTTAATGGCACCCGCAATGTCGGGTATGGTATCCGCCACCGTGCCGTCCAGGTCCAGTATCACAAGAGAAATTTTCTTAGCCATTCCGCCTTCCGTCCACTCCCT
>JAXGQH010000041.1:0-3832 GCA_040766545.1 Christensenellaceae bacterium
TTTGCGGCCACAGGTTATCCCGCGTCGCCAAGAAGAGCCGGCATAGGGAAAGGCGCTTATTTGATCACACAAATCTTCTGATCGCCGCCCTTACAGTTTCTTTTTATGCTTTGCCAGCTTCAGCACCAGGAGAGTCACCCCGGCGCCCAGCGCCGCCGCGCCCAGCGCGCACAGAAGGATCACGCTCCACAGGGGAAGTCCCCCCTTGCCGCCTTTCGACTCCGCCGGCACAGTTTCCTGAGGCTCGGTTTCGGAAGGAGAGGGTGAATCGGTGCCCCAATGGCTGCTCTCGGTGGGCGGCGTCTTGGAAGCCAGCGTCTTGATGGTGGCGGATGTGTAGCAGCGGTTTTCGGTCTCATAATACGGCATGACGACGGAGTAGTCAACGCCTACCCGGTATTCGTACTCCGTCTCGGGATCAAGCCCCGTATGGGTGTAAGCAAGGGTGTTTTCGGGGAGAGTGGAAAGCTCCACCATCTCGCCCTCTTCCATCACATAGACCACGTAGCCCGTGACTTCCCACTCGGCCACGCCGTCCGCCCCGTCTTCGCCCGCGTCCCAGGACAGGGAAACAAAGTCGGCCCCTGCTTCCGCCCGGACTTCGGCAATGGGCTTAAACTGATGGGTGAAAAGGATGTAATCGGCGTTCACGTCGTTGATGATCTTCCGGGCGTCCGACCCGGCGGACACGTCGAGGAAGTTCCACTCCAGGTTGATCTCCACGAAAGCCCGGTCGTCCAGGTTGGAAGGGAGGGCTGTGAGGCGGTTCACGCTCACGTCCAGCGTCTCCAGCATAGAGGATTGACCGATGGAATTGGGAAGCGCGCCGATCCGGTTTCGTGCAACCAGCAGGGTGGTGACGGTGGAATTTCCGATTTTGCTCGGGAGGCTGTACAGCCTGTTGTCGTTGGCCGAGATCACGAACAGCTGGGGCAGGGAACAGAGCGCGTCGGGCAGGGACTGGAGCTTGTTGCCCGAAACGTTGAGCTGAGCCAGGCTGGTCATGCCCGATATGGAGGCGGAAAGGGAGGAGATGTCGTTGTCCGATACGTTCAGATACCGAAGCGCGCTCATTTTATACAGGTTGTCGGGAAGAGCGGTGAGTCCCGCGTTTTTGACATATAACCCTTCAAGGAAAGTCAGGGTGTTGATGCCCGAAGGCAGGGATTTGATCTGGTTCTCCGAAAGATCCAGGCTTTTTAAACCCATACCGAGCAGAGCCGAGGGAAAAGCGGTGAGCGCGCAGCCGTTCAGCCAAAGATCCTTTAATTTGGTGAGAGCCGTAATCCCCGCGGGCACTTCCGTGAGGGGGTTCCCGTCCAGGCGCAGCGTACTCAGGTTGGTCATGGCAAAGAGCCCGGCGGGGAGGGTGGTAAAGGCGTTGTCGCTCAGGTAAAGCGTCTCAAGAGCCGTCAGGTTGCCCATGCCCGCGGGCAGCGTGCTGAGACTGTTGCCGCTCAGATTAAGAGAAGTGATGTTTTTGCAGTACTGTAACCCGTCCGCGTCCGCGATGCTTTGATGATCCAGCTTCAGCACCCCGTTAAGAGCGGCCAGATCGGAAACATAGATGTTTTCCGACTCGGGCACGCCCGTTTTCAAATGGAGCTGATGGCGAAGATTGGCGTCGGGTATGGTCACGGAAAAATCCAACGGGATATAGGTGATGGTGGGCACAGGGGTGATGAGGGGAGGCGGTGACCCTGCATAAGCCGGGCTCAGTTGATTTGCCACCAGCACAAGCAAAGCGGCCACCAAAAGCGATGCGATAATTTTCCTCATAAGGGACCTCCTTATCAAGAGGAGCGAAGTTCTGAATGAAGACGGCAAAATAAAGCAAAAGCAAAGCAAGCAATCAACTATATTATACCAATTTAACACATATTAGCAATATGTATTTCTTGCTTTTGCATGGAAACGGGAAAGATTTTTAAAACATGAAGAGAGGCGGCGAAAGTTCCCTGCGCGCGGGGCAAATCAAATCCCCCCGGAGCAGGCTCCGGGGGGAGAAGGCAGGGGGGACGTCACCCGAATACGGGCCGGGGGAAGGGAGCCCAGCGGAGCGCGGCCGGCCGGGCGGCGGGAAGGCGGGCGGCTGCCTCCAGCCTCTTGAAGCTGGGGCGGGCGGCGTAGCCCTCCACGAAATAGGCCGACTCTGTGGCCCCTTCCTTTCGGTTGGCGTTCAGCGCCCGTATGATCCGGTCGGCATCGGAAATGCCCAGGCCGTGGCCGTAATAAAGCCCGCCCGGGAGCACGATGACGTTTTCCCCCTGAAGCTCGGGGGTCTCGGGGCTCACCTCGGGGTTTTTGAAGTAGCACCGATCCCCAAGGAGGATATCCCCCACCCGCCTGGGGGTGCCCGTCTCCCTTAGCAGGGGGTCGAGACCGTGCCAGTTCATGAGATAAATGGAGGGGAACAGCCGGTTGAATGTCTCTTCGGGCAAAAGCTGAAGAAGCGCGCCGTAATAGACGATTACCATGGCCGTGGCGCACTCCGTGGCGTATGCTCTCGCTGTTCTGGAAATGTCCCGCACGGCGTCGCTGGGCTTTACCCCGTTTTTCAGCTGAAAAGCCTCCGTTATCCGTCCTGTCCCAATACTCCGGATTGCACTTGGACTTGTAAAATACGGCGAATCTGAGCCCGCTCTTGTTGAGGGCTTTTGCCGCGTCCACGATTTCCTTCCGCAGGGCCAGTTCAAACTTCAGCTGTTCCAGCGTGTCGAACGGGTATTTCTCGGCGCTTTCATGCATAACCTCCAAAACCTGCCGTTCCACGCCGCCTTCGGGGTACTCCGGGGCGAGCTCGCTCAGTGAGAGGGGAGAGCCGGATATGAGGATCATTTGCTTTCCTCCTTTCCGGCGTTTGCGGCCCGCAGCTGTTCGCTCACGGGGGCGCGCATCCACTCCCTCCAGGCGGGGAGGCTTTTGCCGCGGATTTTTTCAGAGTAGTCGGCCAGGGCTTTCTGCTCGCCGGGGGAGAGCTGTTTAAAAGCCGCCGGGCTTTCCCTTGTTTCCCCGGCCTCGGAAAAGACGGCCTGCGCGCCCGGAGGAGGAGCGCTTTGCTGCAAATACTTCCGCTCCAGGTTCACGGCGGCAAACACCGGCCTGCTGGCGTATTGAAAGCTCTCATCCGTGAAGTATAGATAAGGCTCGTTGCTCGAAAGCCAGTTGAGATAGCCCGCATACCGTCCCTCCCCACCGGCGGAGGCCGGGATATCCGCTTCGCCCACATTCAAAAGCTCGGCGGCCAGCTCGGCGTCTTTCTCATGGGAAGAACGCATGCGCTCGGCAAGCAGTTTCAGCGTGTCGGGTTCCCCGGCCTTGAAAAGGGCCCACACCAGGTCGTGTATGTAGCGGCCGCTCCTGTTGCGCCTGAAAATCAGATCGACCGCAAGGGGAAGGATGCTCCGCTCCCGGTAGAGCACGATCAAAACGGAAAAAGCCGCGTCCAGCACCTGGGCGTACGTATCCTCGGGGAGGTCTTCGGCGGCACCCGTCTCCGCCATCCATTTGAGGGCGGAATGAGCCGCCTCTCCCCGGGAAGAGAGTTCGGGTATGCCCGAAGCCCCCTTGCTTTCAATTTGGCTGGTGATTTTGAGAGCCGCCGCGTTCCGGGGGTTTAAGTGCCGCTGCAGCGCCGCCTGCCCGGCCTGCTCCCGGAGTATGTACAGGCAGGGGAAGGTGAGCCGGCGGTCGTTTAAAAGGGCGGCGGCGCGCCCCGCGTCCTCCCGGAGCGCTTTTTTAAAAGCGTCCCGGCAGGGCCCGGCTCCTTCGTTGATGCGGACGTCATCCAGCTCACTGTGATCATTTGAATTGCCTCTGTACATCAAAATGA
>JAXGQH010000042.1:0-3531 GCA_040766545.1 Christensenellaceae bacterium
CGGCTCTTCTTGGCAATGCGGGAAACCTATGGCCGCAAATCATCGTTCAATCAAACAAAGCAGCTTCCCAAGGAGGCTGCTTTTTTCATGAGGGAAAGAAAAGGCGTCGGCAAAAGCAGGCTGCCCCTTCGCTTGAAATTTAGAGCGGTAAGGCGCTGATTAAGGGAAAAATATTTTTTTAAACCTATTGACCTTTCCGTAACGTGATGGTTTATATTGTAGATACAGTCCGCAGCTCATGCAGGGAAAGAGGCGCGCAAAACGGCGGCGGGCGCGGGAGAGGAGGAACCGGATGGAATACAGCATACGCAAGCTGGCAAAGCTGGCGGGGGTGAGTCCCCGCACGCTCCGCTATTATGAGGAACTGGGGCTTTTATCTCCCAAGCGGATCAGCAACGGATACCGGGTGTACGGCCAAAAAGAGGTGGACCGGCTCCAGCAGATTTTGTTTTACCGGGAGCTGGGGCTGCCCCTGGAACAGATTGAGAAAATTTTGAGTTCCAAGGACTATGACGCCGCCGGGGCGCTCAACAGCCATCTGCTCGCGTTAAAAGCCCGAAAAAAGCAGATCGAAGCGCTTATCGCAACAGTGGAAAAGACCATTTTGGCATCGAAAGGAGAGATCAGTATGAGCGATCAGGAAAAATTCGAGGGGTTCAAAAAGGAACTCCTGGCAGAAAACGAACAGAACTACGGAGAGGAAATCCGCTCAAAGTATGGAGAGGAGGCGGTGGCAAAGAGCAACGCCAAATTCATGGGGCTGACGGCCGAGGAGTACGAAGAGACCCAAAAGCTCTCCCGGAAGATCATGGACACGCTGAAGGCGGCTTTTTTGCAGGGAAACCCCGGAGGGGAGCTGGCGCAAAAAGCCTGCGCCCTTCATCAAAAGTGGCTCTCCTACTTCTGGCCAAGCTATTCGGGAGAGGCCCATCTGGGCCTGGCGCAGATGTATGTGGACGATCCCCGCTTCACGGACTATTACGACGCCCTTTCTCCCGGGTGCACCCGGTTTTTGAGGGACGCCATTGAAATCTATGTGAAGCGCTGAGGACCGCCCGCCTTTGGGCGCCGCTCCGGATCCCGCCGGCGGAAGGCAATTTTACACTGCTAAAAAGCACTCCTTAAAAAGGGGTGCCTTTTTATAATGTTTCAAGGCGGATAGGCGAGCCCCAGCCATCTTATGACAACCTCCCAGGCCGCCATGGTGCTTGGAACCCGGATGCCCGCGGCCAGCAGAACCGCCAGCGTCAGCGCGGGGATAAAAACCAGGAGAAAGGCGATCATTCCCTTCCGGTTGTGCTTTTGCGCCAGGGGGAGGAAGTCGATGAGCATAATCAGGGCAAACCCGAGAAAAATCCACACCATAATTTATGCCTCCTCCCCTTTTGCCTCTGCTTTTTTGGAGGCTTTGGGCAGCTTGCGTATTTTCGCGAGGATGAACGTCAACAGGGGAAGGATCATTTCAAAGAGCGTCCAGACGGCGGGCGTGATCTCTCTGGCCGAAGCAGCCTGGGCCACCGAGTTTGGATAGATCGTCATGCTGTATACCAGGATGAGGATGCCCGTCACGAGCGCCAGGCTCTTATACGCCGTCGTCCCCACAAGCTGGGCAATGGCCACGGTGGACACATAGCTCAAGACCGCCACTTTAAAAAAGAGAAGCATCATGAGGCCCAGCGCAAACAAAATTTCCATCCGGCTCAGAGCTTCTCCCAGGTTCACCAGGCGCAGCGTCACCAGCCCGGGAAGCGCAAACAGGTGGAGTGTGTTTCCGAGGATGGAAATATCCCGGAGGAGCACCACCAGCATTGTGAGAATGCCCATGCCCACCCCCAGGAACCAATGCTTTGTGATCTGGCGGCGGGACAGCTTGACGCAGGGGGTGACCATGAGAAAAACCACCAGTTCTCCGAGAGGAATCGTTGAAATGATATGGGTGCTCTGCACATATTTCATGACCGGCTGGTCGAATATGGGCAGAAAGTTCTTAAAGTTGATCTGGTTCACCAGAAGGATGATGCTCACACCCACGATGATGAACTCAATGACCGTGAACAGCGAACCGTAGCGCGCCACCACCTTGAAGCCGTTGCGTACGGCCCAAACCGCCACCAATACGCAGGTAAGCGTCAGCACCAGATGGGGCGTTTCAGTCATCACCGTAATTTTTGCGAAGTTTCCCAGGTCGATCAGGTTCAGCGAGGATAAGGTGAGAAAAAACCAGATGTAGGAGGCGCCGAGAACTTTTCCCGCCACCCGTCCGTACACCTCTTCCAGCACCTGCAGCAGGTTTTTATCGGGAAACATGACCATCAGGGTCCTGTAAAGATAAACCAGCGGAATACAAAAAACGGCGCCAAACACCACCGGCAGCCAGGATTCCTGCTTTGTGATACAGGCAAGAAAAGAGGTTAGGAGCGCGGAAGATTGAAGGAAGAACGTAAGGGCGAACATAAAGCGGCTGCCCGACACCTGGGATTTATCGATTTTCATTTTTCATATTCTCCTCCATTTCCAAAGATTGAATGATTTGATTGGTTCCAAGGATCTTCGTTTTCACCTCTACATCGAGCTCAATGTCTATAAAAACCTCATCCCAGTTTTCCTGCATCGTCCGCCACTCTTTTGGGTATTGCTGATGCACGGAGACGCCGAAACCGAAAATATCGGCCTTCAGTCTTTTCGCGGTTTCAAAGCTCCCGAGAATTTTATTTTTAATTTCTTCCCCTATGAGCTCTTCCAGGTGTGTAATCAGTTCCTTGGGCTTCATATCGGAAAATCCGCTGACTTCGTTGATGTTAAAACTTCCTTCCAGGGACAGGGACACTTTCACGCCTCCGTCCTCTCTGAGCGACACCTTTCTCTTGCAGTTGAGCCCCACCACATGAAACACCGCCTTGCCCGACACATCGGAAGCGTTGATGTTGGTCTTGTGGAGATCCCCAAAGGACCAGATATAGCCCTTGGTCTCCTCCCCGTCGAGGCGGCCGATCATTCTGCCCTTCTTGAACACCGCCATGCCCGTGATCTCAGTTTCCTGCTTGTCCTCGCTTCCCGTTACCCGGATAATGGGTATGAGAGGGGCGGTGCTTTCCTCCAGCGTTCCCGAGATAAAATCGAGAAGCCGCACCCGGTACCGGGAGGACGCATGGGACAACTCCTCAAACATGCCTTGCACAAAAATGCCCGAAATGGGTTCCTGATCCAGGTCTGCGGCCAGGGGTTCTTCCCCCCGCCCTTCCACCACCGCCAGCGTCACTTCCAGGCGGCACTCCTGGTCCCGCAAAAACAGGTCGATGTGCTGTTGAATCCCCTGCCCGGCCAGTTCCATTCCGAATAAGAGCACCTGGTTATGATGGAGCATCAGCGTGTGGTTGCTGTTCTGATTGATCTCCGTGAGCCCGGCGAGTACGGTGTCGCTGGCAGTCGTCAGCAGGATGCTCTCGTTTTCAGACGAGCCTCCCTCCTCCGACTTGGACTTCTCCTGCCTTAACTGGGCCACCTGCACCGCAATATTAAGCTGTTCCGGGT
>JAXGQH010000043.1:0-3528 GCA_040766545.1 Christensenellaceae bacterium
ATGGGGGTGACGGCGCTTCCGAACTTTTTACGGAGCTCGGCCAGTATCTTTTCAAAGTCGGCATGCTCCTTATCGATCTGGTTCACCAGAAAAACCAGGGGCTTCTTTCTCTTGCGGCAGTAGTTGAAGGCTTTTTCCACGCCCACTTCTACGCCGGAGGAGGCGTTTACAAGCACAAGGGCGGAGTCTGCCAGGTAATAAGCCTGGGTGGCTTCTCCCTCAAAGTCAAAATATCCGGGGGCATCTATAAAGTTGAGCTTGAAGCCTTTCCATTCCACGGGCGCCATAGCTGCCGTGAGGGAAAAATGCCTCTTCACTTCTTCCGGGTCAAAGTCTGTGGTGGTGTTACCGTCTTCCACACGGCCCCTGCGCTCGGTGGCGCCGGAATCGAATAGGAAGGCCTCTACCAGAGTGGTTTTTCCTGCGCCGCCATGCCCGACAACGGCAATGTTTTTAATACTCTCGGCATTATAAACCTTCATGTGTGTCCTCCTGATTTTCCCTATATGTTTATCTCAAAACCAGGGCTCCGCCGGAGCCTGGTTATTCAATACAACCGGTCAGATCAAACACGCCTTAATAAGATGCCTCAATAAACGTCCAAATAAAATGATAACAGATTCCTTTTAAAAAATAAACTGTTTTTTTATTTAGAAGTGGCTTTTTCCCCGTGTTTATGAGATAATTGATAAAAACATTGGAGCGGGTATGATCTATTCCGTTTATCTCAATCCCACGATTGATAAAACTGTCTATGTGGAAAAATTTATATACGGCGGCACCAACAGGCCCTATGAGACCATCTCCCAGGGGGGCGGCAAAGCCCTCAACCTGGCCGTCATATTAAACCGCCTCGGCATGAACGCCCACGGAGTGGGCTTCATCGGCAGGGAGAACAGCCAGTCCATCCGGGAGGCTTTTTCCGAAATCTCCTCTTCTTTTGTGGAGCTTTCGGAGCCGCCCCGGGTCAACCTGAAAATTGTGGACAGGAGCAACTTCGTCACCACCGAAATCAACGAAAAAGGCCCCTTTGTGCCGGAAGAAAAGCTGGCCGAGTTTGAGCGGCTGCTTCTCTCATTGGTGAAAAAAGAAGACCTGGTGGTGCTCACCGGCGCGCTCCCAAGAGGATGCGGAGCGGATTATTACGCCCGGCTTATCTCCCTTCTCCCCTGCCGGACGGCTCTGGACGCTTCGGGAGAGGCCCTCACCCTGGCCATCAGGGAAAAACCTCTGGTCATCAAGCCCAACGAAGACGAGCTGGAACAGCTCGCGGGGAAAAAGGTGAGCGGCACACGGAATATTCTGTCCGCCTGCAAAGATTTGATTCAACAAGGCATCAAGATTTGCCTCGTCACCCTCGGGAAGGAGGGCGCCCTCATCACAGACGGGAAAGAGGCCTACTTCTCCCCTCCCCTGGTTGAAAATCCCGATTCCACCGCGGGGGCGGGGGATTCCATGCTGGCCGGCGCCCTGTTCGTGCTGGAATCGGGCGGCTCCGTCAAAGACGCGCTGGCCATGGGCACGGCGGCCGCCGCGGCCACCATTTCCCTCCCCGGCTCCAATTTGGCCACAAAGGAGCTCACCCATCAATTTCTGTTAAAAACAAAGCTCACACGGCTTTCTATGGAGAACTGATTTATGCACATGAAGCGCGTGAATATCCCCGCCACTTCGGGAAACATGGGAGTGGGGTTTGACAGCATCGGCTTTGCTATGAATCTTTACAATTCCGTGGATTTTGGCCCCTCCCCTTCGGGGCGGCTTTTGATCGAGCAGGCGGAAGGCGGGTGCCACATCCCCTGCGACGAGCGCAATCTCGTCTATAAAGCGGCGCTGGAAACGGCCGCCGCCCTCCATAAGCCCCTTCCGCCCCTTCATCTCATCCAGCATAACCGCATCCCTCTGGCAAGCGGGCTGGGAAGTTCGGCGGCCTGCATCGTCGGGGGCATCCTCATCGCCTCGGAGATATTGGGAAAACCCCTGAGCAAAGAAGAAGCGCTTAAAATCGCGGCGCGCATGGAGGGTCACCCGGACAACGCCGCTCCCGCCCTTTACGGCGGCATCACCGTGAGCAAAGCGGTGTTGGACGGATACCTCACCATCAACCTGCCCGTGAAGGGCGATCTGGCCGTCTGCGCGGCCACGCCCCGGATCAAAATCAAGTTGTCCACCCTGGACTCCCGAAAGGCGCTCCCCGCCTGCTATCCTCCCGCCGACGTGGTGAACAACCTGGGCTGCACGGCGCTTCTCGTTTCGGCGATTTATTCGGGAGACTATTCCCTGTTCAAAACCGCCCTGGCGGACAGGCTCCACCAGCCTTACCGGAAGAAATTCATCCCCGGGTTTGACGACATCATCGCCCGCGCGCTGGAGCTGGGGGCATACGGAGCCTGCCTGTCCGGCGCCGGGCCCACCATGCTGGCCTTTGTGCCCGAAGGGGAAAAAGAGGCCTTTGCCCGGCGGCTTGGGGAGCGTTTCCCCGAAAAGACCGTGGAGTGGGACGTCCGGGCCCTGAGCATCTGCCAAAAAGGCGCGCATATTGAAGAAGCCTCCCTATAAGGAAGGCTTCTTTTCGTATTCCAGGCGAATGCGGCTCTTTTCCAGCACTTCATTCGCCACCCTGAAAAATTCCAGGCCGCTTTCCGTGGGTTCGTGCAGGAAACGCACGCGGATGATCACGGGGAGCGCCTCCGACCCGGGGTATTCCCGGAACATTTCTCCATTTTCCGCAAAATCGATGCAGCGGTTCACTTTACTCTGAAGCGCAAGCAGGTGGGTATACTCCTCCTCCCAGCCGAGATCGTCTTCAATCACAAGAAGAGTCTCCCCCGCTTTGGGGATGACCTGATCAACTCCTGAAATGTCTTGAACGGCCATACTTTCTCCTCCAAATTATTTTACTGTCATTATACACGAAAACCTTTCCGCCGCATAATTTATTATATAACCTGATAAGGGATGTGATGAATGATGCCAGTCTGGTTAAAAAAGCTATTGATCTATACCGTGGCCCTTGCCGCGATCTTTGCCTCTTCCCTGTTTGCGGAGCGGCTGGATATAGATTCGGCGATCTATCTGGTCGTCTCCCTCTGCGTGTTTTTGTTTGAGACGCTCATCATCGTGTACGCCTCCACGGGTAAGTCGCTTTGCTGCGTATGGTCGGTCAGAAAATACGGCGTGCCTATGGCCGCCGCCTTCCTCGGCTTTACGCTGCTGTTTTTCTTTGGATCGGCCACATTTACGCTTTATTTAAGAACCGCCTGCCTGGCGACGCAGCTGGTGCTTTTAGGCGTGCAGACCGTAGACATGGTGAGGGGATTTTCCAAGTAGCTTGAAAAGACGCCCGCCGCATATTATAATTTTCATATGGATAAACAAAACAAAAACGGCCGGGAGCGGGTGTACCAGGAACTTATTTCCATGACCACCCGGGTCATGAACAGCTCAAAAAAACTGAATCTGTACGTTTCCATTTCTGAGGACATAAAAAAAGTGCGGAGCGAGCGCCTTGAGCGTGCCATCCTGGAG
>JAXGQH010000044.1:0-3011 GCA_040766545.1 Christensenellaceae bacterium
GCAAAGTTTGTCATGCACACGGGGATTTCACGCTCCATAAGGGCATTTGCGATACAGCCCGCAAAATAGCTCTTGCCTGTGCCAACGCCGCCCCATAGCAGATAGCCAATGTTGCGCTCTTTCATGGTTTCCCAGTTCTCCACATAGAAATGGGCGTGTTCCATTTGCGGGCACTTGCCGTTGTCGTTCTCAAACGTCCAGCCCTGCATAGCCGGGTCTGTAAAGCCCCGCCGCTTCAACCGCTCGACAGTTTCAAGGTGACTGCGCTGTTTCTCTGCGGCTTCCCGTTCCTCACGCTCTGCCCGCTGGCAGTCACATTCTGCCGGGTGGCGGTCACGCCCCAGCCATGCGGCGGTTTCTTTGGGGAAATAGCCCTCTTTGGGCTTGTGGCACTTCCCGCAGTATAAAAGCCCGTCCTCGCCGGTGTAGTCCTCCGGCTCCGGCGTGGTGTCGGTCATATTCAAAATCATTTCATCAAATCCATTCGTCATAAGCTCTCGCCCTCCTTACAGGTATAATCGGGTATGCCCTTTTTCGGGGCTTTCTTGGCTGCGTCCTCCTGCGCCCACTTGAAAATCGTGGCTGCATGGCTCTTGTATTTCCTCCCGCTGGAAGCGATATGGCAGGATAGGCGGTCAATGTAATACTCCCACTTGCCGGGAAGCTCTGTTTTCAGCCCGTCAAGCTCCGTATCGGAAAGAATGACATTGTGGTATCTGCCATAGGCGGCGGGGGCGGGGTGTCCCGTTTCTAACTCTCTCTCTTTTTCTATTTCTATATCTATCTCTTTCTCTATCTCTATCTCTGGTGTACAAATGTCCGCTCGATATGGTGGACATTTGTCCGCCCCTGTCTGCGGCAGGGCTTTTTGTTCCTGCAAAGCCAGCCGCGCCCTGCGCTTGCGCTCCCCCTCGGTAGAGGACTGGCCGATTAAAAGCTCAATGTTGCTCATGTAGAGTGCGCCGCTTGGCAAAGGCTCCACAAGCCCCAGCTTCATAAAGATTTTCAAAGCTCTCTCTACGGTACCTACCTGCTGGCGGGTAATGGTCGCAATCATCTGGGCGGTGTAGGGGATATTCTCGTCAAGCTGCAATTTCCCGCCGTTTTTCAGCGATTTCAAGTACAGCTTCAAGAGAATGTTGGAATAGATAACGCCGTCCTGCATACTTTCCAGCAGAACGATTGCATCATCGTCAAAATAGCTCTCTTTCAGCTTGAGGTAGTAATATTTGCGGTTATCTGCCATAGGCTGCGTCCTCCTTTTTCCAGCGTTTGGAATAATAGCGAGGGCATAGTATGATAACCGCCCGGAAGCTCTGTTTGCAGTCACGGGTGCAGCCCCGGCATAGGTCGTTGTAAGTGATACGGTTGCGGTGGTTGAGGAAGAAAGACCATTCCAGCCGCCGCTTCTTGCTCATTCTCGGCAATGGTAAGCTCCTTTCTGCCGTTCCTATCGGTGTAGCGGGATAGGGGGCATTTTCTGTATGTTCTCGGTATCATTTTCGGGCTTTTTCTGCCCTGTAAGCCCCGTTTGGAAGTCGGGGAGTATTGCGGTAAGGGTTCATATCATACCTGTATTTTTGTAGGGTTTCGGTATCATTTCGGGGCGGTCTTTAACGCTCCTGTTCACGCTTTTTCTGCTGGCTCGGTGCGCCCCTTAAAATCTGGTCGATATTGCGTCTGACTGTCTGAAGCTCCTGCGCCCGCTGGCGTTTCTCCCGGTAGTCGTTATATCCGGCGTTCTTCTGGACGGTAAGCTGCTCAATCTCCCTTTGCAGGGCTTTGCTGGCTGGCAGCTTGGTTATTCCATGCTCCCGGAAATAACGGGCGGCTGTGTCCGCTATGATAAAATCGCTTTCGTGCTGTTCCCGGTAGGCTCTCCGGGCTTTCTCCGATTTCTGCGCTTTCAGACCGTCACGGGCGGGCTTCGTGCCGATATAGCCCAAAAGGTTGCGCTGCAATTCCTTTTTCTCCCGGATAGCGGCTTCCAGCCCTTTCAGTCCGGCAAGGCTCTCCTGCGTGGCGGTGTTGGCTGCGGAAATGGCAGCGTCCAGCTCGTCCGGGGAAGAAAAGCCATACTGCTGGTAGAGCATGAGGGTAGCCGACATCTGTTTGAGGTTGTGCATGGTCGCCCACTTCTCATAGCCCCGTCCTTTCCCCTCGGCTCGCTTGGCGGCTATGTCTACCATGCGCTGTACAGCGTCATTGTTCGGGGCGTTTTTCGCTTCTTTTTTCGTCCGTAAGCGGTCTTTGATACTGCCGGGGTATTCCGCTATGGCTGCGGGTTTTTCGGCGGCTCTGGCGGCGTTCTGCTCCAAAACGGAGAGGACAGCAGCCCGGTCAAAATCGTCCCCCAGCTTCCGGGCGGTAATTGGCTTCGTCCTGTCCGGCGTGAGGTAACTTAGCCGCCCCCGGCTCTCCTTGACGGTCACACCATGCCGGAGAAGCAGGGCGGCAAACTCATCAAAGCCGGAAGCAGCGGCAAGGGCTTCCCGGATAGTCCGGCGCAGCTTCGCCTTATCCGTTTCAAACTTGGTCTGCCGGGGCGCGATACCGTCCGCAGCAATAGGGGCGTTGGCTCTGTCAAGGGCAGCCTGTCCTTTCTTCTGCGCCCAATACTCACGCTCGGTAATGCGTTCTTTGCTGCCGTTCAAAAGGTCTATCTGGTAAAGCCCCTCGCTGTGGCACATCTCCATGACTTCGGCTTTCAGATAGTTCATAGCTGCGTCCGTACAGCGGTGCTTGCAGCCTGCTTTCCTGTCCGCTGGCCTGTCCATGTGGGGCAGCATGGGAACCTCCGCAATCCGCAGACTGTTAATGACGATATGCACATGGATATTTTCGGTGTGGCTGTGTCCGTCCGGGTGGGTGCAGACAAGGGCCTGGTGTCCGGGGAAATGCTCGGCGCAGAACTTCTCGCCCAGCTCCTGCGCCCGATCAACGGTCAAGCCGTTGTCCGGGCCGTCCCGTGGGTCAAAGCTGATGATGTAGTGGTGGCTCTTTACGTCCTC
>JAXGQH010000045.1:0-2877 GCA_040766545.1 Christensenellaceae bacterium
CGGGAGCCATCGCCACGCTCATGAAGGAATTCTCCCTGAACCAGGAAGAGGCGGCGGGCATCATCGGCAAGTCGAGAAGCGCGGTGGCCAACCTGCTCCGGCTCCTCACCCTCCCCGAAAAGACCATGGAGCTGGTGAAAACGGGCGCGCTTTCCGAAGGCCATGCCCGCTCCCTTCTGCCCCTTTCCGACCCGGCGCTCATCGACAAAGTAGCCGAGGCGGTGATGGAATCGGGCATGAGCGTGCGGCAGGCAGAAGCCTACGTGAAAAAACTCCTGTCTGACGCTCCCAAAAAAGCCCCCCGGGAGGAAAGAAGCGATTTTAAATACGCGGAAAGCGAGCTTTCACGGGCGCTCGACACCCGGGTGAACCTGATGGGAGACGGCAAAAAGGGCAAGATCGTGATTGAATACTTTTCCAAGGAGCAGCTGGACGCGCTTTATGAATGGCTGATCACATTTAAAGAGTAAATAAAAAGGAGCCGGCAGGCTCCTTTTTTCATTATCCAAATGTTACACCTTGCCCGCAATAAAGGGCAAAACCACGCTCCCTGAATAAAACACCCGGGCGAAGAAGGACGTGTTCAGTATATCCGTAATTTGCGAAGGCACGATCATGATCATGATGGCCACCACGGAAAAGAGCATGTGCATGGAGAAGAAAGCCCGTATAAGCGCCACCGCGCCCCCCAGAAGGCGGTCGAACTTTTTAAGCTGGGGGAGGTCCACGGAATAGCTGTACGCATTAGTGAAGAGCGTGAGCACCAGCCGCAGGAGCAGGAACACCAGGATAAAGGCGATGATGTTCATGATGACGCAGTAGATGGTCATATCGAAGTATTCGCCCACGGTGGTGAGGCCGTCTTTAGCGAAGACCTGACCCTTCATATTGTCGAGTATGGTTCGGCTGTAAGGGGAGGGAAGGGCCGCGCTGTCTATAATGGAGTCCATCTCCGCATTGGAAAGGGAGGAGACCGTCCTTCGCACCAGCTCATAGTCGGTCACTTTCTCGGCGCCCTCCAAATAGAACTTGAAGGAAGAAAAGAAAGGGGAGCCGATGAGCTTCCGGGCCAAAAGCGGGGAAAAGAGCGACGAGGCGATCCAGGAGACTAAAAATGCCCCAAGATTTAGCAGAGAAGGCAAAAATCCCCTGTACGCCCCGCTGACAAAGTAGAGGGCGATCAGTCCGAGTATCACGATGTCGACTATGTTCATAAAAGCTCCTTAATCCAGCGCGAAGAGATAGCTTTCCTGCCCGCCTCCGAGAAGCACCAGATTGTCACAGAGCTTTTTAAAGGACGTGATGGTGAACTCGGGGGTGAGGGATTTGTAGAACTCTCCGCTGTGGGTATAAAGGTAGATGATATTCTCTCCAAAGCAATAAATATAGTTTTGGGAAAGGGCAAAGTGTTCGATGCCGGCGGGAAGCTGTATGAGCGTGTCCTTGCCGTCCTTGGACAGGATGCGCACGGTGTAGATGGACTCCTCGCCGCCCACCGCCGAGGTGGGGACGTAGGCCAGGATCAGGTCGTTTTTGGTGGCCATGGAGTCCGCCCGCTTGCTGCCGTAAATGAGCCACTCGGAAATCTCTTCCCCGAAAGTATCGTAGGAAGTGAGGGAAGTGGCGTTTGTGATATAGATGTCCGAGCCGGAAAAGCACACGTCGCTCACCAGCTGGCCGTAGACCTCATAGAGCCCCGTCATGAGCTGCTGGGAGGGAAGGGCGGTGTGCACCCGGGAAATGGGGACTGCGCCCGTGGTGTCGAGAGTCAGATACCAGAGGGCGTCGTTTTCGCCGTAAAAGCCGAATTTCAGTATGCTGGCATCGGAAATGTCGATCCGATCGAGTTCGGTGCCCGCCGCGTCGAACACCCGAAGATACTGGGTAGCGTCTCCCTCGATGGTGCAGAGGAGCGCCACCGACTGCCTGCCGCAGACCACCTCGGAAATGACAAAGTCGGAGGCGGGGATGGTGAACAGGGGGTTCTTATCCGAATCGAGAAGGGCGGCGCTGGCGTCGTTAAAAAGGCAGACGATGTCTTCTCCCACCTCCATGTTCACCTCTCCCGAGGCAAACTTGAAGGTCCAGAGCACGTTTCCCTTCCGGTCGGCCTTATAGAGCGTGCTGCCCCGGAGGTAATAGACGGTTTTTTGGTTTGAGGCTTTGAGCGCGGCGTCGGGGGAGAGCCCGGTGGCCACAAAGGGGTTGGAAGAGCCGAACAGGTCGGTGAAAAAGATGAGAAAAAGCAGGACCAGCACAAAGAGAGCCGCAACGGCCAGAAGCAGGAGGGTTTTTCTTTTGCTGGAGGGCTGGTTCCCGTATCGGGAAACAAAGCGCCTGTTTCTTTCGGACATGTTCACCTCAGGCGGCCGAGCGCCCGCCAATCATGTTAAGGACTATCATAGCACAAAAAAGCCCGGGATACCATACCTTTTAAAGTATACCATGCGCCAGGAAGATATAATCAACGGACTATTGACGAATCCATAAAAATAATGAATAGTATAAGTAAAGAACAGGGAGGTGGGGAAACATGGAATACCGCTCTTATGGAAGAGGAAGCGAAAAGCTGAGCGCAGTGGGCCTTGGGGGAGAATATCTGGAGGGCCTTCCCGAGGGGACGGTTATGGACATATTCGACAGCGCCATGGAAGCGGGCATGAACATACTCGATCTGTACATGTCCGAACCGAACGTGCGGAGCAACATCGGAAAGGCGCTTCTCGGACGGCGGGAAAAGATGTACATACAGGGTCACATCGGCGCCACCTGGCAGCACGGCCAGTATACCCGGGACCGGAACATGGATAAAACCAAAGCCGCCTTTGAAGACCTGCTCGCCCGTCTCCGGACGGACTACATGGACTTTGGCATGAT
>JAXGQH010000046.1:0-1740 GCA_040766545.1 Christensenellaceae bacterium
TTGGCGATGGCCGCGGCCACTGCGCCCCGCACGTTGGCCGTCCATATTTTGCAGTTGAGCCGATCGCTCATCCGATTGAGCATCAAAAAGTTGATCCCCTCGGGAACGGGGCCCCGGAAGGCGTCCTGATCCACGGGGAGTTCGGGATAGTCCGACGCCGCCACGGCCAGGGGGTCCTGCGCCAGCATTTCGGGAGAAGAAGGATACCCTCCGCGGTAAGGCAGCGTCTGTATGAGGCCCACTTTCTCGTCGATGTATTTTCCCTCTTCCTTCGTGGATAGCCTCTCCAGCATGTAGTTTTTCAGCACCTGGTCGGGATGGAGGAAGTTCACGGAGATGAACACGTCAAGGGTCTCATTGTTCTTTTCCGCCACCCGCTTTTTCACCGCGTCGCCCAGCATGTGGCCGATGGCCTCAAAGCCGTCCTGATAAGTGTGGATGGAGGCGGTGTTGGCCTTTGAAAGGATGTCCACGCACTTGTCGTATTCCGTTTCCGTGCAGTAAGCCTCGTAACCCTCGAACTTGATCACGTCCGTGCCCGTGCCGTCTTCCCTCGAGCGGAACAGGGTGTAATACCCCTGTTTGTTCAGAGCCTTCACCAGCGCTTCCGAATATTCCATAAAAATCAGGTGATAGCCCGCCGCGCCGAACAGGTCGGCCAGGTATCCCCTGCCCAGCTTGCCCGCGCCGATTAAAACATGTTCTTTTTTATAGTTGGCCATTTGAATACCCTCCTGTCACGGGCAAGCCGTGAAGCTGAGCTCGGCCTCGTAAGAGGCGATCTCGTCCCGGCTCATGGAGCCGATTTCATAGTAGTTGGCCAGCACAAGCTGGTAAAAGAAGTTTTCGTTCTTGTCCGAAAGGTCGAGCTCACAGTACTTTTCAATCGCCCGGCCGATGCCTTTTTCCCTGATATAATCCTGTATCTCGCAGGCCGCCTTGTCTTCCGGGTTCACAAAGTAAAAGCCCATGGCCGCGCCCCGGGCCAGGAAATAAGGCATGATGCCCGATTCCAGGCACAACAGCGCCGGGCCGGTATACCGGTCCGTCCGGCTGAGCTTCCTGATGGGGTCCGCGCCGATCCGGTTCAGCATATCCTTGGTGGCGGTGTCCACCTTGCCGGCGTCGAAGGGTTTTTCTTCCCCGTCGTGGAAGTACTTGCGGATGTCGTCCATATCGAACTTCACGTTCTTCATCAACGCCGCGTTGGCTTCCCGGGAGCAGAACTGGGCGCACTTCATGATGTATTTGTCCTGCTGGGACTGGTAGCCGTAAGTATAGCCCTTCTGCTTGCCGAAGAAAGCCTGGCAGCAGTGGCTCACGTTGCCACCCCAGACTTTTTTCTTCACCAACGCGCCCACCGCTGTGGCCGGGATGAAGTTCACGTCCGTTGGGATGGGGCCTTTGAACTGGTCTTTATCCACGGGCAGGTAGTCCTGCTCCATGCAGGAGATGGCCAGCTCGTCTTCCGCCAGCTGCTCGGGGGTGGGGGTGTAGCCGCCGCCCCGGACGAGACCGTAAACAAAGCCCACATATTTGTCCATATAGGCTTTTTCCTCGTCCGTATCCAGTTGTGCCAAAGTCGCTTCGCGGAAGGATTTGTCCGCGTCCAGGAAGTTGATGACGAATATGACGTTTAAGGGTTCGGTGCTCTTCTCTTTGAGCTTTTTCTTCACCGCGCCCGCAATGAGGCGGGCCACGCCTTTAATGGCGCCCGGGAAGAGGTGGACGGTGGCATAG
>JAXGQH010000047.1:0-1588 GCA_040766545.1 Christensenellaceae bacterium
GTGGCGCTACGACCCCAAGGACGATCCCACCGACGACTGCTTCCTGGCAGGGGGCGACCTGTGGCGGGTGCTCACAGAGGATAAAAAGCAGATACTCATTGAAAACACCGCCGGCGACATCGAGCCGGTGACGGAGAACATCAAGTACCGCCACGCCGTCCACTGCTATCTGGCCGATGAGGAATACGGCCGGCGCTTTACCGAAGCGGCGGGGCTCGACCTGGGCAAGGTGAAAGAGCTTGCCAAGCTGGATAATAAAGGGCTCATTGAAGCCACGCTTTAAAACGACGAATCAGAAACGCCGCGCGGGATTTTTTCCGCGCGGCGTCTTCAAGAAAGGAGAGCAAGTCGAGTGAAACAGATCTTCTTAACTGCCGCCGGCTTTGTGCTCCTGGGTCTCGGCGCCGTGGGGCTGCTGCTGCCCGTCTGGCCCACCACTCCCTTTGTGATCGGCGCGGCCGCCTGCTTTTCCGCTTCCCCGGCTCTTGGCCGGAAGCTGTTGCAGCTGCCTTTTTTCGGCGAACACATCGAGAACTACAAAAACAGAAAGGGGCTTTCGGGAAAAACATTGGCGGCAAGCCTCATTTTTCTGTGGCTCATGCTGGGGCTGTCCATCCTGCTGGTGCAGACGCTGTGGGTGAAATTTTTGCTTTTGGCCATAGGGGCGGCGGTGAGCATCCATATCCTCATGATTGCAAAGCCAAAAGGGAGCGGAGGGAGTCGCCCCTCCGAATCAATCAATGAAAAATAAGAGAACCTTCGGACTGATCGAGGCGGTTTTTGACATACTGTACCTGCTCACGGTGGGTACGCTCGGGCTTCTCAATCTGCTTTTGGCAAAAAGCGGAGCGAGGGCCCTGTTTGGCGTGATGGCGCTGGTACTGGCGGCGGGAGACGGGTTTCATCTGGTTCCCCGCATCTCCTCCGCCCTTCAAAAAGACCGGGTATGGTCGGAAAGCGCTCTCGGAAGGGGGAAAATGCTGGCTTCCCTGGGCATGACGGTTTTTTACGTGCTGTTATGGCAGGTTGGAGCGGGTTTTTACCCGCCCGCCGCGCCTTACGGCTTTTTGGTGTATATAGTGGCGGCGGTGCGGGTCTTCCTGTGCCTGCTTCCCCAAAACAGGTGGGGCGACAAAGACGCCCCCGCCTCCTGGAACCTCTACCGGAACATCCCCTTCATGCTGCTGGGTCTGGCGGCGCTGCTATTGTTTGCGGCGGCGGGAGAAGCGGTTCCCGCATCCCTTTCGGGTTTGCCGATTCTCATCGCCCTGAGCTTTTTATTCTATCTCCCCGTGGTCTTTTGGGGACAGCGGTATCCCATGCTGGGCATGCTCATGCTCCCAAAAAGCTGTGTCTATGTGGTGATGGCGGGTCTCGGCCTGCTGCTCAAGTAACGAGGGTGACCATATCACGGAAGAGAAGGGAAAAGGGGCGTATGATGCCTTCAGCGACATAAGGAGGAAAAACCCATGCCAAACAAATCTCATTTAAAAAAACTGTTCAGATACTGGCCGGCCGCGCTGCTTGCGCTTCTTGGGGCGGCGGGCGGATACGCTTATTATCATTTTGTGGGCTGCGCCTCGGGGGC
>JAXGQH010000048.1:0-1533 GCA_040766545.1 Christensenellaceae bacterium
GAAACAGCCGCGCTTTTTTATCCGCCAGCTCCTCCACCCGGAGAAGATAGTTGGACAAATCCTTGACCCCCATGTAACGCTCGATGCGCGCGCCTTTTTCAAATACCCGCTTGGAGGCAGCTCCGGCTCCCAAAGCCAGGATGGAAACAGTTTCTTCCATGATGTCCACGTTGTAGACGCACTCTTTACCGGGGAGGGAATAGCCCGTGTTCTCCATGTTTCCCGCCATATACTTCTGACGGTACAGATAGTAAGGTCGGTACCGGGCCAAAATGAGCGCCGCCGCCCTTTCCAGCATCCGCTCCACCCGCTCGGCCTCTAAAAACTGGGAGGCCTGCTCCATGCCGAATTTGGAGGCCCGCTTGATGGCCAGGCTGTGGACGGTGATATTCTCGGGCGCAAGAGCCAGCACGTCTTTCACCGAGCGGAGGAACTCCTCCTCCCCCTCTCCCGGCAGCCCGGCGATGAGGTCCATATTCACGCTGTCAAAATGATACTTTTTCGCCAGCTCCGCCGCTGCGAAAAACTGCGCCACACCGTGCTTTCTGCCGATCCGCTCCAGCGTCTTCTGGCAGGTGGTCTGGGGGTTGATGCTGATGCGGCTGACTCCCGCCTCTTTTAAGAGGGCGAGCTTTTTATCCGTGATGGTGTCCGGCCGCCCCGCCTCCACCGTGAACTCGCCCCGCACATGCGGCTTCAGGGCCAAAAGCACCCGGCGCAAAAGCTCTTCGGAAAGGGCAGTGGGCGTGCCGCCGCCCACATAGACGCTTCGCAGCGGAAAAGCCTCCATCACGGGGGCAAGCAGGTTGATTTCCTTTAGCAGGGTGTCTACATAGGCTTTTTCCATGCTCCCGTCTTTGGACGTTTCGGCGGAATAAAAGGAGCAATAGGCGCAGCGGGAAGTGCAAAAGGGGATGCCCACATAGAGGTCAAGGTCTTGTTCCCCCGCGGACTCCAGGATAGTCTTTTGGTTATCGCACACCGCTTTCGCAAGAGCCAGCTTTCCTTCCGCCACGTTAAACGTCTCAAGAAAAAGCCTCTTCGCACCCTCTTCCCCCAGCTCGGCCGCACTGTCCCGGTAGAGCTTAGTAGGGCGGATGCCCGTGAGGGAGCCCCAGGGCTTTTCCTGTTTATAATGGGCTAAAAGCGCCCGGTAGACGCTGATTTTTGCGCCCCGCTTTTTCTGCCGCTTATAAAGAAGAGCGTCCCCCTCGCTCACGGCGGGAGAACGAAAGGTATAGGCGGCTTTTTCAGCGCCGTCCATCACAAGCGCCGCCCGGTTGACAAAAGCCCCCTCCTCGAGAGAAAAGGAATGGCGCACAAGAACACCCTCCCGGGGCGGCTCCTCGGGGCGGTCGATTTTCCGTTCGTCCATAAAGAGGCGGATTTCTTCAGAGATATCCCCGAAAAATTCCGGCGTATTCGTTATGAGAGAAACCATTTTTCTTCTCCCATGTAAGGGTTGTTGGCGCGTTCAAAATCCAGGGAGCTGGACTCCCCGTGCCCCGGATAGAGGATATAATCCCCCTTGAG
>JAXGQH010000049.1:0-1460 GCA_040766545.1 Christensenellaceae bacterium
ATAAAATAAAGGAAACCGGAGGAGGTTTTTTATGGCAAACGATCTGTTTGGAGGGTTTGGCGGGCTGGTAAAGGGGCTCTCTTCCTTTATGCCCCAGGACGACCCGAATGTGAAGCTGTTAAACGCCCAGACCGAGATCAGCGAGCTGGAAAACAAAAAGCGGGAAATATACGCCAGGGCGGGCAAGCTGGCTCTTGAAAAAAGCCCGGGAGAGTACGCCGCCGAGGCATCGGAAATACGCTCCATAGAGGCGAGGATCGAAGAGGCGAAAGGGAGCCTCCGTCAAGCCGAGCAGGAGAAAAAAGCCGCCGAGCAAAAGGAGCGGGAAGGACAAGACGCCCGCACCTGCCCGGACTGCGGCATGGTCAACCCGGAGGGCACCAAGTTCTGTCAGGAATGCGGGGCGAAGCTGGGCGTTCTTTCGGCGGTCGTATGCAAAAGCTGCGGCGCCAGGCTGGCGCCCGGCACCCGTTTTTGCGGCGAGTGCGGCGCCAAAATGTCTTAAAGGAGAGAGGGTATGGCCAGTTTTAAAAAGCCCTGCCGCCATTGCGGCACGCTTCTCGAGTCGGACGCCCGCTTCTGCCCGCACTGCGCATCGGGCGCGCCTTTTGCCGACCTGTGCCCCGCCTGCCTCAGGGAAGTGTCCCGGGCGGAGCGGATCTGCCCGGGCTGCGGGCGGCCCCTCTACGTGGCCTGCCCCCATTGCGGCGCGGCCACATTCGTGGCTGAGCGGTGCCAGGCCTGCGGCCGGACGCTGATGGTCAGGTGCGAAAATCCCCGCTGCGGCGGAAAACAGTTTTTTGAGAATACCAAGTGCACCATGTGCGGCAAGAAAATCAAGAAAACCATTTTTGTATAGCGGAGGATACGGGAAATGCTGAAATCTTTTACCAGAAACCATCAGGACGATTCCACGGAAGCGGGTTTTCAATTCACCTTTTACTGCGACATCTGCGGAGACGGCTACAAGAGCTCCTTCATACAGTCCGAAACCTATAAAAAGGGGAGAGGCATCCGGGGCATCGCCAGCGGGGCCAGCGTGGTGGGGAACCTTTTGGGCGGCGGGCTGGGAAGGCTCGGCTGGGCCGCCTCTTCGGGAGCCAATTCCCTGGCCGGCCAATTTGAAAACAGAAGCCCCGAATGGATGAAGGAACACGAAAAAGCCTTTGAGATGGCGCAAAACGAAGCCCAGCGGCATTTCCACCGCTGCGAGAGCTGCCACAAGTGGGTCTGCGACAGCGACTTTAACGAAGACGAGGGCTTGTGCGTACAGTGCGCGCCCAGGCAGGAGATCTATGTGGCCAAGGCACGGGCGGAGGCCATGCGGCGCAACATCGACGCCAAAGTGGAGACCGCGACGGTCTGGCAGGGCGAGCTGGAAAGCAAAGTGACCGTCTGCCCCGTGTGCGGCAAGCCGGCGGGAAACGGAAAGTTCTGCAACAACTGCGGCGCGAAGATGG
>JAXGQH010000005.1:0-83222 GCA_040766545.1 Christensenellaceae bacterium
ATCTGATGCTCCATGCCTCAAATAACAATTCAGCCCACCGGGCTGTTTATTCGGCACACTTCTAAAAATCTCGTCCCGTCCCGGTGGCCTCGCCGTCTCCCCACGCCCTTCCCTATTCGGCCGGCCGCACGGGGTGACGGATGACGGTTTTGAGCTTTTCCGGCTTGGTTTTCCGCGGGTCTCCGAGATAAATCTCGTGGTGGCGGCGTCCGGCGGAAAAATCGCTCACACAGCCCGACTCTAAAATGAACCGCTCCAACAGCGCGATGGTGGCGGGCTCTTCGTCATAAGGCCCCGTGTGCATCACCTGGACGCATAACCCTTCACTAAACCGTTCCAGGCGCGCCCTGCTTATGTTGAGGCCGGGCTTCTTTTTAGCCAGAACCTCTTTTGCCCACAAAAACACCTCCGGCGTGACAAAATCGGGCTGGCGGATCATGGCCGTCCAGATAAACTTGCTTTTATCCCCAATGGGCATCCCGCCTCCCCTGAAGGTTTCGTCCTCCGTCTCCCAGAAGCCTTCCAGGGGCGGAACCACATACTCCTGATACCCCGCCAGCTGCTCCCCTTTCATTTTGCTCATCTTGATGGTATAAGACAGCCCGTAGAGGATTTCCATCGCCTCCGCGTATTCGGGGCTCACGTTGGGGTCGCCCCTGCCGTCTGTCATGATGAACGTCATCTCGGGCACGTCCACAATCACGGGCTTTGCGCCCGGCTGGTAAAGCTCCTTCTGCGCCTTCTTGAAATCAAGCGTCTCTCCCATACACTCTCTCCTTCCGGCTTTTGGCCGCTCCTTTTTCTCCCAAAATCCCTTGCGGTTTTTAGCCTGTAAAGCCTCCCCATCCTTAAGGCTTTAAAACGGCGCGTGTTCCGCCGCTATCGTTCTTTTTGGTCGCCCGCGCGTTTTCCATCCGCGGCTTTTCCCATAACGGATTTTTTGCCGCCCTTCTCTTCCGGCGTCGCGGCTTGTCCTTTACCTCTACGCTCTTCCCAGGTTTTGCAGCAGCTCCCGGTAGCGCCTTGTCCCAAGTTCGCTCCGCTCCCCCTTTTTGCAGAAAGAAAAGCCCGCGAGCTTCCGGTTCACCCGCTCGGGCACCACCTGTCCGTCCGCCAGTTTGGATTCAAAGATGCGGAGGGCTTCCAAAAACCGGCCGTCCTTCTTTGCCTTGTCGTAAAAAGACAGGGTATAGAGATAGATAAAGAGATTGTAATTTCCAAAGGGATATTCGCTCTGCATGAACAGCGTGCCGATGCCGTAATGGCAGGGGCCGAGGGGCAGGCGGGTCGTCCAGTGGGTGAGGAGGAACTCCACCGCCCTGTCAAGGGCGGGCTCCCGGTTCAGGTAATCCGTGAAGCGGAAGGCGTTCAGGGCCGTGAGGGAGGGGCCGGGGTTTGAATGTTCTGTCTCGGGGCCCCGCCCGAAGCTGAACTTTTTGCAGCGCCAGCCGCCGTCCGGTTCCTGGGTGGCAAGCAAATGCCGGAAAGTCGTTTGCAGCCGGGGGTCGGAGGCATAGCCCAAGTGGCACAGGGCGTTGGCGGCGTTGATGGTGTGGCAGGGGTAGATGGCCCCCTCGGGGGAAAGCTTAAACCGCCCGTCTTCCCGCCACGCGTCCAGAATGAGTTCGGCCACGGAAACGAGGAGAGGGTCGGCGGGGTCCATCCCCAGCTCCAGCAGGAGGAGCGCGCTTTCAAGCGTGGTAAAAGGCGCGCCTTTTTGCAGGCGCTTGTCGGGCGTCGCCCAGAAGTCCCAGCCGTTGTCGCGGCGCTTTTTTAAAATCGCTTCCGCGTCGGGCAAATACCGTTCGTCTATGGCCATCCTTTTTCCCTCCCTTTGACCCCGCTCCCTGAGCGCTAAAGGAGCGCCCGGAATATCAGGAAAAACGCCGGGCACATGAGCAGCGCCGCAAGGCCCGTCCGAAGCCTCTCCTTTGCTCCCTTTGCCAGCAGGAGAGGCAGCGCCGTCACGGCGGCGAGATAGAACAGAATCTCCACCATGTGCTCGGTTTGAAAAAAGTACGCATACCCCGAGCCGTATACCCGCCCCGCCTCCTCTATCCACTTAAAAACCAGCAGCGCCGCTTCGGATGCGATCACGCCCACAGGCGCCCCTTTAATGAGCGCGCCCGGCCATCCCCCCATGCGGGAATACCACAAAAGCACGGCCGCGCCCACGGACAGCGCGCCCACCACCGACCAGAATATGAGCTGACCCTTTATGGAATAGCCGTAATGGGCTGTTTTATAGTAGAAGTAGACGGTGTTCATGGAAACAAAATACGAGAGGGTGTGCAGCCCCGCCGCCCCGGCCCTCTGCTGAAATAGGCGATCAGCGTGGCGGTTAAAATCCAGAGGGAAAACCTGTTTCCGATGTTCGCCAGCCCATAGGCCACGTCTCCCTGGAAAAGGAACCGGGCGGCGCGTGGTAATAGGAGTATTCCAGATACTCCGCGAAAAACCCCATGGCCGCGCCAAGGGCGATGACAAACGCCAAATGAAGAATTTTATCCGAGAAAGTAAGATGAATGCCGTCGCGCTCTTTGATGCCCTTGAACCCTTCCGCCATGCCTCACGCTCCTGTTTCAATCGTTCCCATCTGCTTTCTATCTAACCCCCGAAGAGTCAAATTGTCAAGACTTGGCTCCCGGGTTTTTATTTCATCTGGAATATTTCGGACTCTAAACAATATAAATTTATTGAAATACGATAAATAAATATTGAAATATTACAAATAATCTTATAGAATATCCTTAACAAGCGGAAGGAGGATTTCCAAATGTCATCTAAAACGGCATGCTTTTGCGTACGCGCCGCCGTCATCGTGCTGGCGCTCTCCGGCCTCATCATCTTTGGCCTGTTCATTCCCGCTGAGGTAGCCCTCGCCCTCGAAGAAAGCCCCGAGAATGCGGGCTTAATCTGGTCGTGGCTCCTATTCCTCTGGTGCGTCGCCCTCCCCTGTTTCGCCGTGCTCGTATACGCCTGGAAGGTGTCCACGGCCATTAAAAAGGAGCAGGTGTTTACCATGCGGACGGCAAAATGGGTGAAAGCCGCCGCTCTCCTGCTGTTCGCCGACGTGGGTCTGTTTGCGGCGGGCAATCTGGCCTTTGTCATACTCGGCATGAACGCCCCGGCCATTGTACTCATGTCCTTTTTCATTATCATACTGGAGACGACGCTGGCGACTTTTGCGGCTGTTTTATCTCACTATATCGCCAAAGCCGCGGCAATCCGGGAAGAGAACGAGGGGACGGTATGATCGTTGTCAACATCGACGTCATGCTGGCCAAACGGAAGATGAGCGTCACCGAGCTCACCGCCCGCGTGGGCCTCACCATGGCAAACGTGTCCCTCTTAAAAAACGGCAAAGTCAAAGCGCTGCGGCTGTCCACGCTGGATAAGCTGTGCGAAGCCCTGGAGTGCCAGCCGGGAGACCTGCTGGAATACCAAAAAGAGGAGTAAGCTCCGCCCCGCCCTGCCTGCGAATAGATGCGGATAAACCCCGTGCATACCCATTTTTCTTTTGGCATATGCGCAAGGTGCGGTAAACGCATCCGTTCGGGAAAATCCCGGGTCTCTTCCATTTGGAAAAAAATGTGATATAGTGAAAGCAGGAAGGGCCGCCAAAAAGTGCGTTCCGCCTCTTGATCGTTTCCCGCCTTTGCCGAACGCGGCCGCCGGAGGTCCCTCCCGCCCCTGGGAAGTATTGTTTACCATAGACTGATCCTGATTATTTAAAGCGCTTCCCGGACGGCTCTGACCACAGGCGGGCGGCCTGCGCGCCCAGATATGAGGCAAACGCCCGGCAACAGCCCGGTGAAACTCTTCAGGCCGGTTTCAGGCGTCCGGCGCCTTTTCCCGGCTCTTCAATAAGGAGTAAAGCGATGTCCGACCAGTACCGCGGCGGAGAAACGCCGCCTTTGGAATTTCAGGAGCAGACCGTTATTAAGGTCATCACGGGAAAGAGGGAGTCTTTTGTTTCTCTCTATATGCTCTTGCTCTTGTTCTTCTCCCTGTGCGCCGCCTTTTTGGTCGTCGCGCTCCTGGCCGCTTTTCTCGCCGCCACGGTGGGCCGGGCGGAGACCGGAGACATCGGGAGATTTCTTAAGATCATCGCCTCCTTCGACTTTAAAAACAGCGCTCTTCAAAACGTCACCGGAGCCGAGACGGATGCGCTCATCGCCGCCTGCGCCCTGGCCGCCGGCATCGTCTTTTCCATACTGTCCCTGATCTTTGGGGCTGCCCTTGGGATATTAAAAAGCCGCCGGATCTTTTCAAGAGCCGTCCTGGCGCTGCTTCCCGGCCGCAAAAGAGGCTTTCTTCCCACCCATGAGGGGATATACAAACTGTGCTACCAAAACCTCTGGACCAACAACAAGTTTTATTCCCTTTATCCCTGGGACTCTCTCTTTCTGTACGCAGTGGACGAAGCAAAAAAGCGCGTCATCTTAAAGGCGGGAAAAGCGCAGATGCCGTTGCTCCCCTGGGACAGGGAAGGCGGGCAGTTTTTGGAGCTGAAAGCCCTGGTGCTGGGGCACCTCAGCCCCGAAAGGCAGATCCTTCCTGAAAAAAAGATGCGGTATCGGTGGGGCCGGGTGGCCGCGGCGCTCCTCATCCTCTTTGCCTTGCAGATTCTGCTGTCGGGCGGGCTCCTGCGGGCTTCCCGCCCGGGGGCGGGAAGCGAGTATTGCGACGCGGGCGGCAGCGTTCACTTCACGCAGGAAAAAGCCTTTGGCCCCGCCATCCATGTGATGTGGATATTCGGCCGGGAAGGCAAATCCGTTCACACTTACTGCCCCCTTCACGGCACGTATTATATGACCCTCCATCCCCTCGTCTATATGCGCTCGGCCGGGCGGCTGGTTCATGAAAACGAGGCCTCTCAGGTGATGAACGGCCTGCTTCTCCTGAGTTTTCTGCTCATCCCGCCCCTCATCTGGCTGTATTCCTGGCCGCAGCCTTCTATATCGGAAAGCCCCCGAGATTCCGGTTCAACGTGCTGTAAAGGGAAGGCCTGCGCCGACCATCAAAAAGCGGAGGCGGAATATCCGCCTCCGCTTTTGCTGTTTTACGGCACGATCTGCAGCAAAAGCAGATAGTACCCCAGTATGACGGCCATAAAGATGAGAGCCGCGGGGAGGGTTTTTCGCACCAGGTCGCCCATCGTGATGCCGAAATACTCCGTGATGACGGCCAGACAGACGTGGGTGGGGAATCTGGCTGGCCGCGTGGCACATGCACATGAGAAGAACCATGAGAGGCATCCCGCTCCGGGTATGGCGGCAAAGGCCATGGCTGTGCCAAGAGCGATGATGCCGCTTGAACCGCTGACGATCCCCCCAAAAAAGAAGAGCAGCGAAAACACCATAAACAGAGGGATGGGCAGCCTGCCGAAGAATTCAGGCAGCATGCGTATGACCCCCGTGTAATCGATGAGCTCCTTGAACACAAGTATCAAAAACGTGTTGCCGATCATGCGCTTTTCAAACGCTTTCCAAAACATGGGCCTGATCTCCGCCCATTGAAAACGGTAGACAAGCAGCGCAAGCACGATCACGATGGCGATGGAATACACCACGGGTATGCCAAAGGCCAGTATCAGAAAAATGATGAGAAGAAGCGACCACAGGTGCTTTGCCAGTCCGGCAAAATCCTTCCACTTGTTCCGGCTCGGCGGGGTGCCCGTGTCTTTTGGGAGCTTTCTGAGATAGAGAAAATAGCCAAGAGCAAACATGAGCAGCACGGGAAAGATCATGCCCAGCATGAAGGAAGTGACGCCGACGCCCGAAAGGTTGCTCATGAGGAGCACGCCGGGATACGTGGGGAGCACGCTTTCGGGGATGTGCCGAAACCAGCTGGCCACGAACCCCTGCTCTTTTTGTTGAGATAGCCGTCGGTCGATTCTTTCACAATGTCTCCGCAGAGTATCATGGCCGCGGCCGAAGGGAGAAGCCCTATAAAAAGCGGCGCGATGGACGCGTTCACCCGCCTGTTGTGAAAAAGGCCGTTCAGGTCCTGCTGAGCCAGTTTGATCTGCCGGCGCTTTTCCAGCATCCTTTGCAGGAAGGTGATGAAATAGATGACCACCAGGATGGACATGGCGCTCCAGCTGGTGACGACCTTTAATAAAAGCCCGCCCATTTTGAGCGGCGGGATGCCGTAAAGCACGCAGGCGGCCAGTATGCCGGCCAGTATGGCCTGATACAGCGGCCGCCGAAAAAAGAGCAGAAGGATGATGACGAGGAAAACCCCGGCCAGTTTTAAAATCTGCAATTCCATAATCCACTCCCGTTTTCGCATAGGCGAGGCATGCGCCCTTTTGTGAAGTATAGCAAAGAGACTCGGGGAATAAAAGATATTGTCTTTTTAATAAGCGGCTCATTAATTTGATAGCAGAGAAAATCCTGCGGAGACCCCGCGTGATTAAAAATAAAGGCCGGCAAACCCCTGTGTTTGCCGGCCGATGTTCCACATGCCCCCGTACCCGATACGGCGGTATCCCTTTTCGCGAAATGACGCTTTTATGACAGAAGATCCCCCTCTTCAAGGGAAACGCCGCACTGTTCCAGCAGATCGTCCCTGCGGTTTTTCACGCAAAGCTCCATCTTCAAAATAATGCCGGCCGTATCCTCATTTGCCGGTATCATGGCCAGGGGAACGCCATATCCAAACGTATCCTTGAATTTCTTCGCCGCCGCTCTGTATTCTTCCGTGATTTCAATCATGCAGCACACCTCCTATGATGCTCTCAAAACAACCGTATGTACTTCAGCATTTCCAAAAACTGTTCTTCGTGGGGCCCCACGGAATCCGATACGGACTGATATGTCTGCACGAGATTCAACGTCTGCTCCGCCATGATTTTCATGGTGGCGGGAAGATATCGGGCAAGCTGATACAGGGCCTCCGCGCTTTCACGGTTGATTTCGAGTTTCATTTCATCTCCTCCTTAGCTTTCATACAGGTCGACGGCGCGGCGAAGCTCTTCGCTGAGGGAAGCCTGTATCTGCTCTGCGATCACGGCCGTCGCGTCGATCTGGGCGAGAACCTCGTCGATGCGGGAGACATACTTCTGGCTCAAGGCGTCCCCGCCCATCACGGCGTCGCAGGCGTCGGCAGCCTCGGCGATCAGCGTCCGGTTGCCGGAAAGATCCTCCCGATACTGGGAAAGCGCATTGATCAAAGTGGTAAGAGAATCGGTGTCGAGATGTTTGGGCATGATAAAATCCCCTTTCATAATCGATCGTCAAAGCAAAAGCTCTTCTTTCTTCATCCGACGCGTTGGACTGCCCCCGCGTCTCCCATCTGCCAGCCGTCCCAGGAAAGCCCCTCGTGGAGATACGGCCTGAAGGTGACGGATTCCACGCCGTTTGTATAGCGGAAGGAATGGCCGGACAGCTCTGATACGGCCGCCGCGCCGCCGCTTCCCACCAGGGGCAGGGCGTCTCCTTGGACATAAGGAAGAACGCCTTGTGGCGGAACAGGGCGGCGTCCAGCTTTGTTTGCTGGAATTCCGCCATGTTTTTAAACAGCGTCACAAAGTATACCGTATTTGGGGCCCTGCGTTAAAATAAATTTTAACTCTCTCTTGCGTCATAGACGGGGAGCTGAAGGCTCCTCCGTCTCAAAGCCCGGGGCAGGCGCCTGTTCCCGTTGCTCCGAAGAAAGCCCTCGGGAAAGGCCTCAAGCTGGGCCAGCAGTCCTGGGCTGACCCTGCGCGCCTTCGGATACGCCCGGAAAGGCGGACTTCGCGCCCTCGGAGCGCTCACATAAAACGCCATATCCCAAATAAGCGTTTCCCCAAATCCCAGCAGGACGATGCACTCTTTTGAAACGCTCCCTTGTTCCACGCGCCGCCTTGTGTTTTGGATCTCCCGGCAAACCTCCTCTATACCACGGGCGTTTTCATATCCCTCTGCCCGCAGTTTGACACAAGAGTACGGTAAATGCCCTCTTCCGTCCGTCCATAACGCGATGTCCCGGTCTTGCAGCTGCAGCGACCGGTGAAGAGAGAATAAGGGAGGCGGCGGGGCATTTTTCGCTCCCGGGGGCGATGACGAGCAGGTTTTCACAAAGCGTCGGCCAGCTCCACGGGATACGCGTCGAGCATCTCTGCGGGGCTCTCCCAAATAGAGGAGCATGGAGTCGTCTGGAAAACTCCTGCTTTGAAAGGCTCTTTTCCATGGCGCTTTTGCCGTTTTCAAAGCTTTCGTGATAGCTTGCGCCGTCCACAATCAGGGTGCGCTTATCTATATACGGAGGCATTTTCAGGTTCAAACCGGGGCGCGGGGCGGATTTCCCCGCATATGCCGTCGATCATCCGCTCCTGCAGGGAATAATCGATAAATAGAGAACTTTGGACTGCAGGATGTGATTACCCCTTTTATCCATGGGAACGCGTACCAGTGCGTGGTGAACGGCGAGCTGCTCCATTAAAATCTGTCCGCGTCGCTGGGAGAGTTAAGATCAAGCGTTTCTTTAATTTCATAATACTCGGTTTTCATGGCGATGCGCTGCTGGATCTGCTTTTTGGAAAAATCGTTGAGACCCCGCGTACCGCTCGTAAAACCCTGGGAAGAGAATATGAAGTGCATGCCCAGCGCGGCCTTTCGCAAGCAGCATCTGGAGCTTAACCCTGTAATCTTCCTTGCCGTTGAGCGCCGAATCCGCCACAATCTTGAGACATCACCGAAAACTCGTCTATGATCACAAATAAAGCGGGCATATACTTTTCCGCCGGCACTTCGTCGAGCTTCTGCCAGCTGCCCTTTGAAGATGTTTTGGCGCTTTGTGAGTATTTCGTTCAGTCTGTCCAGCAGGTCATAGACGAGCTCGGGAGACTCGTCAAGCAAAATATAGCGAACATGAGGCGGCGTATGCTTGATATAGCGGCTGAATTCGGTCATCTTGAAATCGATCAGCCACATCTCTATATCGTTTCTGGGTGATAGGCGCGTAAAATGCCCGTTATGATGGTATGGAGCAAAGTGGACTTTCCCGAGCGGAAGCGCCAGCTGATAAAACGTGGCAAAATTGCTGTTTTCAAAATCCAGGCGCAGCACATTCCCGTTTTTATCCACTCCATAGGGGATATCCGTGATTTTCCGGTTGCCTTTGCGCCAGGGAAGAACATCGAGGCCGATGCGCCGGGCATAATCGTTTCCCTTATCGGCGCCCGCTCCGGCTGAAATGCGCGTTAGAATACTCTCGGGCAGTTGATCCGGGGCGGCGCACCAGCTGAAGGGCATCATACGGTCGGTATCGCCGATCCGCTTGAAATACCTGCCTGATTCGAAGCCGATATGGTCGGCGGAAACTTTAATGGAGGAAAGGGCGTCTTCGCCCGAAAAACTTCTTGCGTGCAGTTGTGGCTGAGGACAATGCTCAGTCCATAGTGCCTGGCATTGGCGCAAAGCCGCCTTATCTGGGCAACGGCGGACGCGTCGTATCCCTGGGGAAAATGATGCAGGAAGATCAGCCGGTTTGCTCGGCAGGCGCGCCGCCGTTTGTTTGCGGCGAGTCTCCGCAGTCTTCCAATATGGCCGCCAAACGCTCTTTGATGCTTTCCGCCGATACGGGTACGGGCGAAATAAGCCCATCCTCGCCGCACAAGGGAGCGAGAACGCCCAGCGCGCTGCTGTCCAGACGGATGGGGTCGATGTATTCAACCGGGCGGAATCCCTCAAAAGAACGCCCAACCGCATGGAAGATCATGTTTTTGATGCCGTCGAGAAGCTCGCCCTCGCATTCGTCTCCATAGTCCACCAGCAAAATGCTGCCTTGATTGAGAGAAGCAAAAACGGGAAGAAGCAACGCGTTCTCCCGGCAGTCAAACAAACCCGGCGCGGACTTGGAAAGTTTCTCCGTATATCCTTCGGGCAGCCCCAGGGGGATCACTTGCCGGCCGATCACCACCGCGCCGTTGAAGCCCGCCTTGCCCGCTTCCCCCTCGCCGGAAAAGGCGTTTCCGGCTGCCATGCATGCTTTGGAGAACCGGATAAACCCGCCGGAAACCAGCAAAGCATCAAAATCCGATTCCAGCGCCTTTTTCTTTTCCCCGATCAGCAGAAGTTCCCGATCCCGCTGTTTTTCCGCCAGTAAAACGCTTTGCCTGCCCGACTGCTCGATCTGCTCACACTCCTGATCCAGCGCCGCCAGCTGCGCTTTGGCCTCCGTCCATAATTTTGCGGCCATGGGATCATTGCCCGCCTGTTTGTTGATCTGTAAGGCAAGGCGGGACAATAGAGCGATGTCATAGGCGCGGGGCGCTTCCGGCTCCCTTTGCGCCGCCCCATAAGACGCCGCGATGTTCATAAAAGCAATCACTTTGTTTGCTTTTATTTTGTTTTCGTCCAGCTCCTGATTCATGAGAGTATCCGCCTGTTCGCAGGAATGGACGTAGGCTTCCCGCTCCCGTTTTTCCCGTATGGTCAGCTGGCCGAGACCAGTGCGAAGCCGGGCAATTTCTCCCATCACATAACTGAAATCATTTGTACCCGCCACTTGTATTTCTCCGTTATTCCCAGCTCTGCTCCGGCTTGTAGTTCATATTGACCGCAGTATAGCTCAATTTTTCGCTTGCGTAATCTTCGCCCGTCTGTTCCGCTCAATCAGAATCGCAGTCGGCGAGCCCGAAATATCCTCCGGATACCGGGTCATCAGATTGAGCTGAAGCTGCTGAGCCAGCGCGCGGGCAATGCCTGTGATTTGCAGAGGCGTCGTCAGCTTGCCGCAGCGATTTTCTTCAAATAAATAACTCACGATCTTTGCATGGTTGGCTTCCTGCTCGTGATATTCTCCGGTGATCACCCGGTCCCCGTAGACGATGAATCCCAGCGTCTGCTGAACCGTCTTCAGGTGGCTTCCCCTGTCTACATGATCGATCATGGTGCCGCATTGCTCAAGAAGCCAGCCGGCAATTGTTCCGATGAGAGGGCTCTCCACATACTTGAGGCTGCTTTCCTGCGCGGTTCTGTCAAAAGCCGCCTGATAAGCCGCAATGTTTTGTTCCGTATTCTCTCTGGTTTCGCGCATCTGGCGCTGGCAGATCTCCGATTGCGCCATTTGATTGGCTTCCAGCGCGGCAATTTTCCTGTCATACGAATGATCTATGAGACTCCCGATCAGCGCGCCGACTGCGATCAGAACAGCCCAAACGAATACGCCGATCACTCCCCACTCCAATATGGCAAAAAGCCCACCCCAGATTCCCGCTACCAGGCCGATGACGGCGCCGGTCTTTACCCTGTTTCGGCGGCCCTTTTTTTCCCGGAGTTTCCTGCACTCTTCCTGCATGCTTTGAATGATCTGCTCCGAAGCGGCAAACAGTTCGTTTACGCGCTGGTCGTTTCGCTGGTATTCTTCCGCCCGATAAACCAGGGGAAATAAATGAAAGGAAGCGAAATTTCCGGCTTAAAAAGCGGCGTTGTTTGAAACGGACGGCTGACGGGCGGCTGGAGAGGCGCTAAAAGAACCGGCATTTCCGGCCTGAAAAGCGGCATTGCTCGAAACAGGCGGGCTATTGGCAGGAGACCAGGCGTTTGGTGCGCTGTTTTTTGAGGCTTTTTTGCCTCGTCTGACGATCAAAAACACGATGAGGATAACGAACAGAGCCATAATAAGACTGGTTAGAAGATGGTTCCCAGACGGCATGACGATTTGCCTCCAAATGTTATATGATGTGATCCTTGCAGCTGTTTGCGCGGCGCATCCTGTGATCCTTGCCCTGTGCCGGAACATTCGCCTGCATATCAAAAGGTGGATATATCTGTAAAAATTGTACTATACCCGGCTTAAAAAACAATGCTAAAAATAGTTTGTATCCCAACTATCTCCATCCTTTTCCAAATAAAACCCTTATTCGTGCCCGGATATCCGGCGGAGCGGTTTTTGAAAATACAGGCGCGGTCACGTACCCTCGCATGGATAAAAAAGGGGCAACGCAGGACGACATGATCGGAAAGCCCCCCGAGGTTCCGCTTCAATGTCCTCTAAAAGTTTTCTGCACAAAAAAGCGGCGAATCCTTCGCCGCTTTTTATCCCACAATCGATGGGCTAAACCACATAGGCGATGGGCGCGCCTTCCGCGGCTCTTTTGAGCTTATGCTTCATCGATTTGCCTCGTATTTCTCAAAGTCCGATACACGCCCACCGCGCTTAATGAAACACCATCACGGTCATATGCGACTGATAAAATTGGACAGTACTCATGCCCGTTGGCATCGACGGAAAATAGAGCACCAGTGTATACGCTTTTTCTCCCGTTGCCGTGATGGGAATCACGCACGTCCCGGACACGGAAAAACCCTTGACGGTCCCCGCCGCCGTATCCTGATCCTTGTATGTCCTTACCGCGATCTCATCCCGTCCTCGCATACCGCCGCGTATATGGTGAAGTTATAATCGCCTGTGAAGACGACATAAAAATTCACGGAAAAATCCACCTTCACCACGTCTCCCGCCGTGGCCGGAACGTCTCCCACGGTCAGTATCGTCAGCTTGCCGGTCGTGAGCGGCATAACCGCCCCCGCGAGTTCGATGTCGTAGTAAAGCTCCGCGGGAGATCCCGCCGGTCCCCGCGATCCTGTCGGCCCCGTCGGCCCTGTTGCTCCCGTAGCGCCCTGCGCACCCTGCGGTCCGGTCGCGCCCGTAGCGCCCTGTGCACCCTGCGGTCCGGTCGCGCCTGTAGCTCCCGTTGCGCCTGTCGCACCGGTCGCACCCGTGATATCGTCCAGCGAAACAAGGTTCTGCCAGTCCGTGTCGCCCTCGTAGCGCCACTGAATATACGTCCCGTTGTTTTGTATCTCTATCTGCTTGCCGTCAACGCCCGTTGCGCCCGTCTCGCCTTGCAGGCCCTGTTCGCCCTGCGCTCCCGCAGCGCCCGTGTCTCCCTGTATGCCCTGCGCACCAGTCGCGCCGGTTTCGCCTTGCGGCCCCATCAAAGAGGAGAGCGCCGTCAGGTTGATCCACGCTTCGTCGCCGACATAGCGCCACTGGAGGTATGTGCCGTTGCTCTGAACCTCAATCTCACGCCCATCCGTACCCGCCGCGCCAGTTGCGCCCGTATCTCCCGCGTACCCTTGAGCGCCCGTCGGCCCCGGTTCGCCCGTCGCGCCTGGAACTCCTGCTGCGCCCCGGAGTTCGTCCACGGAAATCAGGTTCTCCCATTCCGCGTCCTCAGAGGCGCGCCACTGCACGAAGCCGCCCTCCACGCGCACCTGCACGGCGTACGTATTCTGGCTGTCTGCGGGAACACTCTTCGGCGAGCAGCCCGCCATAAGGGAGAGAACCAATACTAATGTCAGCAACCACGCAAACAGTTTCTTTTTCTTCATCATACCATTCTTCCCTTTCATGGAAAATCAACCCGGCGCAGCGGAACGACCCTACAAGTATACACGATAATTATAATAACAAGAGACGCGATGCGCATCGTACCAAGGTATGAGATAAACAGGTTTTTATAAGGGTATCGCTCAATTTCCCATTGCTTAACGAAAAGGCGGGCCGTATTCGCATGATTGGATACGATCCGCTCGCTTCGGTTCGAATCCTTCATATTCACTTCATTTCAAAAGAGTTGACAATTTGGATGACATGCCGCCGAAGGCGGCAAACCGCAAAAAAGTGGTAGCGCGTAAGCGGGTGAACAGGCGGCGTGCTTGCAAGCCGCCCGACCACAAGCACGTGCTTTTTTGCGGAAGAGGAGGAGCAAAGTTCGCTTTGCTCCGACGTGGCGGAGCGGGTGGGATCCCCCTTCGGGCCGCCTGCGCTCTTCGCTGCAAAAGGGGCCCCGAAAAGGTGGTGGGAGGCGGGCGGCGTAAAAGCCCGCGTTTACAAGGGCTTAGCCGTCCCCTCCGTGCCTTTTTGGGGAAAAGGAGCAGTGATGGAATGGCAAAAGGCTCTCAGCCCAACGGGCAGAGAGCCGCGGCCATGAAATCCACTATGGCGGGGCGGCGCTCGCTTCGGTTCGAATCCTCCATGTCCACATCATTATAAAAGACGCACCCATGGGTGCGTCTTTTATAATGGCGGAGCGGTGGGATTCGAACCCACGTGGGCTTGCACCCAAACTGATTTCGAATCAGCCCCGTTATGACCGCTTCGATACCGCTCCATATTTTGCCGCAAAAGCCGTGGTCTTTTCCATGCCCCGGCTTGACCGAGGCCGTTACGACCGCTTCAGGCTTCTCCGGCACGTAAAGCACTACCAATTTTACAACGGATCGGCTTGTTTTGCAAGGGATAAATATCCCTCATCCTAAAACTTATGGCAGGCCAGAATTTCTCCGAAATACAGGGTGTGGTAGTCTCCTTTGGGGTAGCACTTTTTCACGATCTCCCCGTCAAGGTGAGCTTCGTGCATCTCGGTCTTATAGACCGTCCTGCACTCATACACATATGCGCACCCGTCGATCCGGGGCACGGCCACCGCTTCGGAAGGCGCAAAGGAAAGCCCCAATTCCTTTAATTTATCCACATCCCGGCCCGACTTGGTACCCGCAAAAGACAACGCCTCTTTCATCTCGCCTTTTTTCGGCACGCAGACGGTGAACTCCGGATGCTCTTCCAGCTTCTCGTGGGTGTAGCGGGACAGCCGCACTTCCACCACCAAAATATCCTTGCCCCAAATGATGCCCGGGTTGCCCCAGCCGATGGTCATGAAGTTGGGACTTTCCTTCCCCGCCACCAGAAACGCGCCCCCCGAGCGAAGGGCGGCGATAAACGGTTCAAACGCCTGAGTCTGATCGATCCGCGCCATAATACACCTCCAAAAACTTTTCTTTATATAAGAGTATATCCATTTCAGCCCAAAAAGTCCATCCGCCGCCCGCCTTCGCTTCACACCGGAAATGGAGCGGCATACCCTCCGAACGGCCGATTCCGGCAGTCTGGTTTCTCCTTGCCTTTCCCGCCCGACTTCCCTTATACCGGAAAAGGCGGATGGGCACGCCCCTTCCCCCGGCCCTCCTCCTGCCTCCGCTTCAAACCCTTCCCCCTCAGCTCTCCTCGAACTGGGAGTGGTACATGTCGTAATACACGCCCTTCTTCTCCATCAGCTCCCGATGAGCGCCCCGCTCCACGATCCTGCCTTCCCGTACCACCAAAATCATATCCGCGTTTTGTATGGTGGACAGCCGATGGGCGATCACAAAGCAGGTGCGGTTTTTCATCAGCTCCAGCATGGCCGACTGGATGCGCCGCTCCGTCTGGGTGTCCACGTTGGAGGTGGCTTCGTCCAATATGAGCATGGGGGAATCGAGCAGCATGGCCCGGGCGATGGTTAAGAGCTGCTTCTGTCCTTTTGAGATATTCACCGCGTTATCGCTTAAGACCGTATCGTAGCCTTTTTTCAGGGAACGGATGTAATTGTGAATCCGGGCGGCTTTGGCGGCGGCCTCCACCTCTTCTCTCGTCACTCCTTCCTTGCCGTAGGCGATGTTGTCAAAGATGGTGCCGTAAAAGAGCCAGGTGTCCTGAAGCACCATGGTGTAGCACTTCCGGAGGCTCTCCCGGGTCACGTCCCGGATGTCCTTGCCGTCCAGCGTGATGCACCCCTCCCCCACGTCGTAAAACCGCATGAGCAGGTTGATCATGGTGGTTTTGCCGCAGCCCGTGGGGCCCACGATGGCCACCACCTTCCCCGGCTCGGCGCGGAAATCGCAGTCGTAAAGCACCTGCTTCCCCTCGTCATAAGAAAAGCTCACATGCTGAAAACCCACGTCTCCCCATACGTCCATCAGCTCCTTCGCCCCCGGGGAGTCCGCCTGCTCGGGCTCCTCGTCTATGAGCCAGAACACCCGCTCCGCCGCCGCCAGTGCGGACTGAAGATCGCTTAAGATATTGGCGAACTCGTTAATGGGCCCGGAAAACTTCCTGGAATACAGCACGAAAGCGGAGATGCTCCCAAGGCTCACATGTCCCGCCATGAACACGAGCGCTCCGAACACGCTCACGAGAGCCAGGCAGATGTTGTTGATGAAGTTCACCGTGGGACCCGTCTTGGAGGCAAAATGGTCGGCGGCAAAGTTCGACTGCACCGCCGCGTCGTTTTTCTCGTCGAACCGCTTGATGAACACCTCTTCCCGATTATAAGCCTTGACGGTTTTGAGCCCCTCCATCACCTCTTCCGCAAAGCCGTTCATGGCTCCGAGCCGCCCCGAGCGGGCGGCAAACAGCGGCCGCACCTTTTTCGAGCGGTACCGGGTGAAGAGGATGGACAGGGGGATGGCTGCCACGAATATGAGGGTAAGCTCCACGGATAAGGAGAGCATCATGATAAAGGAACCGCCCACGGTGATGACGCTGGACAGCACCTGCACCAGATCGTTGGACAGGGACGCGTTCACCGTGTCGATGTCGTAGGAGAGGACGCTGATCACATCCCCCGTCTGATGCCGGTCGAAGAAGCTCACGGGGAGCGTCACCAGCTTGTTGAACAAATCCTTCCGCATGAGATAGACCACGTTCCGGCTGAGCTTGATCATGAGGGCGGCAAGGGCGTAAGACAGGATGGCCGAGACCAGGTAGCAGGCGATCATAAGGATCGTGTAATAAAACACCGCGGAAAAATCCACTCCACCCGCCCCCGCCTTCATGGCGTCGATGGCGTAACCCGAGAGCTTGGGGCCGAGAAGGGCCAGCAGGTTGGACAAGAGGCTCATGGCAACGGCCAGCGCCAGCAGCCACTTTTTAGTATACAGGTATTGAAATATCCGCCGGATGATGGCGGCGGGCTTTTCCTTCGGCCGCTCAAAAGCGGCGCTCCGCCGCTCCATGGGGATCGCTTCACGCTTTGCCATGTCCGTTCGCCTCCCCCATCTGCACGTCGTAAATCTCCTTGTAGCCCGGGCAGGACTTTAAAAGCTCCTCGTGGGTGCCGTAACCCGCTTCCCGGCCCTCTTCCAGCACGAGAATTTTATCCGCGCCCAATATGGAGCTCACCCGCTGCGCCACGATGACTTTGGTGGTGTCCTGAAATTCCCGGCGGAGCGCCTTTCGAAGAGCCGCGTCCGTCTTGTAGTCAAGGGCGCTCGAGGAGTCGTCTAAAATAAGGATGTCCGGGTCGGCCGCCAGCGCCCGAGCGATCAGCAGTCTCTGACGCTGCCCGCCGCTCAGGTTGCTTCCCCGTATGGCAAGCCGGCTCTTCATGCCCCCTTCTTTTTCGGCAATGAAATCAGCCTGAGCCGTGCGAGCCGCCCGGACGACGGCCTCGTCTGAAAGCCCCCGGCCAAAGTCGATGTTCTCCCGGATGGTGTCGGCAAACAAAAAGTCGTTCTGGAAGGCCACCCCAAACCGGGTGTGGAGAATTTCGGGGGGGATGGACGACAGCTTCTCCCCCTTCAGGCGGATCTCCCCCTGGTCGGGGTCGTAAAACCGGAGCAGCAGCTTCAAAATCGTGGACTTGCCGCTCCCCGTGGGGCCGATGATGCCTAGCGTCTCCCCCTTTTTCAGGGAGAAGCTGATGCCGTGAAGGTCTTTCTGCACTTTGTTGTAGGAGAAAGACACGTTTTCAAAAGTGAGGAATTCCTCCGTCTCCCGGCGGTCTCCCGCCAAAACGCCCATATCCTCCGGGGCCAGGAGCACCTCCTCGATCCGCCGGGCGCTGGCCGCCCCTTTGGAATACATGACGAACATGCGGGACACGGCCATGAGCGCGTTTGTGATCATGGTGAAATAGCTCAAAAAAGCGATGATCTTTCCCGGCTGGGTGACGCCCGCGTTCACCCGGTAGGCCCCGAAGAGCACCACCAGCGAGAGCCCCAGGTTTAAGAGCAGGTTGACGGCCGGGTTGGTGACGCTCATTAAAAGCCCCGCCTTCTGCTCGTTTCTCACCACGTTCAGGCTCACCTCGTCGAATCGTTCCTTTTCGTAGTCGCTCTTGGAGAGAGCTTTAATGACCCGCACCCCCGTCATGTTCTCCTGCACTTTTCGCACCAGCCCGTCAAGAGCCGTCTGGGTTTTGGTGTACAGCCCCACGCCTTTTTTTGAGATGAACACCACCACAAAGGTGAGGAGGGGGAGGGTGGCCGCCAGCACCAGCGTGAGCACGGGCTCTAAGGTAAAGGTGATGGCCATGCCCCCCAGCAGCATGATGGGCGCCCGCACGCCCAGGCGCTGCATCCGGTCCACCATCTGGTGCACGTTATACGTATCGCTGGTGAGGCGGGAGACAAGGGAGGGAGAGGTAAACTCGTCGCTCCTGGCGGCGGACAGGTAAGAAATCCGGGAAAACAGGTCGTGGCGCACCCGCCGGGTGATGGCCGCCGAGCTTTTGGTGGAGCCGGCGTTGGCATACACGTTACACAGCCAGCATAAAAGGGCGCAAAGAAGCATCAAAACGCCCCAGATATAGATAAGCCGCCTGTCGTTTTTGGGGACGATGTCGTCTAAAATCACGGAGAGCATCCAGGGGAGCAGCAGCTCCATGATGGTGCCCACGAACTTCACAAACATCTGAAGGGTGATCCGGGGAAGCTCGGGCCGGACGTACTTGGAGAAAATCGTGCTCATGCCCTGTTCATCCCCTCCTGGTAGTGCTCCGCCCTGTCCGCCACCTTGCCCATGATCTTTAAAAAGGCTTCCCGCTCTTCGGCCGTGAGGTCGGCCGCCAGATAAGCGTTCCAGTCGTCGTGCACCCGATGGGCATAGGGCAGGATGCCGTACGCCGCCTCCGTGGGGTATACCAATGTCTGGCGCTTGTCGTCTTCCGACTGGCGGCGGGTCACATAGCCGTGCTCTTCCAGCATGGTGAGCTGGCGGGTGACGCTGCTCTTGTTCACGTGGAGGTGGCGGGCCAGCTCTTCCTGGGCGATGCCCGACCGCTCGCAGACGTGAATGATGTAGCTCGACTGGTAGCCGTTCAATCCCTTTTCCTTAAAACACTCCTCCCGGTACTGCACGGCGCAGCGGGAAGTGGTGTTGATATAGCGCATTAACCCTTTCATGCTCTTTCCTCTTTTCCAAATTGGTTGCGCGCGCAACCTTTCCCATGATAGCACCCGCCGCCCGTGTTGTCAATAAAAAAGAGCGGAACAGCCGTTCCGCTCTTTTATAAGCCTTGGTCAGGAAGCGGTCTTCACCCGCATCCACACGTCGTTGTACAGGGTGAGGCCCTCTCCCAGGTCCACATAGTATTCGCACCGTTTGAGCACGTCCGAACCGATCACATAGGCAGGGTTGGACAAAAGCTCTTCGTCCATAAACTCCTCCGCCGCCTTGTTGGGGGTGGTGTAGCCGATGTACTCGGCGTTCCGCGCCGCCACTTCAGGATCGCAGAGGAAGTTGATAAAGCGTTCGGCCGCTTCCTTGTGGGCGGAGGTCTTTAAAACGACCGCGTTGTCCACCCAGACGTTGCTCCCCTCTTCGGGCACCACATAAGCCAGGTCGCTGTTCTCGGCGATGGCCGTCACGGCTGCGCCCGAATAGTCCACAGCCAGGGCGATGCTGCCGCCCACCATGTCGTCCTTGATGTTGTCCGTGCCGTAAGAGAGCACCAGGTCCTTCTGCTCGATCAGGAGGGCTTCGGCCTCAGCCAGCTCATCCTCGTTTGTGGTGTTGATGTCATAGCCCAGGTAGGCAAGCGCCACCATGATGGAGTCCCGGATGGAGTCGTACATGATGATCTTCTTTTTATACTGTTCTTCCCAGAGTATGCCCCAGCTCGTCACCTCTTCGTCCACCAGTTTGGTGTTGTAGACGATGCCCACGGTACCCATCATGTAGGGGATGGAGTAAGAAGATTCGGGATCGAATGTGCGGGTCTTGGAGACTTCCTCCACGTACTGGAAGTTGGGGATGTTTTTCAGGTCCAGCTCGGCCAGCAGGTCTTCCTTGATCATCCGTTCCACCATATAATCGGAGGGGAACAGGAGGTCGATCTTGGTGCCTTCGGTGGCCGCCACGGTGTACATCTCCTCGTTGGAGGTGGTGGTGGTGTAGTTCACCTTGATGTCCGGATTGGCCTTCTCAAACTCGCCGATCAGGTCGGGCTCCAGATACTCGCCCCAGTTTAAGATGTAGAGCGTGGTCTTGCCGCTCTTGCCGCAGCCCGAAAGGGGCATTGCCGCAAAAACGAGGGCGACCAGCAGGATGAAGAAATTTCTCGCTTTCAATTTAGGTTTACCTCCAAAAATAGTTTAGAATTCAATCAACGGCCTTCCCTTGCCGTTTTTCGCGGATTTGTTTGCCCGGACGTTGATGATCACGAGCAGCGTCACCACAAAAGCGAACATGATGGCGGAAAGGGCGTTTATTTCAGGGTTAATGCCCACTCTTGCCATGGAGTAGACGTAGATGGACAGGTTGCTCACCAGCCCCTGGGTGGTGAAGAAGCTGATGACAAAGTCGTCAAACGACATGGTGAACGCCATGATAAAGCCCGTGATGATGCCCGGCATGAGCTCGGGCACAATGACTTTCCGCACGGCGTAAAAAGGCGTGGCTCCCATGTCGAGCGCCGCTTCGTACAGGTTCTCGTTCATGCCCTTGAGCCGGGGCAGCACGGAGAAGATCACGTAGGGCGTGTTGAACACCATGTGGGACAAAAGGAGCGTGCCGTACCCCCTCGGGATCTTCAAAAAGATGAAGAACAGGAGGAGCGAGATGCCCGTCACAATGTCCGCGTTCATCATGGGCACGTAGCTTAAGTTGATCACCAGGTTCTTCGACCACTTCTTGTAGCTGTTGATGCCGATGGCCGCCAGCGTGCCGAGGAAGGTGGCGAAGAGGGAGGACAACAGGGCGATGGAAACCGTGATCCAGATGCTGTCGAGAATAACGGGGTCGTTGAACAGGGTTTCATACCACTTGAACGTAAAGCCGTTCCACCTGGACATGGACTTGCCGTCGTTAAAGGAAAACACGATGAGCATGATGATGGGGAGGTAGATGAATACGAGCAGGATGGCCAGATAAAAGCGCTTGAAGAATTTTACCACAGCTTGTTTTCCTCCTTATCCTTGTCGTATTTTCTCGTCACGGTCATGCTCACCACCAAGAGCACCATCATCACGATGGCCAGCGCCGAGCCCGTGTTCCAGTCTTTTAAGAGCATGAACTGGTTTTCCAGCAGGTCGCCGAACATCATGTAGTGCGAGCCCCCGAGGAGCCTTGAGATAACGAACATCGTGACCGTGGGCATGAACACCATGGTGATGCCCGTGATGATGCCCGGGCGGGTCAGGGGAACGATGATCTTCCCAAGCACCTGCCAGCGGTTTGCCCCGAGATCCTCCGCCGCCTGTATGTAGTCCGGGTCGATCTTGGAGAACACCGAGTAAATGGGGAGGAGCATAAAGGGGAGGAAGTTATACACCAGCCCCATGATCACCGCCCCTTCCGTGTATAACAGCTGCTGGGCGGGCAGCCCCAGCCATTGAATCACCTGATTGATGGGGCCGTTGGTGTCGAGAAGCGCCCGCCAGGCGTACGTCCGGAGGAGAAAGTTCATCCAGATGGGGAGCACAAAGAGCATGTTCACCACCGACCCCCATTTGGACTTCATCTGCCAGAGGAACAGCGCCGCCGGATAGGCCAGCAGCAGGCAGATCACCGTGGTGATGAGGGCGTAAAAGAGCGAGCGGCCGAGAACGGACAGATTGGCGGCGGAAAAGGCCCTGACCACGTATTCAAAGCTCATGGTGAGCTCCCCCGTGGGCGCTTTTTTCACAAAAGCGTAAAAGAAAATCAAAACCAGGGGGATCACCGTAAACACCACCATCCAAACCACATAGGGAAAGGCAAAGGTTTTCTTTTTCATACGTGCGCCCCCGCGTAAGCGTCCGCCGCGTCGTACTGGGAGCGGTCCATCACGTGGATGTCGTTGGGTTCTAAGAGGATGCCCACGTGTTTTCCCACTTCGGAGTTTTGGGTGGTCTGGATGAGCCACTCGTTCCCCTTGTCGTCCTTCATGCGGATCTCATAGTGCACGCCCATAAAAGTGATGGAGGTGACGACGCCGTTGATGGACTGATCCGTGGGCTCGGTGAGCTCCACGTCTTCGGGGCGCACCACCACCACCACCGGCTGATCGGGAGAAAAGCCCCGGTCGAGGCAGATGAATTCCCGTCCGCAGAAGCGGACCCGGTAGTCTTCGGGCATGGTGCCGTAAATGATGTTGCTCTCGCCGATAAAGTTGGCCACAAAGGAGTTCACCGGTTCGTTGTATACGTCTTCCGGCCGGCCGATCTGCTGGATCATGCCGTTGTCCATGACGACGATGGTGTCCGACATGGAAAGCGCCTCCTCCTGGTCGTGGGTCACGTAAATAAAAGTGATGCCGAGCCGCTTCTGCATCCGCTTCAGCTCCAGCTGCATCTCTTTTCTGAATTTCAAATCGAGGGCGCCCAGCGGCTCGTCCAAAAGGAGCAATTCCGGTTCGTTCACAAGGGCCCGGGCGATAGCAATCCGCTGCATCTGCCCGCCGGACAGGGTGTTCACGTCCCGGTGCTCATAGCCCGAAAGCCCCACCAGCTTCAGCATATCCTTCACTTTCTTTTCGATCTCGGGCTTGGGGAGCTTTTTGATTTTAAGGCCGAACGCGATGTTTCCGAACACGTCCATATGGGGAAACAGTGCGTACCGCTGGAACACGGTGTTCATCTTCCGCTTGTAGGGCGGCGTGTCCACGATGGACTGGCCCCCAAAGAGAATGTCCCCCGAAGTGGGCCGCTCAAATCCGCCCAGCAGCCGGAGAAGAGTGGTTTTGCCGCAGCCCGAGGGGCCGAGCAGCGTGATGAACTCGTTCCGGTTGATGTAGAAGTTGACGTTGGTCAGCACTTCCTGCCCGTCGAATTCCTTAAATACGTTTTTTAAAAGCACAAGTCTTTCTGCCATAGAGTCCTCCGGATCGGTTAAAAACTGGGGGGCGTGGCCACCCAGATCATTTTAAGCAGGGTTTTGCCGCTGTTTTCAATATAGTGACGCTCGTGGGGCAGGAAGTAGAAAGACGCGTTCTTTTTCAGCTTGAACTGCCTGCTTCCCAAATGAAGCACGCCCGTGCCCGCCAGCACGTAGCCGAACTCCTCCCCTTCGTGGGGGTCCTGGCCTTCCGTCCTGCCGCCGGGGACGAGGGAAACCAGAATGGGTTCCAGCTCGTTTTTCTGGGCATTCGGAATGAGCCAGCGGATGCGGCCGTCTTCCGTCTCCTTTTCAAAGACGTCTTCCTTGGTGAACACGATCTTTTCTTCCGCCTTTTCGGTGAAGAACTCCCCGGGCGTGGTGCCGAGGCACTCCAGTATATCCGACAGCGTTTCAATGGAGGGAGAAGTGAGATCCCGCTCCAGCTGGGATATGAAGCCTTTGGAAAGCTCGCCCTGTCCGCCAGTTCCTCCTGGGTAGAGCCCCAGCTTCAGCCGGAGAACCGATTTTCGCGCCGATTTCCATCCTCTCTCCTCCTTCCTGATACTAAATTTTTAGTTTAGGCAAACTAAACCAGCAGATATATTTAATCAAAACGCATGCAAAATGTCAACACTATTTTTCGCTTTTTTGCATTTTTATTTCTCATCCTGTTTTTTCCGGCTCTGCAATGGGATTTTGAAGGGAATTTCCATAAAAAGTAAGATGTTCGGATTAACCAAAAAGTTTAGTATCAATAAACAAAAAAAGAGCGCGGTATTTCCGCGCCCTCTTTTAGCGTTTTTCAGATTCTGTTGTTGGAGCCGAGCACCGTTAAAAATCTTGTGGCGCACCATCTCCTTGATGGCCGTGCGGGCCGGGGAGAGGTACTGCCGGGGGTCAAAGTGGGAGGATTCTCGGCCAGGTATTTGCGAAGGGTGGCCGTCATGGCCGGACGCAGGTCGGTCGATGTTGATTTTGCACCGCGCTCCGGGCTGCCTGACGGAGCATTTCCTCGAGCACGCCCTGTGCGCCCGAAAGGTCGCCGCCGTTGGTTGATCTGCTCCACGAATTCCTGGATGACCGAGCTCGCCCGTGGGCGATGGGGAAGCCGGGGAGGATGCGGGTGATCTCCTCCAAAATGTCGAAGCGGAGCTTGGGCTCGCCCTTGAATTTGAACGCGCCGTGGCTGGTGCCGATAGCGATGGCTAAAGAGTCCACGCCCGTCCGGAGACAAACTCCTGCACTTCGCCGGCTGGGTATAGGAGGAATCCTCGGCCTTTACTTTCAGCTCGTCTTCCACGCCCGGCCAGCCGTCCCAGTTCGCCTTCCACCACCACGCCGTGGTCGTGGGCGTACTCACCACTTTTTTGGTGACCTTCACATTTTTCTTCAAGAGCAGGTGAGACCCGTCGATCATGACGGAGAAGCCGCCGTCCACACAGCTTTTGCAGGTTTCAAAGGAATCGCCGTGGTCGAGATGGAGGCAGATGGGCAGGTTTGTAACTTCGAGAGCCGCTTCCACCAGTTTTCTCAGATAGACCGGGTTGGCATAGCTTCTGGCGCCTTTGGACACCTGAAGGATGAGGGGGGACTTTTCCTCCATGGCCGCCTCGGTGATGCCCTGAATGATCTCCATGTTATTTACGTTAAAAGCGCCGACGGCGTAACCCCCGTCATAGGCCTTTTTTAACATTTCGGTTGACGTGACTAATGGCATAAGAATTCCTCCTGGGTAACACAAATTTTTCTTTATAATCTTATTTTGCCACAGTTTAAAAAAAGGTCAAGTATTTTCTTCCTCTCCCCTCCCTCGCCTTGTATTTTTTGGAATTTTCTATATACTAAATATGAAAGCGACGAAAGCGAAGGAGGCTCCTTTGAAAAAACTCATTTCCGTCATCATCCTGCTACAACGAGCAGGAGGTCATTGAACAGACTTACGCCCGCCGCTTCAGACCGAGCTTCCCGGCTCGACGCGGAATACATCTTTGTGGACGACGGAAGCCGTGATCAAACTTTTTCCATCCTGAAGGGCTTCTCGGAGAAAAACCCCGCAGTCAAAGTGCTGGGCTTCCAGAAAAACTTCGGCCATCAGTGCGCCGTGTCCGCCGGCATCGCCTTTGCCAGGGGAGACGCGGCCATCGTGATCGACGCCGACCTTCAAGATCCCCCCGAAGTGATGCGGGAGATGGTAGCCCGCTGGCAGGAGGGCTATAAAATCGCCTACGGAAAGCGCCTCAAGCGCAAGGGCGAATCCTTTTTAAAAAAATTCACCGCCTGGGGCTATTACCGGTTCTTGCGGATGCTGGGGGGCGGCTATATCCCAAAGGACACGGGGGACTTCCGCCTGATCGACCGGGATGTGATGGACTTTTTAAACGCCCTTCCCGAGCGGAACCGCTTTTTAAGGGGACTCACCGCCTGGGCGGGCTTCTCCTCCTGCCCGGTGGAGTACGTGCGGGACGAGCGGGCCGCGGGGGAGACCAAATACACCCTCAAAAAAATGTTCCGCCTGGCGGGAGACGGCATCACCGCTTTTTCGGACAAGCCGCTAAAGCTCCCCATGTACACGGGGGCCTTTCTGCTCATCCTTTCCCTTCTTTATTTTGCGGCGGCGGTTGTGCTCACCATTTTGGGCATACTAAGCTATCTGCATATCATACTGGCGCTGGCCTTCCTGTTCATCGGCTTCGTGCTCCTCTCTCTTGGGGTGATGGGGCTCTACATTTCGCGCATGTACGACGAATTAAAGGGCCGGCCCATGTATCTCATCGATAAAAAGCTGAATCTGGAGGAACGCTGATGGTAGACGAACGCTTAACGAAACTGGCGCACAATTTGATCAATTATTCCTGCGCCTTAAAACCGGGAGAAAAGATTCTCATCGAAGTATTCGACTGCGGCACCGAAATTGCCGAAGAGATGGTGAAAGCCGCCTATGAAGCGGGGGCTCTTCCCTTCCTGGCCACTTACAATTCCAAAGCCGAGCGGGAGTGGCTCATGGGTGCCACCAGGGAACAGATGGAATACCGGGCCAGGTGGGACGTGGCCCGCATGGCGGACATGGACGCCTACGTCTCCTTCCGGGGAAACGCCAACACCTCGGAAAACGCCGACGTGCCCGACAGCCAAAACGCCGCCTACCAGTCCATCTACGGCAAGGCGGTGCATTTAAACACCCGACTCAAAAAGAAATGGTGCGTGCTCCGTTATCCAAACGAAGCCATGGCGCAGCTGGCGGGCATGAGCACCCGCTCCTTTGAGGACTTCTATTTCAACGTCTGCAACCTGGATTACGCCAAAATGAGCGCCGCCATGGATTCTCTCGTGGCGCGGCTCAAAAAAACAGATAAAGTGCGCATCGTCGCCCCTGGCACGGACATCTCCTTTTCCATTAAGGGCATGGGCGCGATCAAGTGCGCGGGCAACATGAACATCCCCGACGGGGAGGTGTATACCGCCCCCATCCGGGACAGCGTGAACGGCACCATCCGCTACAACACTCCCAGCCTCTATCAGGGCTATAAGTTTGAAAACGTATCCTTCACATTTAAAGACGGCAAGATTGTAACCGCCACGGCCAACAACAATGAGAAAGTAAACGCCGTGCTGGATACGGATGAGGGGGCCCGCTACATCGGCGAGTTTGCCATCGGGGTGAACCCCTATGTCAACACCCCCATGTGCGACACGCTTTTTGACGAAAAGATTGCCGGCTCCATCCACTTCACCCCCGGAAACGCTTACGAGGACTGCTTCAACGGCAACGTGAGCGCAGTACACTGGGACCTGGTGCTCATTCAGACAAAAACCTGGGGCGGCGGCGAGATTTACTTCGACGGGGAGCTCATACGAAAGGACGGCCTGTTCGTGGTTCCCGACCTTCTCTGCCTCAACCCGGAGAATCTCATTTGAGTGCTTGAAAACAGGCGGGGCTTATACTATAATAAATTTGAATGTGCGTCTTTGCGCAAATTTGTGAACTGCATTTTTATTTAAAAATGTAAAAAATATCAGGAGGACATTTTTTAATGGCTATCAAAATTGGTATCAATGGCTTTGGCCGCATCGGGCGCCTTGCCTTCCGCGCTTCCGTTTGCAAACCGGAAGTGCAGGTCGTGGGCATCAACGACCCCTTCATCGACGCCGACTATATGGCTTACATGCTGAAGTACGACACCGTGCACGGCCGCTTTGAGGGCGACATCGCCGTAAAAGACGGCAACCTGGTGGTCAACGGCAAGGAAATCAAGCTGTTTGCCTGCATGAACGCCGCCGAGATCGACTGGGCTTCCTGCGGAGCCGAGTACATCATCGAGTCCACGGGCGTGTTCACCACCACCGACAAGGCTTCCGACCACTTCAAGGGCGGCGCGAAGAAAGTGGTCATCTCCGCTCCTTCCGCGGACGCTCCCATGTTCGTCATGGGCGTGAACCAGGATAAGTACAATAAGGATATGAAGGTTGTATCTAACGCTTCCTGCACCACCAACTGCCTGGCTCCTCTTGCCAAGGTCATCAACGACAAGTTCGGCATCGTCGAGGGTCTTATGACCACCGTACACGCCACCACCGCCACCCAGAAGACGGTGGACGGCCCCTCCAAGAAGGACTGGAGAGGCGGCAGAGGCGCTGCGTTTAACATCATCCCCTCCTCCACCGGCGCGGCCAAGGCCGTCGGCAAGGTCATTCCCGAACTGAACGGCAAGCTCACGGGCATGGCTTTCCGTGTGCCCACAGCCGACGTGTCCGTGGTGGACCTCACCTGCCGTCTTGAGAAGGGCGCTTCCTACGACGAGATCAAAGCCGCCATGAAAGCCGCTTCCGAGTCCAAGGAATACGCGGGCATCATCGGTTACACCGAAGACGCCGTGGTCTCCTCCGACTTCATCACCGATCCTAGGACTTCCATCTTCGACGCCGACGCGGGCATTTCCCTGAACGATCATTTCGTGAAGCTCATTGCCTGGTACGACAACGAATGGGGCTATTCCAACAAGATCGTGGACCTGGTGATCCACATGGCCAAAGTAGACAACAAGTAAGAATCATCAAAAAGGAGGGCCGCGTGCCCTCCTTTTTTCTATCAGTCGAGGAGAAAAAAGCGGCAGGGCGCGTCGGCCGGAAGAAAAAAGCGAGAGGAAAAAACCATGGGTAAATTGAGCGAACTCCCAAACGTGGGGAAGGTGCTGGAAAAGAATCTGGAAGACATCGGCGTGCATACGCCTGAAGAGCTCCGAGAAATGGGGAGCAAAGAGGCTTTCCTCCGTATCCGAAGGCTGGACTCCGGCGCCTGCCTGCACATGCTTTACGGCCTGGAAGGGGCGGCGGAGGGCGTGCGGGATACCCTGCTTCCGGAAGCCGTCAAGACGGATTTGAAAGAGTTTTTCCGCGGGTTGTAGGCCGAAGCGGCAGCTTTTTTTACAGGGGTGCCGCCCCGTTCTTTTGGCATCGCGGCAGCTTTTGGTTCAGCATGCCCATGACGGCAATGGGCAGAAAAACCGCCGGGAGCAAGAGGGTGAGGGTGTGATCCTCTCTGGCCCCATCCATGCACATTCTCTTTGTCTCGTTTTCTAAAACCTCATAACTCAATTATTTCTTCAATGTCACCGTATTTCAATGGCCTTGCCAGTTTTACAATATCGCCAAACGCTGTCGGCGTAAACACCGCGCTTTTGCTGCATACTTTCAGCACAACAGGACGATGAGGTCGTTTCGCTTCGGCGGTTAAGTCATTTCGTACTTCCTCCGTCAAATAAAGCTTCACCGGCAACGTGTTCACGATGATCCATAGATTGTGTTTGAGCTGGCTGCCTGCAAAGTTCGCCGCGTAGCTTGCTGCGTCTTCATAATCAGGTGTGAAATCAATACTTGCGCTTGCCAGATCGCGGAGCGGCCAGCCAACAATTCGTGACAGCGGGTTGATGCAGGTATCCACTACGTCAAATTCAAAACCGCCGTCGCATAAAGATTTCAGCGCAAGGCAGTAATTTGTGAAAAGCTCTCTATGCGCACCGAACGGGTCAGCAGCAGGGTCAAGGGCTGTTTCACCCGGCATCAGGTCAAGAGAAGACATTCCGCGATAATAATAGTTCATCTTGTCCTCCAATCAATCCTTCCAATCCCACCGATTTTGCTTCCCTTCCGACAGCCGCCCTTCGCGGCCGGTATCATGTGCTGCCAACCGATAGCAGTACAGGACACATTTCACCTTTCTTTTCTCCGTTTATAGAGGAGTATTCTCCGCCACCGCGGGAATCTCCTTTTTGCCTCCGTCATATTTTTGGGCCTTGCGGCAAAAATGGCGCTCCCCACCCCCATCTCATTTACGGAAGCAAAAAAATAGTATTTTTCCTCCCCGATACGATGGTGCGTGCCCTCAAAGTTCGGGGCGGCGGCATTTTGGAGAACTGCCTTTACTTTCCGGAGTTCTTTTCCCACTCCTCCAGCCGGTTTTCCCCAAGAGGGGTCAGCGCTCCGTAGTAACAACCCATGGAATAATAGGTGTATTCCTCCCCTTCATATTCCACCGTGATTTTCTCCCGTATATAATGAATGTCCGCCCCCTGGGGAAGGGCGATCTCCCCCTTTGCCGACAAGCCGTTTTCATCTTCTATCCATGCGTCCGGGCCGTACTGTATGCGCACCACCTTGGCCCCCGGAGCCAGTTCGTAAGAATAGAGGAGCTTTTCATTGTTGGACGTGGCGGCAATCTGGTCGGCCACGGTCAAAAGCGCGCCTTCGGTCTTCTCTCCCGCGTCCAGCACCCACTCCCCTATGGGGTATTCCGCTTTGCTTCCGTCCCGAAAATGAAGGATCAGCTTATTTTCCTTGAATGTCCCCTCTTTTAGCGGCGTGAAGCTGAACGTGACGGCCAGGGACTCATACTTCTTTCCCATCTCCGCTTTTTCCACCCGCAGCTCCGCAATGTCCACTGCATCCCCAAAAGAGGGCAGCTCAACGGCGGACACTTCCTCCGGTTTAAAGGAAAAATCCTCCGAGAAAAGCGTGAAGGCCGCGCTCCAGGTTTCCCCTTCCCCACAGGCAATGTAAGCGCTCATGTCCGGCAGAAAAACCGCGCTGTTCTCACAGCCGCAGATCAGGAGCAGCAGCACGGCGCACAGCCCGGCGATTTTCTTCCTGTTCATATGCGAACCTCCTTTTTCCCTTTCCCTTAATATGTTCTCCACGGCCATCCGGATTCCTTCCTTCTTAAAATATTTAACTGGTTTTCGGCAAAATTTGCGCCTTCCGCCCTCATCTCATTTACTGAGACATAAAAATAAGGTATAATAACCACAGCCGAAAACCGGCGGAGCCGGTTTACAGCCGCTTCGCGCCTTGCGCGGCTACGCCTCGTCCGGCCGGAACATTGAACCATGATTTGTCGCTTCGCTCCTTGCGCGATGCCCCGCCGTCTTTTGCCGGCGAATCATGGTATAATAACCACAGCCGAAAACCGGCGGAGCCGGTTTACAGCCGCTTCGCGCCTTGCGCGCCTATGCCGCGTCCGCCTGGAACATTGAACCATGATTTGTCGCTGTGCTCCTTTAGGCTGCGTCACGCCGCCTTGCGCCGGCGAAATCATGGTATAATAAATTTTGTCACTTGGAAAATGAGAGGGGGATTTCATTGGAAGGTATACTGTTCTTCATGGTGACCATCGCCGTCGCCTGGCTCGGCTCGCTGGTGGCCCGGAAAATCCGGATGCCCGCGGGAGCCATGATGGGGCCCATGATCTTCGTGGCCGCCTTTAACCTGCTCACGGGCAGAGGCGTGTTCTACGAAGACATCCGCACCGTCTGCCAGTTCTTCATGGGCGCCATGATCGGCGTGCAGGTGGGGAGAAAAGACGTGCGGGAGCTTCGGAAAGTCATCGTGCCCACTCTTCTGCTCATCGTCTTTATGATATTCATGAACATTACTGTTGGCGTATCCATGTTCAGCGTAGGCGGCCTGGATGTGGCAACAGCAATGTTCGCCTCCTCCCCGGGGGGAATGTCGGACATGGCCATGATCTCCACCGAGCTCGGGGCCAACTCGGCGTATGTCACGCTTCTCCAGCTCATACGCCTGCTCACGATTTACATCTTCATGCCCTCTATCATTAAAAAGATCATGCACAAAAAGCATATCGTGGCCAAAGAGGAAACAGAGGGCTGCGAGCAGGCCCATCCGGCGGAACTCTCGCGCAAGCAAAAGCTTCTCCGCTTTACCTATACAATGCTGGCGGCCGCCAGCCTGGGCCTGATCTTCTATTTCCTCGATATTTCCGCCGGCGCCATGCTGGGCGCCATGTTCGCCTCCGCCGCCCTCAACATATTCTGGGGCAAATGCCATTACCCCAAGGGTGTGCGCCAGTACGTGCAGATCATTTCGGGGGCGTATCTCGGCATGCAGATGGACGCGGAAAGCCTGGCCCACATCGGTACGCTTATTGTCCCCACCCTCATCATGGTGGCGGGGGTGCTCCTCTTCGCGTTGGGGTCGGCGTTTGTGATTCACCGGATCACCAAGCTCGATCTGGCCGTCTGCCTCATGGCCTGCTGTCCGGGAGGCGTGCAGGAAATGGCTTTGTTAAGCGAGGAGCTGGGGGCGGATACGCCTAAAATCGCCGTCATGCAGACGGCCCGGCTCATGAGCGTTATCGCCATCTTCCCCACCATGATCGCGTTTTTGACGGGCATATTCGGCGGGTAAACCCGTTTTGTCTCAGAAACGACATATTTAGAACTTGATTTATTAAAAAACCACAGTATAATGAGCACCGGGATAGGTTTAATACTTAGGAGAAACGAATGAAGAGAAAAGCTGTTATCATGCTTTGCGCTTTCCTTTTTGTGTTTGCCGCCGTGCTTGGCGCCTGCGGGAAAAAATCACATGTGGAGAGCATCCTGAAAAAAGGCAGCTACTGTGCTCACCAGCTGCTACTTCCCCCCCTACAGTATTTGAACGAGGAAGGGCAGGCGATGGGCGTGGACATCGACCTGGCAAAGGCGGTGGCCGGCGAGCTGGGCGTCTCCTTAAAAGTGGAGGTCCTGCCCTTTGACGAACTGCTGGAAGCCCTGGAAGACGGCAAGGGAGATATGGCCATTTCCGCCTTCACCGTGAGTCAGGACCGAAAAGAGCTGACGACTTTTCAAGGGAATACGCCTCCTTCCCGCCTTACATGCTGGTGGCGGCGGACAACGACGCCATCGCCTCTTCCATCGACCTGGAAGGCAAGATCATCGCCGTCAAATCGGGCACACCGGGGGATTATTACGCCACCGACCGGGTGACCGCCAAAGACGTGAAGCGGTTTACTTCCTATGAGGAGGCCGTGACCGCCCTCCTGGAAGAGCGGGTGGACGTGATCCTGGCCGACGAGCCCCTGGCCCGTTACATCGCCGGCGAAAACACCGAAACGCTCCGGCTCATTGAGCAGAGCTCTGGAAGAAGCCTATGCCGTGGCCTATCCCAAGGGCTCGGACCTTGGGGAGACGATCAACGCCGTCATCGCCCGCCTGATTGTCCGGTCGGACCTGACGGACATGATGCTTCTTCACGGCATGAACATTGAGCCCTCTCAGCCTGAGGAAACGGGAGAACCGGATGAGACCGGGGAACCTGCGGAGTCGGAATAGCCGCCGTTTGGATTTGGGCAAAAGTCCAGACAGACAAACCCGGCAGTCGAAAAGAAACGTCCATTTAGGATTGTGCCTAAACCGGCTTGTCAAAGCCAGTTAAAAAAAGCGGGGTTATCCCCGCTTTTATGATTCCTGTTTTCGTCATGGGAATTCAGCTCATACCTGAAGCGCACCGCCCATGCGGTATTTCTCCGCCCTATCGGCTTGCGCGCGGCCGCCCCGCGTGGCGGCAGATGGCGTCGAAAGTTTCCTCGCTGATGTCGTGCTCGATTTTGCAGGCGTCTTCCCGGGCGGTCTTGGGGTCTACCCCAAGAGCCGTGAGAAAATCCGTGAGCAGCTTGTGCCGCTCATACACGCCCGCCGCGATCTTCATGCCCTCTTTTGTGAGGGTGATGAGGCCCTCTTCGTCCATGAGGATATACCCGCCTTCCTTCAGGCGCTTGGTGGCGTAGCTCACGCTGGGCTTTGTGACGCCCAGCACGCCGGCCACGTCGATGGAGCGGATAAAGCCGTGCTTTTCTTTCATCATGAGCATCGCCTCAAGATAATCTTCCGTCGCCTTGCGTATTTTCATGGCCGCCGTCCTCCTGTATTTTTCTTTGCCTCAAGGGTAGCATATTTCAGCCCAAAAATCAATTTTTGGCAGTCCGGCAAAATTTTTTACGAACCGGCAAAAACAATCTTGACAAATTTAGTTGGAGATATTAAACTAAGTATGGTTAGAGACAACTAACCAATATTTTTCCCCATCGGTTAGATACATCTAATCAATGGAGCGCGCAAAGGGGGAATCCATAATGCCTCTTACCATGGCAAACAGCGGCGAAACGGTGACCATCCGGAAAATCACGGGAAAAGATGAAGTGCGCCAGCACCTGGCCGAGCTGGGTTTTGTGGTGGACAGTCCCGTCACCGTGGTTTCAAAAATCGCCGGTAACCTCATATTGCAGGTAAAAGACAGCCGCATCGCCCTCAACAGCGATATGGCCAATCGAATCATGATTTAAGGGAGGAAGGTATGAAGACGTTAAAAGACGTGAAAGTGGGAGAAACCGCGACGGTCAAAAAACTTTATGGCGAAGGCCCGGTGAAGCGGCGCATTATGGACATGGGCATCACCAAAGGGGTGGAGCTCCGCGTCCGTAAAGTGGCGCCCTTAGGGGACCCCATGGAGCTGAACGTGCGGGGTTACGAGCTGTCTGTGCGCAAAGCGGACGCGGAAATGATCGAAGTGGAATAATTTTTTTATAGGTCAGTTAGAGGCTTCTAACTGACTGGGGAGGAAGTATGGAACAAAAAATCGCCCTCGCGGGCAACCCGAACAGCGGAAAAACCACGCTGTTCAACCACCTGACCGGGTCCAACCAATATGTGGGCAACTGGCCGGGGGTGACGGTGGAAAAAAAGGAAGGGCGGCTGAAAGGCCATAAGGACGTGATCATCCAGGATCTGCCCGGCATCTATTCCCTTTCGCCTTATACCCTTGAAGAAGTGGTGGCGCGGAGCTACCTGGTAACCGAAAAGCCCCACGCCATCATCAATATCGTAGACGGCACCAACATCGAGCGCAACCTCTACCTCACCACCCAATTGATCGAGCTGGGGCTTCCGGTGGTGGTGGCGGTGAACATGATCGACCTGGTGCGGAAAAACGGCGATAAAATCGACCTTCAAAAGCTGGGGGCGGCCCTTGGCTGCCAGGTGATGGAGATGAGCGCCTTAAAGGGCGAAGGGGGCATGGCCGTGGCCGAGAAAGCCATGGAGCTGGCCGAGGCGGGAATCCCCGGGGAGCACCCCCACGTCTTTAACGGCAGCGTGGAGCACGCCATCGCCCACATCGAGGAGTCTATCTCCTCTCTCGTAGACGCCCGCCTGCTCCGCTGGTACGCCATCAAGCTCTTTGAGCGGGACGAAAAAGCCGCCGCCCAGCTCCGGCTGGAAGCCGGACTGGCAAAGCACATCGAAGAGCATATCGCCGACTGTGAGAAGGAGCTGGACGACGATGCGGAAAGCATCATCACCAACCAGCGCTACGCCTATATCAGCAAGGTGGTGGGTTCGGCTGTTCAAAAGAAGGCGGCCCAGCACAGTCTCACCGTATCGGATAAAATAGACCGGATCGTGACCAACCGGGTGCTGGCTCTCCCTATCTTCGCGGCGGTGATGGCGCTTGTGTATTACGTGGCCATGGGCCCCCTTGGAAGCCTCATCACCGACTGGACAAACGACACCCTGTTCGCCGAGCTCATCGGCGAAAACCTCCGGGCGTTGCTCACGTCCGCCGGTTTCCTCCCCTGGTTCATCGGTCTGGTGGTGGACGGCATCGTGGCGGGCGTGGGGGCGGTGATCGGCTTTGTGCCCCAGATGCTCCTCTTGTTCCTTATGCTCTCCGTACTGGAAGACGTGGGCTATATGGCCCGTATCGCCTTCATCATGGATCGGGTGTTCCGGAAGTTTGGCCTGTCGGGCAAGAGCTTCATCCCCATGCTCATCTCTACGGGCTGCGGCGTGCCGGGGGTGATGGCGTCCCGAACGATTGAAAACGAGCGGGATCGCCGCATGACCATCATGACCACCTGCTTCATGCCCTGCGGCGCGAAAATGCCCATCATCGCCATGATCGCGGGAGCGCTCTTCGGCAACTCCTTCCTGGTGGCCCTCTCGGCTTACTTCATCGGCGCCGGGGCGGTGGTGATTTCGGGCATCCTCTTGAAAAAGACCAAACTCTTCGCGGGAGACCCGGCGCCCTTCGTGATGGAGCTCCCCGCCTACCACGTTCCCGCCCCGCGCAACGTGTTCCGTTCCACCTGGGAGCGGGGCTGGAGCTTCATCAAGCGGGCGGGCACGGTGATACTGGCCTCCTCCGTCATCCTCTGGTTCCTCCAGGGCTTTGGCTTTGTGAACGGCGCGTTTACCATGGTGGAGGATAACAATACGAGCCTGCTCGCCTCCGCGGGCAACGCCGTCTCCTTCATCTTCGCGCCCCTGGGGTTTGGGAACTGGAAGTCCACCGTGGCCACCTTCACTGGCCTCATCGCCAAGGAAAACGTGGTGGGCACCTTCGGGGTGCTCTACGGGGTGGCCGAAGTGGCCGAGAACGGCGCGGAAATCTGGAGCGCCCTAGCGGCGGACTATACGCTTCTCTCGGCTTACAGCTTCATGATCTTCAACCTGCTCTGCGCCCCCTGCTTTGCCGCCATGGGCGCCATCAAGCGGGAGATGAACAGCGCCAAGTGGACGTGGCTCGCCATCGGCTATATGTGCGTCTTTGCCTACGCGGCTTCCCTCATCGTCTACCAGCTGGGCATGCTGCTCACGGGGAACGGCTTCACCCTGGCCACGGCGGCGGCGCTCCTCACCCTCGGGGTGATGCTCTATCTGCTGCTTCGGAAAAATAAGTATGAAAAACATTCCTTCCCCCTGAAGGCGGAGGAATACAATTAAGGAGGTGTTTTGATGAACACACCCACCATCCTCGGAAGTCTGGTGATCTTTGGAATACTGGCCGCCATCCTTTTCCCCCGGATGAGAAGGCGGAAAAGCGCCAAGGCGGGCTGCTCCTCCTGCGGCGGCTGCCCCTATTCGGAGTTCTGCCACAAAAACACGAATCCTACTGACAAAAGCAACTAAAGAAGCGGGCCTCCGGGCCCGTTTTTCTTTGTCCTTTACGGCCTTCCCGGGAATCTCCCGCCCCGCTTTTCCTTTTGGAGGGCTTTCGCCCTTTTCGCTTTGCCGGTGCGTTTTTGCCGGGGTGACGCGTTTGTTCTCCGGCTCTCCTTGCTCTTTCAACCTCTCGTCCCTTCTCCTTCACCATCTTTCTCCCCCGCTCTGTGAGTTTGTCACGGCGGGCAGTCACACAGACGCATATAATACAGTACAGGACCAAATAACCGCAAAGGAGAGAGTATGATGTCAACGATCACCGTAACCAAGGATAACTTTGAAAAAGAGGTGCTGGAAAGCAGTCTGCCCGTGCTCCTGGACTTCTGGGCCAGCTGGTGCGGCCCCTGCCGCATGGTGTCCCCCATACTCGATGAGATCGCTTCCGAAATGCCCGGCGTAAAAGTGGGGAAAATCAACGTGGACGAACAGCAGGAACTGGCCGCCGCCTTCAACGTGATGAGCATCCCCATGCTGGTGTTCATCAAAGATGGACAGATCGTGGAAAAATCCATGGGCGCCAAGCCGAAAAGCCAAATCCTTTCCATGATCGCCTGAACATACAAAAAAGAGCCCGCGGCGCGAAACGCAGGCTCTTTTTTACGCCTCCCGGGCGGCCAGCCTCTTTTTATTTGTGAGCTCGATGCCGCCCCGGGTGAGCTTCACCAGCCCCTCCGACTGGAAGCGCCTGAGCGCGCGGGTCACCACTTCCCGGGCGGTGCCCATATGGTTTGCGATTTTTTCGTGGGTGATCTTTAAAAAATCCGTCTTTTCCAGCAGGCTCTCCCCCAGCAGGAACTCCGCCAGCCGCCTGTCGAAGCTCTTCCACAGCACCTGCTCCATCAGCCGCACCACCGCGCCAAAGCGGACGGCGAGCAGGTCGCTCATATAGCCCGCAAGAAGGGCGGAGCCTTCAAGAAGCGCCTGATAGGCTTCGGCGGGAAGTATATAGAGCTCGGAATCCTTCTCCGCTTCAAGGGCGATGTGAAATCCCAGCCCAGCCAGCAAAAAAGAGGCGGAAAAGGGGCACAACTCTCCCGGGAACAGCCGATACAGCGTGGCCTCCCTGCCCTTTTCCGAAACCACGAAAGCCCGGAGCCGGCCCGTGCGCACGGCCAAGAGCCCGATGGAGCCGGCGGCTCCTCCGCTTAAAAGCGTCCCCCGGGGCGCCGACCGCAGGATGGACGCGCTCTCCAGCTGCTGAAGCTCGGCGGGCGTCAGCTTGTCTCTTACCGCAACGTATTCCGAAAGTCCCATTGGCTTTCCTCCTGATTTTATTATACTTCATCCCCCGCAGGTGTCAAATATCCCCTCTTGCTTTTTTGACGTGAAATGTGATTAAGTCACCGACCGGCGGCAAAAACCACGTTATACTGAATTTATTAAAAGGAAAATAATTAAATCACTGAAATCGGAGGTACCCTTTATGTGTGAAACACGCTTTTACATCTGCAAACACTGCGGCAATCTGGTGGAGATGATTTCCGACTCCGGCGTGCCCCTCATCTGCTGCGGCGAACCCATGGAAGAACTGATCCCCGAAAGCATCGATGCCAGCCGGGAAAAGCATGTTCCGGTGGTCTTGGCAAACGGAAACCTTGTGACTGTGGACATCGGCTCCGTCCCCCATCCCATGATCAAGGAGCATTACATCGAGTGGATTTACCTGAAGACCGAACAGGGAGCTCAGCGCAAGTGCCTCAATCCGGGAGACGCGCCAAAGGCCGTCTTCGCCCTGGAGAACGACAAGCCCGTAGCCGCCTACGCCTATTGCAACCTCCACGGCCTCTGGGTCACCAAATTCTAAACTCATACGTCCCATCCATCCCGTTCATTTTGAACGGGATGTTTTTTATTTATTGACATATGCCATAAACCAGGTATAATAAAAGCATAATTGACATATGCCAATAATGTGGAGATGAAAAATGCCAAGACCATTTAAAAAACGGCGAGTCTGCGCCCTCCCCGGCTGCCGGCGCTTTGGCCCGTGGGAAGGGCGGGCGGAGAATTTCGTGGCCATGACCGTGGACGAGTTCGAGTGCATCCGGCTGATCGACCTCAACGCCATGACCCAGGAGGAGTGCGCCGAGCGCATGGGCGTGGCGCGCACCACCGTCCAGGCCATCTACGCCAAAGCCCGCAGGAAGCTGGCCGACTGTCTCATAAACGGCAAAGAGCTCATTGTGGACGGAGGCGACTACGTGCTTTGCGACCGGGCTGGGGAGAACTGCTGCCCGGGCTGTCGCTGCCCCCACGAGAGCGGATGGAGGCGAAAAGATGAGGCGGATCAAAAAACATTTGAATCAGGAGGTCAACATTCATGAGGATTGCGGTAACATACGAAAACGGACAGGTTTTTCAGCATTTCGGACACACGGAACGGTTTAAGATGTACGATGTTGAAAACGGGGAGGTAACGCTCTCCGCCGTGGTGAACACGGTGGGCAGCGGCCACGGCGCGCTCCCGGACGTGCTCAAAAAGCGGGCGTGGACACCCTTTTATGCGGCGGTCTCGGAGGCGGCGGCCCAGCGGCCCTCCGGGAGGCGGGCATCCGGTTTTACGGCGGCGTGACGGGAGAGGCGGACCAGGCGGTGAAGGCCTTTCTGGCTGGCACGCTTAGCTACGATCCGGACGTGCAGTGCTCTCATCAGGGCGAACACAGAGAAGAGGGAGAAGAGTGCGGCTGCGGGGAAGACTGCGACTGCCGCAAATAGAATCATTTTGCTATGATAAAATCGAGGCCCCTTTTTTCAATAAAGAGTGGCAATATTAAAATAGAAAATATTCTTGATATTATGAAAAACTCGTATAAACATCCTGTTTTGTGTGATTAAGTTACAGATGTTCGCAGTCATTCCGGGTATCATAGACCATAGATTGAAACTGAAACACAGGAGGAGGATGTTTTGAAAAATATGTCTGCACTGTCTGCGGCTACGTCTACGACGAAGCCAAAGGCATACCCGAAGCCGGCGTCGCACCCGGCACAAAGTGGGAAGACCTGGGCGAAGGCTGGGTCTGTCCTCTGTGCGGGGCCGCCAGAGCCGAATTTAAAGCTGCGGGAGACGCCCCGAAAAGCGCGCCGCCCAATATCCAATATACCCCTCATGAGGAGCGGGAGCTCTCCCCCCTTGAACTGAGCGCGCTGTGCTCCAACCTGAGCAGGGGCTGCGAAAAGCAGTATATGACGGAAGAGACTGCCGCTTTTTCCCGGCTGGCGGATTATTTCCGCGCCGCCGCCCCTCCCCAAAAGGATGCGGGCTTTGACCGGCTTTTCAAGCTGATCGAAAAAGATTTGGAAGGGGGCATACCCGGCGCCCAGGCCGCCGCGTCCGCCGCGAAAGACAGAGGCGCGCTTCGAGCCCTTGTGTGGAACGAGAAAGCCACCCGCATACTCCGCTCTCTTCTCGTCCGCTATGAAAAAGAGGGAGAGGCCCTGCTTCAAAACACGGGCGTATATGTGTGCACCATCTGCGGATTCATTTATCTCGGCGACCGTCCGCCCGAAATCTGCCCGGTCTGCAAAGTGCCGGCCTGGAAATTTGAAAAGGTGGAGGAGAGCGCATGAACACATCTAAAAAATACGCCGTGCGGAACATACGGCTTTGCACAAAGGACTGCCTGTGCCTGTACGTCTGCCCCACCGGGGCGTCGGACACGGAAAACAGCGTCATCGACCGGGAAAAATGTACGGGCTGCGGCGTCTGCGTGGAAGCCTGCCCTTCGGGGGCCATCTCCCTCGTGCCCGAGAAAATGCCCCCCGAACAGCCTAAGTCGGAGGAAGTGGTCCGCGCCATGAAGGCTCTTTTAAGGAACAAGTCGGAGGAAGAGAGCATTGCCGCCGGACTGCCCGGCAGGCTCGCCGCCGCAGTTTCAAAATCCAGCCGCATCATGGCCGAAGACCTGCTCCGGGAAGCGGGATACATGCTGCCCCAGGGTAAAAACAGCCTCGCCTTTTTAAAGTCCCTCCTTTCGGATCAGGGAGAGAGCTTCCCAAAAGAGGCTGTACAAAAGCTTATCGCCACGTTACAATTAAAAACAGAAGAAAACAGGGAGGAAGAAAACATTATGGAAAAATGGAAATGTACGGTTTGCGGATATGTCCACGAAGGGCCCATGTCCGAGAACTTTCAATGCCCCCGGTGCAAACAGCCCCGGAGCGCTTTTGTGAAGCTGGAGGAAAAGCCCGAAGCCCAGAATCCCTATGCGGGCACCAAAACCGAGAAGAACCTGGCGGACGCCTTTGCCGGCGAGAGCCAGGCCCGGAATAAATACACTTATTTTGCCCAGGTCGCCCAGCGGGAAGGCTAAGCGAGCAGCTGGCCGAGCTCTTTTTAAAGACCGCCCGGAACGAGCAGGAACACGCCCGGATCTGGTTTGAGGAGCTGGGACATATCAACGGCACGGCCAAAAACCTGCTGGCTGCGGCCGAGGGCGAAAACTACGAGTGGACGGATATGTACGACCGCTTCGCAAAAGACGCGGAAGAAGAGGGCTTTTCCGAACTGGCCGCCCGCTTCCGCCGGTGGGGCGCCATCGAAAAGGCACACGAGGAGCGGTATCGCAAAGCTGCTCTCCAATATAGAGATGCAGAAAGTCTTTGAAAAGGGCGAGGAGACCACATGTGGGAGTGCCGCGTCTGCGGACACCTGGTGATGGGCAAAAAGCCCCCAGGTCTGCCCGGTGTGCAAATACAGCCAGTGCTATTTTGAAGTGCACACGGAAAATTATTGAGCATAAAAGGAAGAGCCGGCTCTTTTTTTGTGTTTTATCCCGTCACTTCCAGAGACCTACACCTGCAGGTAATAATATGTTTCTCTCCAGCTCCACATAACTTTTAAAGGTGCCCTTTACCTCACTTCGCGTCGGGCGCGGGGTACTCTCCCGCGCCTTTGTCCAGGATGAATTCCAGCCCCTGGGCGCAGCAGGCGGTGGCGTCTGAAATAACCACGTAGTGATAGGTCTCCTCCGTAAGTTCCAGATAAAAGTCGGAATACACGCCCGCCACGAGAAAATTCATGCCCTCGTAGGTTTGGGGATTCACCATCATATCGAAAACGTAGGAATAGACCATGGTGCTGCTGAGCGCCGTCATGTCCACGTCGATGTCAAAATCCTCCCGCTCTTCGCTTACGATGATGCCGCCGGGCTTGGAACTTTCCGTCTCCCCAGGGGACTCCAAAGGCTCCGTATTGGAAGGCGTTTCCGTCTCTTCAGGGGCAGAAGGGTCCATCTCCGAAGGCGCTGCCGCTTTGCCACAGGAAGCGAGAGCAAAACAGAATAAAAACACGATCAGAATCGCCCACATCCGTCTCATGCTTTTTTCCTCCCCAAGGCTCCGGCGGCGGAAAAGGCGAAGAACGCCGCAGGTCGGCCAGCACCACCGTGGAACCCACGGGCGTACCCCACAGGATGGAAACCAGCATGCCCAGGACCGCCGCGACCACCGAAATAACCGCCGAAGCCACCACCACGGGGAAAAAGCTCTTGAACACCCGCATGGCCGACAGGGCGGGGAAGACCACCAGCGCCGAAATAAGGAGAGAACCCACCAGCCGCATGGAGAGGGAGATGACCACCGCCATCACAACGGATAAAAACAGGTTGTAAAACCCCACCCGCACGCCCGTAGCGCGGGCAAAGGTCTCGTCGAAGGTGACGGCGAATATCTTGTTGTAAAACACCACGAACACCGCCACCACCAGGAGGGACATGCATACGCACAGCCATACGTCCCCCGGCTGGAGGGTCAGGATGGAGGTGGAGCCGAAGAGGGAGGAGCACACGTCCCCCGACACGTTGGCCGAAGCGGAAAATACGTTGATAAGGAGATACCCAAGCGCCAGTGAGGATACAGACACGATGGCGATGAGCGCGTCCCCCTTGAGCTTTGTCCTGTGCCCCAGGTTTAAAAGCAGCACGGCGGCCAAAGCCGTCATAGGCATGATGAGCAGAAGGTTGCTTTTTACATTGAGGATGGCGGCCACGCTCATGGCTCCGAACGCCACGTGGGAAAGCCCGTCCCCGATAAAGGAAAAGCGCTTTAAGGTGAGGCTCACCCCGAGAAGGGAAGACGAAAGGGCAATGAGCGTGCCGGCGATGAGAGCGTACTGCACAAAGGGAAATTTCAAATAGTAAAGAAGCGTATCCCACAGGTTCATACGCCCGCCCCTCTTTCATGGAACATTCCCGCCGCCAGCCCGCTCTTCAAATACCCCTCTTTATTCCCGAAATACAGGGGCGCGGCGCCGATGTGGAGGATGTCCGACGCGTAGGTCAGCGCGGCGGGAATGTCGTGGGACACCATCATGACCGTCATCCCCTCCTCTTTGTTCAGCCGCTCCACCAGAGTGTAGAGATCTTTCGCCGCCCCGGGGTCCAGCCCGGCCGCCGGTTCGTCCAGCAGCAGCAGCCGCCTCGCGGCAGCCAGGGCACGGGCCAGCAGCGTCCTCTGCTGCTGGCCTCCCGAAAGCTCCCGGTAGCACAGCCGCCGGAGCGCCCATACTCCCATTTTTTTCATGATCTCCTCCCCCTCCGCCCTTTCCTTTTTGCTGTAAAAAGGCCGGAGCCCGCAGCGATTCAAAAATCCGGACATCACCACTTCCCTTACCGAAGCGGGAAAATCCTGCTCCACCTGAGCCCGTTGGGGGAGGTAGCCGATTTCCTCCCGGGAAAGCCCGCCCTCCAGCCGAACGTGCCCCGAAAGGGGCGGGACGAGCCGCAAAACCGCCTTTAACAGCGTGCTTTTGCCCGCCCCGTTTTCACCCACGATAAACAGGTAATCCCCTTCCGTGAGGGAAAAGCTGATATGCTCCGTCACCGCATGGCCTTCGTAGCCAAGGGTCACGTCCTCCAATGTTAAAAGCGTCATATACGCCTCCTCAGCTGAGTGCCCGCTTCAAAACCAGGAGGTTCTCCTCCATGATTTTTTTGTAAGAAGCGCCCGCGCGGATCTGCTCTTCCGTCACAGACTGGCAGGAGTTCAGCGTGAGCACCTGCACATCCTTGTTTGCCATATTGTCCGCCACCGTCCGGGCGATGGACCCGTCCGAGCTTTCAATGACCAAAAGCGCGCTCACATTCAGTTCATCCGCCTTGGCCGCGAGAAAAGCCACCGTCTCAAAACTGGCCTCCGTCTCAGCCGAGCAACCGGGGAAAGCGGCGAAGTAGGAAAGGCCGTAATCGTCCGCCAGATACCGGAAGGGGAAGCGGTCGGCAAAGATCAGCGCGGACTGGGTCGCCTCCTCCACCGCCTCCTGATATTTGCCATCCAGCTCTTCTAAAGCGGCGCAATAGGCTTGGGCATTTTCCCGGAAGAGGTCGCCCTTCTCGGGGCGCAGCCCGGCCAGCGTCTCGCCCATAGCCGTGACGATGGTGCGGGCGCATTTTAAGGAGAGCCACACATGTTCGTCGTATTCCGGGCCTTCTTCGTGCTCCTCCTCCCCGCCTTCCTCGTGCTCTTCCATGCCCTCCACGATCACTTCTTCCTTGGCGCCCGCCGTTTCCAAAAGAGCGATGACTGCGCGGTTCGGATTGGGCGCTTCGGCCAGCACGTCTTCCACCCACTGATCCGACTCACCGCCCACATAGACGAACAGGTCGGCCTCGCCGATTTTGGCGATGTCCGAAACGGTGGGCACGTAGTTGTGCAGGTCCACGCCGTTGTCGAGAAAGAGCGTGACCTCTGCGTTTTCCGCCTCTTCGCCCAATATGCTGAGCGTCCAGTCGTAGGCGGGAAAGATGGTGCAGACGATACGGAGCTTTTCACTCCCCTCGCTTGCCCCCTTCGCGCAGCCCGAACATAAAACAAGCATAAAAACCGATAAAAATCCGGCCAACATTTTTTTGAACATAAAAATACCTCCGAAAATAAGATGCTTTTAGAAAGAAAACAAAGGAGCGCCGCCCGGGGCAGCGTCTCCTTTTAGGCATCTTTCAGGCGGAGAATTTTACTTTTAATGTCACAAGGGTTTTGAGAAATGGAGAAAACCGGGCGAAAGCGTTCCGCATGGCCGTTCCGGAATGCAGCAAAAGCGCCGCGGCAAAGAGGAGCGCAGCCGGAAGGATATTTTTGAGAAGGGTCTTAAGCGCCGAAATCTCCACGCAGACGAGGCAGCCCTCGTCCCGGCACTCGTGGTGGTGGTGAAGGGAAATATACGCTCCGCCGCCTATGAGGACGGCCAGGAAGGCGGCGCAGAGCATCCATGCCGTCCATCTTTTTTTCATCGTCATATTTCCCTCCTTCCTCCGGTTCGGTCTCGGCGTTCTTGAGAGGGCATACCGCCCCGGGACACACCCCTGCAAAAGTCCAGGGCGGCCTCCCGCCCCGCTTTGCTCCCATTCTAATCGTTTTTGGCCGAATACACAAGAAGCCGCGGCGCATTTGCCCCGGCTTCTTTTCCGTCCTCATCCGAAAACACCCGTATCATCCTCCTTCCGGGCGTTTGTAAAATTTCTTCCGCGCGTCCCCCTGCCCTTACGCCCCCACCAGCTTCTGGTAGCTTTTCCGGCTCCAGGCATACACGGCGTAATAAAAGAGCGTATACGCCAGGATGCAGCCAAGGGTGCAGAGTAAAAACAGGGGCATGTTGGAGAGGCTCATCCACACCTCCAACACCCGGTTGATCTGCTTAAAGGCAAAGGCGATGTGCACCATGCTGGCCAGTAGGGGCAGGAAAAACACCCACTTCATCTGGGCGTTCACCGCCCCCCGCGCCTCCTCTTTTGAAAGCCCCACCCGCGTCAGGATGGAGAAGCGCTCCCGGTCCTCATAGCCCTCGAACACCTGCTTGTAATAGAGGATGAAGGCCGCCGCCGTCATAAACAGCCCGCTTAAAAAGATGGCGATAAACAAAAACCCGCCGTAGAAGTCCATCATGTACCCTCTGTAATAGGCCTCGCAGTTCACGTAGCCGATCACCTTTTCCCGGATGGTCGTGGCATACGCGATCTGCGCCTCTCCCGTGAGGGACGTGTCAAACCCCAAATAGAGCATTCTTTGATAGTCATACACGCTCGTCTGCCCATTGACGGTCATTTTATCGCTTTCTTCATAGTCCGCGTAGAGCGCTTCCATGTCCGGCGTCACGAGAAACAGGAATTCCTCTTCAAAGAGCGGGCCCACGTTGCGCCCGTCGAGGGAGAGAATGGCCGTCACCCGGTAGCTCTTGTTAAAAAGTGCCAGCTCCGCCTCCTGATAGCCGCCTTTTTTATAGAGCAGCAGCTCGTCTTGTCCGAGAGCGTAGTCCGTGCCGTAGGTTTTGTTGAAGTCGGCGAGGTCGATCATCTGCACCCGGGTGTCCTGCCCGAGATAAGTGGTATGAACCACCAGGTAATGATACATCACAGGGTTTTGCTCCGTTTCAAAGAGGGTTTGCATATACGCTTCCGCCTCTTCGTCCGGCTCCAGCCACTCGATCTGAATGTTCCGCTTGTATTCGCTCCGCAGGGAGTCCTCAATCCCGAGATTCATAGAAACGGTGGTGGACAGCATCACAAGCGCCATGGTGCAGAGGAGGCAGATGTTGGCCAGCCCCGCCCCGTTCTTCTTCATGCGGTACATCATACCCGACACGCTTAGAAAATGCCGGGTCTTATAATAATAGCCGCTTTTTTTCTTCATGAGCTTTAAAAGGGCGATGCTCCCGCTGATGAAGCATAAATAAGTGCCTGCGATCACAAGAAGCACGGACAGGAAAAGCCTGGGAAGCACATCGCGGGAGGAGTTGGACGTCAACAGAGAGATGAGATACCCCCCGCCGAGACAGAGCGCCCCCGCGGCCGCGATCAGCCACTTGGCCTTCGGCTCCTTTTCCCCCGCGTCCGCGCCCGTCAAAAGCTCCGCCGGCCTGTTTTTCACCACCGCCGCCGCGGTGAGAAGGAGCACGGCCAAAAAGATGAAGAAAAAGATCCCGGCTGTCAGGATCAGCCCTTTGAGGCTCACGAAAAATCCCAGGGGCATGGAATAGCCGATCAGTTTTGCCAGCAGGGCGAATCCCAGCTTGGAGGCCAGCACGCCGAGAAGCAGCCCGGCGGCAATGGAAAACAGAGCGGAGAAGACGGTCTCCATGGCGAACACCCGAAGAATGTGCCCCTTTCTCATACCGAGTACGCTGTACAGCCCCATCTCCTTCTTCCGCTTTTTCACGAGAAAGCTGCTGGTGTAAAAGACAAAAACGGCGGAAAAGACGGCCTCCACCCACACCCCCAGGTTCAGATACCGCCGGAGCGCGTTGGACAGCCCCTCCTGGTCGGACAAAAAGACCAGCATGTAGAGCATGGCTACGGCCAGGGCAGAGGTGATGAGATAAGGAGCGAAAATCTGCCTGTTCCGCCTGAGATTGGAAAGAGCCAGACGGGAAAAGAAAAATTTATTCATTTCCGCCTCCAAACAAAAGGGCCAGCGCATCGGAAATGCGGCCATAAAACCGGGCGGGACGCTCCTCGCCCCGGTACAGCTCGTTATACAGTTCCCCGTCCTTGATGAAGAGCACCCGCCCCGCATGGCTGGCCGCCTTGGCGCTGTGGGTCACGAGCAGAATGGTCTGCCCGCCCGCGTTGATGTCCGTAAAGAGCGACAGAAGGCCGTCCGCGGCTTTGGAGTCAAGAGCGCCCGTGGGTTCGTCGGCAAACAACAGCCGGGGCTTCATCATCAGCGCCCGGGCCACGGCCGTCCGCTGTTTCTGCCCGCCCGACACCTCGTAGGGGTACTTTTCCAGTATCTCCCCGAGACCCAGCCGGGGCGTCACTTCGTTTAGCCTGCGCCCCATCTCTTCCAGGCTTTTGCCCGATAAAACCATGGGAAGGAGGATATTGTCCTTTAAAGAAAACGTGTTCAGCAGGTTGAAATCCTGGAACACAAAGCCCATGTTCTCCCGCCGGAAGTCGGCCAGTTCCTTTTCCTTCAGCTCCGCCATGTCCTTCCCGTCCAGATACACCTTGCCCCCTGTGGGGGAGTCAAGGGTGGAGAGAATGTTTAGAAGCGTGGTCTTTCCCGAGCCCGACTCGCCCATCACGGCCACAAACTCCCCTTCTTCTACCAAAAAAGAAAGGCCCCGAAGCGCCTCCGTCTTGTTGGACGCCCGGGCGGAATAGACCTTTTTTAAATGTTCCGCAACCAATATGCTCATGCCTGCACCTTCTTTCTATCGTTTCATACGCATATCATGTTACGCTTCTTCTCCCCGCCCCGCCATCGTTTTGCCTTACGTTTATCCCTCTCTCCTTACAGTTTTGTAAGGTTCTTAAATTGGAGGTGCACCTTGGTGCCCCGCCCTTCCTCCGAAGAGATGCGGATGCCGTGCCCCAGCTTTTCCATCACTCGGCCCGAAAGGTAAAGCCCGAGGCCGGTGGAGCTCTTATAGTCCCGCCCCGTCCGCCCGGTGTAGCCCTTGGTGAACAGCCGGGGAAGGTCGGCGCTTCGGATGCCGATGCCGTCGTCCGAAATCACCAGGGAATTCCCCTCTTTATAAATCTCCACCCTGTCCCCTTCTTTCACATACTTCACCGCATTGGACAGGGCCTGCTCAATCACGAAGGAGAGCCATTTTTCATCCGTCACCACGGGAAAAGGCTCTTCCCGCAGGGTCAGGCGGATGTTTTTTCGGATAAACAGCGGCGCGTATTTTTTCACCGCCTCTTTCACGATGTCAAACGCCTGCTTTTCCCCGGCGATGAGGTCCCCCGAGATGTTTTCGATCCGCACATAGCCGAGCATCATCTCCACATACCGTTCCACCTTGAACAGTTCAGCCCATAGCTCCCTGTCCTCCTCCGAAAGGAGCAGCTCCATGGCGAAAAGGGGCGTCTTCATCTGGTGCGCCAGGAGGGTGTAATAGTCGAGCATGTCCCGGCTTTTCTCGTCAAGGGCGGCTTTCACCCCTTCCGCCTTTTCCCGTTCGGCCCCTAAAAGCGCCTCATAGTCCGCCTCGATCAGGCGAAAGGGTTCCCCCACGCTCCCTTCTTTTTGGAGAAGCCCGTGCTTTTTCCGCTCTCTCCAAAAGCCCCATAAAAAAAGCAGGGTGCCCAGCAGCATAAAGGCGCCCAGGATATAAAGCACCGGCTCCAAGGGGAGGGAGTAGACATAGGAAACAAAGCCCACCGTCAGCAGGAAAATCAGGCAGGCCAATACCCCGCCTTTATGCTCCTTTAAATACCGCCCCATCATTTCACCAGATACCCCAGGTTCTTTTTGGTTTCAATCAAGTCGGAAAGCCCCAGTTCGGCCAGCTTCTTTCGGAGCCGGGCCACGTTTACGCTCAGCGTATTTTCATCGATGAAACTTTCGCTTTGCCAGAGGGAACCCATGAGGCTGTCCCGGGATACCACCCTGCCTCCGTTTTCCATCAGCAGCCGGAGGATGCGCAGCTCGATTTTGGTGAGCTCCGCCTCCTTTTCCCCGTAGAGGATTTTGGAGGCGGAAACGTCCAGGATGGCTCCCTTTCGTTCAAAGACTTCGCTTCCCGCCGAAAAGGAATAGGCGCGCCGGAGCTGGGCCTGCACCTTGGCGGCCAGCAGCTCCTTGGAAAAAGGCTTCACCAAAAAGTCGTCCCCGCCCACGCTCATGGCCGTGACGATGTTCACGTCCTCCGAAGCGGAGGAGATGAAGATGATGGGCGCTTTTGAAAACTTCCGGATCTCCTGACACCAGTAAAATCCGTTGTAGGAGGGAAGCATCAAATCGAGCAGCACCAGGTGGGGCTGGTACGCCGCCGCCTCGGCCGCCAGATTTTGATAATCCTCCGCCGCGCGGCAAAGATAGCCCCACTTTTCCAGATGGCCCTTGATGGATTTTTGGATGCTTTCGTCGTCCTCCGCAATGAGAATTCTGTACATAATTTGATTTTACCATAAAATCTGTTATACTGACATCATGTTTTACCCCGAACTTCACACTCCCCGCCTGCTCCTCAGGCGGTTTAAAAAAGAAGACGCCCGGGACTTGTTTTCATACCTGTCCGATCCGGAAGTGGTGCGCTTTGAGCCCTATTCCCCTATGACGCTTTCCGCCTGCAAAAACGAAGCCGCCCGCCGCTCGGAAGACGGGGCTTATATTGCCGTCTGCCTGAAAGAAGGCCCGCTCATCGGAAACCTGTACGTCGCTTCCGGATCGTATAGCACCTGCGAGATCGGCTATGTGCTGAACCGGGCTTACTGGCGCAAGGGCTATGGGGAAGAAAGCGTCCGGGCTCTCCTCCGCCATCTTTTTATGAGCGCGGGTGTGCGGCGGGTGGTCGCCCGGTGCAGTGATGAGAACATCGCTTCCTGGCGGCTGCTGGAAAAGCTGGGGTTCCGAAAAGAAGGGCATTTTTTAAAAGAGCTTTACTTCAAGAAAAAAGAAGACGGTTCTCCCGCCTGGATGAACACCCTTTCTTACGCCATGCTCTATTCCGACTATATAAAAATAACCGGCACTGCTTGACCTTTTTTCTTTTGACCCCTCACCCATTTGCCCGCCCTCTCATACTTATAGTATAAATACGCTTTATAAGGAGGTCCCTGTGAGATGGATCACACACTGCGCCTTCGGTTTTCGGTTCTGACCCGTCCGATCCAAACTGTATCAACACATGGGCGAGGGCCCCTGTGAGAGAATAAATGGATTACAAACGCCCCGCCGTCTATGCCCCGCAAGCGACTTTTCGGCTCCAAAGCCATATGGAACACCCTCCCATACAAGCGCTGCGGCAGGCACGGTGAAGACGGCGGCTGCCAAAAGTCCGGCGGGCTTTGAAGACGACCTGCGAGACAGTAAAACATATACCCCCTCCCCCGATCATTTTACGGCAGAAAGAGTTTGTGCACCCCGGCGCTTGGCGAAGCGATCAACTATCCTATATGCAAAGGCTTGTGAGACTTTTAAAAAACCCCGGTTTTAACCGGCTTGCCCATCCCGATCCGTTGTTCAGGTAAAAACGCTTCCGTCGGCAATGGGAAGCGCAAAAAAATGCAGGCATCTGAAAACATGCCGGATGCGAATCCCTCCCGGGGCGGCCCTCCCCGCCCCGTTTTTTGTCCGGCCCAACAAAAGAAAGCCCGCCCGGGAAAACTCCGGGCGGGCTGTTTTTGTTCCTTGCAAGCGCCGAAAGAACCCCTTTCCATCCCTCGGAACGGACTTTTTAATCTTTGCCGGCGCAGACATAGGCGCTTTAGTCTTCACCTCCGAGCGAAAGCAGCGTTTGACATATTTTCGGCTGTCCACAGCCACAATCCACGCTTGACGGTTTCAATCCAAGCCTCCGTGCGGAGGCAGACGGTGGGGGTTGCCGCTGTGAGCAGTTCATTAATCACGTTTCAATCCAAGCCTCCGTGCGGAGGCAGACTGTTTGATGGAGTTGCAATTCTTAAATCGCCAGAATTTCAATCCCCTCCTCCGTACGGAGGCAGGCCAATCATCTCATCTCCCTGACCTCTTCCCGTTCGCAGGCGTTTTTATCCGCCTCTCTGTGCGAAATCAATCCCCGCGGCGGGGAGCTTTTTTTCGCAATCATCCCGGCTTTAATCCCCCGCCTGCCGGGCAGCCCCCGCGCCCTTCGGCGGAGGCAATCCCTACTCCTGTTTCCCCGTCATACGGATCAGGTGGCGCCCTTCGGTTTCCAATCCGATATGGCCGGAAAAAGGCTGTCCGTCGAGGGTCAGGGTAAACTGCTTGCCGTATCCCTCTATTTCCAGCGCAAACTCCGCCTTTCTGTATTTCAGGCCTTCCAGCTTGAGATTCCTGAATTCATAAGGCACGGCGGGTTTGAAAGAAAGCCCCTTTTCGTCATACCGCACGCCGAATATCCCATAGACGAAGTACCCCATGAAGGCGGCGGCGTGCCAGGGGAGGCCGGGCCAGCGCCAGGCCCTTCCCGTGTCGTTGTCGATCACCTCGTGGAAGGTCTTGTTCAAGAGGGCATTCCGCACCTGCTGGAAAATAAGCGTGCGGAGAAGTTCCAGTTCCCCCGCTTCGGCCGCGGCCACGGCCATGCCCAGCGTCCAGGACACCCAGCAGGCGTTCCAGAAGTGGTTTTTCTTCGTCTGGAAGGGATACCAGTTGACCCCGTAATCCGAAAGCGCTTTGGGGTTGTTTTGAATGGTCTGCAAAAAAATCCTGGTCTGACGGGCGTCGGCCACGCCAAACCGGGGCCACAAGGAAAGCTCCGCCCCCGTGGCTTCCCACCAGCCCTTTTCATAGGCCAGGCTGCCCGCGGGCCCGCTGCAAAAACAGCCCGCCTCCTCGTTCCAATACCGCTCTTTTACGAGCTTCATGATGCTTTTGCCCCGCTCTTCCCACAGCGCACGCCTGCCCGGCTCGGCGTCCAGGGTTTTGCAGATGTTTGCGGTGCACTGATACATGAGGGCGTACAGTATCTCCGTTCCCAGGCAGTAGCCGCCGTTTTCCGGCTCCTCAAAAGCGTCCTGGGCGGGGCACATTTTGGCGTCCATCAGTCCCGCCGCGGGCACAAACCGCCTGTCCGCCTCCTCGGCGTATCGGAGGACGCCCGGAAGCGTCTCATAGAGGAGGGTGTGATCCCCCGTGGCCACATAATGGTCCCAGATGGCGATGGCGGGCATGGCGCCGCTGTCCACGCCGTTATTGAAGCCCCGCTCGGAAATATAGGCGAGAGACTCCCGTATGGCCCCCGGAGCCAGCAGGTTCTGCACCCGGAAAGCGGAATGGCAGGCGTCCCGCACCCATATGCCAAACCCTTCCCCCGGCCCCTGGAACAGCGCGGCGTTCATCAGCCCTTTCTGCCCGGGTAGCGCAAACTCGGGCGAGAGATTTCTATCCAGTATGTCTGCGGCGATTTTGTACGCGGCGGTGACGGCGGGATAAGGGGTGGTCAGTTTGGGATAGGCGCTCTGTCTCTCGGGCTCCCATTTTTCCCCCCGGTCCACGATGCGGGTCATGTCCCCCCAGGGGGTCTCCCGCCACTGGAATTCTTCCACCGCCCGGACGGGAGAGAGCACCGTCTTTCCCCCGTGGAGCGCCCAGGCGGGCGGGTCGCCGTAAATACTGTCCTCCACGCAGTTTTCAAACACCGTATAGGCTTTCCCCTTGTAAAGGACTTCCCCTCTCTCCACCCCTTTTAACAGCGCCCGACTCTTTGCGGAATACCCCGCGGGGCGAAGGCCGTAAACCTTTAATTCCGCAATGGCGGCCGTGGTTCCGGCTGCGCTGATTTTAAGATAGGGTTCCTTATAATACTGCACCCGGAAGGAAGCGTTGTTGATGTTTTCCACCAGCTCGCTTTTAATTTTATATTGGGCTTCCCCCGTCCCTTCGGGCACCACCACCAGCATGGCCTCCCCGCCGCCCGTAAACAGCTCCTGCACTGCGGCGTCGCCAAAAAAGTGGAGCTTCACCCGCCCGCTTTCCGCTTTCACGGGCATTTCATAACATCCGCAATGCATGGTCTGCGTGAGCGCCTCCCATTTCCACACCGCGCCGCAGAAGTCGATCTCGATCTCCCGCTCCTGACCCACGAACAGCTCCAGTTCCGCCTCGCAGGCGTCCGTGCGTATGTCGGCGGAGGTGCCGTCTTTGTCCAGTATCTTGATCTCGGGCCATACGTCGGGGCCTATTCCAAAGCGCATCTCAAAGTAAAAGTCCCGCTCAATGTCCTTTGTGCGCCAGCGGCGTTCCCACACCCGCAGATTGGAAAGGGCCTTTGCCGGCTCCAGTCTGCCATTCCGGCAAATGGCGGGCAAACTCAGAAAAGAAGAAGCCGCCAGATTTTTCACCGGGGCGGACACCGTCCTCGCCAGCACATAGCGGCCTTCGGGCGCGTCGAACGAAAGCTCTCCCGCCACGTCTCCGCGCCAGTAAGAGGAAGCCGCCGCCTTTGCCGAAACCGTTTTTTTCGACGGCCGCCAGTGGAGCAGGTCGGCGCTCTCCAGATTCACCAGGACACCCTCGTTTTTCTCCTCCAGCGAGACCGGGTCGGCCAGGTAGGAACAGCGCCACACGCCCTCTTCCAGCATAAGCCCCATAAGCTCTTTGATGCTGCCCGTGGCGGGCGCGTGGTGGATCAGGGGCCGAAGGGGCTCCCGCAAAGTCTCCCGGCTCGCTTCCCGGGTAAGGCAGGCGGCCCTAAGCCAGCAGTCCCCTTCCGTTTCAACCGTCAGCTCTTTTCCCGTGCCTGCGGGCAGAGGATAGGCCATCCACAGGTCCGCTTTTTTTACGGACAGGCGCGTTAAAAAGCGGATGCGCATGCCCGTCTCGTCCCAAAGGGTCACTTCCCTCATATCCGCGGCATGCTCATAGGGCAGGCGCAGATAGCCTTCGTCCGTCCTCCTCAAAACCTGCTGTTTTTTCATGGTTTTTTCCTCCGCTTCCTGTTCGTTTGTGATTTTATGAATATCATTCCGGACGCCCGGTCGGCGTTTCACCGCCCCCGCGCAGGCCTTCCTCAAAACATCTGTCAGACGCCCTAAAACCCCGGGCCTCTATGCTGTTGTCACTCTGATGAATCGGCGCAAAATGCGGGGCAATCCATGCTCCGCCGCTTAAAAAATCGCCCGGAAACCCGAAACGCCTCTATAAAAAACCGGGGCGGCCTGTACAATTTGAACTTTAGCAGAAGGCTCTTTCCTTGTCAATAAAGGCTTCGGGCGCATCTTTTGGGGAATTTTTCCCGATTTGCGCCGGCAGCAAAAAAGCCAAGAAAACAGACCCGCCGCCTTCTTTCACTGAAAGGACGGCGAATCAAAAACTGCATAAATATTCTTTTATGCAGATATTTTTCAGCCTTTTCTTTGGGAAAAGCTATATATCAGAATAAATATAAATTAAACAGAATAAATATACTAAATCTGCCCTAAATTCTCTTGACACGCCCCCTCGGAGTAGTGTATATTTACATCGATTTTATGAAAAAGGAAGCGCATATGAAAAGAACTTTTTTAACTCTGGAACAAGTGAAGGAGATAGAAAAGGAATACCCCACACCGTTTTACATCTACGATGAAGCGGGCATACGGAAGAATGTCCGCCGGCTGGAGCAGGCCTTTTCCTGGAACAAGGGTTTTAAGGAATATTTCGCGGTGAAAGCCCTCCCACATCCCGTTATCCTTGAGATTTTAAAAGAAGAGGGCTGCGGGGTGGACTGTTCGTCCCACACGGAGCTCATGCTGGCGGAGGCTCTCGGCTTTAAAGGCCGCGAGATCATGTTCTCCTCCAACGTGACGCCCCACGAGGATTACGTCTACGCCAACCGCCTCGGGGGCATCATCAATCTGGACGATTTTTCGGACATCGATCTCCTCTCCTCCCTCATGGAACTGCCGGACACGCTCTGCCTCCGTTATAACCCGGGGGGCAGCTTTTCCATCCACAACGACATCATGGACAAGCCGGGAGACGCCAAATACGGCATGACCAAGGCTCAGCTCATTGAAGGGATCAAAATCCTCGCCCGCAGGGGGGTCAAACACTTTGGCATACACGCCTTTTTGGCCAGCAACACCGGCACAAACGAGTATTATCCCACGCTGGCGGGCATCCTTTTTGAGCTGGCACTGGAAATTAAAAACGAGACGGGCGTGTCCCTCTCCTTCATCAACCTGTCGGGCGGCGTGGGCATCGCCTATAAGCCGGACGTCCCGGAGAACGACATTGCCCTCATCGGCGCGCTGGTGAAGGAGAAGTTTCACGAAATTCTCACGCCCGCCGGCCTTTCGGACGTGGCCATTTTCACCGAGCTGGGCCGCTTCGTCACCGGGCCTTATGGCGCCCTCATCGCCACAGCCCACCACGAGAAAAAGACCTATAAGAACTACATCGGGCTTGACGCCTGCAGCGCCAACCTCATGCGCCCGGCCATGTACGGGGCGTATCATCACATCACCGTGTTGGGCAAAGAACACGCGCCCCTCGACCATGTGTACGACGTCACGGGCGGCCTCTGCGAAAACAACGATAAATTTGCCATCGACCGCCCCCTCCCCAAAATCGACCTGGGGGATAAAATCTACATCCACGACACGGGGGCTCACAGCTTCGCCATGGGGTATAACTACAACGGCAAGCTCCGCTCCGCCGAACTTTTGTTAAAAGAAGATGGGAGCGTCAGGCTCATCCGCCGGGCGGAAACGCCTGCGGACTACTTCGCCACCTTTGACTTTTTAAATCTGTTGGGAAAATAGCGTTTTGCCCGGGTATCAGGGACGGTCGTAAAGGCCGTCCCTTTTTGTTTGGGCTGCCCCAAGCACGCCTTCGGGAAAGCTCCGCGCATTTTTATCATCCATTGATGATGGAAAAGCGCGGAGCCGCTGCCGGATAATATGGTTTTTTAAGACTCCCCGGTCTTGAACAGCTTTTCCTGCCCTTCTTTATTTTCAGCCCATCCCCCTATTGCTCCCCGCCCTTCTTTTTTGTTATACTGAAAGCAGGTTTTTCCGGAGGCATGATGGACAGAACTTTTGCAAGGCGCGCCCTTCAAATCGGGCTCCCCGTGGCCGTCCAGACGATTTTCCAATACCTGCTGGGCGTTCTCGACAGCCTGATGGTGGGCGAGCTGGGAAGCACGGGACTGTCGGGCGTGGGGTCGGGGGTGAAGGCGGTTCAGCTTTACGCCATACTGATCTCTTCGGTCGGCGCGTCCGCCGGCATCTTTTTCGTGCAGTATTACAGCAGTCAAGACAAGGAGGGGCTTTCCCGCACGGCCAAATCCCATCTGATGCTCATGGGGCTCCCGTTCCTTCTGTTCTTTTCCGCCTGCTTTTTTGCCCCCGGCTTTTTGGCCGGGCTTTTTTCAAAAGACGCAGGCGTGCAAGCCGTGGCCGGAGAGTACATGCGGATCTCCTCTCTCGGCTTTCTGCCCCTGGCCCTCTCCCATCTTCTCTCGGCTTATTTCCGCTCCGCCTCCAAAGCCCACATCCCCATGATCACGGGCATCGCCTCCCTGGCTTTTAACGCCGCTTTTGACTTTTTATTCGTCACCGGCCGGTTTTCTCTGCCCGCTCTCGGAACGGCCTCCGCCTCCATCTCCAACGCGCTTTCCCAGACGCTTGAGGCCGTGGCGCTCCTGCTTCTCTACCGCAAATGGGCAAAAAAAGAGCCTCTCATCCGCCTTTCCGGCAAAATACCCCCGGGATTTTTTAAAAAGATTTTTCAAATCGCCCTTCCCGTTTTCCTCGGGGAGGTGGTTTGGGGTCTTGGGGAAACGGTCTACGGCCTCATTTACGGCAACATGGGCAAAGAGCCCATGGCCGCCGTCACCGCCGCCTCGCCCCTCATGTCGCTGCTGTTCGGCGCGTTCACCGGCTTTTCCACAGCCGCCGCCGTGCTGACGGGCGAAAAGCTGGCCGCTTCGGATTTTCAGGAGGCTTATCATCGGGGCCAGCGCCTCTTAAAAGCCGCCCTCTGGACTTCGGCGGCAGTCGGCCTTGCAACCGCCGCTTTTTCCTCTTTTTATATGGATTTTTACAATCTCTCCGAAAGCACCCGCCTGGCGGGGACGCAGCTCCTCTATGCCTTTTCCCTCCTTCTTCCCGTCAAGACGGTCAATCTGGTGGTCATGTGCGGCATCCTCCCGAGCGGAGGCAAGACGGAATACGGCTTATACTTAAACGCGCTTGGCACCTGGGGCGTGGGTGTGCCTTTGGGCGCGCTCTCCGCCTTTTTGTTCCGCCTCCCCGTGCCTCTGGTGTTTTTACTCATCAATCTGGAGGAGTGTCTTCGGGCTGCCCTCGGGCTTGGGCTGGTGAAAAAAAGAAAGTGGATGAGAAATATCACATGAGCTTCGCATATATAAAAATATCCCCGGACAAGTCCGGGGATATTTTGCGAGGCAAGGCCGGTCAGCCCAATATGCTTTTCAGCTTTTCCCTTTCCTTCTCCCCCACGTCTATGTTGTACATACGCTTCAAACTGATGAGGCTATCCGCATATTTCACGGCTTCCTCATATTGAGCCGGATTCAGGGCGCCGTTTAGAGCCTGAAGGCTCTCTTTCAGCTCGTTCGGGTCGCGGCTGCCCTGCACTTGCTCCAAAAACCGCCCGATTGCGGCGGCTTTTTCATTCGGGTTCCGCATATCTTCCAGCGTCCGGCCGCACATGTCGCAAACTTCCGATGAGCACAGCGTGCCGCAGACGCACCGCCATGCGTCTTGGGCCTCCCAGAAATAGGTGATCGCATCCTCACCAAAAGTTATTTTGTATTCCTTCAGTTCCTGGTATGCAAGCGGAGCGTCGCACTTCTTTCCATCCGTTACCCTGACCGGCCTGTCTGCGACGGAATATGCGGAGATATAGACCTCTAAATATTTAATGGTGCCAGGCAGGAGAGCAGCTTTTGTATTGAAATCAAAGGAAATATTGTTGCCCGTATTTCTAAGCGTCCGGATCGTCTGCTCCTCAGACAATACCAAGGACTCAAATATGTCGTAGCCTTCCAGCCTGACAATCAGGCTCTCGTACACCGCCGGCTGATAACTTTTTACGGAGACCGCGGCAATGATGCTGCGATCCGAATTGAACCGGAACTCAGCCTTTGTGGGTCGAAGGGGCAAGTTTATATAGCAATTTCGGACATAAACCGTTTCCTTTGCTTCCACACGCTGAGGCGTGGGAACGGACGAAGGATATGCGGGCGCCCCCGCGTTTGCCCAATATGCGCCGGGCTGACTAACCGGAGGGGCATATTGATATCCGCCGTAACCATAGGGAGTCTCTGTTTCCGTCTTGTCCTCAAGGCATAGAGCCACGATAAGAGCCGGAAGAAAAAGCAAAGCCCAAAGAAGTAAAACCCGCCAAAGCTATAGCCTTTGTTTTCCGCTATCTTGCCCGGAATAATAGCTAACCCGAACAATAAGCAAATCGTGACAAAATAATACATATAAATCTCCCCCCTTTGCACATTTGGCAATAAAATAAAACACTATTATAAGTTTAACAAGTTATGTAAACATGTCAAATGAAACAAAAAAATTCCGGCTCAAAAGAGCCGGAATTTCAATAGATCAGATCATTCGATAAAGGGCGAAGCTTCGATGATGGAGGCGCTCCCCACCACGTCGGGCAGCTGGCCGTCCCACTTGTCATAGTACATTTTTTTCAGGATCAGCTCCGAAAGGGAATCGGCCAATACCCGGTTGGCTTCGGCTTCCGCCTGCGCTTCGATCAGAAGAGCGTCGGCCTTGGCCTGGGCTTCGGTGAGCTTCACTTTCGCGTCTGCCTCCGCTTTTTCAATGGCCTGCCGGTTTTCGATCTGCTGCTTTTCGTATATGAGCTGGGCGTTCTGCTTTTCGGCGATGGCGGCGTTGTACACATCGTCAAAATCGATGTTGTTGATGATCACCTTGTTCACATAGACCACCCCTTCCCCGTACTTCTCGTCCAGGGATCTCTGTACATTCTCCTGAGCCAGGGGCTCTATGATCGCCCGGTTGGTGGCGTCGCTGGCGGGGAGCGTTTTGGAGCTCATCTTGATGGCCGAAGCCACCAGGCTGGCGCTACCAGGCTGTTTTATAATCGGTGACGTGCGCCACGATCCAGGCCGACTTTTCTGCGCTGATCTGATACGTCACCGTGACGCCCTCAAAATAGATGGCCGTGCGCTCGGAGGTCTCGCTCCAGATCATATCGCTGAATATGATATCCTGCTGCTTGTTGTTCACCTTGATGATGCCCTGGAAAAAGGGTATCTTCAGGCTGAGACCGTTGGCGATGGTCTGTGAATCGATCTGCCCGAATGTGGTCCGCACGCCGGTATAGCCGGTGGGTATGATGGTGATGCTGCTAAAAACGATGATCAGCAGGAGTGCCAATCCGCTTAACCAAAGAATCAGTCTTTTAATGCTTTTCCTGTCCATTTTTCCGATGACCCTCCTTGTGGGTGCATGTGCCGGAAACCCTTCCGGCCAACATAAAATGAAAACTGCCGCCGCCCCGGGATGTGCGGGGAAAACGGCCGGCGCACGGGGGAAAGGCCCTTTGGGCAAGCCCCGCGGCAGCCGCCGCAGACCCTCAAGCCCCTGAGGTTCTCGCGTACAATATCATCATACCCCACGCCCGGGGAATGTCAACTAAAAAATAAAAGGAAGCCCCGGAATCGGGACTTCCTTTATTTACTGTTTGTTACGCGACGGGCTTGGCGGCGATAAAGAGCATGTCGTTCCCCTCTTCTTCGCTGAAGAAGTTGTACATGGTGAAGTTATAGATGAACCGCTCGGCTCCGTACACGCCGTATCCATCCTGGTTGTGGTCGGTGGTATCGTAAGGGTCGGCCACGATCAGCACGTCGTCCTGCTCGGTTTCGGTGCCCATGGTGTCATAGCCGATGATCACCTGCCAATGGCCGCCCCAGTCGTTCCAGCAGATGAGCACGGGCGTGCCCTCGCTGAGAAAGTCCCGGATGGTCTCCAGGTGGAAGGACTCGTAGACCTCCTCGCCGTAATCCAGGGTGGTCACCAGCTCAAAGCCGCCCACGCCCTCAAAGATGGCGATGGCTTCGGACAAAGAGGTCGCGCCGGGTTCGGCGCCCTGGGGGCGCAGCTCGGCCAGGCTCAGCTCATCGTAGTCGCCCAGTTTGTCAAAATAGCTGACGACCATCAAAACAGCCGCGACGCCGCAGCTCCACTCGGAACTCTGCTGAATGGTTTTAAACTTGGGCAGGATGGTGAGGGTGTCGGTGGAAGTCATATTGTAAAAATCCAGCCGGGAAAAATAGGGAGAATCCTTGTGATCCCCCGCCCGCTCCACGCTGTCGGCTCCGTCCTCGGGCGAAATATCCGTCCCGTAGGGGATCTTCATCCCATCGGTGTAATTGCCGCCCTCCGCGGCAGACTTGGCGCAGCCGCTTGCGGTCGCAAGCAGCATCAGCACAACGAGCACCAACGCAAAACATCTTTTCATTTCGTTTCCTTTTCCTCCGAAATCAGTATAGAATTTCTATAACAATGGCCGATGGCCACCGTATATTCAAATCCACACTCCTGTTTACGCAAAAGTTCCCTTTGGCGTAAACGAGAGCAGCTGCCCGATTCAAAATAGAAGAGCGTTTTTCGGCGTTCTTTCATATTTTGCATACAGAAAGGCCCCTTACAAGGTTTCATAAAGGGGCCTTTCCTCTGGCAGCGGAACTAGGATTTGAACCTAGACAATACGAGTCAGAGTCGTAGGTGCTACCGTTACACAATTCCGCTATCTCTTCTTTTGTGATCGTGCCGCAAAGATTGGCCCGGAGATGCCGTCTGCCCCGTTTTGTAACCCGCCTCTCGGCAGGTGGGTGAACCGCCTCGGCCTTTGTGCTTCCCGTTAAGAACGGGCGTGCATACCCGGCCGAATGGACTGGTAAACCCTTTTACAAACTGTGGGTTTAAAATCAGGGCATAACATACATCCCAGGTTTTGGTGGGATTAATTGGGCTCGAACCAACGACCTCTACGATGTCAACGTAGCGCTCTGACCAGCTGAGCTATAATCCCAAGGCGCATTCTTTATTATACACAATTCAAAAGAATTTTCAAGGTTTTTTATCTTTTTTTATTGTATTGTTCCCCTCCACAAGGCGTGGTATAATTTTTATAAGCACATCCCACATTTAGGAGGAGAGAACATGGAGACGTCCCGCCAGAAAATCGCGATCCTGTACCTTCTTTCAAAATGCGGCGTCCGGATGAGCGAAAAGCGGCTCACCGAAGCGGCTTCCCAGCTTTCCCTTATGGAGTATTTTTCTCTGCGGACCAACCTCCACGATCTCACGGAAAACGGACTGGTGAAGAGGGAAGACTCGGTCAACGGGCGCTTCTATTCCCTCACAAAAGTGGGACTCGGCACGCTGGATTTTTTTAAAAAAGATCTGTACGCCAGTATGCGGGAGGATATAGACGCTTACGCGGAAAAAAACGCTCCGGATATACAGCTGGAAAGCCGAGTGTTCGCCGAATACATCCGGCTCTCGGACGATCAGTACAGAGTGGTGCTCCGGATCATCGAAAACGACCTGTTCGTGTTTGAAATGACCTTTTTTGCCGCTTCCCGGGGGGAGGCGGACAAGTATGTGACTGCCTGGCGCAAAAAGGCTCTCGACGTGTACCGTCAAGTGTTTGAGGCCCTGCTCGCCTGAATTTATCAAGGAGGAATTTTTATGCCCCAGATCAAAAACGCGCGGATTTTTACCGGAGAGGTGTTCGCGCCCCTTTCCACGCTCTCCTATGAAGACGGCGTCATCACCGATCTTTCAACCAAAGACGCGCCGGACGCTCTTGACGCAAAGGGCGCCATCCTCTGCCCCGGTTTTGTGGACGTGCACATACACGGCAGCTTCGGACGAGACGTGCTGGAGCGGGGCGGCACGGCCCACATGGCCGGCAAGCTCCCCACCGTGGGCACCACTTCTTTTTGCCCCACCAACGCCACCGACTCTTTTGAGAACATCCACTCCTTCCTCTCCGAACTTCCGGCGGAAATGAAGAAGGAAGCGGGCGCCCGAGTGCTGGGAGCCCACGTGGAAGGGCCTTTCTTCGCCCTTGAGAACCGGGGCGCCCACGCCATTCCTTATCTGGCCGACCCCACCATGGAAAACTACAAAAAGATCGTGGGCGATTATGAAGACGCCATCGTGCGGGTCTCCCTGGCTCCCGAAAAGAAGGGAGGCTATGAGCTCACAAAATACCTGGTCAAAAAAGGCATCGTGGTCTCCGCCGCCCATACCGATTCCATGGCAAAAGAGATGGAGGAGGCGCTGGCCTGCGGTGTCACCATCTCCACCCACACCTTCAACGGCTTCTACCCCGTGCATCACAGGAGCGAAAACAGCATCGGCGTGGTGCTGACGGACGACCGGATCACCTGCGAGTTCATTCCAGACCTCCAGCACATCAACAAATACGCCGCCCGGCTCATCATGAAAGCCAAAGGCTTTGAGCGGACGTTCATCTGTTCCGACGCCCTCGCCCCCTCCCAGCTGGGAGACGGGGAATACTCCCTGGCCGGCAGCAAAGTGATCGTGACGAACAACGTGGCCCGCCTGGCGGAAGACGGCCGGCTGGCCGGCTCCACCATCTGCATGCTCCAGGGCGTGCGGAACCTTATAAACATCATGGGCATCCCCCTTGACAAAGCGCTCCGCATGGCCACCCATAACCCCGCCGCCGCCATCGGCAACAGCTTCATCGGCCGGATCGGCGTGGGCGCGGCGGCAGACTTCCTGCTGCTGGACGACAGCCTCAATTTAAAAGCCACCTACATCCGGGGCAAGCTGGAATACACGGCCTGAAGTCCCGGTCAAGTGCAAAAAGCAACAAAAAAAGAGCCTCCGGGCTCTTTTTTGTTGGCCTGCTTTAGAAGGCAAGGATGGGCGCATACCGCCCCGCGCCGCTCTTTTTAAAAGTTCTGTCGGCACGCTCTATCAAATATCCGTTGTCTTTCCAAAAAGATTCGGGCGGGCATTCCCATGCCCGCCCTATGGAAAAAGGTGTGTGATGCTTTGCGCATCGCTGCGCAAACTTTGATTTACTGAGAAGAGCACTCTTACCGGATGGTCTCCCTGAGCACCAGGCGGTGGGGGAGCCGGATGATCCGGGCTTCATAGTCCGGGTCGTTCAGCCGGTTGTACAGCTCCAAAAAGGCTTCCCGCCCCATGGCTTCCCGGGGCTGCTCCACGGTGGAGAGCGCGGGGATAGACACGGAGCTTTCCTCAGACCCGTCGAAACTCACCAGAGAAAAATCCCTCGGGCACAACAGCCCGTGCTCGTAAAACTCCCGAAGAGCGGGGAGGGAGATGATGTCGGAGATGGAAAAAATGGCTTCGGGCTTACGGCCCGCTTCCAGCATACGCCTGGCTCGCCGTCTGCCCGACTCGGCGGAGTGGTTGTCGTAGTAGATCTCTTCCCTGTCCACAGGAAGTCCCGCGCTCGCAAGAGCCCGACGGTAGCCCGCTTCCCGGTCTGAAGCCGTGCCCACCCGTTCCGCGCCGAACAGGGAGATGCGCTTGTGCCCCCGCGCTATGAGGGCGGTGACCGCCTCAAAAGAAGCGGCTTCGTCGTCCACGCTCACCACGCCGGTGTTGGAGCCCCGCACATACTCGCAACACTGCACCACCGGGTATTCCCTGGCAAGGGTGTTCATCTCTGCCGCCGTGAGCCGGGTGGATAAGAAGATGACCCCGTCGGCCATTTTGTTTTTTAAAAGTTCCAGATAGCTCTTTTCGGCCTCTTTGTCGCTTTTGGTATGGCAGATGAGCATGGAATACCCATGCGCCTTGGCCGTTTTTTCTGTGGAAGCCACAAGTGTGGAGTAAAAACTTTTGAGAGAGGGCAGCATGACCAGGATCTTGCCCGTTTTGCTCGTCCTCAGGCTCCGCCCCGAAAAATTCGGGGAATAGCGAAGTTCCCGTATTGCGGCCTCGACTTTTTTGCGCGTCGATTCCCGAACCACGCTCCCGCCGTTGATGACCCGGGAAACCGTGGCAACGGAAACCCCGGCTCGCGCCGCCACTTCCTTTATGTTGCTCACGCTGACCCTCACAGGAATGTAATCGTTTTCACCGTCATTATATCCAACATTTGTTGTCTTGTCAATTACTTCCTGAAAAGTTTTTTAAACAAAATTAAAAAGCCGGGGGAAGGGGCTGATTCTCCGGCTTTTTGTTTTGAAAAGGCCGCGCCTTTGGAAAACTAAAAATCCAGCCGATACAGCGCGCAGTCCACTTTCCCCAGCCGGGGCGCGACAAAACTTTTTTCTTCCAGCAGCGCAAAACCCGCATTTTCATAGAACGCCCGCAGGCTTGGCCGGTGGGCGTCGCAGTCCAGCCGTATGCTCCCCACGCCTTTTTCTTTGCAGAGGGTCGCGGCATGAAAGATGAACTTGCGGGCCAGCCCCTGCCCCGCGTATTTCCGCCGGACGGCCAGCTTGTGGATAAATCCCGAGGTTCCCGCGGGCACGTCCGGAAAAAAGAACGGGTCGGAAAAGCTCAGGAGCAGCGTGGCCACGCTATTCCCCTCCCGGTCGTACATGACGATGAATTCCTCCGCCGGATTTTGAATGGCCGCCCTGCTAAGCTCCTCCGGCCGCCACATGGGCGCCCCTTTTTCACAGAGCCACTCGGCCGCCTCCCGCATAATGGAAAGGGATTCGTCCGCGTCTCCCCTGGTAAACCGATATTCCCCTTTCACCTTCCCCGCCTCCCTCTCCTCGTCTTCACGCCTATTCTACTTCTAAAAGTGGCAAAAGAAAAGTCCGGACGCAAAAAAGGGAAGCGCAGACCGCGCTTCCCTTTGTCTTTGTTCAGCACATTTTCTCTCAGCCGAGGCAGGCTTTAAAGATGGCCAGCACGTCGCCCTTGTTCAGGGGCACGTAGGCTTCAGACAGCTTGGATCCCGCCTTTTCCGCCATCACGTCCAGCTTTTCTTCCCCGATGCCCACTTCCTTGAGCGTGGCCGGGATGTCGAGCGTGCGGAAGAACTGTTCGAGCGCACTGATGCCCGCGTTTGCCGCGGCGAATTTATCCCCGTCGCAGTCGATGTCGAACACGTTCTTGGCGAACTCCACGAACTTATCCACCGTCTTTTCAGACAGCACGTGGCGCATCCAGGCGGGCGTCAGGATAGCCAGGCCGATGCCGTGGGTGATGTCGTAATAAGCGGAGAGCTCGTGCTCCATGGCGTGGCAGCTCCAGGGGCATCTCTTGCCGTAAGCGATCATGTCGTTGATGGCCAGGCTCGACGTCCACATAAGGTTGGCCCGGGCTTCGTAGTTTTCCGGCTCGTTGTAAGCAATGGGGCCGTAGTGGATGCAGGTTTTGAGCATGCCTTCGATGAGGCGGTCGTGCACATAGGCGCTGGTCACTTTGGTGAAGTAAGTCTCCATCAGGTGAGACATGATGTCCCCCGTGCCCGCAGCCGTCTGATATTTGGAAACGGTGTAGGTATAGGTAGGGTCGAGCACGGAGGCCTTGGGCCGGTAGTCCGGGCTGGCCGTCCCCAGCTTGTCGTTGGTGTCCATGTTGGAGATCACGGCAAAGCAGTCCATCTCCGAGCCGGTGGCCGACAGCGTGAGCACGGAGAACACGGGCAGCACGTCTTTGGCCGCGGCTTTGCCCGTCACCAGGTCCCAGGGGTCTCCGGGGTACGCAACGGCCCCCGCCACCACTTTGGCGGCATCGATGGTGCTGCCCCCGCCCACCGCCAGCACAGCCTGGAGGCCGTGCTCCCGGCAGATTCTGACGCCTTCCCGCACGGAAGTGACCCGCGGGTTGGGCTCAATCCCCGAAAGCTCTTCCCACTCAATGCCGTTTTCCTTTAACAGGCCGGTCACGATGTCGTATATCCCCGTCTTTTTAATGGAACCGCCGCCGTAAGCCAGCAGGATTTTGCCGGCGTACTTCTTGATCTCGGCGGGCAGCTTGACGATTTCTCCCTTTCCGAAGAAGATCTTGGTTCCAATGTCGTAGGTAAAATTCAGCATGTTTCAAACCTCATTTCTCATGTGATGCGCCTTTACGCCCATTTTATTATATCCGTTACACCGCCCCAAAGTCAAGTATCTCTGGAAAAATACTTCCATAAAATTGCCCGGCTCACACCATGAGTATGGCGATGACCGTGCCGAGAAGGGCGGACAGCGTTCCAAAAAGCAGTTCTTTAACCGTGTGCCTGTTGGCCGTGAGCCGTGCCCAGTACACCAGGGGCAGCAGCAACAGCCACAGCCAGGCCCAGCTCCCCATGTAATAGGCGGCCAGCACCACCGGCCCGGTGACGCCGCAGGCGTGCCCGCTGGCTTTCACTTTCACCACCCCGTTTAAAAACAGCAAAAAGGCCATGGAAAGCACATAGGAGAGGGCAAAAACCAGATAGCCGTAAGGCGCGCCGAAGTAGAGCGCCAGGATCAAACCCAGCAGATAGCAGACGGGCGCCACCACAAGGGCCATCTTCCTCTGGGCCTCCCGGCCGCCTTTTCGCAGCTTGGGGAAGGCGGCGTGTATGGGGTAGGCCAGCAGGGGCAGAAACACCAGAAAACTCATGGACAGCCAGTAATGAAAGCCGTCGTTAAAGCCGCTTCCTTCTGTTAATTGAAGAAGCGTGAGCAGTATGCCCCCGATCACCGGGGGAATGGTCACGACCCCGAGAATTTTTGCCAACCGTTTCATCTTTTCCTCCTTCTGACGACACGCTTTATCTTTCCAGCAGCGCCACCGCGTCTTTCAGCGTGGGGCAGAAATGCTTCGTCTCCCCCGGTCTGTGCACCAGTATGGCCAGGGAAAACCCGGCGTTTTCCGCGCCTTTCACGTCCGCCTCCAGGTTGTCGCCGATCATCACGGCCTCTTTTGGATTGCCCGCCAGGCGCAGGGCATGGTGGAATATCTCCCGCCCCGGCTTGTCGAGCCCGATTTCTCCCGATACGATCACTTCTTTAAAATAGCCGAGCAGCCCCAGCTTTTCCGCCACTTCCTTCAGTTCGGGGTAGTTGTTGGAAAGCAGATAACTTTCGTATCCCAGCTCCGCCGTCTTTTCCAGGGCGTAGAGCGTGTCTTCATAAAAATAATAGCTGTGGGGGGAGAGGATCTCTTCCCGAAGCAGCCGGGCCACCCGCTTGGCCGTTTTTTCGGGCACCCCCAGATCGGACAGGGCCTCATACGTTCCCCCGTTCACAAAGACCCACCAGTCCCGCCCTTTTAAACGAAGCTCCGTGTGCCAGGGAAAGCGGATGTGCATGGCTTGCCGCACCTCGGCAAAGGAAAAGCGCCTCTCTCCCAGGCTCAAAAGCAGCCGGTGAACGGAACCGCCCCAAAGGGAGTTGGAATACACCAGCGTCCCGTCAAAGTCCCAGAATACCGCTTTACCCATGGCGCTCCTTTAAGATCATCACAAGAAAGTCCTTCCCCGTGCCCAGGTGAACCACTCTTTTTTGCACCTGAAAGCCCAGTTTTTCATAGACCCGGATGGCCCGCTTGTTAAAAGCGGCCACCGTGAGGCGGATGTCTTTGGCTCCGAGCCGATCCCGGGCAAAGTCCAGCCCCGCCTGCACGAACCCCCGCCCCCTGCCCTGTCCGCAAAGAGAGGGGGCCAGGCCGAGACCCATGTCCAGCGGACCTTCCCCGTAGCCTTCCGCCAGTGGGATGCGGGCGGCGCTTCCAAAGCAGAAGAAGCCTAAGAGGGCGCCGCCTTCCGTGAGGGCATGGTAGCCCATCAGCTCCTCCGCGTCCTCTTCTTTCATATTATAAACCGCGTACTCCCCCGGATACCGCCAGCAGGCGATCTCCCGGGCAAATTTTTCTGTCATGGGCAGGATTTCCATCATTTTTCTCCCAAAACTATCCCCGCAGCTCCGCCAGCGCGGCGGCGTCGGCCACCAGCGTGAAGTCGGGGTGGAACTGGAGGATGGAGGCGGGCACCGCCGGCGTCACCGGCCCTTCCGCCGCTTTTTTCAGGATGCGGGCCTTGTCCGCTCCGGCGGCCACCATGAGCACCTTTTTAGCCGATAAGATCGACCCCACCCCCATGGTGTAAGCGTAAGAGGGCACCTCCTCCCTGCCCGAAAAGAAGCGGGAGTTGGCCTCCGCCGTCTCTTCCGTGAGCCGCACGCAATGGGTGGTCTTAGAAAACGCCTCCGCCGGTTCGTTGAAGCCGATGTGGCCGTCGTGGCCGATGCCCAACAGCTGCAGGTCGATCCGGCCCACCCGCTCCAGCACCCGGTCGTAGTCCCGGCAGGCTTTTTCTTCCTCCTCCGCTCCGTCGGGTATGTGGGTGTTTTCGGGTCGGATGTCGACCTTGGAAAAGAAATTGTCCCGCATGAAGCGGAAGTAGCTGTTTTCATCTTCCCTCCCCATGCCCTTGTACTCGTCCAGATTGACGGTCGCCACCCGGGAAAAGCTGAGCTCCCCCGCCCGGTATTTGGCCGCCAGCTTTTCATATACCCCAAGGGGCGTGGAGCCCGTGGCCAGGCCCAGCACGCAGTCGGGTTTTTCCTTGATCACTTCTGCAATGATGTCTGCGGCCAGGCCGCTCATTTCCTCATAGTCCTTCGCCCTGATGATGCGCATGCGCTGTTCTCCTTTATTCCTTCGGCCCCGCTTTTTGAAAGAGAGCCGTATTACCTCCCGGTATCCGGGAAAAGAGCAGACGCTCCCTTTCTCCCGGCCGGCCGCCCAAGGCGGCGTTCATACCGACTTTACCATACCCCCGCCCCTTTTACAAGGCCGCCCGCATCTGTTCCCGGCCTCTTTTGCCGCCCCTGCGCCCTCTCCTTCCGGGCGGCCTCCGGCCATCTTTTCTCCGCCTTTTTATTCTTCCGGCCTTTGCATCCCTGCGCTTTTCGCCCTTTCATCCTTCCCTGAAAACAGGCACACCCTTCGTCCTTTTTCCTCATATGATACGAATAATGCCAAAAAGGAGGCCGAACAGGTGAGACAAAAAGACTATGATCGGGAAAGCGCCGTGGCCTATGCCCACGAGTGGGCCTTTCGGCGCAACCCGCGCTACTATGACTTTGAAAACCTGGGGGGAGACTGCACCAACTTCGCGTCCCAGGTGATTTACGCCGGAGCGGGGGTCATGAACTTCACCCCTGTCATGGGCTGGTACTATATCAATCTGAACAACCGCTCCCCTTCCTGGACGGGAGTGGAATTCCTGTACCGCTTTCTCGTGAACAACCAGGACGTGGGGCCCGTGGCCGTCTCGGCGGACATCTCCGACGTCCGGCCGGGAGACATCGTTCAGCTCTCCTTTGACGGCCGGATCTTTCGCCATTCCCCCGTGGTGGTGGCCGTGGGCAATCCCCCTGCTCCCCGGAACATACTGATCGCCGCCCATACGTTTGACAGCGACAACCGCCCTTTGAGCACGTATTTCTATCAGAAGATACGCTATCTCCACATCACCCACGTGAACATCCGTTAAACGATGAAAAGCGCCGCCCGGCGCTTTTTGTTTTTAAAATATTCTCTTTTCTTTTCCATTTTGAGGCGCGTTTATTTTTGCCGTTTTTGCACAGCCTTTTAAAAGGAGGCTCGGATCATGGAATCGATTTGGAAGAAAGACACAAAGATCGGGGAACGCCCCGCTCTTTTTGGAGAATATAACGCAGACGTCGTTGTGATCGGCGGCGGCATGGCGGGGATTTTAACGGCTTATTTTTTATGGGAAAAGGGCATGGACGTGGTGGTGCTGGAGGCGGATCGCATCGGCTCGGGTCAAACGGGAAACACCACCGCCAAAATCACTTCCCAGCACGATCTCATCTACCACAAGCTGCTGCAAGACTATGGCCGGGAGCGGGCGGGGCAGTACGCCGAAGCCAACGAGCGGGCCATCGGAGAATACCGCCGGGTGATACAAAGGCGGGAGATCGACTGCTTTTTTGAAGAGCGGCCCGCTTACCTCTACTCCACCAGCTACGACGACGTGCCCGCACTGGAGCGGGAAGCCGCCGCGGCGAACAGGCTGGGCATCGACGCGGAATTCACTTATGCGCTCGACCTTCCCTTCCCCGTGAAAGGCGCGGTGAAGTTTGGGGGACAAGCCCAGTTCCATCCTTTAAAATTTCTTCAGGGAATCGCCCAAAAGCTCACGATCTTTGAGCATACCCGGGTAAAAGACGTGGAGGGCACCTGCGTTTTAACCGACGGGGGACGGGTGCAGGCCAAACACGTGGTGTTCGCCACCCATTTTCCCTTTTTAAACGCCCCGGGCTGCTATTTTCTCCGCATGCATCAGGAGCGGAGCTATGTGGTGGCTTTGGAAAACGCGGGCGTGCTCCCGGGCATGTATCTGGGGGTGGACAGGGAAGCCCTGTCCCTTCGGAACTTCGGCTCCCTTCTCCTCCTGGGCGGGGGCGGCCACCGCACGGGAGACAATAAGGAGGGGGGCAAATACGCCTTTCTTCGGAAAACCGCCGCCCAGCTGTACGGCGAAAGCAGGGAAGCGGCCTGCTGGTCTGCTCAGGACTGCACCACCATCGACGGCCTCCCCTACATCGGGCCTTTCGCCCCCTCCGTTCCCCACTGGTATGTGGCCACGGGGTTTGGCAAATGGGGCATGACCACCAGCATGGTCTCCGCCATGATCCTGTCGGACATGATCGCCGGGGAAAAGAACCTCTATCAAGACATATTCTCCCCCAGACGCTTTAAGGCCGGGACTGCCTTAAAGGGCTTTTTCAGCAACACCGGCTGGGCGGTGAAGGGACTCACCAAGCAGCTTTTCGCCGGCCCTTCCGCCCAAATGGAAGCCCTTCTCCCGGGAGAAGGGGGCGTGGTGGAGTATGAAGGGAAAAAGACGGGGGTCTATAAAGACGAGAAGGGAAACATATTCGCCCTCTCCACCCGCTGCCCGCATCTCGGCTGTCAGCTGGAGTGGAACCCGGACGAAAAGACCTGGGACTGCCCCTGCCACGGCTCCCGCTTCGACCACACCGGCCGCCTGCTGAACAACCCAGCCGAAGCGGATCTAAAAAAAAGGCATGTTGCATTTTCACGGCGCCCATAAACGCCGGAATTACTTTGAAGGCTGGTACTTCAAAAACCAGAACGGGGCGGACACCCTGGCCCTCATCCCCGCTTTTCACGCGGATGGGAATGGACAGCCTTCCGCTTCCCTTCAGGTCATCACGGATAACGGGGTATACCACGCGGATTTTCCCGCCTCCGCGTTTTATGCGGATCAAAAGCGCCTCTTCATACGCCTCGGGGACTGCACCTTTTCCCGGGAGGGCTGCCGCCTCCGCCTCCACACAAAGGCGTTCTCTTTGGAAGGCGCGCTTTCCTTCGGTCCTTTTGTTCCACCCGCTTACGGCATCATGGGGCGTTTTTCCTTCGTTCCCTTTATGGAATGCCGCCACAGCGTGTTCAGCCTGCGCCACCGGGTGGACGGAGAGGTGACGCTGAACGGCAGGCGGTTTCTCTTTCAAGGGGGGCAGGGCTATCTGGAGGGCGACCGGGGCGTCTCCTTCCCCCGGCGCTATTTATGGACGCAGTGCAGCTTTGAAGAAGGAAGCCTCATGCTTTCGGTGGCGGACATCCCCTTTCTCGGTCTGCATTTTACAGGCTCCATCGGCTTTATTTATATGAACGGCAAAGAGCGGCGCATCGCCACCTACCTTGGGGCGCGCGCCCGGGCAGGGAAAGAGGGCGCCCTCGTCCGCCAGGGAAAGCTGTGCTTTCAGGTAAATCCGCTTTGCAGCGGGGGCCACCTGCTCAAAGCGCCCCGGTCGAGGGGTATGACCCGGCACATACACGAAAGCGCCGCCTGCCGGGTGCGCTACCGGTGCTGGGAGGGAAACAAGCCGCTGTTCGACTTTATAAGCGATCAGGCCAGCTTTGAAAATAACTGGGGAAATGAGGAAGAGCATATCCTACTCTAAGAAGTTTCGTTGCGGTTGGCCGGAAAGCCCTCTTTTTCTTGCATCCGGCGCAAGAGACAGGATTTAAATGAGCATACACAGTGTACCCGCCACCAGCAGCGCCAAGCCGGCGGCCGATTTGGCCCGCAGCCTCTCGCGGAACATGAAGCAGCCAAAGGCAATGGTCACTAAAATACTTAATTTATCAATCGGCACCACCACGCAGGCCGGGCCTTCCTGAAGCGCTCTATAATAGCAGAGCCAGGAAAGGCCGGTCGCCAGCCCGGAAAGTCCGATAAAAAGCCAGCTTTTTCGATCGATCTTTTTGATCTGCTTCTGTTTTCCCTGGCCCAGCACAATCAGCCAGGCCATCATCAACACCACCACTGTCCTAATAGCCGTGCCCAAGATTTACTTCACGCCCGTGATCCGATTTTTCCAAGGATGGCGGTCAGACTGGCGAATACGGCGGAGAGCAGCGCATAAACCAGCCATCGGTTCCCCTTTCTGTTTTTCTTTTTGTGTATCTCCTTTTTCCAGCATCAGGTAGGTGCCCGCCCCAATCAAGATCATAGACAATGCCCTGATAATCGTCAGCTTCTCTCCGAGAAACAGAAAAGCGAAGAGCATGGTGAGCACCGTGCTGGATTTGTCAATGGGCACGACCTTATTATTGATATTGCCCGTTTGCAGCGCTCCGAAGTAAAAAAGCCAGGATGCGCCCGTAGCCAGATCGGAGAACAGCAGAAAAATGAAGCTATGGCCGCTGATATCCGAAATAGCCGATTGGGGAACCCGCGACGAATACCATGAGCCATGCAAACAGCGCGACCACCACCGTTCTAAGCGCAGTGGCCAGATTGGAGTCGGTATTTTTAACTCCTACTTTTTTGCAAGAACAGATGTGACTCCGGCAAAAGCGCGGAGGCAAACGCCAAATTATCCACATAATCGTACCTCTTTTTTAAATATGGGCCGAAAAAGGCGGCAGAACAGTTCAAGTTGTTGCAACGGGCTATTCCGATTATTAGTATATATCTCCAAAATGTCCGGCACAACAAAAATGAATGAGTTGCTCGAAAATTGTTTTGGCCGGTATGGCGGCCGCCGGGTTTTCCATAAAAGGCGGGAACTCCCCTCTTTTGCCCGATCCAAAAAAAAGAATGCCGGCAACCCGGCATTCTTTTTCGTGTTCCCCTGTCCGAAAAGGGCTATGCCAACGTCTTTTCCATGCTGACCAGCACGTCGTAGTCCCCGCCGAAGGCTTTTGCCAGCCCGGGCGTGGGAACGGATCGGATCTGGCAAAAGCCCAGCCGCTCATAGAGCCGGAGGGCGGGGTTTTTCGCAAACACCAGCAGCTTCACCTTGTTTCTTTCCTTGCCGGGCAGCCGGGCGCGAAGGGAGGCCATCACCTCTTCCATCAGCAGGGTGCCGATGCCCTTTCCCCTCTCCTTTGTCTTTGTAGCCACCAGATAAATTTCCGCAGCCAGGTCTTCCCTCGGCAGCTCCTTGTTGGAGCGGTCCAGCTCCAAAAACTGAAAAGCGATTTTCATGGCTCTCCGGACGCCAATGCTTTTTATCACCCGAAGGAGGCAGGCCAGGGATTCGCCCGTACTGGGATTTTTGAAGTTGTTCAGCAGGAGAATGCCTAAAACTTCCCCGCTCGTCTCATCCACCGCGGAGAAGGTTTCGTCCATGGGCAAAAACCCGTATCGTATCCAGGTATCCACTACTTTCAGCATGCCCGCCTGATCCTCTTGCAGCGTTTTTGCAAACTTCCCCTGAAGGCCTGCACCACCACCTCCCGGAACTGCCCGCGTTGCGCGTCGGACAGAGCCGCCTGACCGGCCACAATCCGGATGCCGGAAGAAACCGCGTCGCTCATATTTCCCCTTTCCAAGCGGCCATCCCGTCCTTCCCCGCCGCTTGTTTTCCTTTACTCAGCCCCGGCCGTTTCACCATACCGGCCTTACATAATTTTATTTTACACCAATATCCGGATATTTTAAAGGGCGGCGGAAAAGGCCGATTTAATCCTTCCAAAAGAAATACTTTTTGGTATTCTCTTTGTTTTTGGGGTAAAATAATAAAAAGCAGCGAACAGGAGAGACACCCATGCCCGCCAATACAAACAGAGCGCCCAACCGATTGATCCATGAAAAATCCCCTTATCTCCTTCAGCATGCCCGCAATCCCGTGGACTGGCATCCCTGGGGCAGCGCGGCCTTTCAAAAAGCCGGGGCGGAGGATAAGCCCGTCTTTCTCTCCATCGGCTATAGTACCTGCCATTGGTGCCATGTTCACAAAATCAACATATGAAAACACCTAACATTTTCTAGCTGGTGAAATTTTATATATCAAGTAGATACCATAACGCGTGCAGTAAAATTTGCAGACTTGCATAGGACATTTTCCGTTACACAATGAAAGCAAAGATATGACGTATGCCTGCATTTCGTTCCAAGCTTTTATGAAGCCCTCCAAAAGGGAGAAGCAGGAACGAGAAACTTATTTTTGCGTCACCGTCTGCTCGGACGTAAAGTCTTCAAAATCCAGCATCTGCACCCTGTTTACCCCATTCCACACACGGCCACGATGCGATCTTGGTATTGTTGTCTCTTCGGGCGACGCAAAGCGACATCGGAAGCTGATTGAATACTGTGCAGATCACTATTTCAGGCAAAATAACATCAAAAAGGATAACGACACGAGAGGAAAACAACGCACGTCATTACCTTGAATTGAAAAGTAAGGACACGGAAGCCTTGACCGTTATTCAACGCGGTGATCTTATTTTATATAAGGAATACCGGGCAGTTGAAATTGGCGGCTGTAAAGAGAATCAGCCTGACGCCCGTGAATTTGATGTCCTGTATCTGCTGACTGCCCATCCAAGACGCGTCTTTACCTTTTTGAGATGTATATGGAGCTGGTATAGAGGAGGTATGACTGCATTTCCACAATAGCTTATTCACAACCATGTAAGCGGTCTGCGGCATAAAATAAAAAAACAAGCAAAGCACCCTTGACTACATAAAAAGTGTGCATGGCGTAGGATACAAATGCAATGTGATATAGACGTTCTATTTTACCATGACAGCTAATTTATTTTGGCTGGTTTTTTTACTTTTCAAAATTCACCGAGTACAATTCTAGTAAAAATCTGAGTCCTTCTGGAGTTTTCTCATAGTTTCGCTTTTGTAGACTTTTTCCATAAGAAGGCGGAGTGTAGACAAGCCTTCCTCTATATGGAGGAAAAGTATGCCCCGAATCATTCACTAAGCAAATAATACAGATATCGTTGAGCCCCAAAGTCTGAAACACTTATCTATGCTATCAGCAGGAAAATGCTCTTTTTGTGATGGTGCAGCCCGGCATGGCCGCGGCATTTACCTCCGATAGCAAGCTGCTTACCGTGCAGAACCTAAAACCATTGCCGTAGAAAGTAAACCGGGAAGGTCGATTTTATGGCAATGATACGATTTTGCCTTGGATATTATTATCCAAACTCATGGGCGTGCGCCTACCACGCTATGGATATCCGGCGATGGTAAACACATTGTTTCAGGCGCCAACGGCGATTTGAGTGCGGCGAACCTGGGACAGATGTTCTTCTTCTCTCGAGATTAACAACGGAAAATAGTGTTCAAACTAAAAAGGAACGAGGTAAAAATGAAAAAGTTAAGCTGTTTGATTGCTCTGTTGCTCGCCTTCTCCATGCTCCTGTGTTTGCGGGCTGTCACAGAAGCCGCCGCCAGTTCTAATGATATGTCATCCGGCATAATAAAAGCGAATTCTCCCGCTGCAACCGAGCCGGAGCCTGCGGAGGAACCCTCGTTTGTGGAGCACCAATCATACAATCCGCGCTCCATCTCCGGGCGACGCCACTGTCACACTGACGCCGACGAAACTGTCGATCTGACCGGCATCCCGCTTTCAGGGCGCAAGGAGATAATACTGAACGGCCATGCGCTGACGCTCACGGGCGCTTACGGCGTATCGCCGGACGCGGTGCTGGATATCAAGCCGGGTGAGGCTGAAGCCGGTACGATAAACCTGAATGAGCTTACCTTTGATTTTGGTTTCCTTTCTGAAGAGCTTCCACCCGAAAAGGCGCTCGTCGAGATACGACATGAAGAAGATTGTGACGATAGGCGGCGAGCCGCAATATCCTGAAGGCGTCAGCATAAGGGAGTTTTCCGGACATACTGACGGTCATTCAATGTGATTGAAGGAACAAAGGATTTGGAATGGAGGAATAACACATGAGCTCAAGAAGAAACCGTTTGTTGATATCAACACTGTTCTACTCCTTAACGATGCTGCTTTTTTGTGCCTGCGGTCGGGAGACTGAGCTGCCACGATGGTCTTTCGGCGTGGAGGGTGTAGGGATAAAGAGATTTTTCATCTTTTGATTATGCCAAGCTCGATAAAGTGAGCATAGCGATGCGGAAAAGCCGCAGGACGGCGACGCCTCGGAAGGAATTGCGAGGCGTTTATCTGAAGGATGTACTCGACTATCTCGATGTATCCAGTATTCCTCCATAACACTTACTTCACGCGACGGTTCTTCTATCGAATATGCGCCGGAAATCATAGAAGATCCACCACCATTCTTGTTTTCGAGGTGAACGGCAGGACAAAATGGGAAAACGGTATTGAGATCGTACAGGTGATCGCCGGGAACCAGCCGGAGGATATGTGGCTTTGGAATCTCAAGACGCTGACGGTGAACCCGTGATGCACCGTTAAGCCTTAATGGCCCAGCTTATAGTCGGTAATCAGCTCCGAGCGGCTGGCGAGGCCGGTCTTCTTGAAGGAATAATACCCGCATGGAACTTGACTGTACTCTCGGTGATATATAGTGTGCCGGCTATTTCAGCGTTTGACATACCGCGTATGATCAAGGCGAATATCTCCGCTCGATGCCGAGAGGGCTAAAGCGACTCACATACTCCGCAAACCGCTGATGCTCCACTTCCTCGGGGCTGGCGGCAAGCGTGCAGCTTCTGGTAAAGCGGAAAAAAAAGCGCGACTACCAGAGCGAAAATGATGGCGGCGACACGATGATGGCGTACCGGTAAGCTTGCACGCCAAGCGTGCCTGCCGCCTCCCCGAGCCGCCCCGCCAATAAGACCCAACGTGGCCAGCGCGGGCAATGCCATCTTCCCTGAAATATCCGCAAAAAACGCAAGCATGCGGTATGCCGCCAGAAACCCTAAAAACAGATAGGCAGAAGTATCCACATCGCGGTCTCTGCGGCCATGCTGTCACCCAGCGCCAGCGCCGCAAAGGGAAAGGCCAGCGCCGCCAGCAGCATATCGTGCCCCAACGCCGGTTCTTGTCGCTGACCAGCCCCGCGATGATGAGGCCGACCGCGTAGAACACGCGCGTGAATTCTATGTATACGCTGCCCGACGCTCTTCAGCGGGAAGGAAAATCCAAGCGTATTTTCAGCCATATCAGAAAGATCACCGCTGCGGCAAGCCATGAGCTTTTTTGCTGAATCCGGCGCGCAGGAGTCTGGCTTCGCGTTCCTGTTCAGACAGCCAGGAGAACACCACACGAGCAGCAGCGATACGGCGGCGAGCGCGGCTATGGCAAAAAGCTTTCGCTGCTCGAAATTTGCCATCCATCGGCAAGGATACAAGCCATGTGCCAACGCTGCCAAAAGCATAGGCGACGCCGAACACGAGCCCGCAGCGCTGCTGTGTGGTTTCGTCGGTGGAAAGCCGTGTGAGATGAGGCGGACAGCACGCCTATCATCAGGTTCAGCCAGTATACCGGCCGCGATCACAACACCAGCAGAAGACGAATACGGCTATGCCGGAGCAAGCGACCGCTGTGACGCTGGTATAGAAAGGCAGCGCGCCCGCCATACCAATAGCGCAGGACGTTTTGCGGCAAAAGCTAGCGATACCCACGCCGGCCGCACGAAAGACATAGTAAAGCCCGCAGGCCAACGGGTTCACCGTCCCTCCGTCAAAGAAATTAAACGGCGCCTGCACGATATATGCTGTGCCGCTCCATAAAAAGCCTAAGCCTATCAATGCAGCGACGAATAAACCTGCGCCGGTTCAGTGTCTGTCCAAAACTATTTTTCGCCATAATTCGCCGCCCTTCTTAGGGTATTTCAATTTTACAATTATACCATACAATAAAAGGTTATCTAAATGCAAAAAACGCGGTTTACGCCACATATTGCATCACCTATGCCAAAACTGGAGCCCCTTTTTACCGCCCTGTGCTCTTTCCGGCCTATCCGTGCGGGTGCCTTTCATCGGCATAGCGGAGGTGAGCGATATGGAGACGCAGAGCCGGTACTTCCCCCTATGAGAAAAGCGACCTTGATTAATGCGCTGTACGATACCGTGAGGCTCTGGGACTGCGTCTTGATAGTTCCGACAGCATGAGCGGTATGCTGATCGTTTCCGACGAGCAGCAAGCGGAAGAGATGCGATCGATTTAAATGCTGCTGTAGCCGAACTGGAACGCAGATTTCTATTTATCCGGAAAGCACAGACAGTAGCCCCTCCGCTTCATGGATCATGATCATCTTTGATGAACTTTCGGCAACGATTGAACGGGCGCACCGAAGCGCAACCAGATAATTTAATAGAATTAAGCATTCATGATAAAAGGAACAGATTAATGAAATCTCTTAAAAAGGCCGGCATCTTTCTTTTAATTGCGGTGGTGTTAACAGTGTTGCTCCCCGCAACCGCCTTGGCCAGTGTTACCGGCAACAATATCAACACGGTATCAAGCAAGCTGGGACACTTGACATCATCGAATCCTTCGGAAGGCTGGGCATGGGGAGAGACGCGATGCGCCGCTATGCAGCGACACTATCTCCTGAAACAGGTTTTGAGATGCCGGCAGACATTATCGTTTGGAGAGTCCACTATTATTCTGAAGAGAATTGGCTGCGATTATTGAAGTGAATCCGGACTAACCTCTACACCTATATCGTGAAAGAGGTATGCTCAGGTACGGATTATACCTATGATCAAGCCACCGGTGAAATCGTTATTCCAGTTGCAACTTTAGGTGATATTGCCTATTCCGGTTCTACTGATGATATAGAAATCATTGCTAATGCCTACCCTGTTGAAGCCTATATCTCAACTGCTGCATCACATCTCTTCCAACTCGCAAATTTGACATCAAGTAGGACCTTTGCAATGTATCCGTGGGGTTCTACACCGGCGGCTAGCTTTACGGCGACTCTGTCGGCAGATGCAGGGCATTTCGCGTCATCCATCAAGGCCGTAAACTTCAATGGTATGATCCTGATACGCACCAGCAAATATTCCGTCATCCGTAGCGAAAGTATGCGCTGCAAATTTGGATTATACCTATAATGCGTCCACCGGCGAAATCGTTATACCCGTTGCGACACTGGCTGAAATCTCCATTGCTGATTCTCGCTTATAATATACTGATTGTTGCTTCCGGTGTTGCAAACATGTGGCTTATTCGATTACCGTTGCGCAAACTGCCAATGGCATAATTAGCCCTGCCTCCGCAATCAACATGCCGCAGGGTTCTAATCGCGACTTTACCATCACGGATGCCGTTCAAATTACCAATGTGTTGGTTGATGGTACAAGCATAGGCGCTGTAAGCTCCTATACCTTCACGAATATTATATCCAATCATGCGATTACAGCCACATTCGAAAAAACATCTGCAGCGCCGTCTCCATCTGCAACGCCGTCTCCCTCAGGTGATCCTCTTGATGAAATCCCGAAGGCTGGAGATAGCAGCCTGTCGTGGATATGGTGGTTACTGCTCGGTATTTCGGTGGTGGGGATCGTTGCGCTTATCATGATACGGAAAAAAGTATCTTTGAAACAATAATGAAAAGCGTTATGAAAGTGTTAGTAAATAACTGAATCGTCACTAAATGGTAAGCGGGATGACTCATGTGTTTCCCGCTTTCCTTTTTGGAGGGCTATAACCAAAGATGCGAAAGTCAAAGCATTTAAGCTAAGACAGCGGCTCAGAAAACCACGCCGGATATTTACCCGTCAGGTATGGTTTGCGCTGCTTAGCTTCTCCTGTGCCGTCTTTATTCTCTCGGCCACCATGCTTATGTTGCATTATGGACAAGCCTCCCGTGAGGAATGCGAGCTGAAAAGGCTGGCGGCGCTTATTGCGGATAACACGGCGCTGCCGCTTTCCCCTGACGGTAGCAACCCGGAACTATCCGCGATAACGCCAATACCTGTGCAGACGCCCCAAGGGCCGGTCATGCTGGCGCAGTATCGGGAGCTTTACGAGCAGAACACGGATATGGCGGGCTGGATCAGGGTAGACGGTACGGGCATCGACTATCCAGTCATGTACACAGCGGATGATTTTTATCTGTCCCACGGCTTTGACAAGGCGGAATCCAAAAGCGGCGTCCCCTTTATCGACAAGCGGTGCGCCATAGAGCCGTTCGGCACCAATACGATCATCTACGGACACCACATGAAAAACGGGACGATGTTCGCGGGGCTGGAAAGCTATGAGGACGAGGAATTCTACAAAGCGCATCCCTTCATTCGCTTTGATACGCTGTATGAACGGAGGGTATACGAGATTATCGCCGTATTCAAAAGCCAGATTTATCGAAAGAGCGATACGGTTTTCAAGCATTATAACTTCCTGAACGCGGTGGATGCCGCGGCTTATAACGAGTATATCGCTAATATAAAGGCGCTTTCCCTCTATGATACGGGCGTGACTGCGGCGTATGGGGACGAGCTTATCACGCTGGCCACCTGTGCCTATCACACGGAAAACGGCCAGTTTGTCGTTGTGGCGAAAAGGATTAGTGGCTAAGTGGAATGCCTGCAGTAAATTTGACAGCCGTTTTGGGGCAGCCCGGTTCTGCAGGCATCTCTTATTTCTTCGGGGCGGGAGCTTTTACTATGATCAGTTCCAAAGTATCTGTATGCAGGTTTTTGACATTCATCTTGGTCTGATAAGGAATTTTCAGCAAGGTACCTGAACCATACTCATGGATTTCTTGCTCATCCAGTCCAATTGAGAGCGTACCTCTTATGACGGTCATATATACGTTTGAATTGGAAAAGTGCTCAGGAAGGCCCTCGTCTTTATTAAACACCATATGCAGGTAATGAACATTATCATCAAATATGACCTTTTCTACCGCCTTTTCGTTGCCTTTTGTTAACCTGAAAACTTGCTCTACCATACTCTTACCCTCCTATAAATACCTAATAAGAAACAGCGCCAGCCTATGCCCCGATTTTACCATATAATCCGGCTCCTTTATGTTGCAAGTGCAACCATAAAAAAATGATAATTCCTATTTGGAATAGTGTATTGCATCCTTTGGACAAGCTTGCTGACAGTTTGTGCACTGATGGCACAATGCGGTTTTTATAACGGCTTTCTTCTCATCATCCACAACAGTTATCGCATCAGACGGACAAGCCTTTTCGCATAATTTGCATCCGATGCACGCAGTTTTATCAACTCTCTTTGACAATCTCGCATATCGGCCAAATAGCCTTTGGAGTACTCCGAATGGGCATATAAGATTGTGGAATACCGCAGGCCCGTATACGAGGGTAATGATGATTGCAATCGTCAGCCATATAGGTAAAATTGGAAAATCAATATGCAGAAATCTTTTCAGTAAAAGTAGCGCCGCTATACTGACAATAAGGGATATCCATGAAAAATACCCGCTTCTTAGCCATTTAGGTGCTTTCCGAGTTTGAATTTTAAGTTTCTTTGAAATCCATTCTGCCGATATCATCAATGTGTTCATTGGGCATGCATATCCGCAATAAATTCTTCCGAAAATCAATGCGGTCAGAAGGCTTATCGCAAACAGCCCAAGCCACAGCATAGGCTTACCGATTGCCAGAAAAAATACGAATAGTGCCAAAAATAGGAGCCGAATGATGGTCGTAATATGCTTCACGCGCTATTTCCTCCTTTAACTTGCTCTACTTTGATTATACAGATATAATAGGGAAAAAGGTGTTACCAAGGTAACTTTAAATAAAGAAACGGGGTATAGCATGAGTAAGCATATAGCCCTTATAAATAAAAGCGTTCCTTTAAGCTCCATATCTGATGAGGAAATCAATTTCTATTTAAGGGACGGAAGTTTCAAAATAAGCACCTATGATAAAAACAACATCGTTCATTTTTCCGGTGAGGTATGCTTAAAACTTGAGATCATTCTTTCTGGCAAAGTAGCTGTTGAACGCATTGATGAATGGGGGAATTTGATGGCGATAGCGGACTTTTACGGCAACGAAATTCTGGGAGGAAATTTGTTGTTTTCAAAAAATCCTCATTACCCTATGACCATCACCGCAAAACAATCCACTATAATTTTAGAAATCAATAAAGAGCGTCTTTTCGCGCTCTTCTCAAATAACCATGATTTTTTAAGAAGTTATCTTGAATTTGTGTCGGACCACGCGGTAATTCTCGGAGATCGCATTAAACACTATGTGAATAAAACGATTCGGGAATGTATTATTAATTATCTGGAATATGAGCGGCAAAAGCAAAATTCGAATAAAATTCAGCTCAGGATAACCAAAAAAGCTTTGGCCGAAAAAATCGGTGTTCAACGCACATCGTTGTCAAGAGAACTGGCGAAAATGAGCAAGGATGGTCTGATTCGATATGATTCCAAATCCATTGAACTTATATGTTTTCAAACAAAAAAGCCTTCTAAAAAATGATTAGCCATAATTACCCTTTGAATTTAATAACCTTGTGCCCTTCGGCAGTTTGGCTACTGCTTTCCTTTCAAGCTGGTGATTTCTGACCCCAACAGGTTCATCAATTTTTTTGCAATAAGCGTATACTCAACAAGTCCAAATTATCAGTGAGATGATGGGACTCTGAGACGATTTGCCCTGCATTTATTTTGTCAGCGTTAAACAAAATATCCGCCTACTCCTTGCGCCTCCTCGTTCTCCGCACTAGAATCGGGGAATTAAAAAGATGTACGTTTTAAGCTGTGTCGAAGTTCGTAAACGCGGCAGAAAAAACAATTAAAAAGTTTTTTGACCAACAGGGTTGAAAAACAGCTTTCAAGTGAGGAAACAGGTGTAGGGATAAAACCCTCCACCTGTTTTTCGCTATGTGGGACAGGGCGTTCTTTGAAAACTGAATATCCATTCATCAGGTACGTTCCCATTGACACCGTGATAAGCGGCAGCCACATTAGCGGTGCGCCATAATATGGCTCAGAGAGGGGGAAAATATTGAAATCAAAATTAACTTCTTATAGAATTGGATTGAAAGTCTCTTTTAGAAAGGTGGTGATGCCATATGACAAGCTCAACGAAAGTACCCAATAGATTGGTAAACGAAAAATCGCCCTATCTGCTCCAACACGCCTACAATCCGGTGGATTGGTGGCCGTGGTGTGATGAAGCCTTTACAAAAGCAAAAGCCGAAGAAAAGCCGATTTTCCTTTCTATTGGGTACTCGTAGCTATGTATATTTAGCCGACATGCCATTGGTGTCATGTGATGGCCCGCGAGTCCTTTGAAGACGAAGAGGTGGCGGCGGCGCTGAACAGGGATTTTATCTCCGTCAAGGTGGACCGGGAGGAGCGCCCCGACGTGGACGCGGTGTATATGGCGGTCTGCCAGGCGCTCACGGGCTCGGGAGGCTGGCCCCTCACCGTGCTCATGACCCCCGACCAGAAGCCCTTCTGGGCGGGAACCTATCTGCCCAAAACGGGAGGTTACGGCAGGATCGGCCTGCTGGAACTGCTGGACGCGGTCAAAACCCAGTGGGCGGAAAACCGGGAGAAGCTCCGGGCCGCGG
>JAXGQH010000050.1:0-1444 GCA_040766545.1 Christensenellaceae bacterium
GAGCGGCGTAAGTGTCGATGGAGCTCCAGGCCTGGGCGCCCGCCGTCTCCCCCTGGGTGGTGAAGGTGGAGTTCACGATCTGCCCTAAAAAAGACCGGAGGTGCTTGGGCGGAGAAGACTCGATTTTGCCGCCCACGCCCCCGAAACCGTTCATCAAAAGCTGGCGCAGGTCCCAGCCGGCGCAGTACGCGCCGAAGAAACCCAGGTCGTGGAGGTGCATGTCCCCCTCGGTGTGGGCTTTTCGCACTTCTTCCGGGTAAATCTCGTGGAGCCAGTACTGCTTGGTGAACGTCTCCCGGATATAGTTGTTCATGCCGTTGATGGACTTCTGGGTGTTGGCGTTCTCCTGCACCTGCCAGTCCTTATCGTCGAGGTAATCCGAGAACATGTTGATGGTGGCGCCGATGAGGGCGTTGCTCTCCCGGGCGCTCCGGCGTTTTTCCCGATAGAGGATGAAGGCTTTGGCGGTTTTGGCGTGGCCCCGCTCGATTAAAATCTTTTCCACCGCGTCCTGTATGCTCTCCACGTCCGCCGTTTCGCCCACGCCCTGCTTTTCCAGATAGACCACCACATCGTCGGAAATGGACTGGGCTTTTGCAAAGTCGTCCCCCCCGACGGCCACGGCCGCCTTATAGATCGCCCAGGTGATTTTCTCCTGGTGGAAAATACTCAGCTCCCCGTTTCTTTTGATGACGTTCCTAATCATTGCTGCCTCCTCCTAATAAAAATCCCGTGCGGAGGCACGGGACAATTCTTCCCTTTTCACCGCCATGCTCCGTGGCGGATAACAACGCTGTATGTTCAGGTTTTCCGGCTTGCGCAGAGGGCGCTCACGGTTGCGGGACAGCGCGGGGCTCTCACCCGCTTACCCTGCTGCGTATAGGCGGTATACAAGTCTTTGTATTTTGTTTTAATAGATGGTACTACATATGGTAGCACCTGGATAAAAGAATGTCAACAGAAAAAAGGAAGAAAACGGAATGTTTCTCCCTTTTAAAATATGCCATCGAGCGCTTTCCGGCCCCGAAAGGGCGATTTTCCCTGGGCGATCTTGTAAACCGCTTACTCCTCCAGCCTTTTTAAAAAGTTGCGGCTTAAATTCAGGGCCGCGCTTTTTCTGCCCGTTTGATCGTACAGGCTGACCAGCATTGCGCAGGCAGTCTCATCATAGGGATCGGCGGTCAGGTTTCTGATCAGGAGCGCCTCGGCTTCGTCAAACGTCCCTTCGGCCACATAGAGTTCGGCAAGCCTGTGCGCCGCCTCCAGGAACATGGATTTCATGTGCTCCCGCGGAAGATAGGTCCAGTCCTCGTAAACATCCTGGGGCAGCAGGTCTCCCGCGTAGAGCCGAACAATTTCCGCCAGCACAGACTTGATGTCGCCCCCGCCGGAGTCATAGAGCTTGTAGACGCTGTGCAGCTTCATAAACCTGTCGCAGTCCACA
>JAXGQH010000051.1:0-1428 GCA_040766545.1 Christensenellaceae bacterium
GGAGACCCCAAAGTGGTGGCCACGGGCGGTCTGGCGGATACCATCGCCTCGGAGACGGAGACCATCGACGTGATCGACAGCTTTTTGACGCTGGACGGATTATATATCATATACACAAAGAATCAGGAGAAATGAGGGAAGGGAAGATGAAGATCGTCAATATTGGTATTCTGGGCATGGGGACGGTGGGCTCGGGCGTGTACCGGGTGCTCGCCTCCGAAGGCGAATATATTGCCCATAAGGCAAACGTCAAAATACAGGTGAAAAAGGTTTTGGCCCTTCAATACAACATCGATATTCCGGAAGAGAAAAAAGCGGCCTCCATTGAGGAGATCGCAAACGATTCGGACATCGATGTAGTGGTGGAGGTCATGGGCGGGATCGAGCCCGCGAAAACTTTTATATTAAAAATGCTGGAAGCGGGTAAAACGGTGGTTTCGGCCAACAAGCAGCTCATCGCCACCCATTGGCCGGAGATTGAGCATGCCGCGAAAAAGCACAACGCAGGTTTTTACTTTGAGGCCAGTGTGGGCGGCGGCATCCCTCTCCTCCGCACCATACAGGATTCGCTCCAGGCGAACACCATCCGTTCCGTCATCGCCATCATCAACGGCACCACCAACTATATATTGACGAAAATGTCCCTTGAGGGGAAGGAATTCGACGAGGTGTTGAAGGAAGCCCAGGCGTTTGGCTACGCCGAGTTTGACCCCACGGCCGACGTGGATGCCTTTGACTCCATGTATAAGCTGTCCATCCTGGCCTCTTTGTCTTTCCACGCCCGTCTGCCGGTGGAGTGCATCTACCGGGAGGGCATCCGGGGCATCACCAAGGAGGACATCCGTTACGCTTCCGAGCTGGGATATGAGATCAAGCTCCTGGCCATTGCCAAGCGTGTGGGGAACAACATTGAGCTTCGGGTGCACCCCACCATGATCCCCATGGCCCATCCCCTGGCAAATGTGCGGGATACCTTTAACGCCATACTCTTAAACGGGAGCGCCGTCGGGGACGTGATGTTCTACGGCCGGGGCGCGGGAGACCTTCCCACGGCCAGCGCCGTCATTTCGGACATCCTGTTCGCGGCCCATGCCAGCGAGCCGGTCTATGCCACCTTTGAAAACGACACGGGCAAAGTTTCTCCCATTCTGCACTTCGAAAAGAACTGGAAATGCCCCTATTACATACGCCTCAACCTCCTCGATAAACCCGGCGTGCTTTCCCGCGTGACGGAAGTCATGGGCAAGCACGGGATCAGCATCTCTTCCGTGGTTCAAAAGGAAAAGGAGGGGGACGACGCCACTGTCATCTTCATCACTCACGAAGCCCATGAGCAGGATATGCAGAAAGCTCTGAAGGAAATCCGGGAGTTTGACGTGGTGGGCGAAGGCGGCGGACTCATCCGAGTGGAGAACTGAAATATTAAAT
>JAXGQH010000052.1:0-1339 GCA_040766545.1 Christensenellaceae bacterium
GCGGCGTTGGCGGCGAGGGAGGGCGCCCATATCTTTTTCAGCCTGTTTTTCAGTTTGTTCCCCGGGGAAAATAGAGAGCCCTCTCCCGCTGAATCCTGCAGCACGTTCAGGCCGTATATGGCGGCGAAGGTGAGCTGAAAACCCAGATCGTACAGCTGAAGGGGGTTCAGTATGAGCAGAACCCAATAGGCCGCCGCCATGGAGGTGAGGCCGTCCCTCTTCTTAAAGAGAAAGCGTATGAGCAGCTCGGCCTGGCACATGACGGCGGCACGCAGGATGGACACGCGAAAGCCGATGAAGGCGGCGTACGTCCAGAGAAAGATGTTTTGCAAAAGGAGGCCGGGCCGGTAAGGAATGTTGAACCGATCCATCGCCCAGCCGAACACCGCAAAGAACATGAAGATATTGGAGCCGGAGATGGACACGATGTGCGCCAGGCCGGACAGGCTGAACAAGTCCTTGGTCTCTGGATCGAGCTCCGTCTCGTCTCCTATGACAAGAGCTTTTGCAAGAGCGGGATCTTCCGAAAAGAGCAACGAGATTTTTTCGCCCAGGTTCCGCCGGAGGGCGCTTATTTTGGAAGCCGCGTCCTTTGCGTGGTGGGTATAGGTGTCCCAATAGGAACTGAACCGATAGGCCGCGTTTTTTGAGCAGCAATAGAGATAATCGTCATAGCCACCGGGGTAAGCAGCCCTCTTTGGCAGGCTCAGAAGGCCGTGGGCAATGATAAAGTCGCCGATCACATACTCGCCGTTTTTGGAAGAGAGGATCACGCGGTAGGCGATTTCCTCGCCGTCGAGGGTCACGTCCGAAAGGTTGTAGACGGATCGGTTTTCTAACAGCACAAACGATTCCATACTGGCCATCCGGGCGTATTCCAAAAGCGTATACGACAACATCGGGGAACTGCTGCAAAGCGATCTCACGAGCGTGGAGCTTTCGGCGGAGATCAAGCACTTCTACATGGAACTCCTTTTTGAGAGGCAGCAGTTGTGCAAAGCCTTAAACGCGTAGCAGACAGGCTGCACCTGCTTTTAATGATGCTGCTGGTTCTGGCATCGGCGCTCTTTATTTCCCATGCCGACGCGGCGGTGAGAACGGCGGCGGCTCCCGGCGAGGTGCGCCTTCCCATCATCATGTACCACAGCGTTTTAAAGAACAAGGCCAAGGCGGGCAAGTACATCGTCACGCCCGAAGTTTTGGAGGCGGATTTAAAGTATTTAAAAGAGCGCGGCTACGAGACCGTGTCCGCCCGGCAGCTCATCGAATATTGCGAGGGCGGGGGAGAGCTTCCGGAAAAACCCGTTCTCCTCACATTTGACGACGGGTTTTATAACAA
>JAXGQH010000053.1:0-1328 GCA_040766545.1 Christensenellaceae bacterium
CCAACGCCCGGATTACCGCTCAGGAGCTCTCTTCCCTGGGCTTTTCGGCCAAAGCCCTCAGCACCAGAGACAATCTGACTCTGGCGAGCGGCGTGACCGATTTTTTGGCTCTCTATCAGGCTCGGACGTTTTACAGCGCCGGGCTGCTCGTCTCCTCCTCGCCGGATTTTTCGGCGGACAGGAAGAAGCTGCTGGCCGCCGTGGAAAACCTGTACGGCACCCTCTCCCTTCGCTACCGACTGGACGTGCGGGGAGAAGAGGTTACGCAGGAGCTTCGATCCGAGGTGCGAAAAAGCCTCCTCTCCCTCCTTGCGGGTTCGCCCCTTCAAAACTCCCCCTCGGATTATGATTTTGAGCTCGTCTGCCTGTGCACTTATCAGAAGAACCACTTCGTCCTCTTCCCCGGCTCCCGCACAGACGGGCGCTTTGACTATAAAAAAGAGGCGGTCGCCGCCTCCATTCATCCGGCGGTCGCCGCCTCCTGCGTGTATTTTATAAAAGACGATTTGTCCCCCGCCGCCCGGGTGCTCGATCCCTTCTGCGGCAGCGGCACCATGCTCTTTGAGCGGGGGCGCCTGCCCCATCGTACCCTCACGGGCACGGACATCTCGCCCCTGGCCATCAAAGCCGCCAAGCTCAACAAGAAGAACGCGGGTCTTGATATGAGCCTGTTTGTGAAAAACGCCCTCACGCCCTTTAAGGAGCAGTATGATGAAGTCATCTCCAACCTGCCCTTTGGGCTTCGGGTGGCAAGCCACAGCGCCAATCAAAAGCTTTATTCGGAGTTCCTGCAAAACCTGAGGGGCATCCTCGCCCCCGGCGGCACCGCCTTTTTATTCACAAACGATAAGAAGCTGCTGGCCAATCTGTATGAGAAGGATTACGAGTTAAAAGGGAAAGCCAACTTTTCCGCCGGCGGGCTGTTCCCCACGCTTTACATATTGAAGCCCCGCTAATTCAGTTATTTTTTATAAACCTGCCGTTCGTTTTCCTGCCGGTCCATGAGTCTTTTGCAGAAGAGCTTCACCTCGTCCGAGGCGTTGATGAAGTTCTTCTCATATCCCGCCAGATATTTGCCCATGAACTCAAAACACTTGTACGCCAAGAGCGCCAGCGTCACGCTGGAAGCGCCGAAAAATGTCTTGCGCCAGACCAAAAAATCAACTTTGCGCCTTTCCCTCCCGCTTAACTGTATGGGCTCTTTTTCATCCACCACCCTGGAGCGGGTGATGGCTTTTTCATAAGCCCGGTACACGTTGAGCGTCCTTGACAGGTCGAAGCACATCCTTCTTCTCCTGCAGGCGCGCTGGAGGCCGCACATAAAATAT
>JAXGQH010000054.1:0-1285 GCA_040766545.1 Christensenellaceae bacterium
GAGGCTTATCCCGCCCCCCGGCTCATATTGCCGGATACGGAGGATTTCTACTTCTTCACCGCGGAAAACGTGTATCTGGAAGACTACCGGTGCAATCCGGGCGTGGGGCGCATCCCCGTGGCGGTGTGATATGAACATGATCCTTTCGGCGGACGAAAATTGGGGCATCGGAAAAAACGGCGCGCTCCTCGCCCGGCTGCCCGGCGACATGAAGTATTTCAAGGCCATGACCATGGGGAAGACGGTGGTGATGGGGAGAAAGACTTTTCTCTCCCTTCCAAAGGGCGCGCTGCCCGGACGGAAGAACGTCGTCCTCTCAAGAGGCGCGTTTTCCGCGCCGGGGGTGACGGTTTATAAAAGCGTGGAAGAGGCGCTCGGTGATTTAAGCGACGACGCCTTTGTCATGGGCGGGGGAGAGGTCTATCGGGCGTTTCTGCCCTACGTAAAGACCATTTACGTAACCAAAATCTTCAAAACCTTTGAGGCGGACGCCTTTTTTTTGAACCTGGACGCAGAACCCGGCTGGATTCTGGCGGAACAGGGGGAAACACAGGAAGAAAAGGGCGTGGCATACGCCTTTTGCAGATACGAGAGGAGAAGGAAATAAATGCTGGTGCTGATCGACAACGCCAATCTGGACGAAATCAAAGCCTTATACGACATGTACCCCTACGACGGTGTGACCACCAACCCCACCATACTGAAGGGAGAGCACAAAAACCCCATCCGGCTTTTGCAGGAGATCCGGGCGTTCCTGCCGCGGGAGAGCCAGCTCCACGCCCAGGTGGTTTCGGACACCACCGACTGTATCGTGGAGGAGGCCCATTTTATGCTCCGCGAAATAGACGAGGCGCTCTTCATTAAAATTCCCGTGACGGCCGAGGGGATGAAAGCCATCTACCTCCTGAAAAAAGAGGGAGTCAACGTGACGGCTACGGCCATTTACACGGCTATGCAGGCCTTTATGGCGGGCAAGGCGGGGGCACGGTATGCCGCCCCCTATGTGAACCGACTGGACAATATGGGCGCGGACGGGGTGCAGGTGGCCGTGGACATACACAATATGTTCCGCCTCCATAACGTGGCCTGCGACGTGCTGGCCGCCAGCTTTAAAAACTCCCAGCAGGTGCTGAACCTGTGCAAGAACGGCATCGGCGCGGTGACGGCGGGGCCGGACGTGCTTCGGGCGCTCATCCGCCACGACGCCACCTTTACGGCGGAGGAGAACTTCTCGGAGGACTTCTATTCTTTGGTGAACGAAGTGAAGGGCACCCATTTAAAAAAG
>JAXGQH010000055.1:0-1040 GCA_040766545.1 Christensenellaceae bacterium
TGCACCCAAACTGATTTCGAATCAGCCCCGTTATGACCGCTTCGATACCGCTCCATATTTTGCCGCAAAAGCCGTGGTCTTTTCCATGCCCCGGCTTGACCGAGGCCGTTACGACCGCTTCAGGCTTCTCCGGCACGTAAAGCACTACCAATTTTACAACGGATCGGCTTGTTTTGCAAGGGATAAATATCCCTCATCCTAAAACTTGTGGCAGGCCAGAATTTCTCCGAAATACAGGGTGTGGTAGTCCCCACCGGGGTAGCACTTTTTCACGATCTCCCCGTCAAGGTGAGCTTCGTGCATCTCGGTCTTATAGACCGTCCTGCACTCATACACATATGCGCACCCGTCGATCCGGGGCACGGCCACCGCTTCGGAAGGCGCAAAGGAAAGCCCCAATTCCTTTAGTTTATCCACATCCCGGCCCGACTTGGTACCCGCAAAAGACAGCGCCTCTTTCATCTCGCCTTTTTTCGGCACGCAGACGGTGAACTCCGGATGCTCTTCCAGCTTCTCGTGGGTGTAGCGGGACAGCCGCACTTCCACCACCAAAATATCCTTGCCCCAGATGATGCCCGGGTTGCCCCAGCCGATGGTCATGAAGTTGGGACTTTCCTTCCCCGCCACCAGAAACGCGCCCCCCGAGCGAAGGGCGGCGATAAACGGTTCAAACGCCTGAGTCTGATCGATCCGCGCCATAATACACCTCCAAAAACTTTTCTTTATATAAGAGTATATCCATTTCAGCCCAAAAAGTCCATCCGCCGCCCGCCTTCGCTTCACACCGGAAATGGAGCGGCATACCCTCCGAACGGCCGATTCCGGCAGTCTGGTTTCTCCTTGCCTTTCCCGCCCGACTTCCCTTATACCGGAAAAGGCGGATGGGCACGCCCCTTCCCCCGGCCCTCCTCCTGCCTCCGCTTCAAACCCTTCCCCCTCAGCTCTCCTCGAACTGGGAGTGGTACATGTCGTAATACACGCCCTTCTTCTCCATCAGCTCCCGATGAGCGCCCCGCTCCACGATCCTGCCTTCCCGTACC
>JAXGQH010000056.1:0-1005 GCA_040766545.1 Christensenellaceae bacterium
GGTCATCAAGCGGATCATGCAGGAGACGGACATGCAGTCCCAGCGGTTTCCGCCCCGGTATTTTCTCCATATGATCAGCGCCATGAAAAACAGCTCGGGAGGAAAGACGGAGGTTCATGCCGCAGAAGAGCTGGAGGGAGAGCTGGCGGACGTGGTGCTGAAAATGTACGCCGCCTATCAGGAGCGGCTTAAAAAAGAAAACGCCATGGATTTTGACGACCTCCTGGTGAATATGCTAAAAGTGCTAAACGAGGTGGAGGAAGCCAGGCGCTACTACACCCACCGGTTTAAATACGTGATGGTGGACGAGTACCAGGACACCAACAGCATACAGTACGAACTCATTAAAATTTTTTCCGAAAAGCACGGCAACCTCTTCGTGGTGGGGGACGACGACCAGAGCATATACGGCTGGCGGGGAGCGGACGTGCGCAACATATTCAACTTTGAGAAAGACTATCAAAACGTCAAGGTCATTAAGCTGGAGCAGAATTACCGTTCCCATCAGAAGATACTGGACGTGGCCAACGCCGTCATCAAAGGCGCGGACTTCCGGAAGGACAAGACCCTCTGGTCGGCCCGGAAGGAAGGCCCTCTCCCCAAGATCAACATGACCCGGGGAGAATACGAGGAAGCCGAATTCATTGCGGGCAAGATCGCCGAAATGGTGCGGGAAGGCAGGCGCTACGAGGACATGGTGGTGCTCTACCGCACCCATACCCAGGCACGGGTACTGGAGGAAAAGCTCCGGGCCTACGGCATACCCTACCGGGTGTTCGGAGGCATGAGCTTCTACGCAAGAAAAGAAATCAAAGACATGGTGGCTTACCTCATGTTTTTAAACAATCCCCGATCGGACACGGCTTTTGTGCGCATCGTCAACACCCCCAAGCGGGGCATCGGGAATGTGTCCATACAAAAGCTGGCGGACTATGCCGCCGAAAAGGGCATCTCCATGTTTGAAGCCGCCGAACGCTCGGAGGAGTTCATGCCGGGGAGCACCCA
>JAXGQH010000006.1:0-78021 GCA_040766545.1 Christensenellaceae bacterium
CGTCATCAAGCCGGGAGATATGCCCATCGATGAGATCAAGGCTCTGGCCCCCATCGGCATCATCCTCACGGGCGGGCCGAACAGCGTGTACGCTCCCCTCTCCCCTTCCTGCGACAAGGAGTTGTTCGAGTTGGGCATCCCCATTCTTGGCATCTGCTACGGCCATCAGCTTCTGTGCCATCTTTTGGGCGGCAAAGTGGAAAAGGCGGATTTGCCCGAATACGGGGACGTGGAGGTGGAGTTCACCCTCCCCTCTCCCCTGTTTTCTTCCCTTTCATCGGCGGAAACCGCCCTCATGAGCCATTCCGACCATGTGACTGAGCCTCCGCCCGGCTTTTTAACGGCGGCCCGTTCCAAAAACTGCGGCTGTGTGGCCGTGGTGAACGAGGAGAAGAAGCTCTATGGCGTGCAGTTTCACCCCGAGGTGGAGCGCACCAAAAACGGCCTCAAGCTCATTCACAATTTTCTCTATCAAATTTGCGGCGCAAAAGGAGATTTTAATATGGACGATTACATCAATGCCCAGATTGCCGAAATACGCAAGCAGGTGGGCGCGGATAAAGTGCTTTTAGGGCTTTCGGGCGGAGTCGATTCCTCTGTGTGCGCGGCTCTGCTCTCAAAGGCCGTGCCCGGCCAGCTTTTCTGTATCTTCGTGGATCACGGCTTTATGCGGAAAAACGAGGGAGACGAGATTGAAGCCGCCTTTTCCGGCCGGGAACTCCACTTCATCCGGGTGAACGCGAAAGACCGCTTCCTCGCCGCCTTAAAGGGCGTCACCGATCCGGAGCAGAAGCGGAAGATCATCGGCAAAGAGTTTGTGGAGGTGTTCCGGGAAGAGGCTGTCAAGCTGGGCGAAATCGGCTATTTGGCTCAGGGCACCATTTATCCCGACGTGATCGAGTCGGGCGCCAACAACTCGGCCAACATCAAGAGCCACCACAACGTGGGCGGGCTACCCAAGGATATCGGTTTCAAGGGTCTCGTCGAGCCGCTTCGCAGCCTGTTTAAAGACGAGGTACGGGAGCTGGGGAGAAAACTCATGCTGCCGGCCGCAATCGTCGCCCGTCAGCCCTTCCCCGGTCCCGGGCTTGCCATTCGCGTCATCGGCGAGGTGACGGCGGAGAAGCTCGACATCCTGCGGGAGGCGGACGCCATCTGGCGGGAGGAAGTGGAACAGACGGGCATGAAGGTGCACCAGTATTTCGCCGTTCTTACGGGCGTGCGCTCGGTGGGCGTCATGGGCGACTATCGGACCTACGACTACACCCTGGCTCTTCGCGCCATCAATACCACCGACTTTATGACCTGCACTTATGCCCCCATCCCCCACGAGACGCTCGGGAAAGCCTCTTCCCGCATCGTGAACGAGGTGAAGGGTATCAACCGCGTGGTCTTCGACATCACCGGCAAGCCTCCGGCAACGATTGAGTGGGAGTAAAACAAAAGCTCCGAATTGCTTAAAGCTATGGAAAGAAGGGTGTCCATTGGATACAATCAGGCTATTAAAAGCGGAAGACCGCGATGCCGATGCGCTGATAAGAATATTAAAAATTTGCTTTCAGCCGCACTGGGAACGTTACCATGACGAAAACAATCCCGTAAACACAACTGCTGAGCGGATGTCACGAAAAATTCAAAGTCATGCGTATTTCAAGATATTCTTTGGCAACCATCTGGCCGGGCTGATTGAAATTATCAGGTTAAACGATCAGGGTTCATATAAACTTGATACGGTTTGCATCCTGCCGGAATATCAGAATCACGGCATTGGCCAGGCGGCGATCAGGCTTTCGGAAGCGATGTTTCCCGATGCGGTTGAATGGACTTTACAGACGCTTGAAGACATGCCCGAAAACCGCCACGTTTATGAAAACCTTGGATATCAAGATACCGGCGAACGCGAAAAAATAAATGAGAAATTGACGCTGGTATTCTACCGTAAAACAGTGTAATAATAAAATTTCTGATAACAGCCATTGATAGCATTTTATATAGGGAGTTTAGAAAAACATTGCGGAATGTGTTCCTATTTAGGGAATAAAATTAGTCAGCAATAATCTAAACAGAATCATTTAGAACAAGCTGTGAATTTGTAAGTAATCAACAAAACCCCGAGAATCCGCAAGCGGATCTCGGGGTTTTGTTCTGCCTTTTGCCAAACAATTCATAATATGATAAAATATTTTATCCTATCATATTAGATTTATTATAGTATAGATGCAAAGGTGTATATATGGAAAGAGCATTTTATTCAAACAGTGTGGCATGTTTTTTGCAACAACACGAAAATACAATCCTCGGAGAAATGGCTCGTAACAATCCGTTTTCACTGGAAGATTTGCAGCGAAATGCCTGGTTGGAAGAAATTCGCATCCTTAAAGAAGCTCTCGGATGCATTGGAAAAGGTCACATCATTTTCGAATATACAATTCCACGAATCGGCCATAGAGTGGATGCCGTCTATATTGTAGATGGCTTAGTTTTCTTGCTTGAATTTAAAGTCGGAGCACGAGAATATGCTCGGCATGCCGTTGATCAAGTGACCGATTATGCCCTTGATTTACAGAATTTCCATAAAGCAAGTCATAACCGTTTGCTGATTCCAGTTTTGATTGCTACTCGGGCATTTGATGCCCCTATGACCAGTGAAGAAATGAAACCTGGTATTCTGGAAGTCATCAAATGCAACCAAGACAATCTCACCAAAGCTATTCGCTTTGTATTATCGAGGTACACCGCAGAGCCGCTTGATGCAAATGACTGGATGAACGCACCTTATGCGCCAACCCCTACGATCATTGAGGCTGCACAAGCTCTATATCGTGGGCATGGAGTAACAGATATTTCCAGAAACGATGCAAGCGCAGTCAACTTAAATGAAACAACAGAAGCCATCAATGCAATTATAGAGAAAAGCAAGTTAGAAAACAGAAAATCTATCTGCTTTATTACAGGTGTTCCTGGCGCAGGCAAAACATTGGCTGGTCTCAATATTGCAAATGAGCGCCATAAATTTGATGAAAGCGAACACGCTGTATTCCTATCAGGCAATCAGCCGCTGGTTGATGTTTTACAAGAAGCCCTCGCCCGAGATGAGTATGAGCGCCTTGGGATTAAAAAATCAGAGGCCATGACCAAAGCAAAAGCATTTATCCAGATTATCCATCATTTTCGTGATGATGCTATTTCAACAAGTGAAGCGCCTAATGAGAAAGTGGCTATTTTTGACGAAGCGCAGCGTGCATGGACAAAGGACATGCTATCAGACTTTATGGCCCGAAAAAAGGGTAAACCCAACTTTGATATGTCTGAACCAGAATTTCTGATTAGCATTATGGATCGACATGATGATTGGGCGGTCGTCATCTGCCTAATTGGTGGTGGCCAAGAAATAAACACTGGCGAGGCAGGGCTTTTAGAATGGTTCAATTCCCTGAAGATTGATTTTCCCAATTGGGACGTGTACGTTTCTGATAAAATAACGGATAACGAGTACACACGTGGCTTGACAATGGATCAGCTATTGGGTGGAATCAAATACACCATTGTGGAAACCTTGCATTTGGCAGTATCTTTACGGTCGTTTAGAAGTGAAAATGTGGCCGGTTTTGTCAAGGCAATTCTCGATGTCGAACAGAATACAGCGAAAGCATTATATAGTCATATACATCAAGACTATCCCCTCTTCCTGACTAGAAGTTTAGACACAGCAAAAATGGGTTCGATCACAAGCAAAAGGGACTGAGCGTTATGGCATGACCGCAAGCTCTGGAGCAAGAAGGCTTCGCAGTTGTGGTATCTGGGTGCAAAGTAAAATCGATGCAACCACCTGGTTTTTAAACGATGCAGACGACGTGCGTTCGTCCTACTTTCTTGAAGATACAGCGACGGAGTTTGATATACAAGGTTTAGAGCTTGATTGGACCATTGTCTGCTGGGATGCAAATTTGCGCTTTATTGACGATCACTTTGAACATTACAGCTTCACCGGCTCAAAATGGATGAATATCAATAAGCAAGAGAATGTCTTGTATCTAAAAAATGCTTATCGGGTTTTGCTGACAAGAGCACGGCAAGGCATGATCATCTTTATTCCTCATGGAAGCGATACTGACCCTACAAGGCCACATGATTATTACGATGGCACATATCATTACTTAAAAGCGATTGGCATCCAGGAGATATAGCCGGCCCTTGAACCCTCTCGCTTTTTTATAGTATAATGATCAATAATCAGATCGGGCGAGCTCTGCCGGATATTGAAACCGCTTATACGCTTATAAGGGGAGGAGCATTGAAATGGAGGATAAAAAGCGAGGCGGCCTATTCCGCAATTTGGACGAACGCAAGCTGTCCGTCATTGTCCATTCCCTGTTTTCCTCCTGGATGCTGGCATTTCTTTGAAGGCCAGATTTTTTATTCCCTGTGCGACCGTTTCCGCCTCGACCCGTCCGCCATGGTCTTGGGCGGAATCGCCGCCCATTTTGCCGGATTGCTGCTTTGCGGGCTGTTGATCAAAAGCAAGAGAGGGGCAAAACGGCTGCTTTTATGTTCCTATCCCTTCTTCATCATTGTTTCGGCGTTCTTTTTCTTCCCGCCCTCCCTGTTTTGGGCGATCGGTCTCCTCTCAGGTTCCCTGCTGGCGGGCGGCTGTGTGGCGGCCTGGGGTTCTTACCTGAAGAGCGGCACGCCGAAAAACGAGCGCATCAAAACGGTGGCGGATGCGCTCATCTTCTCAAACCTTCCTGATGATCGCGCTCAACATGGCGGCCGTTCACATATCGCCCGGCATCGCTCTTGCTTTTTCCATCCCCCTGCTTTTGGGCGCCTTCCTGCTTGCGCTGCGGCTCCCCGCTGACGATGATCCCCTCCCCTCCCCTTCGACCCAAAAGAAAGAACAGCCCGCCGGCATTGTCGGGCTGCTCGTTTTTTTGTTTCTGTTCATTGCGGTCATCAGCATCAATTCGGGGCTGATGTACCAGGTGATGAGCCCTGCCTTCGCCCATCTTGAATGGCTGACAAGCTGGTATTGGGCGATCCCCTACATCGCGGCGCTCTTTATCATGCGGAATCTGCCCTCAAAAACAAACCGAAGCTATCTGCTCTATGCGGCTATTTCGATGATCGGCCTTTCGTTTATCGGCTTCATCAGCCTTGAGCGTTCGGCGGTAAGCTATCTGGTGGTGAACACGCTCATGCTCGGCGCCTGCGGCATTTACGACCTCTTCTGGTGGAGCATACTCGGTGAGATGCTGGAACTCAGTAAAAATCCGGCGAAAATATTGGGGGTCGGCCTGTCGGCCAACGTGCTCGGCATCCTGCTGGGCGGTCTGATCGGCAATATGATTATAGCCGCGGATATGAAGAGCCCAAACCCTGCGCTGCTTGCGCTGGCCGTGGTCTGCGTGACGCTGGCGCTGCTGCCGCCTCTTCATAAACGCCTCTCCTCCCTTCTCAAGGGCCAGCGCCTACCTGACGGCCTTTCCCGAAACGCCCCCGCAGGAACAGCCTGGCGAGGCCGGCCGCGCCGTAAGATTCGACAATCTTTCCGAGCGGGAAAATCAGGTGGCTTCCCTGCTGCTTCAGGGAAAAACATACAGGACGATTGCCGGGGAGCTGACCGTCAGCGAAAACACCGTTAAATACTATGTAAAAAACATCTATTCCAAATTCAATATACAGAGCCGCGGAGAGCTGATTGACATCGTGCTGCAAAAAGAAGACACGGCTTTGCCGAAATAAACCGCTTTTCCCCGAATCCCCTGCCCCTACCCGAAAAAGGCGGGGGCTTTTTATAATGACCACCCGAATCGGGTGGCTGTTTTTTTCTCGCAAACCGCTATGCTGATAATAAAGACTCCTGAATAAGGGAAGCGCTTTGAGACGCCGCTACGAAGCGTCTTTTACGGCTTTCATCGGCCGGTGCAGACGAACAGCCCGCTTTCAGGAAAGGAGTTCATCAAAGCATTCTAAAACCGGCTTTGCGGCCGGAATGGATCATTAAAACGGAGGTTCAAATGTATTGTCAGCATTGCGGGGCAGCTCTCCCCGAAAACGCGGGGTTTTGCGGCGTCTGTGGGGGCGTGCAGCGCCGGCAGGCAGAAGCCGCGCCGCCCGCCGCCAATTTGCGGGGATTCTCCCCCCGGATCAATGATCCGGCCTTTGCCGGATACCTTAAAAAAACCAACCGATGGTCGGCGATTTTTTCCGTGATTTTGGCGGCGGCCGCCGTGGTCGGGTTTTACATTGCCGGCGAGTCCGGCGGGGAAATGAGTAATCCGGGATCATTATTCATCGGCCTTGCCATCGGCGGCATGTTTTTACTCATCGCGCTGTTTCAGATACTCGGCAGGAGCGGCAGCAAGACCTGGGACGGAACGGTGGAAGATAAAAAAATCAGGAAGAAGTCTTTCCGGCAGGACTACGGGGAGGGCGACGTCCGCTATGAGGAGTATCTGGAATATTCGGTAATCATCCGCAGCGACCGGGGGAAACGATATTTAATCAAAACCCACGACAGCGATGCGCTCTACAACTATTTTAACATCGGCGACCGGGTGCGCCATCACGCGGGGCTCAAAACCTATGAGAAATACGACAAGACGGGCGACAAATTCATTCCCTGCAACGCCTGCGGCACGATTTGCGACATACGTGCGGATTATTGCTTTCGCTGCAAGTGTCCGCTGCTGAAATAGCCGCGGAAAGCAACAGAAGGAGAACATCTATGAAAAAAACAATCTCTTTATTGGCCGCGCTGCTGGGTTTTATGCGGTTGCCTGCTTGGATGCGCGCCGATTGTTCATCCGAGTTGGTCTGACCCGGCGGCATCTTCGCCGTCGGGAACGGGGCAGGTAACGGTTCTCGGAGGTTCCCACGCCACGCCGCCGCCCAGGCTGGGTACGGGCAATTCGCCGTCAATATCCGAAACGAAGGGTATGCTGTGTTGAGCGACACCGGGACATTAAGGCGCTGACCGGCAGAACGGCGGCAACATCTGGCGCGCCGATCCGGACGGCGGCAACGTGGAAACAAGCGAAGCGAGGGCGAAGCCGAAATCTGAACGTCAGCGGCGCTGTCTGTTCTTTCAGACTGGACGCCATTTACGCTGCGTTTCACAGACGGGACGCAGCAGCCTAAGAGCATCAAGGCGTGTGCGGATCCTTCGCTTTTTGGTGTGCTGGACGACTGGCTTTACTATACGGACGGCGACGCCATCTGCCGGATGCGGGCGGACGGCACCGAGGTGACTTTGCTTGCGGAGGACGCCGGACAGGGAAGCAGGATGCACGTCGACTGGCAGATACACGAGGGCTCACTTTATTATCTGCGCAAGGTGGAAGGCGAAGGATACAATAATCTGTTTAAAGTCGCACTCGACGAAGGCGCGAACGTACGCGTATCCGACGTGACAATATGGGACTTCTCTTCATATTCATGAGGACCAGACTTTGCTAAGGGACTTGGAACAATCGCCCTACGGAATTCAGATGGCGCTCGACGGAACGGGCGTCAGGAGATCTATGACGGGAGCGTGATGCTTTATACCGGGGCGGATGGCTTTATTTATATGATGTCCAAAAATCCCAATTGCGGACGCTGACGGATTGTATCGGATCAGAACGGACGGAGGCGCCCTGAAAAACATGGCGGAAGGGCATTGCTTTAATGTGAGCGTCGCAGGCGAATGGCTGTTCTTCTGCACCAATGACGCGGACTATCGACATCAAAAATGAAATTTGACGGGAGCGATCGGGTCTTCATCGAAAGATAGCTTTGGGCACGCTTTGATGCTCTTGCGCCCCATCCGGCTCACCGTTATGACGCGATTTACAGGACAAACAGAGCAAAGCATTGAAAAGAAGCGCGATCTGTCATAAAATAAGACATGGGTCATGGGCGAAACGTGTCTCTAAAAGCGCAGATTTGCCCATACTAAATATATTTCGCAAATCAGAGGAGGTAAACCCATGTCTTGTTATTACGTCATCGGCATACGGATGGACAACCAGGGGCAACGCAGTGAAATTCCAGGAGGCGCTCACCAAAACGGCTGCATGATCAAAGCCCGCCTGGGGCTGCACGAGGCCAGCGAGGATGTTTGCGCCAACGACGGGCTCATCATTCCAGCCCTGCGGGGAAAAAGAAGAAGTGGAACGGCTGGTGAAGGATTTGAACGGCCTTGAAGGGATTGCCGCAAAACTCATTGACTTGAATTAAACCTGCCTCTTTTTCAGGCGTAAATCAAACGTCGCAAGTCCTGTTTTTTGAACAGGGCTTGTTTGAAATTCCGAAGAAACAGGCGGTGTCGCCGGCACCGCAGAAGGGCGTAAAATTCATATGCTGGGCTGCTTAAAAATGCCCGGGTCTTTTTCACCAAAGCGCCCCTTGGGAAAAAGGATGTTTTAATCTGTTATGATAAAATCGCCCAAGTGGGCGAGGCCCTCTCCCCGAGCCTTCCGGATCTGGAAGTTCTGGACGTATCGAAAAAGATACTCGTCCCCGGCTTCATCGACCAGCACGTGCATATCACGGGAGGAGGCGGCGAAGGTGGACTGCGCACCCGCACCCCTTCGAGCTGCAGCTGTCCGACGCGATCAGGGCGGGCGTGACCACGCTGGTGGGCGTGCTGGGAACGGACGGCTTCACCCGAAGCGTGGAAAGCCTCCTGGCCAAAACAAAGGCGCTCAACAACGAGGGCCTCACCGCCTGGTGCCTTACCGGCTCGTATCAATATCCGCCCGTCACCCTGACCGGCTCGGTGGCCAAAGATATTATATTTTTAAGCGAAGTGATCGGCTGCAAGCTGGCTTTCTCGGACAATCGGGGCACCCACCCCACGAGAGAGGAGCTCATCCGACTCGCCTTTGCCTCCGAAATCCGCATGGCGGCGCTGATAGGCGGCAAACCGGAGTGCTGCACATGCATATCGGCGCCGGCACCCCGAGTGGTGGGCATCGAGCCCATTATGGAGACCGGTGTGCGCGCCACGGATATTCCGGTTTATCATTTCCGGCCCACCCATATGGGGCGGCACCCGAACCAGGCCGCGGCGTTTACCCGTCTCGGCGGTTATGCGGACGTCACCGCCGGCCCCGAAGTGCCGGAATTTTTCCCCGCACTCATTGAGAATTCCGTCCCCGAACTCCTCACCATGAGTTCGGATTCCAACGGCAGCATGCCCATTTGGGACGAAAAGCGGGAGCACATCGCAGGCGTGGGGCAGATGACCACTCTTTATAACACCATCCGCGAGCTGGTGACGGAAAAGAACATGCCCCTGGAGAGCGCCCCTTACATCGTCGAACGTGGCCAAGGCCTTGAACCTCTATCCCCGCAAGGGAGCCGTTCAGGCGGGAAGCGATGCCGACCTGGGTGCTGCTGGACGAGGATTTGAACATCGAGGGCGTCATCGCAAGAGGCCAAAAAATGATGCTTCAGAAGCAGGTGCTCATAAAGGCGCCTTCGAGAAGGCCAGCGGGTTATAACACCCGCCAAGAGGATCACATGATTTTAGAGACAAAGCGGCTCTATTTAAGAGAGCTCACCCAGGCGGATTTTAAGGATCTGGCGGAAATTCTGCAGGACCCGGGTGGTGATGTACGCCTACGAGCGCGACTTCACTGATCAGGACGTGCAGGACTGGCTTGACCGGCAGCTGGCCCGATATCAAAAGTACGGCTTCGGGCTGTGGGCGGTCATTTTAAAGGATACGGGGGAAATGGCCGGACAGGCCGGACTCACCATGCAGCCCTGCGAAGGCGAAGAGGTTTTGGAAGTGGGCTACCTTTAAAGAAGCGGTTTTGGCACAAGGGCTACGCCCGGGAAGCGGCGAAGGCCTGCAAGGAGTATGCCTTTCAAACGCTGAACGCCGAAAAAGGTGCACGCCATCGTGAAAAGTCACCAACGCCGCCTCCATCCGGGTGGCGGAACCCATGGGCATGGGCATTAAAAAAGTTCATCAAGGCTTCACGATGATAAAAGATGTTTCACCATCTTTTTTGCGGTTTCCCGGCAGAATCCGGCCCTTTAAGCGCTTTTACCCGTACCTTTTGCGGGCGAAGCAAGAAACAGACAGGGAAGCGCTTCCCCGGAAAGAATGTTTTTATGAAACAGAGTGTCAAAAAATCAACTGCGCGTCTTTGCTCCATGCAGGGTCTGACCGACGGGCTGCATGGAGGTGGGTTCCGCCCAGGCGGATAACCGTCCGGTCTGACTTTGCTTTTTCATCCAGATTAAACACAAGGAGCAAAGTCACATGAAAAAACATTCCCGGGAAATTTCAGGCCCTCTTTAACGTTGTATCCACCCAGTCCCTTCGGGCCTGGCAGTTCCATGACCAGTTACGCCCTCATCGTCTGGTCTTACGCGCAGCAGGGTTCCGCCCTTTTAACGGCGCTTTTGACCGTCTGCTCTTACCTCCCCTACGTCCTGTTCAGCATGGCCTGCGGGGACGCCTACCGATCGGTGGGATAAAAAGAAAATTCCTCCCTCCTGTCCGACGGCCTCGCCGCCTGCACCACGCTCCTGACATACGGCCTCTTTCAGGCGGGCGCCCTTCGGGTGTGGCACCTGTACGTGCTAAATGCTCTGAACGGCTTTATGAACGCCTTTCAGCAGCCTGCGGCCGACGTGACGGTGAGCCTTCTGGCTCCCAAAGAGCACTATCAGAAAGTGAGCGGCCTGTATTCCCTTTCCCACTCTCTTTCCACTCTTCTCACCCCCGCTCTTGCCGCCGCGCTTCTCTCCCTTCTCGGCATCCGGGCGGTGCTTCTTTTCGACCTCGCCACGTTTTTCGCGGCTTTTGCTGCGCTGTTGTTTTTTATCCCCATTCCAAACGTCCCCGGCGGCGGGGAAAAAGAACCTCTGCCAACTTCCGCCAAAGAAGGATTTCATTATTTAAAAAAGCACAAAGGCGTTTTGTGGCTCATCCTCTTTTTAGCCGCCATCAACCTCATCGCTTCCATGCACGAGGCGGCCCGGCCGGTGATGCTCCTTTCGAGAAAAGGAGGCGGAGAAGCCGCCCTTGGGATTGTGAACGCCTGCATGGGCGCGGCGAATATCCTCGGGAGTATCTGGGTCTCGCTTAAAAAGCCACCCAAAAGCCGGGTGCGGCTCATCTGCAACACATTGTTGTTCTCCATGGGCACGGAAAATTTCCTGTTCGCCTTTGGCCGGAGCGTGCCTGTCTGGTGCCTGGGTTCTCTTCTTGGCTGGATCGTGGTGCCCGTGATGAGCGCCAACATGTCCGCCCTGTTCCGGTCGTATATCCCCCTTGAAATGCAGGGGCGGGTCTATGCCGTGCGAAACACCCTGCAATACTTCACCATTCCCGCCGGTTCTCTGCTGGGCGGGCTGCTGGTAGACCGGGTCTTTGAGCCTTTGATGGCGGCACAGGGAGAAGGCAGCCCGCTCACCGCTCTGTTCGGCGCGGGCAAAGGAACGGGAGCGGCGCTTTTCCACCTGTTCCTTGGGATAGCGGGGGTGCTCGTCTGCCTGATTTTCAGGAAGAACCCCTACATCTGGGCGCTGGAAGAGGCGGAAGACCCGGAGCGGCGTTGAGGCGTTCTCTTCTCAAAAAGGAAAGCCCTGCGGGAGGAGAAGTCGTCTCGTATCACAAACCCTGTGTTGAGACGTTCTCTGCTCAAAAAAGAAAAGGCCCTGCCGTTTGCAGGGCCTTTCATAATGATTGGCGTTCGGACGCGCGGCCCGTTCAGGCTCTTTGTTACTGCCGCAAGAAAACAGTACCTTCTTATAGACAGCCGCGAACATGCCTCAAAAAGCCGTTCCGTCTGCCGCGTAAAGAAGAAAACCGGGGCTTTTTCGCTTTCCCGCTGCGGAACTTCTTCCTTTTCTACTCCCCTTTTATAAACCGAATCTCATCGAACACGCACTGATCCCGGTAGCCGATCTTCCGGTAAATGCCGCAGGAAATGGGGTTTTTGGCGTTGGCGAAGAGGCAGCAGAACTGGTTGCCCCGGTCGAGGAGAATTTGGGACAGCTCGGCCACCAGGGAGGAGGCGTAGCCCCTGTTCCGATACCAGGGGGGCGTATATACCCCATTTACCACCGCGCCGTTCTCCGTGCGCCGGGCGTTCACCGCCTGAGCAACGGGCACGGGGTCTTCCCAGATGTAATGGATGTCTTTTCCGAGACGGCGCTTGATTGTCTCGAGGTGAGTGGGGAGGTCGTAATACTCCACGTCGCACTCTATTCCAAACGCCCGCTCCCAGTAGGGCGTGTAAAAAAGGTCGTCCTCCCTGAGGGGGCGGCAGCGGCCGGGGGCTTTTTTGATGTCGGCCACTTTGTCGAGCCGCATGATGTTCATGGAGTGGTGGAGGCCGAAATTGCCCTTCCCCATATGGATTTCCGCAAACCGCCGGGCCAGGCTCTGCTCAGCCAGCACACCCGGGAACTGGAAAGCCCAAACCCTTCAGCTCATCGGACAGCAGCCGCACCGCTTCGTCGTTCGCTTTATTGTCCGTCTCGTAGAGCACCAGGTTGAAGGGCGGCGTGCAGGCGGCGGTCAAGAGCACGCTGCCGCTTTCGTCCTTCACCGCGGCCAGAATCCAGTCGGAAGTGTCAAACCCCCGGTCGTTTCGGATAAAGCCGATGGGCAGATTGTTCTGCACTTCGTGACGGAGCAGCACGCCGAGCGTGTCCCTTCCGAAGGCGTCTATGCCGCCGTACAGTATAAACTTCATCATTCTCCCCCCTAAACATATTTTTTTGAGTGTAGCACCATTCTTTTCCTTTTGTCAACCGGCCTGTCCTCTGCTTTTGACAAAACGCCGCCGTGCTGTTACCATATTTTTGAGAAACCCGCCCCGCCGCTTTGGGGCGTTTTGCGAAAGGAAGGATATGCGATACGAAAACGTCCGCGAAGCGCGGTTTATCGAGCGGCCCAACCGATTCATCGCCCTGTGCCGGGTGGGAGAGGACGAAGTGGTGGCTCATGTGAAAAACACGGGGCGGTGTAAAGAGCTGCTGACCCCCTTTGCCAAAGTGTTTTTGGAGCGCCGCCCGGAGGGACCGCGGAAAACGGCCTGGGATTTGATCGCCGTGGAAAAGCCGATCAAGGACGGTAGCCTTCTCATCAACATGGACTCTGCCGCGCCCAACGCCGCCACCCGGGAGTGGCTCGCCGCCGGAGGCATGGGCGCGCTTACCGGCCTTCGGGGGGAATACGCGCTCGGCGGCTCCCGCTTCGACTTCTACGCTTTAAAAGAGGGTCGTCCCCTGCTCATAGAGGTGAAGGGCTGCACGCTGGAGGAAGAGGGCGTCGCCTACTTTCCCGACGCGCCCACTCTCCGGGGACTCCGGCACGTGCAGGAGATGGAAAAGCTCGCTCGGCAAGGCTATCTCTGCGCGCTTTTATTCGTCATTCAGATGAAAGGCCCCTCTTTGTTCATGCCAAACGACGCGACCCACCCCGCCTTCGGGGCGGCGCTCGCGGAGGCGGCGCGGGCGGGCGTGGAGATACGGGCGGTGGACTGCCTCGTTACACCAGATAGTATGACCATCGATGCGCCCGTCCGCGTGACGCTTCCGCTTTGACAGGCGCGCGCCCCCGTGATAGGATGAAGAAAAAAGCGGTTGGAGGAAGTATGAAGACGATCGACGAAGTCCGGCGGATGCTGGCAAAGTTCCCAAAGGAAAACCTGGGTTTTTACCCCACGCCCTTCTATCAGCTTAAAAAGGTTTCGGCGGACTACGGCGTGAACCTCTATGTGAAGCGGGAAGACTTTTCGGGCGTCTCCCTCTTTGGAGGCAACAAAGTGCGCAAGCTCCAGTACCTCATGGGGGACGCAAAGCGCCTTGGCTGCGATACGGTGGTCACTTACGGAGCCACCCAGTCCAACCACGCCATGCAGACGGCCACCGCCGCCCGTCAGTGCGGCCTAAATCCCGTCTTATTCTTGGAGGCGGTGGTGGAGCCGAACCCGGAGGACGTGCGGGCGAATATGCTTCTCGACACCATCTTGGGCGCGGAAATCCACGTGATGTCCGACAAAGAGCAGGCTTTTAAGGAGCAGGCGGCGGAAGAGCGGAAAGCCCTGGCTGCGGCGTATATCCGCAAACTGGAAAAAGCCGGACATACGGTTTACGACATCCCCGGCGGCGGCTCGTCCCCCGTGGGCGCGCTGGGGTTCATTGAGGCCTACGCGGAAACGCTGGAACAGTCCCGCGCCATGGGGGTGGAGCCCGATCACCTGTTTGTCCCCTCCGGTTCGGGGGGCACGCTCGGCGGTCTCATGGCCGCAAAAGCTCTTCTCGGGAACCCTGTGTCGTCAACGGCGTGCTGGTGGGGCCAAAGGAGCCCTCCTATGAAGAGGAGCTGACGAGTCTCAGGACATTCTTCTCTTCTCGGCGCGGAGGAACAGGAGCTGACCGCCGCTGACGCTCCACGGCGGTTACGGAGAGGGCTATGAAATCCCGAGCAAAGAGGTGAACGACGCCATCCGCTACCTCGCCCGGCGGGAGGGTCTGTTCGCAGACCCGGTCTATTCGGGCAAAGCCTTTTACGGCATGCTCGAGTGCATCAAAAGCGGGGCCGTCTCCCCGGGCAGCAATGTGATTTTTCTTCACACGGGCGGAACCACCGCGCTGTTCTCCGAACAGGCCATTGTGGGCGACCTGAGCCGGGCGTAGCCGGGGCCGGATCCGCACCCAAAGAGCGTTTTTTGAAGTCGGTTTTGGCGGAATTATAGAAGCGGATCAAAAAGCAAAAGAGGGCAATCGCCCTTTGCTTTTCTTCTTGATGAATTGCATACCGCGCCAAACCGCCGCCTCTTGGCCGGCTGTGAAGCGGAAACCTCCGGCACAGCATATTTCCTGCCATACTCTACCGGCTGACGGCCTCGGCCCGCACAGGCCGCCGCGCTTCTTCGCGGGTCTTTTATTCCCAGTCGCCACACCCGTGGATTTTAGTGTCGCCGCCATTCAGGCATATCGCCTGCCCTTCCCGCGGCTTTTGGCATTGCTGCAATCCGGCATATCGCCTTTCTGCAAACCTTGGATATATACCCTTTATTTCGGCTTTTCCGCCCTGCCCGCTCGGACGTCCGTTTCTCTATTCCCGCAGATTCTTGATATATCCCTCGATCTCTTCCGGGCTTCCGGCGAGGCTTCCCCGGCACATTTCGGCGCTTCCGCCGCCTTTTCCCAAAAAACGGGCGTTTAAGAGCTTGGCAAAAGGCCGCACGTCTTCGCTCAAAAGGAGTAGGCAATCATATTTCCCCTCTTCTCTCCCGAAAAGAGAAAGAGCGCGCCCCGTCTTTTGCGCAAGGGCGTTGGCGTATTCCCGAAGGGCGTCTCCCGTCAGCAGTCCTTCGAACACCACCGCGTCCCCCGCCGCTTCTTCCGCCCCCGCCGCCAGCTCCCGAAGGCTTTTGCAAGCGGGCGTTCATGGTTCTCATGCCGTCGTAATTGGCGCGGAACACCTGACCGCCCGGGCGAGGGAATCGGCTTAGCGGCCAGCAGATGGGAAACTCCTCCGCCTGCCCGGAGAGAAAGCGGGCGTAGGAAAGCGCGCCCGGCCGCTGCAGGCGATGTGCAGGCGCACGCCCTCCCTTTATAGGGCTCCCAGGAGACGATTTTAATAAGCCCGATCTTCCTGTCGTCCGGAGGTGGGGGTGCACAGCAGGCGCAGCTGTCCACGCCCTCTATCTCCACGATGCGCACCTCTCCCCCGGTATGTCGATTTTGCTTCTGTATCCCGCCGCCTGCTCCCGGCCATACAGCCCGGCGCAGACGGGGATGTTTTGGAACACGGACTCGTTGGCCAGCGTTTCCGCCCTTCTGATCTGCTCCTCCGACAGGGGCAGATGAAAATCCAGCCGGGTGAGTTCGTTCCCCAGGTGAAAACCCACGTTTTGAGCGCCGTATTCCCGATGCATCACCCCCGAGAGCACGTGCTCCCCCGAATGCTGCTGCATCCGCTCAAAGCGGAGCGCCCAGTGAAGGCGGCCTTCGATTTCGTCCCCCGGCAAAATGCCCGAGGCGTCGTCCACCAGATGATAAATCTCCCCTTCCGATTCTTCCACGCCTTTCACCGCCCGCCCGGCCAGCGTGCCTTCGTCCGCGTCCTGCCCGCCGCCTCCGGGGAAAAAAGCCGTTCTGTCAAGCAGAAGAGCGGCACTCCCCTTTTTGTCGGTCACCGCCCGCACCTTTGCCGTAAAGGAATGAATAAAACTGTCCTTATAATAGAGTTTTTCCGTCATATTTTCTCCCGCGCATATTCGCAAAAAAGGGAAACGCGCCTTAGAAGCGCCTTTCCCCGGATTTTTCTGTCCAATCAGTGCCTTCTTGTGATAAACCCGTCTCCCACCACTTCGTTCGACTCCAATATGATGATGAAACAGTCCGGGTCCACCTGCTTCACCGCTTTTTCCACCTCGTACATCTCCTTGTTGCTGCAGGCGCACATGACCACCTGTTTGTCGCCGCTGCTGTATCCGCCCCGGGCGGGAAGGATGGTGGAACCTCGCCCCGAGCTTACATCAATGGCTTCGGACAGCGCCAGCCCGTTCTCGGTGACGATGAGGGCCATTTTGCCCGCGTTCATGCCGTACATCACCCGATCCACCACGAGGGAAACCACATAGTTGATCATGAGGCCGTAAATCATGCCGTCCATATCCCGATAGAGGATGCCGCCCGCCAGCACGATGACCGCGTCGCAGAAAAAGGCGATTTTCCCGATGGACAGGTGAGGCCGCCGCTTTTTTAAAGACATGATGATGAAGTCCGATCCCCCGGTGGAGGAGCGGCGCATATAGATGAGCGAATAGCCAAAGCCCGAGAGCACGCCGATGCACACGGCGGCCAGCAGCCGTTCCCCCTCGTACACCGGGAGGAAGGGGGCCACAAGGTCGAGCATGAGGGAAGACAGGATCATGCACCGGATCGAACGGAAGAAAAAGCCTGCGTGACCCAGGGTTTTATAAGTGAAGAGCGCCAGGGGGATATTCATGAGGATGATGGTGGCGCCGATGGGCAGGGAAAACAGCCGGTGAAGGATGAGCGCCAGGCCGGAAAAGCCCGTCATGGGGAAGCGGGCGGGGGAGGCGAAGTTATAGATGGCCACCGCCACGAGAAAACTGCCCGCCAGCTCAAATAAAAGGTCTATGACTGTGTTTTTGGAAAAAATCTTTTTCAGCATATCGCGTCCCTCCCTATAAAAGAGCGTATACGAATTGTTAAAATATCTTCGCACACGCTCTTTTTTTAGTATAACATGGGCAAAATCCCCCGTCAACCGGCCTTTTCAGCTCTTTTCCCGCTTTGTCTTTCCTTTCTTTTCCCTTCACTGTTTCTCACAGGAAGGCATATTTTGAAGTATGACGACAAAACTGACTGAGCTTGGCTCAAGAACAAACGCAAAGATCATCCTGACAGGCGAGAGCCCGATTTCCGAACGCCTGCATGAGCTGGGCTTCACGCCCGGCGCGGACGTGCATTTCCTGTTCGCGGCGCCTTCGGGCAACCCGCGGGCATACGGCATACGGGGCACCGTCATCGCCCTTCGCAATAAAGACGCGGATTACATTTCGGTTTCGGAGGTTTCTTATGAAGAGTGAGGCCATCCGTATCGCTCTCGCGGGCAACCCCAACGTGGGCAAGAGCACCGTCTTTAACGAGCTCACGGGCATGAAGCAGCATACGGGCAACTGGGCGGGCAAGACGGTGGAGAACGCGGAGGGCCGCTATACCTTTAACGGTCAAAGCTATATCGTGACGGACATCCCCGGCGCCTATTCCTTAAACGCCCATTCAAAAGACGAGGAGGTGGCATCCCATTACATCTGCTTTTCCGAGGCGGAGCTCATCGTGGCCGTGTGCGACGCCACCTGCCTGGAGCGCAATTTAAACCTGGTGCTGCAAATTCTGGAGACGGGCAAAAAAGTGCTGGTGTGCGTGAACCTTTTAGACGAAGCGGAAAAACAGGGCGTCGAGGTGGACGTGAAAAAACTGGAAAGTCTTTTGAAGGTGCCCGTGGTGGGCACCGCCGCCCGAAGCCGCCGGGGGCTTTTAAAGCTCATGGAACGGATAGAGGAGCATGTTCGGCACGGCTGCCCCGAGAGCAGACCCATCGATTACGGCAAAAAGGCGGAAGAGGAGATTGCCCGGCTGGAAGGGCTTATCCCCTCTTTTCCCCCCTGCCTCTCCAAACGCTTTTTAGCCATCAAGCTGCTGCAAAACGACCGGGGCTTCATTCAAAAAGCGGAGGAGCTGATCGGGACGCCCCTCCCCGCGCCTCTTTTTTTCATGAAAAAGCAAGACTTCACATTTGAAGCCTATCAAAAGGCGGAGGAGGTGGCGGCGGCCTGCGTGAAAACGACCGAACGGAAGGAGCGGGTCGCGGCGGGCAAGTTTGACCGGCTGCTTACGGGCAAATGGACGGGAATTCCCATCATGCTCCTCCTTCTCGGCCTCACTTTTTACATAACCATCACCGCCGCCAACTACCCCTCCGCCCTGCTGGCAAAGGCCCTCTTTTGGGTTCAGGACCGGCTGAGCGACCTGTTCCGCCTGCTCACCTTTCCCCCCTGGCTCCACGACATACTGGTGCTCGGGGCGTACCGCACGTTGGCCTGGGTGGTGGCCGTGATGCTCCCTCCCATGGCCATCTTTTTCCCGCTCTTCACCCTGCTGGAAGACCTGGGCGTGCTGCCCCGCATCGCCTTCAACCTTGATAATCTGTTCATGCGCTGCTCGGCCTGCGGAAAGCAGTCCCTTACAATGTGTATGGGCCTGGGCTGTAACGCCGCGGGGGTGGTGGGCTGCCGCATCATCGACAGCCGCCGGGAGCGGCTCATCGCCATACTCACAAACAACTTCGTCCCCTGCAACGGCCGTTTCCCCACCCTCATCACCCTCATCAGCGTGTTCTTTTCGGGGAGCGTGGGCGGGGTTCAGGGGGCGCTTCTTGGCGCGCTCATGCTCATGGGGCTCATCCTCTTTGGCATCCTCGTCACCTTTTTCTCCTCGTTTTTACTGTCCAAAACGGTTTTAAAGGGCGTCCCCTCCTCCTTCACCCTGGAGCTTCCCCCTTTCCGAAAACCCCAAATCTTAAAGGTGATTTACCGCTCCTTCTTTGACCGGACGCTCTTCGTGCTCGGCCGGGCGGCGGCGGTGGCCGCCCCAACGGGGGCGCTCATCTGGCTGCTGGCAAACGTCCAGGCGGGCGGGGCGAGCCTTCTCACCCACATCGCGGGCTTTTTCGACCCTTTCGCCCGGCTCTTCGGGCTCGACGGGGTGATCTTCTGCGCCTTTATACTGGGTCTTCCCGCCAACGAGATTGTGCTCCCCGTGGCCATCATGGCTTATTCCAAAGCGGGCGTGCTCACAGAGTTCTCCTCCATGCTGGAAATAAACGTCCTCTTAAAAAGCAACGGCTGGACGGCGCTCACCGCCCTGTGCGTCATGGTCTTTTCCCTCCTTCACTGGCCCTGCTCCACCACGCTTCTCACCATCCAAAAGGAGACGGGAAGTTTTAAGTGGACGCTCCTCTCCTTTCTCCTCCCCACCCTTTTAGGGCTTTTGTGCTGCGCCCTTTTAAACCTGATTTTCTGACCGGGGGCTCCTCCTGTATAAAAAAGCCGGACGCATACGGCGTCCGGCGCCCCCCCCTTATCAAAAAGAACCCGGGAATCCTCCGGGTTCTTTTATGGCTGTTTGAGCGCGCTTTTCTTCACGCAATGAGCGCGGCGGCGATGAGCACCTGAGCCGCTATGTAAGTGGTCATCACCACAAACTCCTGCTTTTTCAGGCGTTCGCTGAACCGCCCCCGGGCAAGGATGTAATCCGAAACATAGAAAGAGGCGGTGCCGATGAAGAGCAGCAGGGCCGCGAAGCTGAAAGCCCCGGCCAGTATGTTCACGGCCACATAGTTTAAAAACACCAGCATGGCCAGATAGATGATCACAGGTATTTTCATTTCGGAAGAGATCTTTTTGGCCAGGGAGAGATAAGAAAGAACGCCCACGACCGCGAGCGCCGCAAAAGACAGCACGGCAAAAGCCGGAGAAAATCCCGCGGATTTGATGAACATGGCCACGATATAGCATACGTGCCCTAAAAGGAAGCTCACCAGCCCGGCCATAAACAGCCGCTCGCTCTTTTTACTGATGAGGAGGATGTCTCCCGCCAAACCGAAAATGAGGCCCGCAACCACAAAGGCGTTGGGCGTTTTCACAAGCGAAAGGAGAAGCCCCATTAAAAGCAGCATCAAAAAGGGCTTTGTGAGGTTGGCAAGGCGGACGTTTTCCTTGAAGTTGGCCCAGAGGTTTCCCGCGGCAAATAAGAGAAATAGTATGATGAACACAACCGTCATTTATTTCACCTCTTTCCTATTTTTCCTTATTTCTATTATAGACAAGTCTCCTTCTCCGCGCAACCCTCATTTATAAAACCAGAAGGAAGCGGAGCACCTGCCCTTGTTTACAAAGACCTCCATGGTCTTGGTGTCTTTTAAAATCCGCACGTCCCCGATGGGTTCAGGGCTTGCAAAAGAAAAGGAATTGCCGTTTTCCGCCCGTATGTGAAGCGTGTTCCCTTCGATATGGAGCGTTTCGTCTGTTTCCCGGAGAAGGTGCGCCGCCTCCCCCACGGGAAAAGTGCTCACCCGCCCTTCCTTTGTCACGGAAAGCGCCCGGGGGATGGTGAGCGCTCCGGCCATCATTGCCCCTTCGTCCAATGGCTTTCCCCAGTTATAGAGCCAGGCGATGAGGATCCGCCGCCCGTCCGGGGCAAGAAAGGTCTGGGGCGCGTAAAAGTGGGGCCCGGCCTCGGGCTGGCTCTTCACCCTCGGGGTGAACGTCCGGCCGTCAAAATCCCCGTAGAGGAACAGCACCGAATGGGTCTCCCGCTTCATCCGGGAGAACATGAGCACATAGCCGTCCCCCAGAGGGAACAGGTCGGGACATTCGATGACCGCGCCGTATTCCGCCCCTTCCAGCAGCACGCCCATGTATTCCCAATGGTAGAGGTCCTTGGAACCGTACAGGAGCACCTTGCCCACCCCGTCTTTTCCCGAGCCGACCACCATGCGGTATTCGTCCTGAAAGGGGAACACCTTGGGATCCCGGAAATCCCGGCTGGCTTCCTCGGGGAAGCTCTTGATAATGGGGTTGCCCGGATATTTCTCAAATGTCATCCCGTCTTCGCTCACGGCTAATGACTGTGTCTGGAACAACTCTTTGCCGACGGAGGTGTAGAACAAATAGAGCTTGCCGTCTTTTTCAAGGGCGCTTCCCGAAAAGCAGCCGCCGTCGTTTTCATACGCCCGGTCGGGGTAGAGGACGATGGGAAGCTCCTCCCAATGGAGAAGGTCGCCGCTCACGGCGTGGCCCCAGTGCATGGCGTCCCAATGGGGCGCGTGGGGATTATGCTGGAAAAAGGCGTGGTATCTGCCTTTAAAAAAGATGAGGCCGTTCGGGTCGTTCATCCAGCCCGTTTGGGGCTCAAAATGGTGGAGCAGTCTTGGAACCATGCTTTTTCTCCTTAAAGGCGATATTCCAGCTGGCAGTCGCAGGGCTCTTTTTCCACGGAGGCAGGGTTATACTCCTCCGCCTCCACGCAGCCCACGGCCTTATAAAACGCCTGGGACTCTTTTGAAGAGTGGGCGGAGATATAGAGCTTTTCCGCCCCCATGGCCTTTGCCCGTTCGGCCGCCAGCATAAACAGCTGTTTCCCGATGCCCATCCGCCGCTTTTCAGAGGAGACATGAAGCTCCGAGAGCTCCAGATACTGACCCCCGGGAACCGAAAAAGCCGCTTTTCACGGCGCAGAACCCGGCGTTCCCCTCATGGAGGGCCATGAACACCGCCCCGCCCGCTTTCACCGTTTCTTTTAAATCCGTCCGGATTTTTTCTTTTCCTCTTCGCTCCAGGTTTCTTCAAAGGCGATATCCTTGAGCACCCAGCCGCCCGCCTCTTTGCGCCAGCACTTGGTGACCTTCTGATACCGGTTAAACCCCTTAAAGAAGTCCCGGGAAAGGGCGGTTTCGTCCGCCTCCCGATAAAGTACATTCATATATTTATTATACATAAAAAAACCGCCCCCGGCTATCCGGGAGCAGCCTTTTCTTCAAATTTTCTGCAGTGTGAGCCGAAGGGGCTTATAGAGGAGAAGCGCCACCATAAAATTGCCTCCGCAGTGGACGAGATCGAAGAGGAGACCGTTTATAAAGTAGGCCACGCCACAACCCCCATGATGAAAAAATAAGGGATGGAGCAGAGCGCCCCAAAACACAGTCCGAAAAGCCCGCTCACAATCGCCCAGCCGAGGGGAGAATCCATATCCCTAAGCGCCCGGGCGATGAAATAGGAATCGTCCACACATAAAGATACATGATCCACCAGAGGCCAAAGCCGTAAATCACCCCTTCCAAAGCGCAAAAATATAGATGATGGGGATGGTCCGGGCGCCGAAAAACTGGGTGTACAGGATGATCAAGAGGGACACCAGCTCCACGTTGGGTATGAAATTGATGGACACCTGCGCCACCAGCAGGATGGCCGAACAGATCCCGATAACGGCCACGTCTTTGGCGGCGGGCTTCCACTTCATGTTACCAGCCTACCGTCAGGGTGAGCTCGAAAACGTCCCCGTCGGCAATGGGGGTGTCCGAAACACCCGTCATGAGCATTTCGCCCTTTTTGGTGATGGCCCACCACTCCTCTTTGGCCGAATCCGCCTTGACGCCGTGCACGGTGGTGACATAAAAGCCGTAGGAGCTGTCTTTGCCTTCAATGAGCTTTTTCTCATCGAGCGCTTCCTTTAAGAACTCCGCGTCCGTGCGAATCTCAAAGCTCTCCTTGCTTCCGTCCGTCTGGATCACCTCCACGGTGATCTTCTTCGCGCCTTGCTCCGCGCCCTTTCCCTTGTTCAGGAAATAGAGGCCGAGGAACACAGCGAGGAGCACCACCAGCGCGATGGCTCCAAACAGCAATACTTTCTTGGTCTTCTGGGACATAAAAAAACCTCCTTCTATTGGCTTGGAGGCGTGAACAGGCAGAGAAATTCCCTGCCTTCCCGCACATACCTCCTCCAAAACCTCGTGGTACCGGTATCATCTTAAGACAGGTCTTCTGGCTCGAACTTCACCGCGGCCGCGTTGCCTTCCCAGTTTCCCAGTGGCGTTTTAACGCGGCGCTCCGTTCATACAGCGACGGGCTTCGCACAGGCTTTTCACCTGTTTCCTCATGCAATATGCATTGTCTCAAGACTGCGGATATTTGATTGTCACATAAAGTATAATCTTTTCCAATATTGTTGTCAATCCGTAAAAAATCTGTTATACTTTATTGTAATCGCCCGGCTGAAGCCGGGCACGCAAGAAACAAAACGCCCGTCCAATTTTTTAAATTGCTGCCATGAAGGTACAGTTTCCGGGCACCGGAAAAAGCTCCTGCGTGGTTTTTTTATTTTACCGGCAGAGATTTTTTAAGAGAGGCAATAAAAATGAACAAGAAAAACGAACTGCGAAACGTCCTGTTGGCGGCCATGTTCCTGGCCATCGGCCTGGTGCTGCCCTTTTTAACCGGCCAGATCCCTGAGATCGGCCAGGCGCTCTCCCCGCTCCATATTCCCGTGCTCCTTTGCGGCTTTGTGCTGGGCTGGAAATACGGCCTCATCGTGGGCGCGATCCTGCCCGTCCTGCGGAGCCTGATTTTTGGCATGCCGCCCCTGTTCCCCGGCGCCACTGCCATGCTCTTTGAGCTGGCCGCCTACGGCCTCATCGCCGGGCTCCTCTACAACGCCCTCAGGAAGAACGTGGCCAATATCTACGTTTCTTTGATCGGCGCCATGCTGGCCGGCCGCATCGTCTGGGGCTTGTTCTACTTTATCGTGGTCGGCGGATTTACGTTCGACAAGTTCCTGGCGGGCGCCTTCATCAACGCCTGGCCGGGCATCGTGCTGCACATCGCGCTCATTCCCCTCATCGTGCTGGGGGCTTCGTAAAGCCAAACTGATGGCATGAGAGAGGTTTTGCGGGTGCATTCCAAGCGCTATCCGAAGGCCGGGCTTTCGGATTTCATCAAACTGCTTTATCAAAGCGAGTTCGGCGGGGGGCACCTGATTGCCGACCCTGCCGACAGCTTAAAACGGCTGGAAACGGAGCGGGCGTCTGCCATAAACGCGGGCGAACCGCTTTTTACGGACATCGGGGACGGCTGGAGCCGGGTGAGCGTTTTTGCCGCGCCTGACCACTACTCTTTGAAAACGCTGAACGGGTTGTTTGTGGGGTCGGCCAACGCCGCCCGGGGCACCCTTCCGGGCTTTCTCGAAAAAATCCGTATTCTGCTCGATATGCTGGAAAAAGGCGCGCTTCCCTTTTCAAAAGAAGAGGCGGAGGAGTATCTCGCGGCGTATCAGCAGGCGGGTTATCCCCCTGTGAGCCACAGCCCGGCCTACCGGGCGGCCTATTCCCCCGCTTACCGGGTGATCTTAAAGCGGCACTTGTGGCCGGGCGTACTTTTCCGCACCTTGGAACAGTCGCTTTTCGCGGGTACTCCTTTTATCGTGGCCATCGACGGAAACTGCGGCAGCGGCAAAACCACCCTGTCCGCGCTTCTTGAACAGCTTTTTTCCGCCAACGTGTTTCATATGGACGACTTCTTTCTCCCGCCAGACAAGCGCACCGTGGCGCGGCTGGCCTGCCCAGGCGGGAACGTGGATCACGAGCGGTTCCTGGCCGAAGTGCTGCTGCCTCTGAAAAAAGGCGAGGACGTAACGCTCCGTCCCTTTTCCTGCGGAGAAAACCGGTTCCTGCCGCCCCGGCGGGTGGCGTATCGGCCTTTAAACATCGTCGAAGGCTCTTATTCCCTGCATCCAAACCTCCGTCCCCATTACGACTTGAAAGTGGCGCTGCGGCTTGATCCGGGCGTACAGCTTAAACGGCTGAAGGCGCGGGAAGCGGACGTGACCCCCTTTATCCAAAAGTGGATCCCCCTTGAAGAGCTTTATTTCAAGGGCGCGGGCGTGTTTTCCGCCGCCGACCTGCAAATCGACGGCGAGACCTTGGAACTCTTGCCAACCCCTTCCCCGGCCGGTATAATATAATACATGGAAACAAAGACAAGCTCCGCCCGCACCCTCTTCACACTGGGCTGGGCGGCCAATTTTTGTACCTATGTGGGCCGGCGGACGTACAGCGCCTGCATGGGCGAGCTCATTGCCCTTGGGGTGCTCTCTAAATCCGCCGCCGGGCTGGTGGCCACCGCCTTTTTCATCTGCTATGGGCTGGGTCAGATCGTGAACGCCTTTTTCGGGGACTCTTTTCCGCCCCTTAAAACCCTGCTTACGGGGCTCATCGGTTCGGGTCTGCTGAATCTTTTAATGCCGCTTTTTTCCGCCCCCGCCCTTCTTGCGGCGCTTTGGGGGCTGAACGGCTTTTTGCAGTCCCTCATTCTCCCGCCCATCGTGCGGCTTTTATCCGCCTATCTTTCCAAGGACGCCCTCAACCGGGCCAGCGTGAACCTCCGCTCTTCGGGGCCTATGGGCACGCTTTTTTGTTACGTGGCCGCGGCGCTTTTCGTCTATCTCTTTTCCGCGGGCAAACCGGCCTTTTGGCTGGCCGGGGCGGCTCTACTTTCCGTGGCTCTCTCCTATCTGATCCTGGGCAAAAAATACGACTTTTCCACAGCCGAGCGTTCCCTTCCCAAGCCGGAGAAGGGGAAAAACGCTCGGGTGTTTTCTCTCATCTCCCTCGCCGGAGGCGCGTTTCTGCTCCTGGCTCTGCTCATCGAAGGGGCGCTAAACGACGGCATCACGGGCTGGATCCCCACGCTCCTCTTTGAGGAATATGATTTAAGCGTCTCCCTCTCCATTTTAAGCACCGCCGCCGCGCCGCTCTTTTCCGTGGGCGGAGTGCTGCTGGCCAAGTTTTTCAGCAGACGCAAAAACGAGATGCGCTCCATGGGCGTCATGTTTTTCCTCTCCTTTTTGCTGCTGCTCCTCCTCTTCTTCCTCCGCCGGATAAGCCCCCTCTTTGCCCTTCTCTTCCTCTGCCTCACCTCCTCTTTTATGAACGGCATCGACGTTTTGATCGTGAGCGTGGTGCCCAACTATTTTAAAGACGAGGGGCGGATCGCGGGGGTGTTCGGGCTGTTGAACTTCTTTGTGTACGCCGGAAGCGCCCTTTCCATGTACGCCTTCGGCCAGGTGAGCGCGCTCTTCGGCTGGGACGCCGCCATCCTCCTCTGGGTGGGTCTGGCGCTCATAGGAGCGGTGCTGGCCCTCCTGGCCGGGCGGGCGTGGGGGAAGTACAAAGAGAACCTCCGCGCCAAGGAAAAAGAAGCGGCTTTGAAGGCGCAGGAGGGATAAGGTTTCGATTTCGCTTTTGCTTTCCCTGCTCGCCGCAGGCCGGACGGAATAGGAATAGTGGGCAGCTTACGAAAGCAGGAAGAAAAAAACTCCTCCGGTCCCTCTCCCCACTTTCCAGAAAAACAGACGGTTTTGACGACAGCTAAAAGAAATTAGCCTCGGCTTCGTCCTGCTTTCCCTGCTCGCCGCAGGCCGGGCAGAAGGACAGGAGGTCTGAGGAACGGGGAGAACTTTTTTGTTCCGAAGAAAAGTCCGGCGGGCAATTTGAAAGGGATTCCAATATAAAAAGGCAGGGCGAACGCCCTGCCTTTTATATCACTCTTTTCCTTACTCTCCGATGATCTTTATGAGCACCCGCTTTTCCCGCTTTCCGTCGAACTCGCCGTAGAAAATCTGCTCCCAAGTGCCGAAGTCGAGCCTTCCGTCCGTGACGGCCACGACCGCTTCCCGACCCATCACCGTCCGCTTCAAATGGGCGTCGGCGTTGTCCTCAAAGCCGTTGTGGGCGTACTGATCATAGGGCTTTTCGGGCGCCAGCTTTTCCAGCCACCGTTCGAAATCGGCGTGGAGGCCGCTTTCGTCGTCGTTAATAAACACGCTGGCTGTGATGTTCATGGCGTTCACCAAAACCAGCCCTTCCCTGACGCCGCTTTCCCGGAGCGCCTCCTCCACCCGGGGAGTGATGTTCATAAAGCCCCGCCGGGTGGGGAAGTTGAAATGCAACATTTTTCGATAGCTCTTCATTGCTGGTCTTGCTTCCTGATTTCAAAACGCTTGATTTTGCCGCTGATGGTCTTGGGGAGCTCTTTCACGAACTCGATGATCCGGGGATACTTATAAGGCGCAGTCACCCGCTTCACATGGTCCTGCAGCTCCGCCTTCAGCTCTTCGCTGGGGGTATAGCCGGGCGCCAGCACGATGGTGGCCTTGATGACCTGCCCCCTGTCCGGATGGGGCACGCCCGTGATGGCCGTCTCGAGAACCGCCGGATGCTCCATCAATGCGCTTTCCACCTCGAAGGGTCCGATCCGGTAGCCCGAGCTCTTGATCACGTCGTCCACCCTGCCCACATACCAGTAGTAGCCCTGCTCGTCTTTCCAGCCCACGTCTCCCGTGCGGTAGATATCGTCATGCCAGGCTTTGCTTGTGAGCTCGGGGTCTTTATAGTAGCCCATGAACATGCCGAGCGGCACGTACTTGTCCGTCCGTATGCTGATCTCCCCTTCTTCGCCCGCATTGCAGGACTTTCCATCTTCGTCTACGATGTCCAGATCATAAAGCGGGCTTGGCCGGCCGAGCGAGCCTTTTTTGCCGCCCATGCAGACCCAGTTGCCGATGAGGGCGGTGGTCTCCGTTTGCCCGAAGGCTTCCTTGATGCTGATGCCCGTAGCTTCCTGGAACTTGTCGAACACCTCGGGGTTTAAGGCCTCCCCGGCGGTGGTGGCGTAGCGGAGGGAAGAGAGGTCGAACTTCTTCAAATCCTCCTTGATGAAATACCGATAGATGGTGGGAGGCGCGCAGAAGCTGGTGATCTTGTACTTGCTGATGAGGTTCAGCATTTCGGGAGGCACGAACTTGTCGAAGTCGTACACAAACACCACCGTCTCCCCGAACCACTGGCCGTAGAACTTGCCCCAGAGAGCCTTGCCCCAGCCCGTGTCAGACACAGTCAGGTGGATGCCGTCGGCCGATACGTTGTGCCAGAATATGGCGGTCTGGATATGAGCCAGGCAGTAGCCGTGGTTATGCATGACCATTTTGGGCATGCCCGTGGTGCCCGAGGTGAAGAACAAAAGCATGGGCTCTTTCAGCTTGGTCTCTTTCTTCTCCCAGACATCTTTGGCCTGTTCCAAACCTTCGTTAAAGTCGATCCAGCCCGCCCGGCTGCCACCCACCAGGAATTTCAGCTTCATCGTAGGAGTTTCGGGCTCGGCGCTCTCCACGTGGGAAGAAATCTCCCCTTCCGCGACGCAGACGATGGCTTTCACTTCCGCGTAGTTGCACCGGTACACGATGTCTTTTTTGGTTAAAAGGTGGGTGACGGGGATGGCGATGGCGCCCATCTTATGAAGCGCCAGCATGGAAATCCAGAACTCGTAGCGGCGCTTTAGTATGAGCATGACCATATCGCCTTTTTTGATGCCCGCTTCCGTAAAGAAGTTGGCGGCCTTGTCCGACAGGCGCTTAAAATCCGCAAAGGTGAAGCGCCTTTCCTCCCCCGCCACGTTTGTCCAGAGCATGGCCAGCTTATCCGGCTGCTCGGCCGCCAGCGTGTCCATCACGTCGTAGGCGAAGTTGAAATCCTCGGGGGCGCTGATTTTGAAATTCGCTTTAAAGTCGGCGTAATTTTCAAACTTTCCCCGAGTGTATTTTTCAAATATCCTCATGGTTTTTTCCTTCTACTTTGTTATAATTGCGAGGAAGCGGCAGGGCTTGCCCCCTTCGGCCTGCATGGCGTGGGGGTACCTGGAGTTGAAATACACGGCGTCGCCTTCTCCGAGCAGCACGCTCTCCTCGCCTATATAGAGCGTCATGCCGCCTTCGGTGATGAAGTTGAACTCCTGGCCGATGTGGGTCTTCTTGTGGGTGGCGGCGTTCACGTCGCTCGGCTCCACGGTCACAAGGAAGGGCTCCATCTTCTTTTCCTTGAAGAGGTAGGCCAGATGCATGTACTTGTACTCGCTCCGCCTCCTCATTTCAAGCCCTTCGCCCTTCCTGACGAGCGTATACATGGAAAGCCTTGCGCTTTCACCCGTCAGAAGGTCGGTGATGTCGATGCCGAGCTGATCCGCCACCGTATAGAGGAAGCTGAAGGAGAAGTCCGTGCCTCCCTTTTCGTATTCCAGATACTCATCCGTTTTTAGACCGAGAGCCGCCGCCATTTCCTCCGCCGACACCTCCATAATGTCGCGGAGGGCCTTAATTCGCTCTGCAATTAAAGCGATGTTTTCCATGTTTTCCTTGGTCATGACTGTGCTCCTTTACCGTTATTTTTAATACAAAAAGCCCGCCCCAAAAAATGGGACGGGCGAAAAACCCGCGGTACCACCCAAGTTGGCCAATCGGCCCAACCCTGGCAAAATGCCGGACTCAAGGGCTGTAACGCCGCCGGGCGGAGTCTCCTAAACTTTCAGAGATCGGCTCCAAAGTGATCCGCGCGCACCCTTTGCCCCTGCCTCGCACCAACCGGCAGTTCTCTTTGGCTATCTTTGCGCGCCGTCTTTTTCCTCGCCTTTATTTTCACAATGTTAGCATACAAAACGAAGTGTGTCAAATAGATTTTTCAGTTGACGCTGAACTTCTCGCTCTGCATCACAAATATGTTTTCCTTGCTGTTCCAGATGACGTGCTCCCCGTCGATGTTCTGGAAATACCGGCCGTACACTTCGGTGACGGCCTTGGGCTGGCTTCCCACGCTGGGGCAGGCCACGGCGCTCACATACACCTTGCCCGACCAGTCTTCCTCTATATCAAATTCCGCTTTCACGTTTTCCCCGCTGATGGAATAGAGGGCTTCGGCCAGCTCGTCCCCATCGTAGGAATCGACGGTGAAGCGGACGACCGTCCCCACTTCCAAATTGCTGGTTAAATAAGCGGTGATCTTGCCGTTTTCCACTTTGGCCGTGATCGCGCCCGTGAGCACCACCGGCTCCACCCCTTCCTGGGGGGTGAACTTTGTGAGCGGCTTGCTGCCGCCGCAGCCGCTTAAAAGGAAGAGCGCGGCCATCAGGACGGCGAGCGCGAGCGTAATCTTTCTTCTTCTGTTCATAAGGTTCTCCTAACTTTCCTATTGTTCTTCGGGCGTATAAAAATGTTCCAGAACGAATTTGTACAGACTGTCTGCGTCGAGGATCTCAACGGACTTGCCCCCAACCATCTTGCCTTCCGAAGGGGCGCGGTAGGACACGATGCTGTCTATGCTGAAGTTCTGCGCAAAGGAGGCCACCGCCAGCACCTCTTCCAGGGTCATGTTGGTCTTCAGATACTTGGCCGTTTCGTCGTAGAGCTTGGTGGCCGCCGAAACCGCGCCCATTTTCTGTATTTTCTTCATCATCTGGATGATGAGCTCCATCTGACGGGCCGCGCGGCCGTTGTCTCCGCCGCCCGTGCCGTGGCGCACCCGGACGTAGTAACCCACGTTCTTGCTGGTGATGGTGACGGCCTCGCCCTTTTTGCCCACGCCTTCCACCGTCCGGTCCAGCACCACGTCCACGCCGCCCACCGCATCGATGAGCTTGGGAAGACCCTCCATATCCACGGAGGCGTAATAGTCGATGGGGATGTTGAACTGCCCGCCGCAGGACAGCAGCTCTTTAATGGCGTCCATGGCGTTATCGGCGCCGTATTTGTTCGGGCCGCCGCCGTAGGAATAAGCCGTGTTGATCCGGTCCTGCACCCGGGTCTTGATGGAACCGTTGCTCTGGTCGAGCTTGTTCACGGTGGTGTAGGTGTCCCGGGGAATGGAGATCATGCTCATCTCGTTTGTGGCGAAGTTGATGGAGCAGACGATCATCACGTCGCTCCGCCAGCCCATGCGCTGCTCTTCCCGCTCGGCGTCCGAATCGATGCCCAGGAGCAGGATGTTCACCACTTTTTCTTTCTGGGCGTAGATGTTGTCGTCCGTGTCCACGTGGGTCTCCCCCGTTTCCCCGTTTTCAAACACGGAGAAGGGGTTGCCGCTGATGTCTTTATAAAGGGTGTATATGTAGACGATGGCGCCCACGCACCCCACCAGCATCACGGAAATAAATATGGAAAGCGCCCGTATCCAGGTGCTGTATCTCGTATGCGTCTCTGTATTTTTTGCGCCCGGCGTCCGTCTGTCCGCCGGCATTGAAATTCTGCCCGCCATGTTGTCCTCCAAAGCCACGCAAACTGCTACATTAAAAAATTATACCATTCTGCCCGTCTTTTTTCAATATTTATATACCCTGAACGCCAAAACTTAAATCGCAGCCTTGCCATTTCCCCTTTTTTCCAATATGATTATTATACAGGCATATTTGTTTCAAAATTGAAAACTATGCCCCTTTCAGGAATATTCTTATAAAAAATCATTCATGACGGAGGAAGACCATGGAGTTAAAAGAAAACATCGCCGGTCTCGCCCACTTCGGGCTGTATGTGAAGGATATGGCGGCCTGCAAAAAGTTTTACACGGAGGTGCTGGGTTTTGAAACGGCCTTCGAGACCGACCCTGCCTCGGGGCTGTGGCTCTGCTTTTTGCGCAAGGGGGATTGCGAAGTGGAGCTGGTGAATAAACCGGACGCCGCCCTGTCGGACGGGCACTTCAACCACCTGTGCCTTAAAGTGAAGGACATCGAAGCGGCGGTGGCCGCCCTGAAAAAAGTGGGGGTGGAGACGGAGTTCCCCATCCGCACCATGAGCGGGGTGTATCACGGCATTAAGATGGTGATGTTCCGGGGCCCGGCGGGGGAGCATCTGGAGTTCAACGAGTTTCTGTGAGCGCCTGAAAAGCAGGGAAATGCGGTCTTAAGCGGAGGGGCAGAGCTTATTCCGCCCCGGACTCTGCACACCCAGCCGCCCAGGGAGAGCGTTTTGGGCAAGGGATTTTCCACCGTTCCGGAGGATGCCGCCCAAAAACGCAAGCCGCCGGGAAGTTTTGCCCGCCGGGCGCACCCGGCTTTGCTCAAACCGAAAAATCAAAAAGCCGCGGATGCCGCGGCTTTTTTCTTTGGTTTAGAACTGCACCTTTTCGTCCAGGAAGTTTTTCAGCTCTCCGATGGGCAAGCGGATCTGGGCCATGGTGTCCCGGTCGCGGACGGTGACGCAGTTGTCTTCCAGCGTCTCAAAGTCCACGGTGAAGCAGAAGGGCGTGCCCGCCTCGTCCTGGCGGCGATACCGCTTGCCGATGCTCCCTCGACAGGTCGTAGTCCACATTATGATGCTTCATCAGGTCGGCGTAGATTTCGTCCGCCTTCTCCGCCAGCTTCTTCTGGAGGGGCAGCACGGCGGCCTTGTAGGGCGCGAGGGCGGGATGGAAGCGGAGCACCACCCGGGTGTCTCCCCCTTCCAGCTCCTCCTCGTCGTAGGCTTCGCAGAGAAACGCCAGCGCCACCCGGTCTGCGCCGAGAGCCGGCTCGATGCAGTAGGGCACATACTTTTCGTTCGTCACCGGGTCCTGATAGGTCATGTTCTCCCCCGAGTGGGTCATGTGGGCTTTCAGGTCGAAGTCCGTCCGGTCGGCGATGCCCCAGAGCTCGCCCCAGCCGAAGGGGAAGAGGTATTCGATGTCCGTGGTGGCGTTGGAATAGTGGGAGAGCTCCTCTTTGGAGTGGTCCCGCAGGCGGAAGTTCTCCTCTTTCATACGAAGGGATTTTAAAAACTGCACGCAGTAGTCCTTCCAGTAATAGAACCACTGCATCTCCTCCTTGGGATCGCAGAAAAACTCCATCTCCATCTGCTCAAACTCCCGGGTGCGAAAGGTGAAGTTGCCGGGGGTGATCTCGTTTCGGAAGGACTTGCCGATCTGGGCGATGCCCATGGGCATTTTCCTTCTGGTGGAGCGGAGCACGTTTTTAAAGTTCACGAACATGCCCTGGGCGGTCTCGGGGCGGAGGTAAATCTGGGAGGCGCTGTCTTCCGTCACCCCCTGGAAGGTCTTGAACATCAGGTTGAACTTGCGGATGGGCGTGAAATTGGCCTTTGCGCCGCAGGAGGGGCAGGGAATGTGCTCGGAAATGAAGCTTTCCATCTCCTCCTTGCTCATTCCCGCCGGATCTTCTTCCGTATGGTTCTGATAGGCGTACTCCTCAATGAGCTTATCCGCCCGGAACCGTTCCCGGCAGCTCTTGCAGTCCATGAGGGGGTCGGCAAAGCCGCCCACATGGCCGGATGCCACCCAGACTTCCGGGTTCATCAGGATGGCGCAGTCGATGCCCACGTTATAGCGGCTCTCGGTGACGAATTTCTTCCACCAGGCCTTTTTCACGTTGTTCTTGAACTCTACGCCGAGAGGGCCGTAGTCCCAGGTGTTGGCGAGGCCGCCGTATATCTCCGAACCCGGGAACACAAAGCCCCTGTTTTTTGAAAGCGACACGATTTTTTCCATTGTTTTTTGACTCTGGTCCATTTGATGACCTCCTGCATAGAATAAAATAAAAAAAGCCCCGTCCCCCAAGGGACGAAAGCTCATGCTTCCGCGGTTCCACCCTTATTGGCAAAGCGCCCGCCTTCCTTTTCGCGGCGCCCGTGGGAGCGCCCCCGGACGGCAGGCCCCGCGGCTTGCACCCTCCGCCGCGTCTCTGAAAAAGCCCCGCCGGCCGCTTGTTCCCGGCCGCGCATATGAAGTTGCACTCATCTTACTAAAGTTTCAGGGGAAAGTCAAATCTTTTTATTGACAGCGCATAAAAAGGAGTATATACTTACCCATAACGTAAACGCCCGGACAGAGCATGCGGGAAAGCCCGCACTGGGAAAGCCCGGGGTTATAGTTTTAGATTAGAGGAGAATAGAAGAGATGAGCAATGTTTTAGTTCCGCGCAACCGTATTTTTTTAACCCCCGAAGAACTTCCGAAATTTTGGTACAACATCCGCAGCGATTTCAAAAAGAATTTTGATTATCTGTCCCCCGCAACCATGAAGCCCATCGGCAAAGCTGAGCTTTCGGGTCTTTTTGCGCCCGATCTGGCCGAACAGGAGCTGACGGAAGAGCGGCATGTGGAAATTCCAAAAGAAGTGCGGGAGATGCTCCTGCGCTTCCGTCCCTCCCCCCTTGTGCGGGCGGTGGGCCTGGAAAAGGCGCTGGGGACACCCGCCAAACTCTACTATAAATATGAGGGTGAAAACCCCTCGGGGAGCCATAAGCTCAACACCGCCATCCCCCAGGCTTATTACAACACAGCCGCAGGTATGCGGGGGCTCACCACCGAAACGGGCGCCGGGCAGTGGGGCGTGGCCTTGTCCATGGCCTGCGCGCTGTTCGGGCTGGAGCTCACGGTGTTCATGGTGAAGATTTCCGCCGAACAGAAGCCTTACCGCCCCATCCTCATGAACACTTACGGAGCCAAGGTGATTAAGAGCCCCAGCCCCGTGACCGCCGCCGGCCGGGCCATGCTGGCCAAAGATCCGAACGCCAACGGCACGCTTGGCGGAGCGATCAGCGAAGCCATTGAAATGGCCGTGTCCGACCCGGGGCTCCACTACTCCCTCGGGAGCGTGTTAAACCACGTGCTGCTGCACCAGACCATCATCGGCCAGGAAGCCCTGAAGCAGTTCTCCTACACGGACGATTATCCCGACTATGTGATCGCCTGCAACGGCGGCGGCTCCAACTTCGGCGGCATTGCCCTGCCCTTCCTGGGCAAGCAGCTCCGGGAGGGAGGAAACACCCGCTTCATCGCTGCGGAACCCTCCGCCTGCCCCAAGCTCACCAAAGGCGTGTTCGCCTACGACTTTGGGGACGAGGGGGAGATGACCCCCATCATGCCCATGTACACCCTGGGCCACGACTTTTCGCCCATCGGCATCCATGCGGGCGGCCTCCGTTACCACGGGGACTCCCCCATCGTGAGCCGGCTGTACAAAGAGGGGCTCATTGAGGCGGAAGCCTACACCCAGAACGAGGTGTTTGTTGCCGCCAAGCTCTTTGCCAAAGCCGAACTGTTCCTCCCCGCCCCCGAATCCGCCCACGCCATTGCGTCGGCCATTAAAAAGGCGCTGGAGTGCAAGGAGCGCGGAGAAGAGAAGACCATCCTGTTCAACGTGTCCGGCCACGGCTATCTGGACCTCATGGCTTACGAACAGTATAACGCCGGCAAGCTGGACGACTTCGTCTACGAGCCGGAAACAATCAATCTGCCCGATCAAAACAGGGCATAAAAAAGATTGCACCAAAATTGCATGCCAGCCGTATTATACACTAAAGTCTTCACGAGGCAACTCGGAACATATAGGAGGGTATATATATGGCATGTAACACTGGCTGCAATAACAACGGATGCGGCGTTATGGGCTGCGGCAGCAACAGCTGCTTACCCATCATCCTGCTCCTCACCTGCTGCGGCGGCCTCGGCAACAACGGCTGCGGCAACGGATGCGGCAACGGATGCGGCATCGACACCTGCACGCTGCTCCTGCTTCTCGCCTGCTGCGGCGGTCTCGGCAACAACGGCTGCGGATGCGGCAACGAGATCGGCGACGGCTGCGGATGCGGCTGCTAAAGCCGGACTTTGCAAGAGATAAAAGAATATATTCAAAACCGTAACATAGGCAAAAAAAGCAGGGCCGTTTTAAAAACGGCCCTGCGCTTTTTATGGGGATTTTTTGTTCGGCGCGCGGAGGCGCGGCGGATTGGGGGAAAAGCCGATTCGGCTGCCCGAAGAACGACGCGGGAAAAAAAGAAAGAGAACCTTTCCCCGCCGGCGGATGAACAGGCCTCCGCCCATACGCCCGAGGCGAACAGGGGTACAGTTCTCAATCACAGGCGATCAGAGCCAATTTTTCCACCCGCATCACGCGGCAATGCCGGGAAGGCGGGTGATGAAACCATCCTTCCCGGCGAACAGCCGCCCGCCGGGCAGCTCGCCTGTGCCCGCAGCCGGGGCTTTGAAAACAGAAAACCAGCTTTTTTTGCAGAGCACGCCCGTTTTGGGAGCCGCCCTTTCATGGGGGCGTTCCCCTTTCCCGGCGCGCCCCCCTTACGCCAGTATGCTCCGGGCGTTTTCCTCGGGGATGAGCGCCCGCACCTCAATGAAATCGTCCTTATACTCGATGTCCGATTCCACGGCGTACTTCCTGATGAGGGCGAGCTTGCTCCCTTCGCTGTAAGAGAGCTTGATTTTCAGTTCGGCCAGCTTTTTAAACAGCTCCTTTTCCACGGCCAGGAGCAGCTTGTCGATTCCCTCCCCCGTCTTGGCGGAGATATAAACGCCCTCCGGATCGGACTTTCTTTCCAGAAGATCGGCCTTGTTGAACACGTTGATCACCGGCTTATCCCCCGCGCCGATCTCCGAAAGCACCTCCCGCACCACGCCGTTCTGATGAAGGCACTCGTCGGACGAGGCGTCGTTGATGATGAGAAGAAGGTCGGCGTAGAGCGTCTCTTCCAGGGTGGAGCGGAACGCGCTTATGAGGTCGTGGGGCAGCTTTTCAATGAAGCCCACCGTATCCGTAAAGAGCGCTTCCCTGCCCGAGGGGAGCGTTACCCGCCGGGTCACGGGGTCGAGAGTGGCGAAGAGCTTATCTTCCGCATACTGGTTCTCTCCCGCCACGGCGTTTAAGAGGCTCGTTTTACCCGCGTTGGTGTAGCCCACGAGGGCCACCTGAGGGGTCGTGTTCTTCTCCCGCCTGGTGCGGCGCACGCCCCGCTGGGTGCCGATGGCGTCGATCTCTTTTTCCAGCTCGAAAATCCGCCGCTTGATGTGCCGCCGGTCCACTTCCAGCTTGGTTTCCCCCGGGCCTCTTGTGCCGATGCCGCCCCCGAGCCGGGAAAGCACCAGTCCTTCGCCCATGAGCCGGGGCAGGTTGTATTTTAACTGAGCCAGCTCCACCTGGAGCTTGCCTTCTTTGGATTTCGCCCCCGCGGCGAAGATGTCCAGTATCAAAACCGTCCGATCCACCACTTTGAGAGACAGACCCTCCTCCAGATTTTTCACCTCGATGGGAGAAAGCTCGTCGTTTACGATGAGGAGGTCGGCGTCCGTGGCCGAAACCAGGAGCTTCAGCTCTTCCAGCTTGCCCTTTCCCACATAAGTGGCTTTATCCCGTGTGCGGAACTGGGTGACCGCGGCCACCACCTCCGCCCCCGCCGTGTCCGCCAGAAGCGCCAGCTCCCGCATTTGATGCTCCTCCGGCTCCACACCCACCAATATGGCTTTTTCCCGCTTTTCGCCCGTGTCCCCGAGGCGCACCAAATCGGCCACCCGTTTGGTGGCCCGTTCGATCTCCTCCATGAGAAGCGTGTTTGGAATACGCCGGGCATGATAGGGTCCGAAAAACGCCGGTTCGGTGAGCTTTTCGCCGATGAAGGCGGCGGACAGGCTTTTGGCCTCCCCGTCCCGCACGGCAAGGGCGGCCATGGCGTCGAGCCGGGTGGACAAAAGCGTACCGATGTCCACGTCCGACAGAGCCGAGCTGCCGCCGGGATGGGTGTGGACGCAGCGGATACCCGAGATGCCTTCAAGACCCCTCCTCCGCCTCATAAAGGGGAGGGAGACGTTTTCCCGGTTGCCGACGGACACGTCCATCACTTTGCCGCCCCGGGCGATATACACGGAAATCTCCCGCTCCAAAAGGGACGTATATGTAGAGAGGGCGTCCACCAGCGCGCCGCTGATAAACTCGCCCCTGTCGCAGCTAAGAGTATAGATCTCCTCCATCTCAGCCAGTATATGGGCCTTGATGCCCGAAACATTGCCGTTGATCAAAAAAATTCCTCCAATCTGTTCAGGCATATTTTATCATATTTTTGATATTTCGTCACGGAATTTCCACGGGAAAAAGGAAGATTCGCCGCACGTTCCCTTTTTGGGTGTCAAAATGATTCTTATTTTACCGATTTTTGCCCCGGCCGCTCCTCTTCTTTTTCTTTCCCCGCGGTGCGAATTAAAGGAGTATATTAAGGAAATCTGAACATTTCGGAAATAATTCTTGTATAATCTCCCAAAAAGCTATATGATATTTTTATGTATCGGGAGGCGTACACAAGATGGAAATCCTGAAGAAACTGAAGAAAAAATCCGAGGGGGTTTTTTACGGCTCCAGGTCTTTAGCGGAGAACCGCCGCCTGTCTTTTAAGCATGGCATATTGAAGACCACCATCGCCCGCTTTCGGATCGCCCTTTTTCTGCTCTTTTTGGTGGAAGTGTCCAACCTGCTTTTCAGCGCCTCGGCCGAAGCGCACCGTCCTTACACCGATTATCTGTTTAAAGGCGTCTACTCCCTCATCGCCCTCTGCGTCGTCTCTTTTATATTGTGCTGGCTGTGCGACAAAAACGTCATCAAAGGCTATCTTGTAAAAAAACTGCTGGTGATGTCCACCCTTGCCATCGGCATGGGCTGCACGCTGTTTTTTTGTTACGCCGAGCTGGCCGAAACCAAGTCCGTGTCCAACTACACCCTTGTGATACTCGCCTGCAGCATCATTCCCGTGCTGAACATATACGACCATATGCTGGTGCTGGTGCCCTACGCTGCGGTGAACATCTACTTTGCCCGGATACTCGGCTGCGAAGACTATGTGATCCGGCAGATGCTCATCCTCCTCTCCGTGAGCTTTTACGCTTCCATTTCCCAGTATGCCTATTCCAGGCGGAGCTTCAACGAGGAGACCGAGCTGTTTGAAAGCAACCGGCTGCTGGAGCAGCTGGCTCAGACCGACCAGCTCACGGGGCTTTTAAACCGGCGGGGACTCTATTCCCAGCTGCCCCGCATCGCCAGCCCTTCGGGGCGGGGAGACGAGAACGTCTCCGCCCTCATGATCGACATCGACTATTTCAAGGAATATAACGACCGTTACCTCCACATCGGGGGCGACGAGTGCCTGGCTAAAATTTCCGCCTGCCTCAAGGGCTGCGCCCGCCGCTCCACGGACATCATCGCCCGCTACGGCGGGGAGGAGTTTGTGGTCATTACCCGGGGTATGAGCCGGGAAAAGCTCCTCGGCTTTGCCCTTCAGATCAGGGCGTCCGTGAAGGAATTGAAAATCCCCTTCGGGTATCTGGACTTCCCCCATGTGACCATCAGCATCGGCGTGGCGGACATGCCCGAAAACACCAAGGGTATGCACGGCATGGTGTATCTCACGAGCCTGCTCGGCAAGGCGGACAAGGAGCTTTACCGCGCCAAGGACAGCGGGCGGGACTGCGTCTGCTTTGAAGGAAATATTTACCGTTCCATGCGGGAAATCCCTTGACACGCCCCGTCCTTTATGGGATAATATTTTTTGTGAATAAGGGAGTAGTCGGCGCATCCGCGTGACCAAGCCAACAAACACGAACGGTTTTCGTTCTGGCTTTGTATGAAATCGACGAGACTTATCTGCATCAGCAGATATGTCTTTTTTTTATACTTCTCATCGAAAGGACTGTTTTAAAAACATGAAGGAATATCTCTCCTCCGTATCCCAGGTGCTCCAGGAGACGGCCTCGGCAAAGGACGGCCTGAAAAGCGAAGAAGCCAAAAGGCGGCTTTTGGAACAAGGGCCGAACAAGCTTCAGGAAGCCAAAAAAGTGAGCCTGCTGAGAAAGTTCCTGGGCGAGCTGGCCGACCCCATGATCATCATGCTCATTGCGGCGGCGGGCATCTCCGCCGCCACCACCATCTATTCGGGGGAGCGGCACTTTACGGACGTGGTGATCATCCTGGCTGTCGTCATCATCAACGCGGCGCTGGGCGTATTTCAGGAAAACAAAGCGGAAAAAGCCATCGAAGCCCTTCAGGAGATCGCCGCCGCCACATCCAAGGTGCTCCGGGACGGGCGGCAGATCACCGTGAAAAGCGAAGAGCTGGTGGCGGGCGACGTGGTGATTTTAGAAGCGGGAGACGCGGTGCCCGCAGACGGGCGGATCATCGAGTGCGCCAGCATGACCATTGAGGAAGCGGCCTTGACAGGCGAATCCGTGCCCGTGCAAAAAGAGCTGGAAGCGCTTTCTCTTGGAAGCGAAAAAGACGTGCCCCTGGGCGACCGGAAGAACATGGTCTATATGGGCAGCACAGTGGCGTACGGCCGGGGCGCAGCCGTGGTGACGGCCACGGGCATGAAAACCGAGATGGGCAAGATCGCCGGAGCGCTGGCCGCCGCCCGGGATGAGGAAACGCCTCTCCAAAAGAAACTGAACGGTTTAAGCCGGATCTTGACCGTACTGGTGATTGGCATCTGCCTTGTGATTTTCGCCACCGACCTCATCCGCTCCTACCCGAACATCACGGGGGAAGGGATGCTGAACACATTCATGGTGGCCGTGAGCCTGGCCGTGGCGGCCATCCCCGAAGGGCTGGCGGCGGTGGTGACCATCGTGCTTTCCATCGGCGTCACCAATATGTCCAAACGGAACGCGGTCATCCGCCGCCTGACGGCCGTGGAGACGCTCGGCTGCACTCAGGTGATCTGCTCGGATAAAACGGGCACCCTCACCCAAAACCGCATGACCGTCACCGAGCATTTCGCTTCCGACCGGGAGGCTCTCGTGCTCGCCATGGCGCTCGCCAGCGACGCCCGCATCTGCGAAAGCGGCAAAGCGGAGGGGGAACCCACGGAATGCGCCCTTTTAAACGACGCCGCCGCGCTTTCCCTGCTGGACAATATGGCGGGCTACACCCGCATCGGCGAAGCGCCTTTCGACTCCATGCGCAAAATGATGAGCACGGTGCTCACCACGCCGGATGGAAAAATCATCCAGTTCACCAACGGCGCGCCGGATGAACTGTTAAAGCGGTGCACATCCGTGTTGAAAGACGGTGTTCCTCTCCCCTGACGGAGGAGCTGAAGGAGAAATCCTCCTGGCCAACAAGGCCATGGCGGACAAAGCGCTCCGGGTGCTGGCGGGGCCACGCGGAAGTGGGAAGCAGCGCCTTCTTCCTATGAGGCGGCGGCTCTGGAACAAGAGCTGTGCTTCCTCGGGCTGTCGGGCATGATCGACCCGGTGCGCCCCGAAGTGAAGGCGGCCATTGAAAAGTGCCGGGCGGCGGGCATCCGCCCCGTGATGATCACGGGCGACCACAAGGACACGGCGGTGGCCATCGCAAGGGAACTGAACATCCTTGGGGAGGGTCAGCGGGCCGTCACCGGGTCGGAACTCGGCGACATGAGCGACGAGGAGCTGAAACGGGACGTGGCGAACTATTCCGTCTACGCCCGGGTGCAGCCCGAACATAAAGTGCGCATCGTAAACGCCTGGCGGGACAACGACCGGGTGACGGCCATGACGGGAGACGGCGTGAACGACGCCCCCTCCATCAAGAGCGCGGACATCGGCGTGGGCATGGGCATCACAGGCACGGATGTGACCAAAAACGTGGCGGACATGGTGCTGGCGGACGACAACTTCGCCACCATCGTTTCGGCGGTGGAGGAAGGACGGCGGATTTACGACAACATCCGAAAGTCCATTCAGTTTCTGCTGTCCTCCAACCTGGCGGAGGTACTGTCCATCTTCATTTCCACGCTCCTCGGCTTTACCATATTGAAGCCCGTCCACCTCCTGTGGATCAACCTCATCACCGACTCCTTCCCCGCCCTGGCGCTCGGTATGGAAAAGAGCGAGCCGGACATCATGGCTCGTCCGCCGAGAAACGCCCTCGAGGGCATCTTCGCCGGGGGCATGGGGCTCGACGTAGCCCTTCAGGGCGCGGCCATCACTCTTCTCACACTGGCGGCCTACTTTTTGGGGCACTTCATCGAGTCGGGCAGGTGGGAGGCGGTGAACAGCCCGGACGGCATGACCATGGCCTTTTTGACCCTCTCTTTGGTGGAAATCTTCCACGCGTTCAACATGCGGTCGAGAAGAAAGTCCATCTTTCAGATGTCCGGCCACAACAAGTGGCTGTGGGGCTCCATGGGCCTGTCCTTCCTGCTCACCTTATCGGTCATCTACGTGCCCTTCCTCTCCAAGGCCTTCGGCTTTGAGAGCATCTCCCTTTCGGAGTGCCTCTACGCCATTCTGCTGGCCTTTGCCATCCTTCCCATCATGGAACTCACCAAGCTGATCCAGCGGCGTTTTGAAAAGAGAAGAAAGTGACTTTCACCCACCCCCTTTCTTCCGCGGCGGAGCACCCCTCCGCCGTTTTTATTTTCGTCCGTTTTCCGGCGCGGGCGGGCTTGACAGGGGCCGGGACGGGCGAGCTTTACTTTTTATTGACACAGGGCTTTTTTCGTGTTATGATGCGTGAGTATTCCAAAACATTTCCATATGCTTTTATGTAATTTTGTTTTACTTGACAGCCTATCCGAACTTTTATTGGGTACAAATAATGATTTAATGGAGGTACCCGAATGAATAAAGGTACGGTAAAGTGGTTTGATGCTTCGAAAGGCTATGGCTTCATCACCAGCGATAACGGCAGCGAGGACGTTTACGTCCATTTCTCCGCCATACAGGCTGACGGCTTCAAAACCTTAAACGAAGGACAGAAAGTCACGTTTGATACGGAAACCGATCCCAAGAACCCGCGCAAAACACGGGCCGCAAACGTGCGCATTTCTTAACGGAAAACCGCAGCAAAAAGGGAGCAGCATCTGCTCCCTTTTTTTGTTGGGTTATTCCAGTGAAATCTATATTGCCCTTTCCGCTTCGTAATCCAATATCCGGATACCCTTTTCAGACAGTATTTACTTAATTGCATGAGCACCATTTTGCTCATAGCCACTTCGCATACCCCTATTTCCATTATCTTTTATAGAAGCGCCCAGTAACTGAACTCCTCCCAGCCATTCAGAATCTCGTCCTCGGTTTCCCCGTTACGTATGCCCGGAAGAAGATATAGCTTCAGCAACCCCTCCACTCTCGGATCGGATTCCTGTTCCCGCACGGTCTTCTCTATTGCCGCTTGTACTTTGGGCATTCTGTTCAGAATTACTTCTGCTTCTTCCAATGTATACATCGGTATCGGCGGCTTGATCCACTTGTGCCGCCTCGCCATCTCCTGTATTTGTTCTTTGCTCATAGCCATTTCGCATACCCCCATTTTTATTATCTTTTACAGACATCCGCTTGTCAACGGATATTTCTGCTTGCGGCGAAGCCGCTCTTTCGTGGGGAAGAGGAGGAGCAGCGGTTGAACTTGCCCTTTACGGCGAAGCCGCAAACCGTGAAAAGGTGGTAGGAAGGCAGGCGGCGTAAAAACCCGCGCTTGCAAGGGTTTCGCCGTCCCTTCCGTGACTTTTCACGGAAGCGGTGCGGTGACGGAGCGTGAAAAATCCCGCAAGCATTGCTTGCGGGATGAATGTCGCGGAGTCCACCGCGACGCCTGGTAGCGGCGATCTGATTCGAACAGATGACCGATCGGGTATGAACCGATTGCTCTTGCCAGCTGAGCTACGCCGCCAGACAGCTGCGAAAACCATTTTACCTCACCGACCCCGAAAAGTCAATATCTTTATTCCCGGGTTTTCTGCCGATATGTCCCCTGCCCGTAAGCGGCTTTCACTTCCTCCGTATATTTTAAAACATTCCGCTCCTCTTGTTCCATGTAGGAAAAAGAAAACGCCTTTGCCACTTCCCTCGCCGCCCCGGAAAACAGACGGGCGGCTGCGCCCAGCGCCCGAAAGCCCGCGTCAAAGGAGCTGTTGTCGTAGGTTTGGAGCAAAAGGGCGTAGTCCTCCCCCGTTAAAAAGCGCTTGATATACTTATACCGCTTGCCCGCGGCCACGGGAAAGCCCGTTTCCGCCCCCGCCCGCCAGACGAGCATCTTTAAAAGCTCCTCCCGGACGATGGATTCCATATGATAGGCGGCGTAAGGGAGCTCGTCCCGCAGCAGGCCCTTCACCACATAGGTGCAGACCCACCAGAACTCGTTTACGCACTCGGCATACTCCTTTTCCAAAGGCGCTTTTATCCGGAACGCCTCGTCCGTGGCTTCGGAATAGCCTTCCGCCAGACCGTCTTTATCAAGGAGGATGCGGGTCAGGGCGTCCGCCGCCAGATAGTCCGCCGCGTGGCTCAAGGGAATGAGAGACAGGTCGATCCGGTTGCAGTCGGTAAAGAGCATGAGGTAGGAAAAAAAGGGCAGCGGCTCCCCCGCGTTGTCCGGCACCTGCATGATGAGGCGCTCGCCGAAATAATCGAGAAAGCCGGGGTCGGAAGTGAAGCTATCCGTATCCGTCACAAGAAAAGCGATATCGTAATCCTGAAAATCGTCTCTCGGGGCGTTTTTGTTTGCCCGGGAGCCGTTTAAGCCCACCAGCCGCACCCGTTAATCCCGCACCGCAAAATTTAAAATCAGGCGGTACATCTCCCGCTCGCTTCTCATAAACGCCTCCCCTGATGGAATGGGCAAAACCCGGCGGGTCCGTGCCGCCGTTCAATCTGCCTATGCTTATTTTACCACAAAAACAAAAGCGCGGGGAGCTCTCCCGCGCTTTTTCATCCGGCTTTTTAACGGAGGCCGAAAAAGTCCTTCATATAATTCCCCTCGTCGTAGAGGTAGTTATACTGGAACATCTGATACGCCAGCAGACTGCCGCTCGCTTCCAAAAGCTCGTCCGAGAGCACATAGTGTCCTCCCGCGGTGCTCATGATGCAGTGGGAACTGATGACGGGGAACTCCTTATAAAGCTCGGATAAAAACGCCCCGAAGTCGGAGGTTTGAAGCCCGGCGGCGTTCAGCAGAATTTCGGACAGGTAGTTGATGGAGGTGGAGCCCATATCCCCCGTGCCGATGTCGTAGTTGGCCCAGATGTAAAAAGGCGTCAGATACTTTTTGCTCAGGTCTTCGTCGGTAAACTCCTCCACGCTCTTTTGGAACACGTACTCATAGAACCCCTGCTCCAGGCTGGGCTGGTGGTCTCCGAAAAAGAGGAGGATTACGGGCTCGTCCGCCCGGCGGAAATAAGAGATGAGGGCTTCCGTGGCCGTGTCCGTCTTGTTGATGAGGGTCATATACTGCTCGGCATAGGGGAACGCCCCTTCGTGGCCGCTCACCTTCACCGTGGCGGTAAGGTCCTGGTATTTATAGCTCCCGTGGTTTTGCATGGTGATGTTGAAGAGGAAGAGAGGATCGCCCTTTTCGTGCTCCTCATACACCCGGATGAGGTTTTCATAGTCGCAGGCGTCGCTGATGAAGCTCCGGACGTATTTTTTCATGAGGAAGTCCCCAATGAACATCATCTTGTCGAACTGGAAGAGGGAATACACCTCTTCCCTGTTCCACCCGGAGGCGTAATAGGGATGCATGGCGACGGCCTGATAGCCCTGCTTCTTCAGGACCGAAACGATGGTGTCTTTTTGATATTTGATGTTGATCTGGTAAGGCACGGTGCCTTCGGACAAAAAGGCCACGGTGTTGCCCGTTAAAAATTCAAACTCGCTGTTGGCGGTGGTGCCGCCGAACACGGAGGAATAGACGTAGCCGTGTATGCTTTCTTCTTTCAGAGAATCGAAATAAGGCGCAATGGGCATATTGGTCTCAAGGGAACCAAGCGCCCGAAGGTCGGAAAAAGACTCGCTCATGATGACGATGATGTTGGGCTTTTTCTCCTCTTCGCCTCCCGAGCTGTTTTCCACGCCCTTTGCGATGTCGTCAAGAGCGTCCATGGAATATCCTTCCGGCTCCTTGATGCCCAGCTGCTCCAGGTTCTGCACAAAATAAAGCACGGGGCTTTCCTCATAAAAGTTGTTGTTCCACTGCACGCGCAGCCCGAAGGTTTCGGCCACGCCGTCCGTAAAAAAGAGGGCGGAATAGAGGATCACCGCGAAGGCGGTGACGCCCCGAATCACGCGGCAGAAGGATTTTTTCTGGTAGACCCGGCTCTTTCCCGCCAGTATGACCGTGAGGAAGCCCGAGGAAAGCAGATACAGCACGCCCAGCACGAAGTTGAACGTGATGTCGAGCTGGTAGCTGTCCGCCACGTTGATGGCGGCGGTGATGGCGGAAAGGTCGCTCAATAAAAAGATGCGGCCCCTAAACTGCATCAGCACATAGTTTGTGACCGCAAGGGCGAGCATGACGAGCCCGCCGGAGATGAGGGACGCCCTGAGGCTCCCGGTGACGGCGAATAAAAAGAAGAGCAGCACTGCCACCCACAAGAGGCCGAACAGGTGGAGGGGGGCGATGCGGGAAAACCAGGTGAAACGGCCGAGGGAAAGAAGGCTGAGACCCACATAGGAGGAGACGGCCAGCAGGAGAAGAAGGGGCAAAAAACAGTATTTCTTTTTGCCGAAGCGCCACAAGAGATGCAGGGAAAACAACAGGAGGCCGTTTAAGAAGAGCGTCAGGAAAGCGTCTCCCGCGCCCATGCCCCCAAAGATCAGTATGCATATGATGATGACCGCCTGGGCGACGCTCAGAAGAACGGGCCACAGATTTTCCTTAAAGTGTGTTCCAAACATACCGAATTTTTCCACATACAGCTTAACGACAAAATATGACAGGATTCATTATTAAAAATAAACTTTTTTTGATATTTGTAAACAATGGGCAAAGGGAAAAGCGGGGAAATTGTTTCTCTCTTCCCTTTCTGGTATAATAAGCGCAGTCAAACCGCGCGGGACACATTGCGCCGGCGCCCTAAGGACGCCAGGGGCGAACCTTCCGGGGCGGGCAGGCCGAAGGCTTGCCGCCGGGATTCGCCGGCCGCAGTTATCCAGGCGCGGTTGAAATCCGCCGGGGGCGGGCGCTGCGCTTGCTGCGTCATTGCCAAAGCCATGGGCTTTTGACAATGGTATCATAGCACACAAGGGAGCGGACATGAAGAAAAAGTACGGTTTGGCCTTTATACTTGCGGGGATATTCCTCTTTTCACTGATTTTCGCCGAGATCGTGGTCATGGGCAAGAAAACCCGGCTGTTTGATCTCATCCTTCAGGAGATCGACAATCTGGACGGCGGCGAAAACACGTTGAAAGCGGATATACTGGCGGAGATCAAGGCTCAGGGCATCACCAAATACTACGAGCTGGACAATTCCTGGGCGTCCGGGCGGGTTTTCTGCGCCCATGCGGGGGGCGATGCGGGGGGCGAGCTATACACCAACTCCAAAGAAGCCTTTTTGGAGAGCTACTCCGAGGGCTACCGGGTTTTTGAGATCGACCTGACGCTCACGGACGACGGGCAGCTGGTGGCCTGCCACGACGCCAACACCTGGCGCAAAATAGCCGGGTATGCCACGGAAGAGAACCCGTCAGCCGGCCCTGCCTACACCCATCAGAACTTCATGGCTTCCTCTCTTTACGACGTCTACACGCCCCTGGACTGCAAGGCGCTTTTAAAGCTCCTGAAGAAATATCCCGACGCCTATCTCATCACGGACACCAAGTCCACCGACCTCACCACGGTATACAAGCAGTTTTCAGCTCTCGTCGCCTGCGCGAAAGAGGTGGACGAAGACCTTCTTGAACGGATCATCCCCCAGGTGTACACGCAGGAGATGTTCTATACCGTGATGGACATCTACCCCTTTCCCTCGGCCATACTGGCGCTTTACATGGCTCCCTGGACGGTGGAGCAGGTGGAGACGTTTGTGGCCGTGACGGGAGTGAATTTCGTGTCCATGTGGGCGGGCACGGAGACGGACACGCCCGAGTTCACCCGCCTCATACACGGCTACGGCGTGAAGACGGGCATATACATCCTAAACAGCGAAGCGGAGGCCGCCGCGGCTTTTGCCCGGGGGCACGACATCGTCTATTCGGACATCATCAACCCAAAGCAATACCTTCAAAACGAGAAATAAAACCCCGGCTGCCCGGGAAATAGGTTCACAGGAGAGGAAAAATGAAATTTAGCGTGCTTGGCTGTGGAAGGTGGGGCTCCTTCATCGCCTGGTATTTGAACAGCATCGGCCATGAGGTCTGCGTATGGGGCCGGGAAGGCTCCAAAAATCTGGAAGCCCTGAAAGAGGGAAAAATCTCCGGCCGGGCGTTTCCAAAGTCCATCCGCCTCACCAGCGACCTTTCATTTGCCGCCGCTTTTTCGGACGTGACGGCCATCTCCATCAACTCCCAGGAGCTTCTCCCCTTTCTTTGGCAAAGGGAGATGGACGCCGCGGTTCAAAAGCCCCTGCTGCTGTGCATGAAAGGCTTATCGGAGGAAGACGGGCGGCGGTTAAGCGAACTGGCTTTAGAGCGGGCGGAGGAAGAGAACATCGCCGTGTGGCTGGGGCCGGGGCATGTGGAGAACTTTTTAGACGGCATCCCAAACTGCATGGTGATCGACTCCTACTCGGAGGAGCTGAAATCCTTTCTCATCAGCGCTTTAAAGGGCCCGCTCATCCGGTTTTACTATGGCACGGACATGATCGGCAACGAAGTGGGGGCGGCGGCCAAGAACGTGATCGGTATTGCTGCGGGCATGCTGGACGGGCTCAACCGGGGGAGTCTCAAGGGAGCGCTCATGTCAAGAGGGGCGCGGGAAGTGTCCCGCCTGATTGAAAAGATGGGGGGGAACCCCGTTTCGGCTTACGGCCTCGCCCACCTGGGAGACTACGAAGCCACGGTCTTTTCCAGGTTCAGCCGCAACCGGGCGTTTGGGGAGAGCTTTGTCACGGGCGCGCCCTTTACGGAAAGCGGGCTGGCCGAAGGCGTGGGGGCGGCCAAAGCCATGAAGGTGCTTTCGGCCAAATATCAGGTGGAGCTGCCCATTTCCCTCGCGGTTTACGACATGATCTACGAAAAAAAGCCCCCCGAAGAAGCGGCGGCCGAACTGTTTATGCGGGATTTGAAAAAGGAATTTTAGAGAACAACCTCTTTTCTGCCGACAGACAGCGCGCGGCGCTTCCAAGCGCGGCCTGTGGGCGCCCTTAAATAAAGAAGATCCGCTGCTGCTTCGAATCTACCCGAGCGCTTGAGCAAGGTTTGCCGCCGGCATATCCGCAAATATGATTCCGGTATCACTTTCTTCTCCATTACGTATTGGTATTGACGGGCGTATCAGATTGTGATACGTTTTTGCCGGAAGAGCAGGATTGTTACGCAGGGGAATAATGGAGCTTCGGCTCCCCGGAACTCAAGCTGCTCTTTTTAATATTCTGAATTTCGGCGATACGGCGCGCGCCGCCGTACCAAAATAAAAAAGCGCGGGGGAGGAAAGAGCCCTCCCCCGCGCTTTATTCCAACAACCTCTAAGGGTTTTCCGTATGATAGTCTGTGGAGTCTGTGGAAAGCCCCTTCTTTTCCAGCCGGGAGTTGATATACTCCCCCACCACCGCGTACACCACGGCGAAGAGAGGAATGCCCAAAATCATGCCCGGGAGGCCGAACAGCCCGCCGCCGAGAATGATGGCGAAGATGACCCAGAAAGCCGTGAGGCCCGTGGACTCCCCCAGGAGCCGGGGGGCGATGATCTGCGCGTCCAGCTGCTGGAGCACAAGGGTGATGCCGATGAACCAGAGAGCGTATTTGGGCTCCACCAAAAAGAGCAGGAAGGCGGAGGGGATGGCGCCCACGTACGGCCCGAAGAAGGGCAGGATTTCCGTCATGCCCATGATGGTGCCCACCAAAAAAGCGTAGGGAATGTCGAAAATGCTCATGGCGAAAAAGTGGAGCGCGCCCATGATGAGAGATTCCACCAGTTTGCTCGTGATATAAGAGCTGAAAATCTTGTTGCTCTGCCGGGTGAGGGCGATGCTCTTCTCGGTGAAGGTCTTGGGGAAGACGGCAAAAGCCAGCTTTTTAAACTGCATGATGAAGTTGTCTTTGGAAAAAAGCAGGTAGATGCTGGACACGATGGCCACCACGATGTTCCCAATGGAGGAGATGATCTGGGAGATGAGGTTGATTCCGGCGTTGGCCAGCACGGACGCCACGTCTTTGATATAGTTCACCACGCCTACGATGATGGTCTCAATGGAGAAGTCCGCCCCCATGGATTCGGGGATGCTTAAATCCCGGAGCACGCCGTTCCACCAGTCGTTCAAATCGTTGATGTACGTGCCCAGGTTCTCCACGAAGGTGCTCACGCTGGAGGCGAGCTCGGGGATGATGACGATGAGAAGTGCCACCACGCCCGCGAGGGTGACGCTGTAAATGAGGAGCATGGCGCATATCCGGGGGAGCTTATGCTTCTTCCCCACTTTCCCAAGAAAGGCAAACACCCGCTTCTCAAAGAAGTTTACGGGACGGTGAAGGGCATAGGCGATGGCAATGCCCCACAGGAAGGGATTGATGATGTCAAAAAAGTCTCCCATCGCCCCCATGAGCCCGCTGAAGTTGAACACGGCCCACACGATCACCGAGCCGATGAGCACCACAACGCACACATAAGCGGCGATGGTATTATATTTTTCGTTCCGTTCAATCTTCATGCCCGCACTCCTAAACGTATTCTTTCACGCAAGCATCCGCTTTATTCAGCCTGGACGGACGGGTCCAGTTTTTTCATCGTTCCCGCCATGGCACGGAAAGCCAGATAGATGATCACCGTGTGCACGGGAATGAACAAAAACGTACTGAGCGCCCGGAACCAGGCGAGCTTTGCCGGCATGAAGCCCAGGAAGATGAGAGTTAAGGTGTTCAGTATAAAGGAGCAGACGAACTGGGTCACGGCCACGCTCAAAAGCACTTTTGCAAAGCCCAGGGGCTTTTTGCGGTTGAAGAGAAAATACGGGATGATCCCCACAAGGGCGTTTGTGACGGTAAAAATGGGGATATAGCCGCCCTGGGGGCTGATGAGCCAGCCGAGCACGTCGGTCAGCGCGCCCACGGCGCCGCCGTATACCGGCCCCAGCGCCATACCCGAAAACATGATGACGGCGGGCGAGAGGTTGATCTCCTTCACGAGCCCTCCCAGCAGCGTAACGTTCACGTTTAAGAGCTTTAAAACCACAGAGATGGCCGCCAGCATGGCCGCAAAGGTTAAATGCAAGAGCTTCTTGTTTTTCATAGTTCCACACTCCTTCCGGAATGTGAAAAATAGCCTTGTTCCAGTCCTTTTACGGTCAAGAAAGCCTTGGGGCAGCGGACGCGGACTCGGCGCGGCCAAAGCCGCTGGCGTGAGCGACATCCCATCTCACGCAGCCGCGGCCCGGGGGCCGCACGCCAGAGTTCTACTCTGCACATTCCTTTTTACATATTAACATAACGCTGTGACACCTGCAAGAACGCATTTGCCAAATTCTCCCCAAAAAAGGCTTTTATGCTACAAACTCATTGCAGTGTTCCAAAAACTGTTATATAATGAATTTTGAAATATTCTGTTGGGGAGAATTTTTATGCGGCTGGAAAGCGAAGAGGTTTTAACCATTAAAAGCACCAGCGAGGGCCTGGAATTCTGGGTCCGGAGCGACGCGCCCTACTCCCTGCTGCGCCACGAGCTGGAAAACAAACTGGGCTCCAACGCCGGGTTTTATAAAGGCGCGGGGCTGCCGGTCATCTTCTTTGGCAGGCGATTCAGCAAGGTGCAGAAGCGGGAGCTCACGGTGTACCTCAGGCGGGAATTCTCCTTTGAAGACATCACTTTTTCAGACGAAGAAGCCTTCCCCCGGGAAGAGCCCCGGGAAAAAACCGAAAAGCCCCCCGAACCTCCCCGCGAAAGCGAGAGCGCGCCCGTCCCTCCCCCAAAGGAGCTGCCGGTGAGCAAGTTTTTGATCGCCACGCTTCGGAACGGGCAGCGGATCGAGTGCGAGGGCGACGTGACCATCGTAGGCGACGTGAACCCCGGCTCGGAAGTGGTGGCCGCGGGCAACGTGGCCGTGATGGGGCGGCTCAGGGGCCTGGTGCACGCGGGCGCCCGGGGAGACGCAAACGCGGTGATTGTGGCCAACTACCTCCTCCCCCAGCAGATCCGGATCGCCAGCCGGATCGCCATCATCCCTAAAAACAGGCGGCCCGAGGGGCCGGAGATTGTGAAGATAGAAGACGGCAATATCGTCGTGGATTCCATAGAGTAGACGGAGGAACAAATGAACAATGTGATCGTTGTGACCTCGGGCAAAGGCGGGGTTGGCAAAACCACCACCACGGCCAACATCGGCGCGGGGCTGGCCCTCGGGGGCAAAAAAGTGGTGCTGGTGGACACCGACATCGGGCTTCGCAACCTGGACGTGGTGCTGGGTCTGGAAAACCGCATTGTGTACGATTTGGTGGACGTGGTGGAAGGCACCTGCCGCATGAAGCAGGCGCTCATCAAGGACAAGCGTTACGACGGGCTGTATCTCCTGCCCGCCGCCCAGACCAGGGATAAAATGGCTGTAAGCCCCGCTCAGATGAAGACGCTCGTTGAAGAGCTGGAGCGGGAGTTTGACTATATCGTGATCGACTGCCCCGCGGGCATGGAGCGGGGTTTTGAAAACGCCGTGGCGGGCGCAAAGAGCGCCATCGTGGTGACGGTGCCCGAAGTCTCCTCCGTGCGGGATGCGGACCGGATCATCGGCCTCCTCTCGGCAAACGAAGTGGACGACGTGTTTTTGCTCATCAACCGCATGCGCCCCGACCTGGCCAAAAAAGGCGACATGTTAAACATTGAAGACGTGATCGAGATACTGGGCGTGGATCTCATCGGCGTCATACCCGAAGATGAGACCATTTTCCGCTCCAGCAACCTGGGGGAACCGGCGGTGAACGACGCCAAGTCCCGGGCGGGCGCGGCTTACAAACGGGTGGTGGGGCGGATCCTTGGAGAAGACATCCCTCTCGCCCGGCTGGAAGAAAAAAACGGTTTCTGGAAGAGGCTTTTCAGCTGATTCTTGCGGCTTAAAGGAGAAGGCTTATGGGGATTTTCGGAAAGAAAAACAAAACGAGCAGCTCTGTTGCCAAGGACAGGCTCAAGCTGGTGCTCATATACGACCGGACGGGCACCTCTTCCAACATCGAGATGATCGAGATGATGAAAAAAGACATACTGGAAGTCATCACCAAGTACATCGAGATCGAGGAAGACGAGTTCGCCCTTGACATCAAGACCTCCAACATGGGAAAAGACGGCATCACCTCCGAGATCGTGGCCAACATACCCATTAAAAAGATCAAGGTCATGGGCAGAAACCGGTATTGAAGCAAATATGAAATTTCTTTAAAAATCACGCCGGCGGAGGGCTGTCCGCCGGTTTTTCGTTGTGAAATGTCGAATGTTGAGATATAATTGTTTAAAACGTCGAAGAGGAACGGGACATGCAGGAGAGAAAAAAGCATATTCAGCCGGCTGGACTGGCCGCTTACAATCGTGGTGTTATGCCTCATCCCGTTTGGGATACTGGCCATCGCCAGCGCCACCTCCGAAGGCTATACGGAGGACGAATCGGCAGTGGCGTATTTTGCTTCCCCGTTCACGGGCTATACTTCGAGCCAGCTCATGTTCTTCATCATCGGCCTCATATTCGTGGGGCTCATTTTAATCCTGGACTACAACAATTTAAAGGACTTTACGGACGTGATCTACTGGATCGCGGTGACGGTTTTGGCGGCGGTCTTGGTGTTCGGCTCCAAGCAGCGGGGCATGACGGGCTGGTTCAAAGTGGGGAGCATCGGCATACAGCCGGCGGAAATCTGCAAAGCCCGTGATCATCGTCTGTCTGGCCCGGGAGTTTGCCCGGCGCACGGAGGGCAAAGCCGGGGGCATCTCCTCTTCTGGCAGCTTCTGCCCATGCTGTGGCGGCTCGTCATCCCCTTCGTGCTCATCTGCATGCAGCCCGACCTGGGCACGGCCTCGTGTATGTGGTCATCTTCTTGGCATGCTCATCATGTCGCGGACGAGTTTTTAAAGCCATGCTGCCCCTCTTCATCGTCTTTCTTCTGGCCGTCCCCTGGCCTGATGCTCATGAGCGGCTCTCAGAAAGACCGATTTTCGTGTTTTTGGATCCCACCAAGGACCCGGAAGGGGCGGCTTCAACAAGCTTCGGGCAAAAACGGTGAGCAGCGCCGGCGGGCTCTTCGGCAAGGGGCTTTTTTCCACCGAGCTTCTCACCCAGCAGGTGAACTACCTCCCCGAGGAACACACCGACTTCATCTTCTCCTCCACCGCCGAAGCCGTGGGCTTCATGGGGCTGCTGCCATCATCATACTCGTTTATTACTTCATCATGGCCCGCATGATGAAAATGTCTTCCGAAGCCAAGGACGATTTTGGGGCCTGTATCATATTCGGGGTGCTCTCCGTTCCTCTTCCACGTGGTGGAGAACATCGGCATGAACATGGGCGTTATGCCCGTCACGGGCATCCCCCTTCCCTTTTGAGCAGCGGCGGCTCCAACCTTCTCACCTCCATGCTGTCCGTGGGGTTGGTGTTAAACGTGCACATGGCTGTCCCCGGAGGATCACGGATTTATAGCGAGACGAAAACAGCCGGGAGCGGGAGAAAGGGCGCCCGGAAAGAAAATTCTGTGCCGGGCGGCAAAAACTTAGGCGGCCATTGCAGAACCCAAAACCCATAGGATAAAGCCGAATTGGCAATTTCCCGATTTGCGGAAAGGTCGGTGGCTCCGGTAAGGCCGGAGACGATTTGGCGAAAAGCTTTTTTTCAGGCAAAGAAACGACGGATTTTTAAAAATGAATGAGAAAATAAAGGGACGCTTGATGAGCGTCCCTTTTTATGATACCCTTTCTGCTTACCTGCCCAGAAAAGACTTGATCCCTTCGATGGCCGTGAGCTCCCGGTGGAGCAGCTCCAAAAAGTAATCGATCATCTCCCGCTTTTTATCCCCCGACACCAGGTAATAGATGATCCGGTCTTCCGGCCCATCCTCCACCCGGCGGATGCTCATGCGCCCGCCCTTTAAGCCCCTGGCCACGGTCAGGGGGGCGATGACCCAGTTGTCCCCCGTCAAAAACTCCTCCAGGAGGGTCATGTGGTCGAGGCTCACGTTGGGATAGACCGTCCCGTCGAAGTGCCGCTCGTGCCAGACGTCAAACTCCGGGTTCCAGGGGAGCCGGATCTCGTTTTCCGTCTTCAGCTCGGCGGGCCAGACGCGCTCCCCCTCTTTCCGCTCCGTCTTCCCCACGAACACAAAGGGCTCCTGAAAGGCGGGCACCGTGGCCACCTCCCGGGAATACATATCGTCGGAAATAAGCGCCAGGTCGGCCATGCCGCTCTCCACAAAGGCGTAGGCCTCGTAGGAGTGGCAGTTGTTAAAGGAGAGGTTATACCTCCTCTGGTCAAGAAAAGCGTGAAAGACGCCGGGGAGAAGATAGGTGCTCACGCTCCCAACGGCGGACAGCCGGAGTACGGGGTTCTGATGAAGGCGGGACAAGGCGGCCGCCTCCTGGTACACCCGGAGGAACTTTTCCGCCACCGGGATGAACAGGCTGCCCTTGTCCGTGAGGCGCACCGCCCGCACTCCCTTTCCCCGGGAAAAAAGCGGGTAGCCCAGCTCCTCCTCCAGCGCCCGGATCCGGCGGCTCAGGGCGGGCTGAGAGATGTGGAGCTTGTCCGCCGCAGCCGTGATGCTGCCCGAGCGGATGATTTCAAGAAAAGATTGCAGTTCCAGGCGGGTCAAGGTTCTTCCTCCTTTAAATATAATAAATCGGTTATATTTTATGCCTAAAATAAGCATTTGTCAAAGGTATTCTCGCCTCGTATAATAGGGTTCGAGGTGCAACATGGATCAACGAGCTTTACTGAACGGCGACATCAAAAAACAACTCATAGGGCTGGCCCTTCCCCTTTTGATCGGAAGCACGCTCCAGCAGCTTTACAACACCATCGACGCGCTCATCGTGGGCCACTTTCTCGGCACGGACGCCTTTGCCGCCGTGGGCGTGGCGGGCACGGTCATGAACCTGTTCATCTTCGTACTGAGCGGGTTCTGCATCGGGTTATCCATCCTCTTCGCCCGGCTTTTCGGGCAGGGAAGTGAAAACGCCTTCCGAAAGGAGATGTTCGTCTCCCTTACATTCGGAAGCCTCTTCACTCTGTTGTTAAGCGCGCTCTTCATTTGCCTTCTCCGCCCCGCGCTCCGCCTGATCAACACGCCCGCGCGCCTGATGGAAGACGCCTCCGCTTACCTTCTTATCATCATTTCAGGCATGATCGCCACGTATTTTTACAACCTGTTTTCAGGCATTCTCCGCTCCATCGGCAACACCCGGGCGGCCCTTTACTTTTTAGCCGTCTCCATCGTGCTGAGTGCGGTCATGGGCTATCTGTTCGTGGCCGTCTTTTCCATGGGCGTGGCGGGAACGGCCACGGCCACCGTACTGGCGCAAGGCGTATCCGCCCTTTCCTGCTGGCTCTACCTTTTTAAGCACCACCGGCGGCTCATCTGCACCCGGAAAGACGCGGGCGTCCACGGGACCTTTTTAAAGGAGACGCTCCGCTTCGGCTTTTCCTCCGCCCTCCAGCAGGCGAGCCTGTACATCGGAAAGATACTGGTGCAGGGTGCGGTGAACACGCTCGGCACCCCGGGTATCGCCGCCTATACCGCCGCCACCCGGGTGGAGAGCTTCGCCAACTCCTTTGGGGACAGCGGCGCCCAGGCCGTGTCCGTGCTTATTTCCCAAAACCAGGGCGCGGGAAAGGAAGAGCGGGTGAAAGAGGGCCTTAAAAAGGGGATGGCGCTCCACGTGCTGGCCGGGCTTATTTTATCCCTCCTCCTCTTCCTTGCCGCCAAGGCGGGGGTGGGCGTTTTCCTGAAAGCCGGGGAAACCGAGGCCCTTTTCTACGGCGCGTCTTATCTCCGGGTGATCTCCCTGTTCTACACTCTCTGTTTCATCGGGAGCGCCTTCGTAGGCTACTTCCGGGGCGTGGGGACAATGGCGGTGACGGTCGTCGGCACCACCCTTCAAATCACGCTTCGGGTCATTCTTACCTATCTCACGGTGGCCAGGCTGAAGCTCCCCGCCGTCGCCCTGGCCACGGGCCTCGGGTGGGTGCTGGTGGTGCTGTATCAGAGCGTCACCTACCGGCTGTTGAGGGCGAAAAAAGCCCTGCTTTTACAAGAGCAGATATAAAAAAGAGCCCGGGCTTCCGGGCTCTTTTCATATGCGCTTATTTCTTTTTCCGGGACAGGTTCAGCATGGCGAGGCCAAAGAACAAAAGCCCCGTTCCCGCCAGTATGAGGATGCTCACAAGGGGCGTCACGGCCGCATCCCCGATTTTGAAGCTGATGCCCATGGTCTCCTTAAAGCCGCTGACGGCCGCCGCCGGCGCGCCCGCGAAGGTCTTGGAGATGGGCTCGGCCATCATCACCTGCCGGAACAGGGAGGCGGAGTGGGACACGGGGAAAATCCGCACCACCCACTGGATCACTTCGGGCAGCTGGCCGATGGGGATGTAGATGCCCGTCAGAAAGCCGATGACCGTGCCGATGATGGTGCTGGCCGTGCCAAAGGCGGTGGTGCTCCGGAAGAAGGAAACGATGAAGAGCACCATGGACGTGCCCGTGAAGGTGGATAAGACGATGAGCCCGGCCACTTTTAAAAAGGTCGGAAAGCTCATGAGCGCGCCGCCGCTGGCGATGATGTAAATCTGGGCGAGCGCCAGCGTGATGAGGCTCATGACCACGCCCACGATAAAGGAGCTTAAAATATAACCTCCGGCGATGCCGCTCCGCTTCATGGGAGAAGAGTGGATGTCCTTGGTGATTTTCTTCACCTGATCGTCCACCATGGTGCCGAACGCGCCCATGGTGGTGGTCACGGCGGTGACGGACAAGAGCCCGGCCATGATCCAGCTGGCCATCAGGGAGCGCACGCCCGTGAGCCCCTCAAAACCGCTCACCCACATGTCCCCCAGAAAAAGCATGTACATACCGATGATGATGAACACAGACAAAAGGGAGAAGAACACCGAAGTCTTGTCCCGGAAAAACACCAGCAGATTCCGCTTTGCAAAATTCATCATAACTCCCGTATCTCCTTTCCCGTGATGGCGAGAAACGCCTCGTCCATGGTGCCTGTCGTCACTTCAAAGCCTGAAATGAGGCTTTCCGCTTCCTTTAATATGGGAAGGGCGGCCAGCGTTCCGGGGACGGACACCAGTATCCGCCCGCCCTGTTCTTTATAAGCGACGCCTTTTTTCGCCAGCAGCTTTTTCACAGCCTCCGGGTCAGCGCAGGCGAGGGAAAGTTTGTCCGTCGTGTAGGTTTCTTTCAGCTTTTGGGGCGTGCCCTTGGCCACGATCTCCCCCGCGTCGATGACGATCACATAGTCCGCCTCCGCCGCTTCTTCCATGTAGTGGGTGGTCAAAAAGACGGTGGTTCCCGTCTCCTTTTGCAGGCTTAGGATGGTCTCCCAGATGCTTTTTCGGGTCTGAGGGTCAAGGCCGGTGGTGGGCTCGTCTAAAAAGAGGATTTTCGGGGTGTTGACCAGCGCCCGGGCGATGTCGCACCGCCGCCGCTGCCCGCCCGAGAGTTTGCCGTAGGGCCGCTTCAAAAGCTCGGTCACCCCCGTCCGCTCGGCCGCGTTTTCCACGGCGGCTTCCAGCGCCTTTCCTTTTAAGCCGTAAAAGCCGCCCCGGAACTTCAGGTTTTCCTTTACGGTCAGAAGGCCGTCCAGCAGCCCGTCCTGAAACACCGCGCCGATGGAGCTGCGTATGGCGTCGTCCTCCCGCCCGAGGAGGTGGCCGTCCACCAGGACTTCCCCTTCGTCGGGCTGTAAAAAAGTACAGATGATGTCGATGGTGGTGGATTTTCCCGCCCCGTTGGGGCCGAGAAAAGCGAACACTTTGCCGCTTTCCACATAAAAATCCAGTCCTTTCACCGCCCGGACTTCTCCGTAGGATTTTTTCAGGCCGGATACTTCGATGATGTTGCCCAAAAATGCGTACCTCCCTTTCTGAAAGCCTGCACTAACTCAATGGTATCATAAAATAGCGGCAGGAACAATCACCAAAAGAGGAGGCGTGGGAAAAATCGGGCAGGCAGAAAGGATGGGCAAAAGCCGGAATCCATGGAAAAGCCGGCGGAACAGGTATCCCCTCTGAAAGCAGGGATGGAAAAAAGGGAAAAGGATAAAAATAAATGCAAATTAAAAGGCCGGGTAAAATGGGCGGCGCCGGCAGACATAAAAAAACGGAAGCGCGGATTTCCGCGCCTTCCGGCACACTCTCTTACATGGGCATCTCGAGGAGCGTCACCACGTCGCTGAAGGCGGTGTTCTGGTGGCGGACGTAGATCGTCCTGTTCAAATAGACGAGGCTCGTTGTGACATCACCATAAACCCAAAAAGCGCATTTTGTCACATCCGCTTTTTCTTTTTCTTTATCCCAGCCTCCGTCTTCGGCCTGGTACGCCTCTTCCTTTTCCGTGTCCCACCAGGGGATCAGGTCCTCTTCCCCGGCGCCGTACAACCCGTCGAAATAAGCACGGATCTCCTCATAACGCGTATTCACTTCCTCGTCGTAGGTGGGCGAAGCATTCATCTTCGCCACCTGATAGCACACATAGAACAACTCGTCCTCCGGGGAAAAACCGAAGAGCACAGCGTTGATGGTAAAATCCTTTTCCCGCGCCGCGACCACCCTGTTATAATGCAGGATATACAGGGTGTCCCCTATCTCTTCCTCCCAGACCGGGTCGTCCAGCACCTCGTCCACCGAATCCTTTGCCATGCCCCAATCAAGGGCGTCGTAGAGCAAATAAATCTCGTAGGGATCCTTTTCCTCCGTGACCTCGGGTGCGCCTTTGGCGCAGGATGAACTGAGCAGCATCAGAGCCAGCAGCATTCCGGCAAACCGTTTCATGCCTCGTGCCTCCTTTTTCGGCGTTTTTCCCCCGCCGTCTTTTGGCGGCGCATAAAAAACTTCCCGGTTTCAGAATACAGGGTTTTCCACAAAAGGTCAATGTGGGGTGTAGAGGGTGGGCAAAACACCTGATCGGACGGCGTACGGAGGCCAAAGAACAGGAGCAGACAAAATCCGGGTAAAAGAAAACCCCAACCAAAAGGGCAGGGGTGATGGGGTCAATTCTCCTGGATATTCCTGATGCAAAAGGGCCGCGGTTATTTGGGCGGGAGAGCGTAATCCTTCAGGGGTTTTTCCAGCCACAGCACGTCGTGCCATTTCCCGAACTTATAGCCTGTGTTGTGGAAAACGCCGATGTCCCTGAAGCCGAACTTGTGATGCAGCGCCACGCTCTTTTCGTTGGGCAGGGCGACGGCCGCGTAGGCGTTGTAATAATTGAGTTTGGCCAGTTCAGAAAAGAGCGCTTCGTAAAGGGCGGTTCCGATGCCCCTTGCCTGCGCGTCGTTTTTCACATAGACGGACACGTCCACGTCGTAGCGGTACGCCGCCCGTTCCCGGTGCCTGGAGGCATAGGCGTAGCCCAGTATCTCCCCTTCCGCCTCGTACACCAGATAGGGATAGGCGCAATATAGACTCCACCCGCCCGGAAAACTCGGCGGGAGAAGGCGTTTCCAGCTCAAAGGAAATGGCCGTGTGCTCCACATAATAAGAATAGATGCGAAGAATGTGCGGGCTGTCTTCCGCAGCCGCTTTTTCTGATGAGGAAGTTTCCCATATCCGCCTCCGGCACTCTGTAATAGGAGGATTATAGCAAAGCCTCTCCTCAAAATCAACCCTGCGCCCAGCCCACCGGGCGCGAAGATTGAACCGGGCGCGGGAAGCGGGTCGATGTGGGAACCGGGCAGGCGCGGGAATAGAGCAAGTACGGGGAAATCGGTGAGTACGGAAGCAGGACGGGTATAGGAGCAGCGCAAACACGGGAATCAGCACAGGCATGGAAGCAACGCAAGCACAGGCGCTGGAGCAAGGCCGATGCGGAGCCGGGAAGCATGAGAACTGGGCGGGCACAAGGTGGGGAACAAGATGGCGGGCGGGGGCGGCGCAAATGAAACTTTGACACATCCGCCGAAGACGCGAAGCACAGGAACAAGGCGGGCGGTGCCAGGCGGGCGCAGCAGATAACCGACAAACACCGCCTGCCCGCTCCGCTCCAAACCTCTCATTTCAACACTTGCGCGTTCTTAAAAAAGTCCTTCCAGGGGTCTTCCTCTTTTACCCTGAGGAGCGCGGCGCCCATGTCGATTCCGTCCGGGGCGACGGCGTCAGCCTTCCCCATGCGATGGGCATGGATACCCGCGCCCCTTTCCGCGCCCGGATGGAATAAGGGGCGACGCTGGTGGCTCCTCGGGCGTTTCGAATCCAGTCGATGAATATCTTGCCTTTGCGCTTTACTTTTCGTACGTTGCTGGTGTATCGGTCGGGCCACTTGGCCTCCATCACCTCGGCCACGCCTTTTTGCAAAGTCGTGAAAACCTCCCAGGAGGGGGCGGGCTTTAAGGAATCACCACATGATACCCCTTGCCGCCGCTGGTTTTCAGGTAAGAGCGGAGGGAAAGCTCGGTTAAAATGCTTTTTAAATCCAGCACGCCCCGGCGCACGTCTGCTCAAACCATGCCTTCGTCCGGGTCCAGATCGAACACCATCATGTCCGGCTTTTCCAGCTGTCCGCCCGGCTCCCACAGGCGTGAAATTCCAGCGTGCCCATCTGGGCTTCAAAGATGAGGCCGGCCGCGTCCTCAATATAAAAGTAATCCTCCTCTTCCCCCTCTACGCTGTTTAACACGGGCATGGTCACCACGCCCCTGCTCCCCGGGCCCGGGTGCTTCTTATAAAAGCAGGCTTCGGATATCCCCTTCGGGCAGCGCACGATGCTCAAAATCCGATGACCCACATAGGGAGCATGCGCGCCGAAACCTCCTCGTAATACCGGATCACGTCCAGCTTGGTGATTTCCGGCTCTTCAAAGATCACCTTGTCCGGGCTGCGATTTTCACCCCTTTGATGACGATGCGCGCTTTCGCTCGCTTCCTGCATGATCTCCTCCTCTTCCGCTTTTTCTTCCTCTTCCGGCCGCTCTTCCGGCTCTCCGGCAAAATCGGAGCCGCTTTCCCGGCGCACGTCCTTTGGGTCTTTGTCCCCCGGAGGCCTGATAGGCCTGGCGGAGCAGCCCCTCCCCTCCGTCCACTCGGCGAACTTGATTTCCGCCACCAGAGCGGGTTCCAGCCAAAATGCCTCCTCATGGGGCCGGGCGGGGGCGGAACTTCAAAGGGCGGCGCTCCCGCTCCAGGTCCTGAAAACCCGCTCCAGTTCCTCCCGCCCGGCCTTGTCCATGCCCGTGCCCGCCCGCCCGGCGCGGGCGAGGCCGCCGCCCTCGTAGACGCCGAGAAGCAGGGCGGAGACGCCTTTTTGCTTTTTCTCCGTCCGGGTATAACCGCCGATCACAAACTCCTGCCGCGCGCGGCGCATTTGAGTTTGATCCAGTCCCGTTCCGCCCGCCGCCGTAAAACCGAATCCGCCTTTTTGCCTACGATGCCCTCCATCCCGAGGCCGCAGGCGGCGGAAAAGCACTCCTTGCCGCTCCCCCGCACATGGCCGCTGTAATGGAGGCTGCCCGGAGCGCCCTGCATCAGGGCTTCCAGCGCTTCCTTCCGCTCTGTACGCGAGGCGAGGCCGGAGGTCTCTCCGTCAAGAGCCAGCAGGTCAAAGAGGATATATACCAAATTTTGCGGCCGGGGGCTGCGCATGAAATTCTGAAGGGCCTGAAAGTCCGTTTTGCCCGAGGGATCGGCCACGGCCATTCCCCGTCCAACACCATCGCCCTTCTTCCCGCCACAAAAGCCTCAGAGTCGGGCAATATCCGGGAAGCGGGCGGTATAGTCGTTCCCCTTTCGGGAGACCAGCCGCGCGCTTCCCCCTTCCAGATAAGCAAGCATGCGATAGCCGTCGTACTTCATCTCATAAAGCCAGTCTTCCCTCCGGAGCGGTTTTCACCAGCCGGGCCAGCTGCACCTCCGCCCTGAAAAAAGGGTTTTTCACCAAAACCGGCTCCTTCCCCGCCCCGATTTCCTCCATGGTGCGCCCTGTGCGGATGCTGGTCGTAAACTCCGCAATGCCGGGGGACGTCCCGGCGAATCCGTCTTTTTCTTTCAGCAGCAGCCAGTTGTCCTTGGAGTCCCCCTCCTTGGCTTTCAGCCGCACCAGCGCCCATTTGCCTTTGAGCCGCCGCCCTTTTAAGATGAATTTGAGCGCGCCGTTTTTGAGCCCTTCTTCCACGCTGCCCTGAGGCTCCCAGGAGCCTTCGTCCCAGAGCATGACGGTTCCGCCGCCGTACTCCCCTTTTGGGATGGTGCCTTCAAAGTTCCGGTAATCGAGGGGATGATCTTCTACCGGATGCCAGCCGCTTGTCATGGGTGTCGAACGAGGGGCCTTTGGGCACCGCCCAGCTTAGAAGCGCCCCCGCCCATTCCAGACGGAAGTCGTAATGGTCCCGCCGGGCCAGATGGTGCTGCACCACATAGGAAAGCTCCCCCCGGGCGGGCGCCTCCTCCCCCGGGGGCTCGGATGTTTTCTCAAAATTTCGTTTCTCGTTATATTTTCTTAGGTTTTCGGCCATATGCTTACGCCGTTTCTTTTTTGGCTTTTTCGATGCTGGCTTTTAAGGCTTCCATCAGGTCGATGACTTTGCCCGTGCCCTCGGATTCGGCGGCCACCACTTCCTTGCCCGCGATTTTGGTTTCGATGAGGGCCCGGAGCTTCACCTGATACTCGTCCCGGTATTTGGCCGGGTCGAAGGGCGTGTCCATGGAGTTGATGAGCGTTTTGGCCATATTAAGCTCCTGAGAGGAGACTTCGGGCTTGGTATAGGGCTTTTGCAGCTCCTTGATGTCGTCCTCATAGAACATGGTGGATATGAGCACCCCGTCTTCCCGGGGGATGATGGCCATGAGCGTGTCTTTCGTGCCCATAACGGCTTTGCCGATGGCGATTTTCTGCTCGGCCATGAGCGCCGAGCGGAGCAACTCGAAGGCTTTCTCCCCTCCCGCCTCGGGCACGGCCTGATAGGTCTTGTCGTAGTAGACGGGGGAAATCTGGTTTAACTGGGCGAAGTGGAGTATCTGAATGGACTTTTCCTTCTCCGTCTTGATCTTTTCGATCTCCTCATCCGTCACCACCACGTATTTGTCCTCGTCGTACTCGAAGCCCTTCACGATGTCTTTTGCGCCGATCTCCTTGCCGCAGTGGGCGCAGGTCTTCTTATAGCGGACGCGGCTGTTGTCTTCCTTGTGCAGCTGGTTGAAATGGATGTCGTTGTCCTCCGTGGCCGTATACATGGCGATGGGAATGGCCACCATGCCAAAGGTAATAACTGATTTTCGCGCGATCATGTGCATACACCTCCGGATTTAGTGTTGCCATTTGGGAAAATCGTATGCCGCGACCGCTTTTTCTCTTTTCGCCGCCGTGGTATACTAAAAATATAACGAAATCTGGAAAAGTTTTCAAGAACTCAAATACAAATACGATTGGGAGACGAAGATGGGAAACCTATATTTACGTATGCTGACTTTGGTAATTGTCTTTGCCGGGGGCTATTTTCTGCTTTGTTTCATCTCTTACTTGATCAAAAGCGCCAATTATAAAGGCTCCGCCTACCAGCAAAACACAGGGTTTCCCTTTTTCAAAGTGCTGTTCGACAAGGGAGCTTACGGCGAATACCTGATCAGCCGGTACCTCCGCAAGATCTCGCCGCCCGGACAGTTCCTTTTCAATGTATACCTGCCGAAAGAAAAGGGGGAAACCACGGAGATCGACGCGCTGTTGATCCATCCAAGCGGCATCTATGTGTTTGAATCTAAAAATTACAGCGGTTGGATTTTTGGAACGGAATCCCAGCGGAACTGGACGCAAACGTTTCCCGGCGGTGGAAGGAAAAACCACTTTTTTAATCCGATCCTGCAAAATGAATTGCATCTCAAATGGCTTAAAACCGCGCTTGCCGATTATCCGGCGCTTCCTTTCTACTCTTACATCCTGTTCAGCAACCGATGCACCCTGAAAAGCATCACCCTGACTTCGGACAGGGCGCGGGTGATGAACCGCTTCCCAGTATATTCCAGCGTGGCCGCCCAGTCCGCCCAGGCCGGCGTCCTTTTGAACGAAACCACGATGAAAGAAGTGTACGACACCACCCTGTATCCCTACTCCCAGGCTACGGAGGCGCTCAAGAAGCATATCGAGGCCATACAGACCCTGTACCCCCGCTTCTCAAAAGGCCGCGCCCTCTTCCGGGAATTGGGCGCGCCTCAGCAGACTTTTGCAGGAAGCAGCCGTGAACCCTAAGGCGACTCCTCTTTCGCAAGACTGCTCCTCCGCCCGAAAAGCCGGGCACGCCTAACAATGAACTTTTGCGGGAAGCGGGCAAATATCCCAAAGGCGATCCGTTTCCCCAGCTTCTCAAGGGAAGGGCTTGCCCAAAGTGCGGAAAACCCCTGATGCGCAGAACGGCACAAAAAGGCGCGAATGCCGGACAGCAGTTTTGGGGCTGCTCGGGCTTCCCCCGCTGCAGATATATTGAACAGGCGCAGAAGGCGGCTCTTGCGGAGTAATGGACACTTGCTTTTTGAGGAAGCCTATAAAAAAGAGGTGAAGAAAATGAGGTATGCCACGCTGTTCAGGGGGATCAACGTGGGCGGAAAAAACGCCGTCAAAATGGAAGCACTTCAAGAACTGCTTCGCGGTTTGGTCTTTGGCAAGGTGAAAACCTATATTCAAAGCGGCAACGCGGTTTTTGAAACGGCGCTTGAGAAAGCGGCTCTGTCCGGTATGATCGCCTCCGCGTTTGGGCGGCAGTTTGGTTTTGAAAGCGGCGTGCTGATCCGAAGCGCGGAGGAATTCTGGCTGCTGACAGAGCGGCTTCCCATGGAAGAATGGGAAGTCGCGGAGGCGGAGGCCGCCGATCCCAGGGCGGCGCATCTTTACGTCTATTTTCTGGAGCATCCGCCGGCAAAAGCGTGGCTGGAGAAGATTTTGCAGGGGGTATGAAGGAGTGGATCTCCTCGGGGCGGGGGAAAAAGAGCTGTATGTGCTCTGCCGGGGGAGCATCCGGGAATCCCGGTTGGCGGTTCGCGTGTCTAAAGCCTTTCCCCATGCCACCGCGCGGAATTGGAAGACGGTTCGGAAGTTAGTGAGATGCTGGAAAGCTTGTGAGGTATATTGAACCAATTTTAGTTCAAGCCGGGAGGCGTGAAATGGGTGAGCAGAAGATCAAGCAGGATGAAATCCGTATCGGAGAGAACATCAGGAAAATCAGGCTCAAAAAGAAAATCGGCCAAACGGAGCTGGTGCGCAGGCTCCAGCTTGCCAATGTGGCCATGACGCGGGAAACCCTGGTGAAGATTGAGCGGGGCATACAGCACATCTACGCAACGCAGCTTCGAGGGGTACGGGACATGCTTGGGACAACGTATGAGGAGTTGCTGAGATAAGGGAGAGCAAGGGAGCGGGCGGATGTTTTTCTTAAAAAGAAAAACGGAGCAAAGCGAACTTTAACTCCGTTGCATGTAAAGGTTTGGATTATTTGGATGACGCGCCGCCGAAGGCGCCGCCGCAAAAAGGTGGCAGTGCGCAAACCGGCGTTAAAGCCCGCGTTTACAAGGGCAGCCGGTGATGCGAACGTGACTTTTTGCGGAAGAGGAGCCGCGACGGGGCGGGTGAGCGGTGGCTTTTTACAAAAAAAGTCACCGCGAACTTAGCGAAGTCCGCGGCGACGTGGTCGGGGTAACAGGATTTGAACCTGCGGCCTCTTCGTCCCGAACGAAGCGCGCTACCAAACTGCGCTATACCCCGATAGAAATGGAGCCAACAGTGAGACTCGAACTCACGACCTGCTGATTACGAATCAGCTGCTCTACCAGCTGAGCTACGTTGGCTCGGACCCGCCCGAGGCGGGAAGCAAAGGCGTACCGGGCTTTTAGCGCCCTTCGGCCTTGCCCGCCCCCGCTCACGCAGGGAACAAAAGCGATTTTACCATATTACCGCCCGCTTGTCAATTGGAAGAGCCGGCTATTTCTCCTTGAAATACTGATAATAAGTTGCAGCGCATGTTGCCGTTATACAGCTTGCGCACTTTATCCGCCTTTTTGCCGAAGAGCTTTTCAAAATTCTCCTCCGAGCTGATGAAGTAATACCGGAAGCCGGGAAGCTCCAGGAAGCCGTTTGCCCACGGCGCGATACGGCTCCTCCGTCTCCTCCTTCTCCCCCATCCGCATGGCGTAGGGCGGGTTGGAGATGAGGTGCCCGCCTCCGTCCGGGGGACGAAAGAGCTTGGCATCTTCCTGGTATATTTTCAGTAAGGATCGGCCACGCCCGCCCGGGCGGCGTGAAAACGAGGTGAGCTCGGGGCCTTTTCGTCGATGTCCGACGCGAAGATTTTTCGTCCGGCTTTTTAATCACACTCGGACTGCGCTTTTTCCCGCTCCTCCTGAAAAACCTCAGAAAAGCCCGCCGGCCTTCTGCGCCGTATTTCCGCCTGAGGCCGGGAACCATGTTCTTGGCCCGGAGCGCCGCTTCGACGACGATGGTGCCCGAACCGCACATGATGTCGTAAAACGGCCGGTCGCGCCAGCGGGACAGGGAAATCAGCCCCGACGCCAGCGTCTCCCGGATGGGCGCCAGGCTGTTCTTCACCCGGTAGCCCCGCCGGTTGAGCCCCGCGCCGCTGGAATTTAAGCAGACGTAGACCATGTCCGAAAAAAATGCTCACATACACTTCGTACTCGGCGCCGCTCTCCTTAAAAAAGGACAGCCGGTACGCCCGGGAAAGCGCCTCCACGATGGCTTTTTTAGAGACGGCCTGCACGTCGGACACGCTCCCGAGCGTCGATTTCACCGCGTCGGCGGTCCACAGGGGAGATGGCGTCTTTGGGAGAGCCAGTCCCCCAGGGGACGGCCTTCACCCCTTCGAACAGCTGGTCGAAGGTTTTGGCCTCGAAGCTCTTTTAAAATGCATACACCCGGTCGGCGTCCGCAGGCGGATATTGGCTTTAGCCAATCCTTCCTTGTCCGCGCTAAATACACCCGCGCGTCAACAGCCCAGTGTCTTCAATGCCGAGTCGTTTGGTTCCCGCACCACCACCGCCTCCAGCCCGAAGAGGCAGGCGGCGTAACACTAAGTTTGATTCATCTTGTCCTTTCAGATACTCATAAAATGGGTCGCCCGAGAAGTCCCGCTCCAAATCGGGCTCGCCCCCCAACTCCTCCGGCGTTCATCAGTTCCTTATATTCAAAATATTCGATCTCTTCCCGGCGGGCGGCCTCGTAAAGCGCGGGGAAGAACTCGCGGCCTCCATACCGCCCGGCGCAGACGGCGAGGAAGGCCAGGTTGGCGCCCGAGAGGAAAGCTCGAGCGTGAGGACGTCCCCCACCCGCTCGTCCTCATCCGAATAGGAGAGCACGTCCAAAAACGCCTGCCGCGCCGCCCCCTCGGAAGAATGATAAGCCGCCAGCAGCTCTTCCCGGAGGCTGTTCACCGCTTCCACCAGGGCGTCCGTGAGGGCGTCTCCCAGCAGGGAATCCTCCTCGCCTTTTAAAAGCTCGATGTAGCGGGGGTAGGGGTGGGGCGCGCCCATTTCGCCGATGAGGCGCACGGCGTGACTCCGTATGTCGGACAGGCACTCGTCCGTCAAATCCTGAAGCGCCAGGTTGTCCCCCATTAAAATGCCCATGAGGATGGGATAGACTTCCTCTCCCCGCTCCACCAGAGCGTCCACCAGAGGTTCGGGGATGTCCATGTCCTCCCGCACATATTCGATGAGGGCGGAGACGTTGAGCCGGGGGTCTTTCACCCCTTTGAAGTAGTTCCGGGGGGTCTTGCCGCCCAGCCAGTCCTGCTCCGTGTCCATCCACTGTTCATACTGGCGGAAATAGGCTTCGTCCGCCTTCTCTTCATCTTCGGCCAGCTCGGGATGGGCGACGCACCACTTCATGTATTCTTCCAGAAACTTTCCCGTAAAATCGATGAGTTTTAATTCCATATGCCGCTCTTTTCTATCTCTTTATAGCAGCGGAGGAGAGAGTTTTCCTCCGCGTCCACTTTTTTCGCAAAGGCAGGAAGGTCTTCCTTCTCCTTTTCATTGGCCGCCGCGTACAGGAAAGCCGCCGCCCAGGCGTATACGTTCCGCATGGATTTGGGCTTCTCCTGAGACTGCACGAAGGCCACCAGCCCTTCCAGCGCCCGGGGGAGCAGCCGCTTCAGATCGCCGCCGCCCTTTCCCGCCATGGCGATCATCATGTCCACCACTTTATGATGGCTGCCCGTCAGCTCGCCGGCGGAGGTGTCCACCATGCCGATGTTCACCTCAGAGATTTTGCCCTTGATGTAGGCGATGTAGGGCGGCTCGGCGCTGGTTTTCCGGAGAGCCAGAAAGACCGTCTCCTTCACTTCGTCCGGCTCGTCCCGCTTTAAAAGGTAAGACTTTAAATACTGCTCCGCCTCTTCCCCGCCGATTTCCCCCAGGATGTTCAGCAGGGTGTGCTTCACCCCTTCCGAACCCGTCTCGATGCCCCAAAGGAGGGTGGAGCGGAAGCGCTCGTCCTTAAACAGGGCGGGAAGCTCGGAGCGGGGCGTTTTCTGAAGGGTGCGGGTGAGGTAGGTCATGCGCTTTTTCACCTCTTCCACCGGCACCTGATAGCTGTAATCGATGCGCACGTTTTCTTTTTTCTCAATGGCTTTTTGCACGTAGTTTTTATAGTAAAGCGCCACCGAATCCTCGGGGCGGAGCTTTAACATATTGAGAAAGATTTTAAGCGCCTCCTGGGGCCGCCCCAGATTGGCCGCCGCCGCCGCGGAAAAGAAGAGAGTCTGGCTGTCGTAGGGGATTTCCGTGAGAGCCTCCTGAAAGAAGAGAATAAGCCCGCTCGGTGAGCCCCAGCTCGCAGCAGGTAAGCCCCAGCTTGATGTTTTCATCCGCGTCCACGCCCGTGAGGCGAAGGAGCGCCTCCTCATACTCTGAAAGCTCCTCCTCGTTCCCTTCCGAGAGGGCCATGAGCGCCAGGTTGCAGTTGGCGTGCACATTGTCGCCGTCTTCCTTCAGCACTTCCCGGGCGAGGGATTTTGCCCGCTCATAGTCGGACACGCAGAAGTAAGCCAGCGCCAGATTGTTTTTTACAAACTGTATGTCGCCATACTCCTTTAGGATGCCCGTGAGCACCTCGATGGCTTCCCGGTACCGCCCCGCGTCCAGAAGGCGCTTGCCCCGTCCGCCTTTTCGTAAGCCGCTTCGGGAACCGCTCGGGGGTGCTCATGATGTCGTACGCCAGCGCCTCGTTGAAATCCCGGATGTCCTCCACGTATTCCCCGCTTGGATAGACGGACAGGTAGTTTTCAAAGCACTCCTTGGCTTTTTCCACGTCCCGGAGGCCGAAGAAGTTGCAGCCCATGCCGAAGAGGATCTCCCCGTAGTCCGCCGCCCGGTCTTTCAAGAGGGAAAAGTACAGGTCGTTCGACTCTTCAAAGTAGTCCATCTCGGTATAAAGCTCGGCCAGGGCCAGGGCGTATTCCCGGTTGTCCGGCTCCAGCTTGAGGGCGGAGCGAAGAGAGACGAGGGAGTCGATGTATTTCCCGTCGTCCGCCTGTTTTTGGGACTTCATATAGTGGAACTCGGCGTTCCGCTCAAATTTCAGCACCTTTGCCCGTTCTTCTTTGCCCATCCGGTTATTTTGCCTCTTCTAAAAGTCTTTGTAATATATCTTTTGAAAATTCGTAGCGCTTGCCGCAAAACCGGCAGACCACTTCGGCCTGGCCGTCTTCCCTGATGATGCTCTCGATCTCTTTTTTGCCCAGGGAGATGATGCCCCGCTCAAACCGCTCCGCGCCGCAGTCGCAGAGATACTTTGGCTCCGCCTCATAGGTTTTCTCTAAAGAGCCGCCCTCAAAAATGCGGCGCGCCGCCTCCTCGGGGGAGAGGCTCATGAGCATGACGCCGTAGTTCATGAGGAGGGGCACCCTGCTTTCAATGAAGGAAAGGGTCTCCTCGCTTGCCCCCGGAAAGGGTGCTACCGTCAGCCCGCCCGCGGCGATCACGTGGGTGTCGATGTCCACCCACACGCATAAATACACGATGTTTGGCTGCTGCTCGCTTTTTAAGTAATAGAGCGCCATATCTTCGGCCACTTCCCCCGACACCAGGGGCGTGCGGCCGATATAGGGCTCTTTTACCCCCAGGTCTTTGATCACCGTGAAATACCCCTTGTTCCCCACCGCGCCCGATACGTCGAGCTTGCCGTTTTCCTTGGCGGGGATGTCCACCTCCGGGTTTTCGATATAGCCCTTCACGGTGTGGGCGCCGGTGGCCGTCGCCAGCACTTTGCCCGCAGGGCCGCCCCCGTCGAGCGAGAGCGTCACCAGCTCTTCTTCCCGTTTTAAGGAGCAGCTCATGATAACGGCCGCCGTAAGCAGCCGCCCGAGAGCGGCCGTGCAGGTGGGGTATGTTCCGTGGAGTTCCCGGGCGGTTTCTGCGATTTCCCGGGGGCCGACGGCAGTGATCACCGCCTCTTTATTTAATAAAAACCGATTGATGATGTCTTTCAATGCGTCTCTCCAAATTCATTTCTTTTGTGCGATGAACTGTACCCGTCCAGGCAAAAAGTGGGGCCGGGGCGGCAAGGGCGAAAAGCCCGCCTGTTCGAGAAGGGAGAGGAGCTCCCCCTCCTGATAGATATACTCCGTATGCCGCTCGTCTTTTCTTTGATAGCGCGCCCCTTCCCGTATGAAGCAGGTAAGCTCCATCTCCACCCGGTCTTGATAAAGCCTGTTCTGCCAGAAGTAGGTAAGCTCCTCCCGGTCTTCGTAAAAAAGGTTGTTCCCGATGGTCTTTTTGAACTTTTCCTCCGAACTCACGTCAAAGAGGAACAGCCCGCCCGGGTCAAGCGCTTCCGCCGCGGCGGCAAAAAAGCTCCGGACGCCCGCCGGGTTTAAATAATTCACCACGTCGCAGCAGGCCGCGACCCCGTCCACCCGGGGAAGGGAAAGTTTGGCCGCGTCCTGACAGGAAAAGAGGATTTTCACCCCCGCCGCCCGGGCGGCTTTTTCCGCCTCCAGGAGCATTTCGGGGGAAATATCCGAAGCGATCATGGAATACCCCGCTTTTGAAAGGCCGACGGAAAGCCAGCCCGTGCCGCAGCCCGCTTCCGCGAGGCGTCTCGCATTTGGCGCGTATTCCTTTAAAAGCGCCCGTATATAGTCTGTCCAGGCGGTTTTATCCATATCCCCCGTGAGGAGCTCGTAATAAGGCGCAAGGGCGGCGTAGCTTTCCAATGGGCACTTCCTTTCTTATTTCTAAATTATGCCACATCCCGCCCCATTTTTAAAGGGCGGGCGCACATATTATGTAAACTTTTTTATGGGGGATAAAACTGTTTGACATACCACCCCCGGAAGGATATAATGAACCCAATATTAAAAAAGAGTCAGAGGTGCGCGTTTCATCAGTAGTATAGACTGGGCTGGCTGCCGTCTTCTATATGAAAGGGCCACGCGCCGAAAGGGGACCCATGCCGGGAGGGTCCGCTTGGGTGCAGGGTTAACAGCCATGCAACTGTCGCCCGTCGGGCGGAGCGCTGAACGTATGGACTTTCGCGGGTCGAAAGGGGCGCTTTGTCAAAAAGCGTTTTTTTATTATCCCGGGCATAGGAATGAATAAAAAGGAGAAGTGGATATGAGCATTTTCAAAGGTTCGGCCGTCGCGCTGGTCACCCCCTTTACGGAAACGGGCGTGAATCTCAAGGAGCTCCGGCGCCTCATCGACTTTCAGATCGAAAACGGGACGGCGGCGCTTGTGATCTGCGGCACCACGGGCGAGCCCTCCACCATGAGCAAAGAGGAAAAACGCCTGGTCATTAAAACCGCCGTGGAACACACGGCCGGGCGGGTGCCCGTGATCGCGGGCACGGGGGGCAACAATACCGCCGCCGTGGTGGAAGATTCCGTGGCGGCGAAAGAACTGGGCGCGGACGCGCTTTTACTGGTGACGCCCTATTACAACAAGTGCTCCCAGGAAGGCCTGGTGCGCCACTTCTTTAAAGTGGCGGACGCAGCCAAACTCCCCATGATCATCTACAACGTGCCCGGACGTACGGGGCTCAACGTGCTTCCCAAAACCTATGTGCGCCTCATGGAAAACCCCTATATCGTGGGCATCAAGGAAGCCAGCGGCAATATGGCCCAGGTGGTGGAAATCGCCCGGCTCACCCACGGCCGGCTCGACCTCTACTCGGGGGAAGACGCTTTAACCATACCCATGATGGCCGTTGGCGGCAAGGGAGTCATCTCCGTGCTGGCCAACGTGGCGCCAAAGGAGACCGCGGAGATGTGCGCAGCCTTTTTCGCGGGAAATACGGACAAAGCGGGCGAACTGCAGCGCCGTTATAATCCCCTGATCGACGCGCTCTTTTCCGACGTGAACCCCATTCCGGCCAAAACCGCCCTCAACCTGATGGGTTATCAGGCGGGGCCGCTCCGGCTCCCCTTATGCGAAATGTCCCCCGCCCTCGAGGAAAACCTCAAAACCCGGCTCACGGAAGCGGGGCTTTTAGGAGATACAAATGCCAAGTAACGTGCTGATCGTGGGCGCAAACGGCGCCATGGGGCAGGTGCTTTCCAAAATGATCGCCAAAACGGAGGACCTCGCCGTGGCGGCGGGGATCGACCTCTTTCCCGATAAGGCGGTAAACCCCTATCCCGTTTTTAAGGCGATTGAGGAGTGCGACGTGAAAGTTGACCTCATCATCGACTTTTCCCGCCCCGCCTCCCTCCCCGCCAACCTGGCCTACGCCAAGGAGCGCAAGCTCCCCATCCTCATCGCCACCACCGGCTTTTCCCCCGAGGAAAAAGCCGAAATTGCCGCCGCCTCCGAGTTCGTGCCCGTGTTTTTCACGGCCAACATGTCCCTCGGGGTGAACGTGCAGATGGAGCTTTGCCGGCAGGCCGCGGGCTTTTTCGGCAAGGGGGCGGACATTGAAATCATCGAACGGCACCATAATTTAAAGGCCGACGCTCCGAGCGGCACCGCCCTCATGCTGGGCGAAGCCATCAACGAGGAGCGGAACAAGGCTTACCGCTTCCAGTTCGGGCGGAAGGGCAACGATTCCAAACGCCAGCCCGACGAGATCGGCTTCCACTCCATCCGGGGCGGGCGCATCGCGGGAGATCATGAGGTGCTCTTTATTTCCGACGCGGAAATCCTGGAAATCCGGCACCACGCCGAAAGCAAGGAAGTGTTCGGCGCGGGGGCCATCCGGGCGGCCCGGTTTTTACTAGCCCAGCCAAACGGGCTTTACTCCATGCACGACATTGTGGCCGGCTCCAAGGCCGTCACCTCCCTCTCCGCGTCGGAGGGGGAAGCCATTATTACGCTCAAGGGCTTTCCCGCCGACCCGCGGGCCATGGGCGCGCTTTTTTCGGCGATTGCCCGGCGGGGCGTGGTGGTGGACATCATTTCCCAGTCCATCCCCCAGGGCGGGCGGATGGAGCTCACCTTCTCCATTGAGGGGAATTTCCTCCGGACGGCGGAAGACTGCGTAAACGAATACGGCTTTCGGGGGGACGTGGTGATCCAGTCCTCCCTGGCCAAAGTGATCGTAGAGGGCATCGGCATGGAAAAGAGCCCGGGGGTGGCGGCCAAGCTCATGGGCGCGCTGGCGCTTCACGGCATGGAGGTGCTCCTCATCACCACCTCGGATAACAAAATCTCCTTCTGCGTGCCGGGCGAGCAAAAAGAAGCCGCCCTCACGGCGGCGCGGGAGGCGTTTCCGATACACAGCTAAGCATATCAAAAACGCATACCCCGGTATGCGTTTTTTTATTGCCTTTTAAAGTCAAGCCGCACCAGCGCCGCGCCCTTTGGCAAAGGCACCTGCCGCCGAAGCGCCAGGGAATAGCCCGCCTCTTTCATGGCCTCCTGGAGCAACTCCCCGTCCACCTCCCGGCATACGCTGCTGAGCCGGTGAAACGCATGGGCGTAGGGCGAGCAGGACACAAACGCCGCCCCGCTCTTTTCCTGTATGACGCAGGACACGTAAAAGGGTGCGGACTGCCGGACAACGCTTTGAAAACAGGCGCAGCCGATGTATTCAATGAGCAGGTCGGCCACCAGAAGATCGGCCGGGGGAAGAGAAGCGCAGTCCTTTGTCAGATCCAGCCGGCGAAGCTCCAGCACGTCCTTCATCTGGGGGTGGCGTTTTGCACATTCGGCCAGATACGCCTTGTTGATGTCCACGCCCAGCACTTTTTCCGTCTTCCCCGGATCGATGTGCTCCAGCCCGTTTCCGCCCGCCACGCCTAAAATGAGGATGGTCTTGGCCGGATACGCCTCAAACTGCTCTTTCATGAGGGCGTTTAAAGCCTGTAGCTGCCCCACGGAATCCCATTTCATATGGTTTTCGTAATCCGCCAGCCCGATCTCTTCCCATGGGTTTTTCATCCAAGCCTCTTTTATGCGTTTATACCAGCCCGGGCTTTGTTCACTTGATCCCAATATCCTTCCGGTACATCATGCCTTCAAAATGAATTTTCTCCACGTTCCGGTAGGCCTTTTCCCTGGCCTCTTCCATGGTTTTTCCAAGGGCGGTCACGCCCAGCACCCGGCCGCCGGCGGTGTAGAAGGTCTCGCCTCGCTTTTCCGTGCCCGCGTGGAAAACCACCACGCCCTGTTCCACGTCTTCGAGGCCGGAAATGGGCTTGCCCTTCTCATAGTGATCGGGATAGCCCCCCGAGGCCAGCGCCACGCATACGGCCGCCGCGTCTGAAACCTCCAGCTCGATTTCCGAGAGCCGCCCGCCCACCACCGCCTCGATCAGCGTAAGAAGGTCTGTCTTTAACAGCCGGAGCACGCTCTGGGTTTCGGGGTCGCCGAAGCGGGCGTTGTATTCGAGAAGCTTGGGCCCCTTGTCCGTGAGCATAAGGCCGAAGAAGATGCAGCCCTTAAACGTGCGCCCCTCTTTATTGAGGGCGGCCACGGTGGGGAGAAGAATCGTCTCCCGCACGGTCTTCGCGATTTCTTCCGTATATTTGGGCGTGGGCGAAAACGTTCCCATGCCCCCCGTATTCTTGCCCTGGTCGCCGTCCAGCGCCCGCTTGTGATCCTGGGCACTGGGAAGCTCCAGGATGGTCTGGCCGTCCGTCAGCGTCAAAACCGACACTTCGGGGCCGGTCAAGAACTCCTCAATCACCACTTTGTTCCCCGACTGCCCAAAGCGCTTGTCCACCATGATTTCTTTTAAGGCCGCTTCCGCCTGGGCAACATTCTCGCAGATGAGCACGCCCTTCCCGAGCGCCAGTCCGTCCGCCTTGGCAACAAGGGGGTAATCGCAGGTTTTCACGTAGGTGAGCGCCGCATGATAATCGGAAAACACCTCGTAAGCGGCGGTGGGGATGGCGTATTTCTTCATGAGGTTTTTCGCAAAGGATTTGCTCCACTCGATTTCCGCCGCGTTTTTCCGGGGTCCGAAGGCGCGGACGCCCGCTTCTTCCAGCGCGTCCACCATGCCAAGAGACAGGGGATCGTCGGGCGCCACGAAGGCCAGGTCGATCTTCTTCTCCGCCGCGAAGGCCACCATGGCCTTCACGTCCGTGGCCGCAATGGGAACGCACTCGGCCAGCTCGCCGATGCCCCCGTTTCCCGGGGCGCAGTATATTTTTGTGATCCGCTTATTTTCGGCCAGCTTCCAGATGAGCGCGTGCTCCCGTCCGCCGCCGCCGACCATGAGTAATTTCATATCGTCTTTTCCTTAATGCTTGAAGTGCCGCATGTTCGTGACCACCATGGCCATGCCGAATTTGTCCGCCAGCTCGACGGACTCCTGATCCCGCACCGACCCGCCCGGCTGGATGATGGCGGTCACCCCCGCCTTTGCCGCCGCTTCCACACAGTCGGAGAAGGGGAAGAAGGCGTCCGAGGCCAATACAGCCCTCCGCACCTTTTCGCCGCTCCGGGACAGCGCCTCTTCCGTGGCCCAGATCCGGTTCACCTGGCCGGGGCCGATGCCCGTGGTGGCGCCGTCCTTTGCCGCCACGATGCCGTTCGACTTCACGTGCTTCACGACCTTCCAGGCAAAAAGCAGGTCGGCCAGCTCCTGCCGGGTGGGTTCCCGCTTGGTGACGGTTTGAAGCTCGCACAGGAGCGGGTCGTCCGTCTGCTGCACCAGCAGGCCGCCTTCCACGCTCTTATATTCAAACAGCCCTTCCTGCTTTTCCAGGATGGCGGGCAGGCGGAGCACCCGGAGGTTTTTCTTCTTTTTCAGGACGGCCAGCGCCTCTTCCGTATAGTCCGGGGCGACCACGATTTCGAGAAAGGTCTCGGCCAGCTTGCCCGCGGTTTCTTCGTCCACCGTTCTGTTAAGAGCCACGATGCCCCCGAAGATGGAGGTGGGGTCGCACTCGTAGGCCTTCATATAGGCGTCAAACAGGGTCTCCCCTTCGCCCACGCCGCAGGGGTTGGCGTGCTTTAAGCCCACCGCCGCCGGCTTTTCAAACTCCCGCACCGCCTTTATGGCGGCGTTGGCGTCGTTGATATTGTTATAGGAAAGCTCCTTGCCGTTCAGCTGCTCGGCTTCCGTCAGGCTCCCTTTTACCGGGAGGGGCGCGGCGTAAAACGCCGCCTGCTGGTGGGGGTTTTCCCCGTAGCGCATTTCCTGCTTCTTTTCAAAGGTGAGGGTAAGCTTTTGTTCCAGCGCGCGCCCCGTCTTTTCGTTCAGGTAGGAGGAAATGAGGGCGTCGTAGGCCGCCGTCATCTCAAAGGCCTTGGCGGCGAATTTCAGGCGGGTGGCCTTTCCAAAGCCGCCCCCCTTGATGTACTGGATCACCGTGTTATAGTCTTTGTAATCCGTCACCACCAGCACGTCCTGATAGTTTTTGGCCGCCGCCCGGATCATGGAGGGGCCGCCGATGTCGATGTTTTCAATGGCCTCTTCCAGCGTGCAGTCCGGCTTTAATACCGTCTCCTTAAAGGGATAGAGGTTCACGGCCACAATGTCGATGGGGGTGATTTGAAGCTCCCGTATCCGCTCCATATGGGCGGGATTGTCCCGCCTTGCAAGGATGCCCGCGTGCACCGCCGGGTGGAGGGTTTTCACCCGCCCGTCCAGGCACTCGGGAAAGCCGGTGACGTCGGACACGGAGATGACGTCCACGCCCGCTTCCCGCAAAGTTTTTTCCGTGCCCCCTGTGGACACGATCTGGTAGTTGAGCCCCTGCAGGCCTTTTGCGAAGTCCACCACGCCCGTTTTGTCAAACACGCTGATACATGCTCTTCCTTCAATCATGAGAATTCCCCTTTATTGTTTGATGGTCACGTTCCGTCCGTTTAACACAATCCGGCCGGCGCAGAAAAGCGCCGTCACTTCGGGGAGC
>JAXGQH010000007.1:0-75100 GCA_040766545.1 Christensenellaceae bacterium
AGGAAATCCCCTACGCCCGGCTGAACGGGCATCCCACGAAGCGGCTGCCCAACAACGCCAACTTCTGCTTCCGGTTTATTGAGGGAGAGTCGCTGCTCATATGGCTCGACATGGCGGGCATCTGGGCATCCAGCGGGTCGGCCTGCACGTCCGGGTCGTTAGACCCCTCCCATGTGCTGCTGGCCATCGGGCTGCCCCATGAGATCGCCCACGGGTCGCTTAGGATCACCCTCTCCCATGAGAACACGCCGGAAGAGATGGACTATGTGGTGGACGAGCTGAAAGGCATCGTGGAAAAATTAAGAGCAATGTCGCCCCTGTACGAAGACTTTGTAAAAGCGGGCGCAAAGGAGGAAAAATAATGTACACCGAAAAAGTGATGGATCATTTCCAGCATCCCAGGAACATGGGCGAAATCGAAAACGCCAGCGGCGTGGGCACGGTGGGAAACGCCAAGTGCGGCGACATCATGCGGATGTTTTTGGATATAGACGAGAACGGCATCATCCGGGACGTGAAGTTCAAAACCTTCGGCTGCGGCGCGGCCGTGGCCACCAGCAGCATGGCCACCGAGCTGGTGAAGGGAAAGAGCATATACGAGGCGCTTCAGATCACCAACCGGGCCGTGCTGGAGGCGCTCGACGGTCTTCCGGCCGTGAAGGTGCACTGTTCGCTGCTGGCGGAAGAGGCCATCCACGCCGCCCTCTGGGACTATGCGGAAAAGCATGGCATACAGATCGAGGGTCTGAAAAAGCCGGTGAGCGACATTTCCGAGCACGAACAGGAAGAAGAGGAATAAGACAGTTGGGAGGCAGGCCGCCCTTTGCGGAAGGGCCTGCCTCTTTGCGCCTAAACAAAAGGAGAGAGCATGGACTATCAAAGAGTGGCGGACACCATCGTGGCGCGGATAGATAAAGGAGAAGAGATACAGGAAAAGCTGAAAGAGCTTTGCCTCGCCGAAGGGGTGAAGCTGGCGAGCGTGAGCGCGCTGGGGGCGGTTTCGGATTTCACCATCGGCGTGTTCGACGTGGCAAAAAAGCAGTATTATTCCAACGATTTCGCGGGGCTCTATGAGATCGTCTCCCTCACGGGGAGCGTCACCACCATGGACGGGGCATACTACGCGCACCTCCATATGAGCGCGGGGGATGAAAAAGGCCAGGTGGTGGGCGGACATCTGAACCGGGCGGTGGTGAGCGCCACCTGCGAGCTGTTCCTGACCCTGCTCCCCGGCGCGGTGGAGCGGACCTTTTCCCCTGAAGTGGGTCTCAATCTTCTTGATTTTCATAAGTAAGCACCGCGGGAGCGCCGGGGCGGCGCTCCAAACCCGGTCTTGACGCGAGGCGCGCCCGGATGGTATACATAATGGGTACGGAGGGATGCGCATGAGTCAATCGTTGTCCCGCTGCTGTTTCGGCGGCCGCCGGTTTTTCACGCTGTTCGGGGCGCTGGTGGTCTTCATCACAAAAAAGAAAATGAAAAGCTGGTGTCCGTCTCCCTGGGCTTTGCCGCGGGGTGATGATCAGCGTCACCTTTTCCGACTGCTGCCCAATGCCAACGCCATGTTGGGTTCCGCTTGGGGGCTGAAGCTTGGAGCCCTTGGAACGGTGGGCTTTTTAGTGCTGGGCATCCTCTTCGCTTCGGCCATCGACCGGTTTGTGCCCCATCGGCTTACAGCGAAGCCACGGACAGCGCCGAGCATCGGGATATTTTCCGGGTGGGGCTGGTGTCCATGCTGGCCATTGCGCTCCACAACCTGCCCGAAGGCATGGCCACGTTTATGGCCGGGTATCAGAACGCCGAGCTGGGCGCGTCCATCGCCGTGGCCATCGCGCTGCACAATATCCCCGAGGGCATCACCGTGGCCATGCCCGTGTACTGCCACGGGCAGCAAAAGAAGGCTTTTTTATACACCTTTTATTCGGGGGTGGCCGAGCCGGTGGGCGCGCTCCTCGCGTATCTCATCTTAAAGCCCTTCATCAGCCAGGCCGTGCTGGGGGCGCTGTTCGGGGTGGTTTCGGGCATCATGCTCTACATTGCGGTGGAGGAGCTCATCCTCTTCCCGCCAGTACGGGCTGCACGCTATGCGCCATCGCCGCCACCTTTTCGGGCATCTGCATGATGCTCTTAACCCACATACTTTAAGGAATTCATCATGAACAATGCGGAGCTTTCAATACTATACGCGTTTTTGGCGGGCATGGCCACCCTCGTGGGCGCCCTGTCCGTGTTCGGCGCGGGGAAAAAGACAGGCAAGCTCATTTCCATTTCTCTGGGGTTTGCCGCGGGAGTCATGCTGGTGGCCACCTTTTCCGATCTGATGCCCGGGCGGAAGAGCGGCTGTCGGCGGGCTGGGGGAAAGATGGGAGCGCTTCTTGCCATCGCCCTCACCTTTGCGGGCATCCTGCTGTCCGCGCTTCTGGAAAAGCTTCTGCCCCACCGGCATACCCACAGCCACGAACACTGCCAAAACTGCGCCGAGAGCGACCGGAACCTGCTCCGGGCGGGCACCCTTTCGGCGCTTGCCATTGCGCTTCACAACTTCCCCGAAGGGAGGTGGCGCTCTTTATGGCGGGGTATGAAGACGCGGTGCTGGGCGCTTCTTTCATGCTGGCGGTGGCGCTCCACAACCTGCCCGTGGGCATTACGGTGGCTCTCCCCATTTACATCGGCACGGGGAGCAGGGGGAAAGCCGTTACACCCTGGGTGGGGCTGGCCGAGCCGCTGGGGGCGGTGCTGGCTTATCTGCTGCTCCGTCCGCTCATGAGCGACCTGCTCCTCGGGACGCTGTTTTCCCTCTCTTCGGGCATCCTTCTCTACGTGGCTTTAGACGGCTGATCCCCTCTTCCCGGGAATACGGCTATCCCCACCTGGCTCTGTTCGCCACCTTTATGGGCGTGGGGCCATGCTCCTCACCCATCTTTTATAGGAGAACCATATGGTAAAAGTATTAGGTTTGGGAACGGGGAGTTTTCCTCTCTCAGCATGGGCGCGTACGAACTGCTCATGAACAGCCGGGGCGCGGTGTTTCAGACGGGGGAAGTGCCCGTGGCGCAAGAGCTTGCGGCCCGGGGGCTCAAGTTCCGCACCCTCGACTTCCTGTACGAAACCTGCCGGGATTTTGACGAGTTCACCGAGTGCGCCTGCGCTTTCATACTGGACGCGGAGCCGCCTTTTGTGTGTCTGGTGGGGGATATTTGCGCAACACCCTTTTCGAGGCCCTGTGCCGGAAGACGGCGGTGGAGGTGACGCCCGGCGCGGGCTTTTTTGGAGACGCCCTGTCCCTTGCGGCAAAGGACATTTCAAAAGGCCCCGCGCTGGTTTCAACCGCCGCCCTTTTCCCCTTCTCGGGTTTTGCGGGCAACACCGCCGTTATCACCGAAGTGGATTCCCCCTTTGCCGCGGCGGAAATCGCCTGCCGCCTCATGCGCTTTTACGGCGGGGAGGAGGAAGTCTATGTGATCAACCCGTCCCGGGCGGAAAAAGTGAAGATCGCCGATCTCCAGTCCCGGGAGGGCTGGGACTACGCTCACTGCATTGTGGCGGACAAGCCCGATCTTTTAAAGAAGCAGGGCTATAACTTTGCCGATCTTGTGGGCATCATCGCCCGCCTCCGGGGGGAGGGGGGCTGCCCCTGGGACCGGGAGCAGACCCATAAGAGCCTCCGGGAAAACATGATCGAGGAGGCCTACGAGGCGGTGGACGCCATCGACCAGGGCGACCCTTACATGCTGGAAGACGAGCTGGGAGACGTGCTCATGCAGGTGGCGCTCCACGCGGACATCGCTTCCGAACATTCGGACTTCGATATAGACGGCGTGACCACCGCCGTGTGCAAAAAGCTCATCTACCGCCACCCCCACATATTCGGAGATGTGGAAGTGAAAAATTCGGCGGAGGTGCTCTCCAACTGGGAAGAGCTGAAAAAGAAGGAAAAGCATTTGGCGAGCACGGCGGACTCCATGCGGGACATCCCAAAGGCTACGAGCGCCCTCATCCGGGCGGCCAAGCTCCATAAAAAAGCGGCCAACGTGGGCTTCGACTGGGCGGACTACACGGGCGCCCTTGAAAAAGTGCTGGAAGAGGCGGGAGAGCTGAAAGAAGCCGCGGAGCAGAAGGGCAACGTGGAGGAAGAGGCGGGGGACCTGCTCCTGGCCTGCGTGAACCTGCTGTGCAAGCTCAAAATCAACGGAGAGGTGGCCCTTTCGGCCGCCTGCGCCAAATTCATCGGCCGCTTTGAACGCATGGAACAGGCGGCGGCCGCCCTGGGAAAAGAGTTAAAAGACATGGACATGGAGGAAAAAGAGGCGCTTTGGCAGGAAAATAAGTATAAAAATTGAAAAAAGATTTTAAATAAGGCCGAAAAAGCTTGTCAAATCCCCTTTATTTGGGTATAATTCATCTCAACCGATGTGCATAAAATGTGATTGTTAAGAGTATCGGCGTAATAGTTGAATTTTTATCAGGAGGATACAAAATTGAATAAGACAGAACTCATTGCAGCGATCGCCGCAAAGGCAGAACTTTCAAAGAAGGATGCCGAGAAAGCGTTGGTGGCGTTCACGGAATCCGTCGTGGAGGAACTGAAGAAGGACAAGAAGGTTCAGATCGTGGGCTTCGGCACCTTCGAGGCAAGACAGCGCGCAGCGAGAATGGGCATCAATCCCCAGGACAAGAAGGCCATCGAGATTCCCGCTTCCGTAGTGCCCGCGTTCAAGGCAGGCAAGGCATTCAAGGATGCTCTCAAATAATAATTCAAGTTATTATAGATGACCCTGCTTGTCAGGGTCATCTGTTTTTTAGAGGGATCATGCGACTGGACAAATTTCTCAAGGTTTCAAGGGTGATCAAGCGCCGCACCGTGGCCTCCTCCGCGGCGGACGCGGGGCGGGTGCTGGTGAACGGCAGGGCCGCAAAGCCCGGCCATCAGCTGAAGGTGGGGGACGAGGTGCTGATCGAGTTTGGCAGCAAGCCCCTGAAGATACGGGTGAAAGAGCTAAAAGAGGTAACGAGAAAGGAAGACGCGGACCTGCTTTACGAGGTGATCGAATGAAGCGGTTCTGTCTTATATTGGCCGCGGGGAGCGCCACCCGCCTCCGGGCGGGGAAAAACAAGGTGTACCTCCACTTAAAGGGCAAGCGGCCGCTGGAATATACGCTGGCCGCTTTTAAGTCGGCGGGCTGCTTTCAGGGAGCTCTGGTGGTCTATAAGGAAGGGGAGCTGGAGGAGGCGAAGATGTCCGCCGCCGCTTCGGGCTTTCAAAACGTTTTCTTTGCCGCCGGAGGGGCCACCCGGCAGGAATCGGCTTACAAGGGATTGCTGGCGCTGCCGCCCGATACGGACATCGTGGCCGTGCACGACGGCGCCCGCTGCTTCACCGACCCCGAGCTCATCCGAAACTGCGTGAAGAGCTGCGAAAAGTTCGGGAGCGGCGTGGCCGGGCGGATGTCCACGGACACGGTGAAGCGGACGGACAGGGAAGGCCGGTTTTTGGAGACCCTCGACCGGAGAGAAATCGCCTTCGTCCAGACCCCCCAGGTGTTCCGGTATCAGGAACTCCTTTTGGCTTATCAAAAGGCCGTGGAAGAGGGCTTTTCCGCCACGGACGACGCGGGCGTCATGGAATATGCGGGTTACGCGCCCCGGCTGGTGGAATCTCAGGGGGAAAACCTAAAGCTCACCTATCGGGAGGATTTTTATAAGGGGGAGCGGCTGCTCGGCGGATCGGACCGGATTTACATCGGCCAGGGCTTTGACATTCATCCCTTTGCCGAAGGCAGGCGGCTGATTCTCGGGGGCGTGGAGATCGAGCACGACAAAGGGCTGCTCGGCCATTCGGACGCGGACGTGCTCTGCCACGCCGTGACGGACGCGCTTCTTGGGGCGTCCGGCCTGTCGGACATCGGCGAGCTTTTTCCCGACACGGACGACAGGTGGAAAGACGCGAACAGCCTGGAGCTTTTGGCTCAGGTGGTGGAACGAATCTTAAAGCGGGGCTATCAGGTGATCAACGTGGACGCCACGGTGTTTTTGGAAAAGCCCAGGCTTTCGCCCTACAAGAAAACAATGGAGGAAAAGCTGTCCGCCGTGCTGCAGACAGACCATGTGAACGTGAAAGCCAAGACCATGGAGGGTTTTGGAGCCGTGGGGGGCGGACAAGCCGCCGCGGCCAGCGCCATTTGCTCCATCCGGCGGCGGGACGCCGTGATTTTTGCATAGAGGAACGCTTTGAAAAAGGGAAAACGGATTTTCACAAAAAAAGGGCTCAGGAGGATGAGCGGCAGGAAAAAAGCCGTGCTCCTCGTTTTGTCGTCCCTGCTTTTTGTGGCTGCGGTTGTGACGGCCGTGCTCCTCATCACGGGGAGGGAGAAGCCCCTTCCCGAGCAGGATATTGTGGAGTCGGTGACCATTGTGGCCTCGGACGCGGCCAAGGATTACAGCTACCTCCAGCAGGAGGCCAAGATCAGCAACAAGCGCATCAACGCGCCCGCTTTTTACGGCAATAAAATCGCCTATTCCTCCACCGACGCCCTGTCCAAGTATAAAAAACTGTATCTGTACGACACGGAGACCAAAACCGCCGCCGAGCTTACGGTGAAAGTGAAGTACGACAACATCATCGGCATCTGCCTCAGCGAACACTACATCGCCTATCTGGACGCCGCGGAAAAGGGGGGCGGGCGGATCTGCGTCTATTCCCTGATCGACCAGGATTATTATGTGGTGAAGGACTACGCCTACTCCGCGCCCAAGCTCACGGTGGAGGGGGAATACCTCTGCTTCATGCAGCAGGCGGGGGACAATCTGGAGCGGCTGTATCTCTACAACATGGCCACAAAAGAATCGGTGGCCGCCAAAACGCTGGAGGCCAATCCGGCCATTTCGGGAGCCGTGCAGTTAAAGCACGATCTTCTCGTCTATTCCGTGGCCTATATGGAAAAGGACGTTTTAAAAAGCCGGGTGGTGCAGCTGAACGTGAAAACGGGGGAGGAAACGAGCTACGAGTGGGGCCGGTATGTCTACTCCCCCAAGCAGGGAGGGGGTTACATCGCCTTCTCTTCCTCTGTCACGGGCATGATCGACGACGTGTATCTGAGCAAGAACGGCGCCAACCCCGGTCTGATGATCGAAGACGTGACCAACTACGAGATGGGCGAGCGCTTTTTGGCCTACACCAAAGGTGACAACGTCTATATCTACGCTTTTGACACGGGCAAGGTATACCGCCTGAACACGGTCTATTCCAAGGGCCTGCTGGCGGGCGTGAGCGGCAACGAGGTGTACTGGTACGACGTGACGGCGGACGAGACGGTGGACATCGTGAAGTACGCCGTCATAGACTGGTGAGGTGAACCATGGCAAAGGCGAAAACGGCGTTTGTATGCAGCGCCTGCGGCTACGAAAGCGCCAAATGGCTGGGGAAGTGTCCCTCCTGCGGGGAGTGGAACACGCTGGAGGAGAGCCTCCTTGCCCCCCGGCCAAGGCCCGGGAAAAGGGCTTTCGGGCGGGGCTAAAGTGGTGGAGCTGAAGAGCGTCAAGGGGAGGAGTCCATGCGCGCAAAAACGGGCATCTCCGAACTGGACAGGGTGCTCGAAGGGGCGGCATTGTGCCCGGATGCGTGGTGCTGGCGGGGGGCGAGCCGGGTATCGGCAAGTCCACGCTGTTTTTGCAGATGGCGGACAATCTGGCCGCCCGGGAGAAAAAGTGCTGGCTACGTGTCGGGGGAAGAATCCGCCCAACGGGTGGGGCTCCGCTTTAAGCGGCTCAATCTCTCTCCTCCTCCCTGGGTTTTCTGGCCGAAACCGAACTGAACGCCATACTGGGGCGGCGGAGACTCTTGCCCCCGCCTTTCTCATCATCGACTCCATCGGAGCCGTCTACGACGCAGATATGACTTCGGCGGCGGGAAGCGTGGCCCAGGTGCGCCAGTGCGCCGCCCTTCTTGCCCGCTTTGCCAAGAGCACGGGCACGGCGGTGTTTCTCATCGGCCACGTGACCAAGGAAGGGAATCTCGCCGGTCCCCGGGTGCTGGAGCATCTGGTGGACACGGTGCTGTACTTTGAAGGGGAGGCCCAGAGCGCATTCCGTATCCTCCGGGCGGTGAAAAACCGTTTCGGCTCCACCAACGAGATTGGCGTGTTCGACATGGGTCAGGAAGGGATGAAAGAGGTGGCCAACCTCGGCCATTCTCCTGTCCGGCCGCCCGGCGGGCATGGCCGGCTCGGCGGTCTACTGCGCGCGCTCGAAGGCGCCCGCCCCATGCTCCTCACGGTGGAGGCGCTGGTGGCGAAAGCTCCTTTGGCATGCCCCGCCGCCAGACCACGGGGGCGGACTACAACCGGGTGAACCTGATCATCGCCGTGCTGGAAAAAAAGGTGGGCCTCAAGCTCTACAATCAGGACGTGTTTGTGAACGTGGGCGGCGGCATGCGGATTTTGGACACCGCTCTCGACCTGGCGGTGGCGGCGGCCATCGTGAGCAGCTTCCGGAACAAGGCTTTAAAAGAAAACACCGTATTTTTCGGGGAGATCGGCCTCACGGGGGAGGTGCGCCACGTGGCCCAGACGGAAAAGCGCCTTCAGGAGGCGGAGCGCATGGGCATGGAGCGGGCCATCCTGCCGAGGAGCAATGTGAAAGGCATCAAAACAGACATGGAGCTCTCGGGCGTGGCCTCCCTTTTCGACGCGCTGCCCCTGCTCTTTGCATAAGGGATTTGCTCCTGAAGCGGCCGGGCGGCCGGCCGCGTTTCCTCGCAACCTGCTTTTGTTTGGGCATCAACGGCCGGTTTATATCAAAAAGTTAACAGACTCCGCATTGACAAGCCCTTTCTTTTTGGACTATCATTATTCTGTATTCATATTTATTTTATATTTATAAGGAATCATAAAAGTGAAAAATTTTCTGAAATCCGTCATCATCGTTGCGGGAATCGCCATGGGCCCGGCGCTGGTGGCGATCGTGTTTGAACTTGTGAAGAGTCTCGGCAATCTGGAGCCTTACGCACTGCTCACGTTCGTGCAAAAAGTCGTCATCTTTGTGGGGAGCGGCATCATTGCGGGCGCCGTCGCGCTGCTGTTTGCCGACCGGCTGGCCACGGCCATCGTGAACTTTGCCCACCGGGCGGAAAAGCGGGTGACCGAGTCCCCGAGCCACACCGTGCTGTACGGCGCGGGCGGACTGCTGTTTGGGCTGGTGGCGGCGTTCCTTCTTTCCGGACTCATCGATACCATCGAAACCCCCTTTATTGCCGTGCCCATTAAAATCATCCTTTATTCCGTGTGCGCCTCCGTCTCTTTGGCGGCGGCGGTGAAGCTGAGCGCCAGGCGGAACGCCCAGGATCGGGGGGGCGCTCCCAAATACCTGGACACCAGCGTCATCATAGACGGCAGGATCTACGACATATTAAAGACGGGCGTCATCGAGGGGGAGATCGTCATCCCCCAGTTTGTGCTGGATGAGCTCCGCCACGTGGCCGACTCCGCCGACCCGCTGCGCCGGGCGAAGGGCAGACGGGGGCTCGACATACTGGGCCGCATACAAAAGGAGCTGGACATGCCCGTGCGCCTGTCCGAAGAGGCGGACACGGCGGGCGTGGAGGTGGACGCGCACCTTCTTTCCATTGCCCGGGAAAACGGCGGGACGGTCATCACCAACGACTATAACTTAAACAAAGTGGCGGCGGTGCAGGGGGTTAAAATACTGAACATCAACGAGCTGGCCAACGCGGTCAAGCCCGTGGTGCTCCCCGGAGAAGAAATGCGGGCGGGTATTGTGAAAAAGGGCAGGGAAGACGGGCAGGGCGTGGCCTTTTTAAGCGACGGCACCATGATCGTGGTGCAGGACGCCGAGGGGCCTCATCGGAAGCGAGAGTGGACGTGATCGTGACGAGTTCGCTTCAGACGGCGGCGGGCAGGATGATCTTCGCCCGGCTCAAAGGAAAAGAAGACGACGGGCTCCGGCAGGAGGAAAACAAACAACAAGGCTGTTGACACGGCCTTGTTGTCGTGGTATGATTGTATACTGCGCTATAATGGTGTAAAGTGTTCTTTTTGGCGTCTCTCCAGGAACTCCAAAATAAACAGGATTGCCGCAAAAGGCTCTGTAACGCTATATACTGTATACTTTAGCAAACAATTTTGTCAACAATATTTAAATGAATAAAATTTACTTCTGAGCCTTCTCTGTGGCTCAAAAAATGATAGGAGTGGTTTAACGCATGGTGCATGAAGTAAAGGCCGGAAAGTCGACGAGAATGAGCTTCTCCAAGATCCAGGAAACTCTTCCCATTCCCGATCTCATTGAAATCCAGAAGGATTCCTACGATCGCTTTGTAAAAGAGGGGCTCCGGGAAGTGCTCGACGACATTTCGCCCATAACCGACTACTCGGAAACTCTTGTTCTGGAATTTCTCGGCTACCGTATCCTCGAAACGCCCAAATACGATGTGGAAGAATGTAAAGAGCGGGACGTGAACTATGCCGCTCCCTTAAAGGTGGAAGTCCGCCTGCTGAACAAGGAGACGGGCGAAGTAAACGTGCAGGAAGTGTTCATGGGGGATTTTCCTCTCATGACCCCCAAGGGCACGTTTATCATCAACGGCGCAGAGCGGGTCATCGTGTCCCAGCTGGTGCGCTCCCCCGGCGTTTATTACAACACCTCCAAGGATAAATCCGGCAAAGACCTGTTCTTTTCCACCGTCATCCCCAACCGGGGCGCCTGGCTGGAATTTGAGACCGACTCCAACGATGTGATGTGGGTCCGGATCGACCGGACGAGAAAGCTCCCGGCCAGCGTGCTGCTCCGGGCCATGGGCATCGGGGAAAACTACGGGATTCTCTCCTACTTCGGGGAAGACGAGGTGCTTTCGGCCACCCTTTCCAAAGACACCGCCGAAAGCCAGCAGGAAGGTTTGCTGGAAGTATATAAGCGCCTCCGTCCGGGGGAACCCCCCACGGTGGAAAGCGCCCGGATGCTGGTGGATTCCCTGTTCTTTGACCATAAACGCTACGACCTGGCTCGCGTGGGCCGGTATAAGTTCAACAAAAAGCTCTCCCTGGCCGAGCGGATTTCGGGCCGGACGGCGGCGGAGAACGTGTTCAACGCGGAGACGGGAGAAGTGCTGGTGATGCAGGGGGATATCATCACCCCCGCACTGGCAAAGCAGGTGCAGAACGCGGGCATCAACACGGTGCTCATTCAAATAGACGGAGAGACCGTGCACAAGGTGGTGGGCAACCACTTTGTGGACGCTTCCGCCCACCTTCCCTTTGACCCGAAAGAAGCGGGCATCAACGAGCAGGTGTATTATCCCCTTTTAAAGAAAATCATGGAGGAAGCGGAAAACGAGGAGCAGCTGAAAGAAAAGCTGACTTCTGAGCTTTCCGCCCTCATTCCCAAGCACATCATCGTGGAGGATATGTTCGCCACCGTCAGCTATTTCCTGGGGCTTCGCTTCGGCGTGGGCACGGTGGACGACATCGACCATCTGGGCAACAGGCGGCTCCGTTCGGTGGGCGAGCTCTTGCAGAACCAGCTTCGGGTGGGCCTTGCCCGACTCGAACGGGTGGTGAAGGAGAGGATGTCCATACAGGACATCGAACGGGCCACGCCTTCGGCGCTCATCAACATCCGCCCGGTGACGGCGGCCATCAAGGAGTTTTTCGGCTCTTCCCAGCTCTCCCAGTTCATGGATCAGACCAACCCCCTGGCCGAGCTCACCAACAAGAGAAGGCTTTCGGCTCTGGGCCCAGGCGGGCTCAACCGGGAGCGGGCCAGCTTTGAAGTGCGGGACGTGCACCACTCCCACTACGGGCGGATGTGCCCCATTGAGACGCCCGAAGGCCCGAACATCGGCCTCATCGGCTCACTGTCCACCTACGCCCGTGTGAACGAGTACGGCTTCATCGAGTCGCCCTACCGCCTCATCGAGAAGGAGACGGGCCGGGTGACGGAGGACATCATCTACCTGACGGCGGACGAAGAGGACAAATACGTTATTGCCCAGGCCAACGAGCCCATCGACGAGAACGGGCATTTCGTGAACGCTCGCATCACCTGCAGGGACAGGGATCAGTTTGTGGAAGTGCCCACGGAAGACGTGCACATGATGGACGTCTCCCCCAAGCAGCTGGTTTCCGTGGCCACGGCTATGATTCCCTTTTTGGAAAACGACGACGCCAACCGGGCTCTCATGGGCTCCAACATGCAGCGTCAGGCCGTTCCCCTTCTCGTTCCCCAATCGCCCATCGTGGGCACGGGCATGGAGGGCAAGGCCGCTTACGACTCGGGCGTGCTCGTGAAGAGCGACGCGGCGGGTGTGGTCAAGCATGTGTGGGCCGACCGGATCACAATCGAAACGGACGAAGGTCAGGAGCTTACCTATAAGCTCATCAAATACTCCCGCTCCAACCAGGGCACCTGCATCAACCAGATGCCCATCGTGGAAAAAGGACAGAGAGTGGAGGCGGGGGAAGTGCTGGCGGACGGCCCTTCCACCGAAGAAGGGGAAATCGCTCTCGGCAAAAACGTGCTCATGGGCTTTATGACCTGGGAAGGGTATAACTACGAAGACGCCGTGCTCATCTCCGAACGGCTGGTGAAGGACGACGTGTTCACCTCCATCCACATTGAGGAATACGAGGCCCAGGCGCGGGACACCAAGCTGGGGCCTGAAGAGATCACAAGGGATATTCCAAACATCGGCGGAGACGCCTTAAAAGATCTGGATTCAAGAGGCATCATCCGGATCGGCGCAGAAGTCCGGAGCGGGGACATCCTGGTGGGAAAAGTCACCCCCAAGGGCGAAACCGAGCTGACGGCGGAAGAGCGTCTGCTCCGGGCCATCTTTGGCGAAAAGGCGCGGGAAGTGCGGGACACTTCGCTTCGCGTGCCCCACGGCGAAGGCGGCATCGTGGTGGACGTGAAAGTATTCACAAGAGAAGATAAAGACGAGCTCACCGCCGGCGTGAATAAGCTGGTGCGGGTGTACATCGCCCAGAAGAGAAAGATTTCGGTGGGCGACAAAGTGGCCGGCCGCCACGGCAACAAAGGCGTGGTCTCCCGGGTGCTGCCCGCGGAGGATATGCCCTTCCTGCCCGACGGCACGCCCCTTGACATTGTGTTAAACCCTCTCGGCGTACCTTCCCGTATGAACATTGGGCAGGTGCTGGAAGTGCACCTGGGTCTTGCGGCCAAGGCGCTCGGCTGGAAGATCGCCACCCCCGTGTTTGACGGCGCGTCTGAGGAAGACATTGAAAAGCTGCTGGAGGAATCCGGCTTCTCGTCCGACGGCAAGAGCGTGCTGTACGACGGCCGCTCGGGAGAGGCCTTGAAAACCGTGTAGCCGTGGGCTATATGTAGCCATCTTAAAGCTCCACCATCTGGTGGACGACAAGATACACGCCCGTTCCACCGGCCCCTACTCCTCGTCACGCAGCAGCCTCTGGGCGGTAAAGCCCAGTTCGGCGGACAGCGTTTCGGGGAAATGGAAGCGTGGGCTCTCGAAGCCTACGGCGCGGCCAACACCCTGCAGGAAATCCTCACGGTGAAGTCGGACGACATCGTGGGCCGGGTGAAGACCTACGAGTCCATCGTGAAGGGGGAGAACATCCCCGAGCCGGGCGTTCCCGAATCCTTCAAAGTGCTCATTAAAGAGCTCCAGAGCCTGTGCCTGGACATCAGAGTGCTGGGTGAAGGCAATCAGGAGATCGAGCTTAAGGAAGAAGAGGCGGAAGACGTGGAACTGGGGATCAACATAGAGGGAGACGAGGACTTTTTGTCCGATCGCCGCCCCGCCCCCGCCGCGAAAGAAGAGGAGGCCGGAGGGGAAGAGGAAGAAGACCTGGGCCTCGACGACATCGACTTCAGAAGCATCGGGGAAATACTGGATTCGAACGATGAGGAGGAAGAGTCGGAAGCCACGGACGAAAGCGAGGAAGACGACATTTCCTTCCTGGACGACTTGCTCTCTTCGGATATGGAAGAGGACGAACCCGGCGAAGAAGAAGACGATCTGAATGACTGAAACAACGGTTTTAGAGCTTTATAAAATTTTAAATAGGTGGAAGGAGAGGGTTTACCTTGTTTGAACTCAACACTTTCGATTCGATGCAGATCGGTTTGGCATCGCCGGAGAAGATCAGGGACTGGTCCCACGGCGAGGTCAAAAAGCCGGAGACGATCAACTACCGCACGCTGAAGCCCGAGAGAGACGGACTTTTCTGCGAGCGCATTTTCGGGCCCACAAAGGACTGGGAATGTCATTGTGGCAGGTATAAGAGAATACGCCATAAAGGCATCATCTGTGAAAAATGCGGCGTGGAGGTCACTCGGGCAAAAGTGCGCCGGGAGCGGATGGGCCACATCGAGCTGGCCGCCCCCGTGTCCCACATCTGGTATTTTAAGGGCATCCCTTCCCGGATGAGCCTGCTTCTTGACATGTCTCCCCGGGCGCTGGAGCGGGTGCTTTACTTCGCCTCCTTCGTGGTGACCGACCCCGGCCAGACGGGTCTGGAATATAAGCAGCTGCTGACCGACCGGGAATACAGGGAAGCCATCACCGCTTACGGCGAGGATTCCTTTAAAGCCGGAATGGGCGCCGAAGCGATTAAGGAACTGTTAAAAGACCTGAAGCTGGACGAAATCTCCGCCGCGCTTCGGGAAGACCTCACCAGCAATTCGGGCCAGAAGCGCGCCCGGGCCATCAAGCGGCTGGAAGTGATCGAGGCGTTCCGCAAGAGCAGCAACAAGCCCGAGTGGATCATATTAGACGTGATTCCCGTGATCCCCCCCGAACTCCGGCCCATGGTGCCCCTCGACGGCGGCCGGTTCGCCACCTCGGATTTAAACGACCTGTACAGAAGGGTCATCAACCGGAACAACCGCCTCACCCGGCTTTTACAGTTAAAAGCGCCGGGAATCATCGTGCGGAACGAAAAGCGCATGCTCCAGGAAGCGGTGGACGCGTTAATCGACAACGGCAGAAGAGGCCGGCCGGTGGTGGGCGTGGGCAACCGCTCCCTCAAATCCCTTTCGGATATGCTCCGGGGCAAGCAGGGTCGTTTCCGCCAGAACCTCCTTGGAAAACGGGTGGACTATTCGGGCAGAAGCGTGATTGTGGTGGGTCCCGAACTTAAAATGTATCAGTGCGGACTTCCCAAGGAAATGGCGCTTAAGCTCTTCAAGCCTTTTGTGATGAAGAGAGCTGACGGACGAAGGGAGCTATGCCCACAACATCAAGAGCGCCAAGCGCATGGTGGAAAAGGTGCGCCCCGAAGTCTGGGACGTGCTGGAAGAAGTGATCAGCGGCCATCCCGTGCTGTTAAACCGCGCCCCCACGCTCCACAGGCTGGGCATACAGGCTTTTGAGCCCGTTCTCGTGGAAGGCAGAGCCATCAAGCTCCATCCGTTGGCCTGCACCGCCTATAACGCCGACTTTGACGGCGACCAGATGGCCGTGCACGTGCCCCTGTCCATGGAAGCCCAGGCCGAGGCCCGGTTCCTCATGCTGGCGGCCAACAACATCTTAAAACCCCAGGACGGAAAGCCGGTGGTGAGTCCCACCCAGGACATGGTCATCGGCTCCTATTACCTGACCATCGTAAAGCCGGACGCCAAAGGCGAGGGCAGCCTTTGCCACGCCCGAAGAGGCCATGCACGATACCCATAACGTCGACATACAGGCTCTGGTGAACGTCCGGGTCACGAAAGAAGTGAACGGCGTCATGAAGACGGGCATCATCAAAACCACCCCCGGGCGCATCATATTCAACAGCGCCATCCCCCAGAATCTGGGGTATCTCGACCGGAGCAAGAGCGAAAACGAGCTTCAGTACGAGGTGAACGAGGTGGTGGGGAGCAGCAGCTCCGCAAGATCGTCGACCACTGCTTCTCCCGGCTGGGCGCGCACAAAGACCAGCCATGTGCTCGACCGGATCAAGTCTCAGGGGTTCCATTATTCCACAATGGGCGCCATCACCGTGAGCGTTTCGGACATCCAGGTGCCCGCGGAGAAGAAGGAATACATCGAGGGAAGCCAACAAGAAGATCGAGCAGATCACCCGTCAGTTCAAAAGAGGCTTCTTAACGGAGAAGAGCGGAAGGGCAACGTGGTGAACGTGTGGACGGAGACCACGAATAAAGTGACGGAAGCTCTTGCGTCCAACCTGGACGACTTCAACCCCATCAACATGATGGCCAAGTCAGGCGCCAAGCCAACATCAACCAGATCCGTCAGCTGGCCGGCATGAGAGGACTCATCGGCCGACCCCTCCGGGCGAGGAATCATTGAAATACCCATCAAGGCCAACTTCCGGAGGGTCTCACGGTGCTCGAGTTCTTCATCTCCTCTCACGGCGCCAGAAAGAGGTCTGGCGGATACGGCTCTTCGTACGGCCGACTCGGGCTATCTCACGAGAAGGCTGGTGGACGTGTCCCGCAACGTGATCATCCAGGAAGACGACTGCGCGGCTGGGCGAACAGGTGCAGGCCCTTTGGGTATCCGACCTGTACAGCGGCAACACGGTGGTGGAGACGCTGGAAGACCGGATCCAGGGCAAGTCTCGGTGGAAACGATCGTCCATCCCGTTACGGGAGAAGTGCTGGCCCAGGCCAACGAGATCATGAACGGCATCACCGCCGCCAAAATCGTGGCGGCGGGCATCGATAAAGTGCTCATCCGTACCGTGCTCACCTGCAAGAGCGACTACGGCATCTGCGCCAAGTGTTACGGAGCCAATATGGCCACGGGCAACCCGGTGGACATTGGGGAAGCGGTGGGCGTCATTGCGGCTCAGTCCATCGGCGAGCCGGGCACGCAGCTCACCATGCGTACCTTCCATACGGGCGGCGTGGCCGGCGGCGACATCACCCAGGGTCTTCCGAGAGTGGAAGAGCTCTTTGAGGCAAGAAAGCCCCGGGGCCAGGCGGTTATTACGGAAGTGAGCGGCAAGCTGTCCGTTTCCGAGTCCAAGAAAAAGCAGGAAGTGGTGGTGACCCCCGAAGTCGGGGAGTCGAGAAGCTATGTCATTCCCTACGGTTCCCGGCTCAAAGTGGAGGAAGGGACCATGGTGGAGGCGGGCGACGAGCTCACCGAAGGGTCCGTGAACCCGGCGGACATCCTGAAAATCAGGGGCGTAAACGGCGTGCAGACTTATCTCTTAAAAGAAGTGCAGCTGGTTTACCGCCTCCAGGGCGTGGAGATATCCGACAAGCACCTGGAAGTGATCATCCGCCAGATGCTCCGGAAGTGCCGCATAGACGACGCGGGGGACACCGACCTGCTGACGGGCGAGATGGTGGACATCTTCAAATTTGAAGAGGTGAACCGCCAGATCATCGCCCAGGGCAAGCGGCCGGCCACTGCTTCCAGAGTGCTTTTAGGCATCACAAAGGCCTCATTGTCCACCGACTCCTTCTTCTCGGCGGCTTCCTTCCAGGAAACCACCCGGGTGCTGACGGACGCGGCCATCAAAGGCAAGATCGATCCCCTGACCGGGCTTAAGGAAAACATCATCATCGGCAAGCTCATACCGGCAGGCACGGGATTGAAGCGCTACAAGAACGTGGACGCAGTGAAAAACACCATCAACGAGACCGTGGCCTCCCAGCTTGACTGAGGGAGGCCGGCGGGCTCCCGGAGGGAAACAAATGGAAGTTGAGAAGTTCAGCAAAAAATGCACGGTAAAAGACCAGGAGATCTGCGAATTCCTGGGGAGCGACGGCTGCGAAAGCTGCACGCTTTTTAAGAACAACGTGCGGAAATATGAAAAGGCCAAGACCAACGAGATCTGGCAAGTGACCAAGCAAAACCTCCCCTCCAACATAGACGTGTTCCATGATTCCAAGACCTGCCTGTTCTGCAAGGAGCGGCCGGGGCAGGAAGGGGTGGCTTACGCCATGATCGACATCGCCCATCCTGAGCCCCATACCGAGCAGGGGCACGCCTTTGGCCTCGGGGTGAAAATGCGCATGCCCGTGGGGAGTCTGCTTCAGCTGCCCGTGACCATCTGCAAAGAATGCAGGCGGCGCTTCAACATCGTGGAGAACCTCAAATATATCGCGGTGAGTTTGGCTTTTGTGCTGAGCATACTGGTGATGATCCTCATACAGGACACGGAATACATGCAGTATTCCCCCGAGTACATACCCATCGTGAGCATCCTTCTCATCATGGCCCTTGCTTACTGGCTTTCGGGCGTATATGCCCGGCGCCTCATTAAAAAGTATTCGGCCAAGCAGTATTTCCGGCTGTTTGAGATACCCGAGGCGGGGGAGCTGAATGAAAAAGGCTGGTTCATACTGGAAGACGACAAGGACAAGAGCCGCATGTACTTCTCCAGGAGCAAGCCCCGGAGAAACTTCCGGTTTTTAAAGCCCGAAGAAGTAGAAATGAAAGTGGAGCAAAACAGGTTAAGAGCCGAAGAAGAAGCGGAGAAAAAAGCCCTTTCTTCGGAAGAAGCCTGAAAAGGACGCGCCGCGGCCGGGTATACCCGGCCGCGGCGCGGGCAAAATAAAGCTATTGACAGAGGGGCAAAAAGAGTGTTAGAATATCCTTTGCCGTTTTAAAAGCGGAAATTGGTTCCCAAGGGGTTGCGCGGGAATTTAACATAGACGTTTCAGTATGATTTCAGGAGGTACAGAGTTAAGGTATGCCTACCATTAACCAGTTGATCAAACAAGGAAGAGAAAGCGTTCAATATAAATCCAACTCCCCCATCCTGCAGCAGTGTCCGCAGAAGAGGGGCGTTTGCACGGCCGTCCGTACGATGACGCCCAAAAAACCCAACTCGGCTCTCCGCAAAATCGCGAGGGTCCGTCTTGTGAACGGCATGGAGGGCACGGTTTATATCCCGGGCATCGGGCATAATTTGCAGGAACACTCCGTCGTGCTCATCAGGGGCGGCAGGGTGAAGGACCTTCCGGGCGTGCGCTATCACATCGTCCGGGGCACATTGGACGCGGCGGGCGTGAACGGCAGAATGCAGGCCCGTTCCCGTTACGGCGCCAAGAAGGCCAAGAAGAAGTAATTAAGAGGAGGAAACGATCATGCCAAGACGTGGTGGGGTTCCCAAGCGCTCTGTCGCTGCGGACCCGATATATAAAAGTTCGGTTGTCACAAAATTCATCAACCAGGTCATGCGGGACGGCAAGAGAGGCACGGCCCAGCGGATCTGCTACGAAGCCTTTGAGATCATTGCCGAGAAGACGGGCAAGGACGCCCTCGAGGTGTTCGAAGCCGCCATGGAAAACATCATGCCCGTGCTGGAAGTGAAGGCAAGAAGAGTGGGCGGCGCGACGTATCAGGTACCTTTGGAAGTGCGTCCCGAGAGAAGGCAGACGCTGGCCATCCGCTGGCTCACAAACTTCTCCCAGAACCGCAGCGAGAAGACCATGAAAGAGCGCGTGGCCGCCGAAATCATGGACGCCGCGAATAACTCCGGCGCCAGCGTGCGCAGAAAGGAAGAAATGCACCGGGCTGCAGAAGCCAACAGGGCATTTGCACACTACCGTTTCTAAACGTATCTGGAGTTTAAAAAGCGCGCGCAAGATCTTTTACGCGCGCTTATCATTAAAAAGGAAATGCGGGCGCTGTTATGCAGCGCTTGTGTGCTGTTATTGAAAGGAGTTTTTACAGTGGGAAACGAGTTCCCTTTAGAGCTAATCAGAAATATCGGAATCATGGCTCATATCGACGCCGGCAAAACGACAACAACGGAGCGGATACTTTATTATACCGGCACGACCTATAAAATGGGAGAAGTGCATGAGGGTTCTGCCACCACCGACTATATGGAGCAGGAGCAGGAAAGAGGCATCACCATCATGTCCGCCGCCGTTACCGTCCACTGGAGAGGCCATCGCATCAACATCATCGACACCCCCGGCCACGTGGACTTCACGGTGGAAGTGGAGCGTTCCCTGCGGGTGCTGGACGGCGCCGTGGCTGTGTTTTGCGCCAAGGGCGGCGTGGAGCCCCAGTCCGAAACCGTTTGGCGTCAGGCCGAAAAATACGGCGTGCCGCGGATTGCCTATGTGAATAAGATGGACATCATGGGCGCCGATTTCTTTAACGTGGTGAAGATGATCAAGGAGCGCCTGGGGGCGAATCCCGTGCCCATTCAGCTTCCCGTAGGTTCGGAAAGCAGCTTCATGGGCATCATCAATCTGCTGGATATGGACGCCATCATGTATGACGCGGGAGACGAGACGGGCGCGAAATTCAACATAGAAGAGATCCCCGCCGATATGCTTCAAAAGGCGAAGGAATACCGGACCGCTCTTGAAGAAGTGGTGGCCGAGACGGAAGACGCCCTCATGGAAAAGTATTTCTCGGGCGAATCCCTCACCAGGGAAGAACTGCTGCGGGGGCTTCGCAAGTTGACGGTCAGCGGCCAGATTGTGCCCGTCTGCTGCGGCTCCTCCTATCGGAACAAAGGCGTGCAGCCTTTGATTGACATGGTGGTCGATTTGCTGCCCTCCCCCCTCGACGTGCGGGCCATTGCCGGGCACGTGCCGGGAGACGAGGAAAAGATCGAGACAAGAGCTTCCGACTTTGACGTGCCTTTTTCCGCTCTGGCTTTTAAAATCATGGCCGACCCCTTTGTGGGCAAGCTCACATTTGTGCGGGTGTACTCGGGCAGGCTCAAAACGGGCACGACGGTTTATAACAGCACCAAGGATAAGCGGGAGCGGGTGGGCCGGATCGTGCTCATGCACGCCAACCACAGGGAAGAGACGGAGGAGATCAGCGCGGGAGACATTGCCGCCGTCATCGGCCTCCGGGACGTGGGCACGGGCGACACGCTGTGCGACGAGAAGAACCCCATCATCTTAGAATCCATGGTGTTCCCCGAACCGGTGATCCGGGTGGCCATCGAGCCCAAGACCAAAGCCGGCCGGGATAAAATGGGCCTGGCCCTCATGCGGCTGGCCGAAGAAGACCCCACCTTCAAGACCTATACGGACGAGGAGACGGGGCAGACCATCATTGCAGGCATGGGCGAGCTGCACCTGGAAATCATCGTGGACAGAATGCTCCGGGAATATAAAGTGGAAGCCAACGTGGGCAAGCCCCAGGTGGCCTACCGGGAAGCGATGACAAGAAAAGTGGACGCGGAAGGCAGATACGTCCGCCAGTCGGGCGGCAAGGGTCAGTACGGCCACTGCAAGATCACCGTGGAGCCGGGCGAGCCGGGGAGCGGGTATCAGTTTGTGAACGCCATCGTGGGCGGCTCCATTCCCAAGGAATACATCGGACCCATCGACCAGGGCATCCAGGAAGCGGCCCAGAGCGGCCTTTTGGGCGGCTACGAGGTGCTGGACTTTAAAGTCACGCTGACGGACGGCTCGTATCACGAAGTGGACTCGTCGGAAATGGCCTTTAAAATCGCGGGCTCCATGGCACTGAAAGACGCTCTTGCAAAAGGTGGCTGCGTGCTGCTGGAACCCATGATGAAGGTGGAAGTGAACGTCCCCGAAGACTATTTCGGCGACGTGCTCGGGAACGTGAACGCAAGAAGGGGCCGAGTGAAGGTACGGACATCAGAAGCGGGGTGCAGGTGATACACGCCATCGTCCCCCTTTCGGAGATGTTCGGCTACGCCACCGACCTTCGCTCAAGAACGCAGGAAGAGGCACCTACACCGACCACGATTCTCTCATTACGAAAAAGGTGTCTCAGAATATAGCCGAGAAAATACTCGGCAAAAGCATAACGTAAAAATAAAGGGTATCGGTTATGGCAAAGGAAGTATTCAGCGGGAATAAGCCGCATGTGAATATCCGGAACGATCGGACATGTGAACTTCATGGGAAGACGACCCTTACGGCGGCGATCACAATGGTATTGGCAAACGAAACGGACACACCAAGGGCTGAAATATACCGACATCGGCACAAAGGAAGAGAACGAGAGAGGGATCACGATCCATACGGCGCACGTGGAATACGAGACGGACAACCGTCACTGCGGCCCATGTGGACTGCCCGGGACACGCGGACTATGTGAAGAACATGATCACGGGCGCGGCGCAGATGGACGGCGCGATCCTGGTGGTGTCGGCGGCGGACGGCCCCATGCCCCAGACGAGCACATTCTGCTGGCGCGTCAGGTGGGCGTGAAGTACCTGGTGGTCTTTTAAACAAAGTGGATATGGTGGACGATCCGGAGCTGCTGGAGCTGGTGGAGGTCGTGCGGGAGCTGCTGAGCGAATATGAGTTCCCGGGAGACGACACCCATGATCAAAGGCTCTGCGTTAAACGCCCTGGAGCACATGCAGGACGGGGGGAGCTGGCAGGACAAGTGTGCAAGCCCATCCTGGAACTCATGGATACGCTTGACACCTATATCCCCACCCCGAGAGAGCGGCTTCCAACCTGCCTTTCTTAATGCCGGTGGAAGACGTGTTTCCATCACGGGCAAGCACGGTGGCCGCAGGCAGAGTGGAAAGAGGCACGGTGAAACTGTCTGAGACAGTGCAGATCGTAGGTTTGAAAGAAGAGACGAGAGACGTGGTGGTGACGGGCGTGGAGATGTTCAGAAAGCTCCTGGATCAGGCCATCGCGGGAGATAACATCGGACTGTTGTTAAGAGGCGTGCAGAGGAACGAGATTCGAGAGGACAGGTGCTGGCCAAACCGGCTCCATCAAACCCCACCTGAACTTTTCTTCGGAGGTGTACGTGCTGACCAAGGAAGAAGGCGGACGTCACACGCCCTTCTTTAACAGGTACCGTCCCCAGTTTTTCTTCAGGACGACGGACGTGACGGGGATCATCAAGCTGCCCGATGGGGGTGGAGATGGTGATGCCGGGAGACAGCATCAAGATGGACATCTCACTGATCACCCCCATCGCCATTGAGCCGGGACTGCGGTTCGCCATCCGGGAAGGCGGGCGGACGGTGGGATCGGGCGTGGTATCCCAGATCATGTAAGGAAAAGCAAGCAAGAGATAAAGCCGTCCCCCATAAACGGGACGGCTTTTTTTCAAAAGGGTGCAAAGCGGTTCAAAAAAAGCTCTGCTGCCGCGAAAAAAATTCAAAATACCCCTTGCAAAGGGATAATCGCTGGTATATAATAAAAAAGCTGCTCAAGGGAGCAGTCTTTAATCCGGGAGGTTGCCGAGCGCCATTTTCGGGTAATTTCCGGGTTGACACAGCCCGCCAGACGGGCGAACTCAGGGTTTAAAAACCCGCCGGCCGAACGCGCAAAGAGCGTTCGCGTAAAAAATATATGCGGCACACGCGGGTGCGTGTATCGGCCGCATGGCCAAAGGAGGAACAAACAAATAATGGCAAGCCAGAAGATCAGAATCAAATTAAAGGCTTACGATCACAACCTGATCGATCAGTCTGCGTCGAGGATCGTGGAGACGGCAAAGCGCACAGGCGCCAAAATTGCAGGCCCCATCCCACTCCCCACGGAAAAGGAAATCGTCACCATATTAAGAGCGACACACAAGTACAAGGACGCCAGAGAGCAGTTTGAAATCAAGACCCACAAGAGGCTCATCGACATACTTGAGGCAAACGCCAAAACGACAGACGCTCTGATGCGGCTCGACCTTCCTGCCGGTGTGAACATCGAAATCAAGCTTTAATCGGAGCGAGGAGGTAAATAATGTTGAAAGCAATTTTAGGAAAAAAAGTCGGGATGACTCAGATCTTCCTGGAAGACGGAAGAGTCCTTCCCGTAACAGTTGTACAGGCAGGCCCCTGCGTCGTGCTCCGCACCAAGTCTCAGGAATCGGACGGATACGGCGCTATTCAGGTGGCTTTTGGGGACGTGAAAGAAAAATCCCTGAACAAGCCGGATAAAGGGCAGTTCAAGAAGCCGGGTCTGGAAGTGAAAAAATACGTGAGAGAGTTCAGAACGGAAGAAGCCGCTTCTTACGAGGTGGGCCAGGAGATCAAGGCCGACGTTTTTGCAAAAGGCGACAAGGTGGACGTTTCAGGCGTTTCAAGAGGAAAAGGCTACGCCGGCACCATTAAGAAATGGAACCAGACGAGAGGCCCCATGGCCCACGGCTCCAAGTTCCACAGATGGGCGGGCTCCATGGGCGCTCACTCCTTCCCCGGCCGCGTGTTCAAGAACAAGCACATGCCCGGCCATATGGGCTCTGTGAAGAGAACCGTTCAGAATCTCGAGGTGGTAGGCGTGGACGTGGAGAAGAACATGCTCCTCATCAAGGGCTCTGTGCCCGGCGCCAAGGGACGGTTGATCACGGTCGTCAAGACTGTCAAGGCTTAAAACCATTTGAAAGGAGGAAGCATACATGCCTAACATCACAATGTACAACCAGGACGGCAGCGCCGCCGGCGAGATCACTCTTGCCGACGAAGTGTTTGCCGCAGATATAAATCAATATGCGATCCATCAGGTGGTCGTCGCCCAGCAGGCAGCTTCGAGGCAGGGAACCCAGTCCGCGCTCACAAGAAGCGAAGTGAGAGGCGGCGGCATCAAACCCTGGAGGCAGAAGCACACGGGCCGGGCCCGTCAGGGCTCCATCCGCGCTCCCCAGTGGAGAAAAGGCGGCGTGGTCTTTGCACCCAAGCCGAGAGATTATTCCTTCAAGGTGAACAAGAAGGTGCGGCAGCTGGCCATGAAGAGCGCCTTGTCTATGAAGCTGGCGGGCAATGAGCTCATCGTGGTAAAAGACCTCTCTTTGGAGAAGCCCAAGACCAAGGCCATCCTGAGCGTGCTCGAAAACCTGAAAGTCACGGGCAGAACGCTCATCGTCACCGCCGAAGGCAATGAAAATGTCATGCTCGCGGCCAGGAACCTGCAAAGCGTCAATACCGAAGTGGCCGGTTCCCTCGGCGTGTACGACATAATAAACTGCGACAAGCTGATTGTCACCGAAGCCGCGGCCAGAAAAGTCGAGGAGGTTTACGTGCTGTGAAAGACATACATGACATCATATTGGGGCCGGTCCTGACCGAGAAAAGTTACGACCAGATCCCTTTAAAGAAGTACAGCTTCAAAGTGGCTCTCGACGCCACCAAGCCCGAAATCAAATATGCCGTGGAGCAGATTTTCGGCGTAAAGGTTGAGAGCGTGAACACCTTGAGGAAACAAGGCAAGCTCAAAAGGCAGGGCCGGACCCAGGGCATGACCGCCAAGAGCAAAAAAGCCGTGGTCACCCTGAAGCCCGAATCAAAGGCGATCGAGTTCTTCGAGAGCATGGTTCAGTAAGAGAGGAGAAACAAAGTTATGGCACTTAGATATTACAGACCGACTTCTCCGGGCCGCAGAGGCGCATCTGTTTCCACATTTGAGGAAATCACCAGCACAACTCCTGAAAAGTCCCTCCTGGCGCCCAAGAAGAAAACAGGGGGCAGGAACGTGCACGGCCGCATCACCGTCCGGCATATCGGCGGCGGGCATAAGCAGAAGTATCGGATCATCGACTTCAAGCGCAATAAGGACGGCGTGCCCGCAAAGGTGGCCACCATTGAATACGACCCCAACAGAACGGCCAACATCGCCCTTCTGAACTATGCGGACGGGGAGAAGAGATACATTCTGGCCCCCCTGGGGCTCAGCGTGGGCGACACGGTGGTCTCGGGCAGCACGGCGGACATCAAGCCGGGCAACACCCTTGAGATCCAGAACATCCCCGTGGGCACCATGATCCACAACATCGAGATGAAGCCGGGCAAAGGCGCGCAGCTGGTGCGGAGCGCCGGCAACGCGGCTCAGCTCATGGCCAAGGAAGGGGATTATGCGCAGGTGCGGCTCCCCTCGGGCGAAGTGCGGCTCATCCCCATGAACGCCAAGGCCACCATCGGACAGGTGGGCAACCTGGACCAGCAGAACATCAACCTGGGACGGGCGGGCAGAAAGCGCAACATGGGCGTTCGGCCCACAGTGAGAGGTTCGGTCATGAACCCGGTGGACCATCCACATGGCGGCGGCGACGGCAAGTCGCCCATCGGCCATCCGGGCCCACTGACTCCCTGGGGCAAGCCCACGCTTGGCTACAAGACGAGAAAGAAAAGAACCAGACCAACAAATTCATCGTCAGGCGCAGAAACGGCAAATAAACTGCTGGTATACGAAAAGGAGTAATAAAAATGAGCAGGTCAATCAAAAAAGGGCCTTTTATACAGGCAAAACTGCTTGAACGGATTCAGCAGATGAACGAAAAGAACGAAAAGAGAGTGTTAAAGACGTGGTCTCGCGCCTCGACGATCTTTCCGGATATGGTGAGCCATACCATCGCCGTTCATGATGGCAGAAAATTTGTCCCTGTATACATCACCGAAGACATGGTTGGACATAAACTTGGCGAGTTCGCTCCACCCGCACCTTCAGAGGTCACGCGGGCGAAAAAACAGCCAAGGCGTAATAGGAGGAGAGCTTAAAAGATGGCAACACGTCAGAGAGAAAAGGCGGCCAAACGGACCGCTGAAAAAGATAGAAGACCGAGAGCCGTTGCAAAGTATATAAGGATCTCTCCGAGAAAAGTTAAGATCGTTATAGACTTGATCCGCGGCAAGAGCGTGGCGGACGCCACCGCCATCCTGCTGAACGTACCCAAAGCGGCCTCCGAGCCTGTGCTGAAGGTGCTGAACAGCGCCGTGGCCAATGCGGAAAACAACCTGGAGCTTTCCAAGGATAACCTCTATGTGGCGGAAGTATTCGCCGACCAGGGCCCGACGCTTAAGAGATTCAATCCCGTCGCCCGCGGCAGAGCAATGAGAATACTCAAGAGAACAAGCCACATCACCATCATTCTTGATGAGGTTAAGGAGGTATAATATGGGCCAGAAAGTTAATCCCAATGGTTTTCGGGTTGGTGTGATCAGGGACTGGGACTCCCGCTGGATGGCAAAGAAAGGTCAGTTTGCCGATTTCATCGTGGAGGACGACCAGATCCGCAAATTTCTGAAAAAAAAGCATTTCAAAGCGGGCATTTCCAAAATCGAGATCGAACGGGCGGCCAACAAGGTCTCCGTCACCATATACACCTCCAAGCCGGGCATGATCATCGGCAAGGGCGGCACGGATCTCGAGGGGCTGAAAGCCGAGCTTTTGGCCAAGACGGGCAAATCCGTGGCCGTGAACATACTCGAAGTCAAGCGCCCGGATGCGGACGCTCAGCTGGTGGCGGAATACGTGGCCTCTCAGCTGGAAGAAAGAGTCTCTTTCAGAAGAGCCATGAAGCAGGCCATCACCCGCTCCATGCGGTCGGGTGTGAACGGCATCAAGATCAAGGTGGGCGGCAGGCTGGGCGGCGCGGACATCGCCCGTTCCGAGTCTTACCATGAAGGGAGCATACCGCTCCAGACCCTTCGGGCCGACATCGATTACGGTTTCTCGGAAGCCACCACCACTTATGGAAAAATCGGCGTCAAAGCATGGATATACAAGGGCCAGGTGCTCCAGAATCCTTTAAAGGACAGAGCCAAGGGCTTAAACGAGCAGAGGGAAAGAAAACCCGAGAGAAAACCTCAGGAAGGAGGCAGACGTCATGTTAATGCCAAAAAGAGTCAAGCATAGAAAGGTCTTCAGAGGCCGCATGAAGGGCAAAGCCACCCGCGGAAACACCATCACATACGGCGAGTATGGTTTGATCGCCACTGCCCCCTGCTGGATCACCAGCAATCAGATCGAGGCTGCCCGTGTGGCGGTGACTCGTTTCATGAAGAGAGGCGGAAACGTCTGGATCAAGATTTTCCCCGACAAACCGGTGACCAAGAAACCCGCCGAAACCCGTATGGGAAGCGGCAAGGGCTCTCCCGAGTTTTGGGTGGCCGTGGTGAAGCCGGGCAGAGTGCTGTTTGAAGTGGCGGGCGTCACGGAAGACGTGGCCAAAGAGGCGCTCAGGCTGGCCGGCACCAAGCTCCCCATCAAGTGCAAAGTCATCAAGAAAGAAAACACAGTAGAAGGCGGTGAGCAAGTTGAAGGCTAAAGAATTGCACGATATGACTGTTGAAGAACTCAATGGAAAACTCAGCGATTTAAAGACGGAATTCTTCAACCTGCGCTTCCAGAAGGCCACCGGCCAGCTGGGAAACCCCTTGAGCATACGGGAGATCAAAAGGGACATTGCCCGGGTCAAAACCGTGCTGAGAGAACGCGAACTCAGCGTCTCCGGCAAATAGCGGGAAAGGAAGCTTTATGGAAGGTCAGGAAAGAAACGTTCGCAAGGTGAGAATCGGCGAAGTTGTCAGCGATAAAATGGATAAAACGATCATTGTGCGCATCGATGAGCTGAAACAGCACCCTCTTTATAAGAAGTCCATCCGCTCCTCCAAGAGATTGAAGGCGCACGACGAGAAGGGCGAAGCCAAAGTGGGCGACATCGTAAAGATCATGGAAACGCGCAAGTACAGCAAAGACAAGTATTTCAGGCTCATCGAAGTGCTTGAAAAGGCTAAATAACGGGAGGAAACAGACATGATTCAGCCGCAAACATATTTAAAAGTGGCCGACAATTCGGGAGCCAAGCTGATCCAGTGCTTCAAAGTACTGGGCGGCTCCAAGAAGAAGACGGCAAACATCGGCGACGTGATCGTTGCTTCCGTTAAATCCGCAGCACCGGGCGGCGTCGTCAAGAAGAAGGACGTCGTGAAGGCGGTCATCGTGAGAAGCGTTCGGGGCGTCGGACGGCCGGACGGATCCTATATCCGGTTTGACGAAAACGCCGCCGTCATCATCGACAACAGCAAACAGCCCAAGGGCACCCGTATTTTCGGACCCGTGGCAAGGGAAGTAAGAGATGAAGGATACATCAAGATCGCATCGCTTTCTCCCGAAGTACTGTAGAAAGCGGGGCCTCAGCAGATGAAAATGCATGTAAGAAAAGACGACGTGGTCGTGGTCATTACAGGAAAAGATAAAGGCAAGAAGGGCAAAATCATGCTCTCCGACCCCAAAAAGGGCAAGGTTATCGTGGAGGGCGTGAACATCGTGAGCCGCCACAGCAAGCCCAGGAGTCAGACCGAGCCGGGCGGCATCCTGAAAAAGGAAGCCCGCATAGACGTTTCAAACGTCATGCTCTATTGCGGAAAATGTGAAAAAGGCGTCCGTACGAAGGCGCAGATACTGGAAAATGGCGATAAAGTCCGCGTATGCAAGAAATGCGGCGAGATTATCGGCAAATAACCCGAAGGGAGGACTCAACATTGCCTAGATTAAAGGACATCTACAAAGCGGAGATCATACCTGCCATGATGCAGAAGTTCAGCTATAAAAACGTGATGCAGGTACCGAAGCTTGAAAAAGTGGTCATCAACATGGGGATGGGCGATCTGAAGGACAACCCGAAGGGGCTGGAATCCGCCCTGGCGGAATTAGCCGCCATATCCGGTCAGAAGCCGGTCGTCACCCTGGCTAAAAAATCCGTCGCAAACTTCAAAGTCCGGGAGGGCATGAAGATCGGCGCGAAAGTCACGGTGCGGGGCAGCCGGATGTATGAATTCGTGGATAAGCTCATCAGCATTGCCATCCCCCGCATCAGAGACTTCAGAGGCCTTTCGGCCAACTCGTTCGACGGCAGAGGAAACTTCGCCATGGGCCTTAAGGAACAGCTGGTTTTCCCCGAAGTGGATTTTGACAAAGTGGATAAAATCCGGGGCATGGACATCATCATCGTCACCAGCGCAAAGACCGACGAAGAAGCCCGCGAGCTTTTAGCATTCATGGGAATGCCGTTTAACAGATAAGGAGGATAAGGCAAAGTGGCAAAAAAGAGCATGAGATTAAAGCAGGAGAGAGGCTCTAAGTTCTCCACCAGACTGTATACAAGATGCCGTATTTGCGGCCGTCCTCATTCTGTGTTGAGAAAATACGGCATCTGCCGCATCTGCTTCCGGGAGCTGGCCTACAAGGGGCAGATCCCCGGGATCAGGAAAGCCAGCTGGTAGGATATTTGAAAAAGGAGGAAATCTAAATGCCTGTTACCGATCCCATCGCGGATATGCTCACACGTATTCGCAATGCCTTAGTGGCAAAAATGGATATAGTGGAGATGCCCGCTTCCAAGATGAAAGTGGCGATTGCAAATATCATGTTGGATCAGGGCTTCATCAAAGGCTGTGAATTAGTAGAAGAAGGCGTTCAGGGTACGCTCAAGATAAAGCTCAAATATGCTCCTGGTGGCCAAAGTGTCATTTCCGGGCTGAAGAGAATCAGCAAACCCGGTCTCAGAGTGTATGCCAGAAAAGACGAGGTGCCCAAGGTTCTGGGCGGTCTCGGAATGGCGATCATTTCCACGTCCAGAGGCATCGTTACGGACGCGGAGGCGAGAAAGAGCGCTGTGGGCGGCGAAGTCCTGGCCTATATCTGGTAGGCTCGAAAAAAAGAAAAGGAAAGGTGCAAAAATATGTCAAGAATAGGCAAACTTCCTGTCGAGCTGCCCGGAAAAGTCACCGCTGTTGTGGAAGATGACAACACGGTCACCATTAAAGGACCCAAGGGCGAGCTGAAACAGAAGTTCAGCAGCGATCTCAATATCAAGTTGGAAAACGGCGTCATCACCATTGAACGTTCTTCCGACAACAAAGCCCACAGAGCCCTTCACGGGCTTACAAGAGCGATCATCGCCAACATGGCGCACGGCGTGACCGAGGGCTTTTCCAAGGAGCTGGAAATCGTGGGCGTGGGCTACCGCGCTCAAATGAGCGGCACAAAACTGACGCTCAATATCGGCTTTACCCACACGGTGGAGGTAGAGCCCATGGAGGGCATTTCCTTTGAAGTGCCCGCTCCCGCACAGATCATCGTGAAAGGCGCTGATAAGCAAAAAGTAGGCCAGACTGCCGCGGATATCCGCAAAGTGCGTCCCCCCGAGCCTTACAACGGCAAAGGCATTCGCTATAAGGGCGAATATGTGGCGCGCAAGGAAGGCAAGTCGGGCATGTAATGGAGGTCTGAGAAGTCATGATTATAAAAAAAGACAGAAATGAAATACGCAAGGGCCGCCACTACCGCATACGCAATAAAATCAGCGGAACGGCCGCGTGCCCGAGAATGTGCGTCTACCGGAGCCTCAACCAGATTTACGTTCAGTTGATCGACGACGTGGCCGGTAACACCCTTGTTGCGGCTTCCACCATGGATAAAGACCTGGTTTCCGCCCTGAAGGATAAAACCAAAGCCGAGGCGGCGAAACTGGTGGGCGAAAAGGCGGCCCGGATCGCCCTTGAAAAGGGCATCAACGAAGTCGTGTTCGACCGGGGCGGGTATCTCTATACCGGCCGGGTAGCCGAGCTTGCGGACGGCGCGAGAGCAGCCGGACTCAAGTTATAAGGAGGGAATGAAGTTGCAGCACAGAATAGATGCCAGCGCGCAGAATTTAAAAGAAAAACTCGTCTATGTGAACAGGGTTGCCAAAGTTGTGAGCGGAGGCAGAAACTTCCGGTTCACCGCCCTGGTGGTGGTGGGCGATGAAAACGGCCATGTGGGTTCAGGCCTGGGTAAGGCGGCTGAAATTCCCGAAGCCATCAGAAAAGCTGTGGAGCAGGCCAAGAAGAACATGATCACGGTGCCTGTCGTCGGGACGACCGTTCCCCACGAAGTCATCGGCAAGTTCGGCAGGGGCCACATCGTGATCCTGCCCGCCACAAAGGGTTCGGGCGTCATCGCCGGCAACCATGCCCGCGCGGTGTTCGAGCTGGCGGGGATCAAGGACGTGAAAGCCAAATCTTACGGCTCCAACAACCCGAACAACACCATCAAGGCCACCTTAGAGGGGCTGAAGCAGCTGAAGACCAAAGAGCAGGTGGAAAAGCTTCGCGGCGTGGCCATCGATCTTTGAGTGAGGAGGATCAGATCATGCAGTTAAAGGTTACTTTAAAGAAAAGCCCGATAGGATGTCCTCACGACCAGAGAGATACCGTGCGTGCGCTCGGACTCAGGAAGATCGGACAGTCCATCGTGAAGGAAGATAACAATTCGATTAGAGGTCAGATCTTCAAGGTTAAGCATCTGGTGTCTGTCGAGGAGATTTAAGGAGGGTATGTTCAATGAAAATTCATGAATTATCGCCCGCTCCCGGCTCCAGAAAAACGCCCAGGAGAGTGGGCAGGGGCTCAGGCTCCGGCCTTGGAACAACCTGCGGCAAGGGCCAGAAGGGCCAGACATCGAGAAGCGGCGGATCCATCCGTCCCGGCTTTGAAGGCGGTCAGATGCCCCTTGTGCGGCGTATCCCCAAGAGAGGCTTTACGAATAACTTCAAAAAGCAGTACACCACTCTCAACGTGGAAGAGCTGAGCGTGTTTGAGGAAGGCACGGTCATCACGGCCGAGTTCTTAAAGGAAATCGGTTTTATCAGCAAAATACAGGCCGACGGCCTGAAAATTTTGGGCGACGGCGAGCTGGACAAAAAGCTCACGGTTAAAGCGTCCAGGTTTACAAAGTCTGCTCAGGAGAAAATAGTCGCAGCGGGCGGCGTCGCAGAGGAGATATAAAATGTTTAAAACATTGGGAAACGCATGGAAGATCCCGGAGTTGAGGAAAAAACTCCTCTATACTCTGCTGATGCTTCTTATCTACCGTATCGGTGTGGTCATCCCTGTTCCGGGCGTCAACACGGCTTATATCGCGGAGACGGTCGGGAGTTATTCCGCCCTTGGATTTTTAAACATGATGTCCGGCGGCGGTCTGGAGAACATGTCGATCTTTGCGCTGGGAATATCTCCGTATCTCAATGCTTCAATCGTGATGAACCTCCTGACCATCGCCATCCCCGCTTTGGAGAGGCTCTCCAAAGACGGTGAAGACGGCCCAAAGAAGATCAACCGCATCACCCGGTATGTGACCATCGGCCTCGGGCTTATCCAGGCCGTGGGCATCCTGCTGGGACTCGGCAACAGCGCCGTGGCCTCGGCGGATATTTTCAACTACATCACCATCATCCTCTGCCTGGCCGCGGGCACAGCGCTCGTCATGTGGATCGGTGAAAAGATCAACGAAAAAGGCGTGGGCAACGGTATTTCCCTCATCATCTTCATCGGCCTTGCGGCCGACCTGCCGAGCCAGGCCATCACCATCATTTCCAGTGTGGTGGGGGGAGACATGAGCGTGCTGGCCCTTGTGGGCGTGCTCCTGGCGGTGCTTGTCGTCGTGGTGGCCATCACTTATGTGGACATGGGCGAGCGGCGGATCCCCGTGCAGTACGCCAAGCGGGTGGTGGGCAGAAAACTTTACGGCGGACAGTCCACGTTTATACCCATGAAGGTGAACCAGTCGGGCGTCATGCCCCTCATATTCGCCATGACCTTCGTCCAGTTCCCGGGCATGATCGCCCAGTTCTGGCCGAACAGCGGTTTTTATGCATGGTACACAAAATTCCTCGGCACCGGAAGCGCGCTTTACGCCGTGATCTATGCCCTGCTGATTTTGTTCTTCACATATTTCTACTCCCAGATCGCCTTTAACCCGGTGGATGTCTCCAAAAACATCCAGCAGTACGGCGGCTTTATTCCGGGCATCCGTCCGGGCAAGCCCACGTCGGATTATCTGGCCAAAATCCTCTCCAGGCTGACGCTCTTCGGAGCCATCTTCCTGGCGCTGGTGGCCGCGGTGCCCACGCTTTTCACAAGGCTGATCGGCTCCACCTCCGCTTTCAGCGCAACGGGGCTTCTGATCCTGGTGAGCACCGCCCTTGAAACAGCCAAAGCCATTGAGGCGCAGATGATGATGCGCCACTATAAAGGGTTCCTGAAATAAGGAGGGGAAGAGTATGAACGTGATATTACTCGGCCCTCCGGGGGCCGGAAAAGGCAGCGTGGCCGCCCGCCTGGTGGAGCATGCCCGCCTCACCCATCTCTCCACAGGGGATATGCTCCGGGAGGAGATGAAAGCGGGCACTGAACTGGGCAAAATGGCCGCGGGCTATATCAACGAGGGCAAGCTGGTGCCGGACGACGTGATCATCGGCATGGTGCAGGGGCGGCTTTTAACCGCCCGGGGCGGCATCCTCTTTGACGGATTCCCCCGCACGGTGGAGCAGGCGGACGCTCTCGGCAAAATCGCCAAAATCGACGCCGTGGTCAATCTGTACACCACCGCGGAGGTGGTCATCGGCCGCATCAGCGGCAGGCGGATCTGCAAAGGCTGCGGAGCCGTGTATAACGTGAACTGGTACGGCAAAGACACCTGCGAAAAGTGCGGCGGGGAGCTGTATGTCCGGCCGGACGACAACGAAGAGACCATCCGGAAGCGTTTTGAGGTGTATACCGCCCAGACCGCGCCTTTGATCGATTATTACAGGGGCAAGGGTCTGCTGGTGGATATTGACGCCAACGGCACCATTGAAGAGAACGCAACGGCCATTCTGGCGGCTCTCCCCCTGGAGACGAAATGATCACCATTAAGTCTCCCGCAGAGATACAGAGGATGCGCGAGGCGGCCCTTGTGGCCATTGCGGCCATGGATCAAACGCTGGCGGCCGTGCGGCCGGGGGTCACCACCAAAGAGCTGGACGACATCGCCTACGCCTGCATCACGGGCGCGGGCGCCAAGCCTTCTTTTAAGGGTTACGGCGGGTTTCCCGCCACGGCCTGCATCTCGGTGAACGAGGAGATCATCCATGGTTTCCCGGGGAATCGGGCGCTGAAGGAAGGGGATATCGTGAGCGTGGACCTGGGCGCGTATCTCCACGGCTATCATTCGGACATGGCCCGAACGGTGGGAGTGGGCAGCATTTCCCCCGAAGCGCAAAAGCTGATCGACGTGACCCGGGAGTGCTTTTTTGAAGGCATCAAATACGCTCTGCCCGGCAACCGCATAGCGGACATCAGCGGGGCTGTGCAGGCTTACGCAGAGGGCCGCGGCTTTTCGGTGATACGGGATTTTGTGGGCCACGGCATCGGCCAGGAGCTCCATGAAGACCCGGAAGTGCCCAACTTCCTCTCCAGGAGGAGAGGGCCGGTATTAAAAGAAGGCATGGTACTGGCCATTGAGCCCATGATTTCGGCGGGCACCTTCGAGGTGGATATCGCCGGGAACGGCTGGACGGCCTGCACCCGGGACGGAAGCCTTTCCGCCCACTACGAAAACACCATTGTCATCACCCGGGAAGGCCCGTGCCGTATCTTGACAATCGCATGAGGGGTTCCACTTGGAGAGAGTGATTTCTGTTGGAAGCGTTTGCCGCTCCAGGGCAGGCAGGGATAAAGGCCAATATTTTATTGTATACGGGATATTAGACGATCAGTATGTGCTTTTGGTGGACGGAAAGCAACGGACGCTTTCAAAGCCCAAGCGCAAAAAGAAGAAGCATCTGTATGCCGGACCGGACGTGATTTTGGAGCTGGCGGATAAAATAACGCAGGGCGGGCGCCTGGGCGACGATGAAGTGAGAAAAGCGCTTCGCGGGTATATGGAAGCCCGCAAATTGAACAAGGAGAGTTAATCTTGTCGAAGAACGATGTTATTGAAGTAGAGGGGATCGTAACGGATACTTTTCCAAACGCGGCGTTTGAAGTGCAGCTGGAGAACGGGCACAAAGTGCTCGCGCACATTTCCGGCAAACTTCGCATGAACTATATTCGGATACTGACCGGCGACAAGGTGACGGTGGAGCTTTCTCCCTATGATCTTTCAAGAGGACGGATCACCTGGAGGGGCAAAAACTGATTTTGGCCGGTTTTAAGCCGAAAATAAGCAAATATTTAAAAAACACATTGCAATTTAGCCGGAATACGACTAAAATATAAAGGTGCGCTCTAAAAAGCGCAAGAGAAGAAATGCGGGTATCAGAGGTATTTTGAACCCGGGGAGGTAGCAACATGAAAGTGAGACCGTCTGTGAAGACCATATGCGAGAAATGCAAAATCGTCAAAAGGCACGGCAAAGTAATGGTCATCTGTGTCAACCCCAAGCATAAGCAGAGACAGGGCTGAAATAAGACAATATAAAAGGTATACACGCAGCGGCTGTATGGGTATAATTTCTGTATATCTATATTTGCGGAAACCTTCTATATGTTTATTAATAAATCATTTGTTTAAGAATTACCGGAGGTGAAAAGTTGCATGGCACGTATTGCCGGAATAGACTTGCCAAGAGAAAAGCGCATTGAGATCGGCCTCACCTATATCTACGGTATCGGCCTTAAGACGTCGCAGACCATCCTTGCGGCCACAGGCATTAACCCGGATATCAGAGTGAAGGACCTTTCGGAAGATGACGCTTCCAAAATAAGAGAATACATCGATCACAATTGCACGGTGGAGGGCGACCTGAGAAGAGAGGTCAACCTGAACGTTCGCCGTTTAATGGAAATCGGCTGCTATCGCGGCGTCCGCCACAGAAGGGGTCTCCCCGTCCGCGGACAGAGAAGCAGAACCAACGCCCGCACCAGAAAAGGTCCGAGAAGGACCGTTGCTGGCAAGAGAAAGTAAAGGAGGATATGTAAATGGCTAAGGCAACAGCAGCGAAAGCAGCAGTCTCAAGGCGCCGCAAAGAAAAAAAGAATATCGAACGCGGCACGGCGCATATCCGTTCTTCCTTTAACAACACGATTGTTACCATGTCGGATATACAGGGCAACGCTTTATCCCAGAGCAGCTCTGGCGCGCTCGGATTCCGTGGCTCCAGAAAGTCCACGCCCTTCGCAGCCCAGATGGCGGCCGAGACCGCCGCAAAGGCGGCGATGGAGCACGGCCTGAAGACGGTGGAAGTCTACGTGAAGGGCCCGGGTGCGGGCAGGGAAGCGGCCATCCGCGCGCTTCAGACGGCGGGGCTTGAAATCACGCTCATTAAAGACGTGACGCCCATTCCCCACAACGGATGCCGTCCGCCCAAGCGCAGAAGGATATGAGGGGGTAAATTATCATGGCAAGATATACAGGTCCAGTTTGCCGCTTTTGCCGCAGAGAGGGCTGCAAGCTCTTTTTGAAAGGCGATCGCTGCTATACTGCAAAATGCGCGTTTTCCAGGAAGCCGGTTGCGCCCGGCCAGCATGGGCAGAGCAGGAAGAAGCCCTCGGAATACAACACGCGTTTAAGAGAAAAACAAAAGGTCAAGAGAGCGTACGGCATGATGGAGAGCCAGTTCCACTCCTACTTTAAAATCGCCCAGAAGAAACAGGGCGTCACGGGCGTATACATGCTTTCGCTTCTCGAAAGAAGACTGGATAACGTGATATACCGCATGGGTATAGGCGTTTCAAGAGCTCAGGCTCGCCAGATGGTGCTGCACGGCCATATCACCGTGAACGGCCAGAAAGTCGACATCCCCTCCTTCAGAGTCTCTCTCGGAGACGAGATCGCGGTGAAAGCCGCCAGCGCGTCCACCGAGCGTTTCAAAGAGATTGCGAACCAGACGGGAAAAATCGTTCCAAAGTGGCTCTCATACGATGCACAGAACCTGCGCGGCTCAGTAGTGGCTCTGCCCGAGAGGGAAGATACCGATCTTACGATTGAGGAGAACTTGATCGTCGAGTCTTACTCCAGATAACCGCCGGTACACTAAAAAGCATTAAGGAGGTTTTTCGCGAATGCTTGAAATTGAAAAGCCCAAGATTGAATGCGTTGAGGTAAATGCCGACAAGAGTTACTCCAAGTTTGTGATGGAGCCGCTGGAAAGAGGCTTTGGAACAACCCTTGGCAACTCCATAAGAAGAGTGCTCCTTTCCTCCCTTCCGGGCGTGGCCGTGACACAGCTCCGCATCGATGGCGTGCTCCATGAATTCACCACCATCCCCGGCGTGAAAGAGGATGTGACGAACATCATCTTAAACATGAAGGGATTGTGCGCCAAGCTGTTCACCGCCGGTCCCAAGACGCTTTATCTTGAGGCCGTTGGTCCCAAGACCGTCACGGCGGCGGACATCACCCCCGACGGGGAAGTGACCGTCGTCAATCCGGATATGTACATTGCCACGCTGGACGATAATGCCAAGCTCAACATGGAGATCACCATCAATCACGGCAGGGGCTATGTGCTGGCGGAGAAAAACAAGACGGAATACATGCCGATCGGCGTCATACCCGTGGACTCGCTCTACACGCCCGTCACCAAAGTGAACTTCTCCGTGGAGAACACCCGGGTGGGGCAGATCACGGATTTTGACAAGCTGACGCTGGAAGTCTGGACAAACGGCTCCATCGCGGCCGACGAGGCAGTCTCTCTCGCTTCCAAAATACTCTACGAATACCTGGGCCAGTTTGTGAATTTAACATCCAGCGTAGGCGACGTGGAGATCATGGTGGCCAAAGAGGATTCCAAGAAAGAAAAGATACTCGAAATCACAATAGAAGAGCTGGACCTTTCCGTTCGTTCCTACAACTGTCTGAAGAGGGCGGGGATCAACACGGTGGAGGAGCTCATCAAGAAAAACGAAGAAGAAATGATGAAGGTCAGAAACCTGGGAAGAAAGTCGCTTGAAGAAGTCCAGCAGAAGCTGGCGGCGCTTGGACTCAGCCTTCGTCAGGACGACTGAAATCAAGGAGGCGGACTTACATGGTCACCATAAATAAATTGAACAGGCCTTCCGACCAGAGGAAAGCTCTTCTGACCAGCCAGACGACGGCGCTGCTTTGGAAGGGCCGGATCATCACCACCAAGGCGCGGGCGAAGGAAGTTCAGAGAATTGCCGAAAAGATCATCACCAAGGCGATGTCTCAGTATAAAAACACCGTTACCGTCACCAAGTCGGTGAAGGATGGCAAGGGAAACGTGGTCGCAAAGGAATTTGTGAACGACTCTCCCGAAAAGCTGGCGGTGAGAAGGCAGATCATTGCTTCTCTTTACAACGTCAAGCCCGACAAGCTGGAAAAAGAGAGCAAGTTCAAGTACAGCCAGCGCGTAAACAGCATCAAATACCCGGTGGTGGAAAAGCTGTTTCGGGAGATCGCTCCCAAATACGCCACCAGAGCCGAAGCCCTCGGCCAGGGCGGGGGATATACCCGTCTTGTGAAGATGGGCGCGCGCCGGGGCGACGCTGCCGAAATGGTCGTGCTGGAACTGGTCTGAGCAGGCTTTGAATATGAAACGAGGCTTTTTGGCAGAAAATGCCCATAAAGCCTCATTTTCATATGGATGCATGGAGAAAAATGAACCCGATTATTCATTCCAAAGACCTGAGATACGCATACGTCTCCGAAAGAGGGGATTATAACTTTGCCCTGAACGGCGTGGGCATCGCCGTCAAAGAGGGTCAGTTTGTGGTGATCCTGGGCCGGAACGGCAGCGGAAAGTCCACGTTCGCCCGGCTGGTGAACGCGCTCATGACGCCCACGGAAGGGAAAATCTACGTGGACGGCATGGACACCTCCGAGGAGAAAAACGCCCTCGACATCAGAAAAACGGCGGGCATGGTCTTTCAAAACCCGGACAATCAGCTGGTGGCCACGGTGGTGGAGGAAGACATCGCCTTCGGGCCGGAAAACCTGGGCGTGCCAAGAGAAGAGATCATCGAGCGGATCAACTTCGCCCTGGAGACGGTGGATATGGGCGAGTTCCGCCATCACGCCCCCCACATGCTTTCGGGCGGGCAGAAGCAGCGGATCGCCATTGCGGGTGTGCTGGCCATGACCCCCAAGATCATCCTGTTCGACGAGGCCACGGCCATGCTGGACCCCCGGGGCAGGCGGGACATCCTGGATATCATTAAAAAGCTGAACAAAGAGCGGGGCATGACCATCCTGCTCATCACCCACTACATGGAAGAAGCCATCGACGCGGACAACGTGATCGTGATGAAAGACGGCTTTGTGCTCCGGGAAGGAAAGCCGGAGGAGATTTTCTTCGACCCCGGCCTGGTGAAAAAAGCGGGGCTGGTGTCTCCCTTTGCCGCCCGGCTGTCTATGGATTTGAAGGCGGCGGGCGTGGCGCTGGAGGAAAAGCTCAGGACCGGGGAGCTTCTGGAGGAACTATGCCGATTACAGTAGAAAACCTTTCATACACATATGTTCCCGGCACGCCTTTTGAGCATCGGGCTTTAAAAGACGTGCGCTTTCAGATTGAAGACGGGGAGTTCGTGGGCGTGGTGGGTCACACGGGGAGCGGCAAGAGCACCCTCGTCCAGATCATCGCCGGCCTCATCAAGGGCTACACGGGCACCGTGCTCATCAACGGAAAAGACTATTCCGCCAGGCGGGCAGACAAGGCCGAGCTCCGCCGGACCCTGGGGGTGGTGTTCCAGTACCCCGAATACCAGTTGTTTGAAGAGACCGTGGAAAAAGACGTGGCCTACGGGCCGAAAAAGCTGGGGGTGGACGAAAAGGAGCTGGAGAGCCGGGTGAAAGTGGCGCTCGAACTGGTGGGCATCGATTACGAGCTGTACCGCCACCGCTCGCCCTTCGAGCTGTCCGGCGGGCAGAAGCGGAAAGTGGCCATTGCGGGCGTGCTGGCCATGGAGCCTAAAATCCTCATTATGGACGAGCCCATCGCCGGCCTCGACCCCACGGGCCGGGAGAGCTTCATGGAGCTCACCAAGACGTTAAACGAATGCGGCATGACCATTTTGATGATTTCCCACAACATGGATAACCTGGCCGAATACGCCTCCAAAATACTGGTGATGAACCAGGGGGAGCTTTTTATGGAAGGCACGCCAAAAGAGGTGTTTTCCGATTCGGAAAAGCTCCGGGAAGCGGGGCTGTATCTCCCCGAAGTGGCGGACTTTTCCGCCCGGCTTCGGGAGAGGGGGATTCCCATACCCGAGGGTACCATCCGATATGAGGAGCTGAAAGAAGCCCTCCTCGCCCGGCTGAAGGGGGTGGAGGGATGATCCGAAACGTCACCCTGGGGCAGTATTTCCCCGGCGATTCCTTTGTGCACAAGCTGGACCCCCGGCTCAAACTGATTTTGACCGTGGCGGTCATCGTGCTCATCTTCTTCGTGAAGACTTATGTGGGCTATCTGGCCGTGCTGGCCTACCTGCTTCTCACCATGGCCGTGAGCAAAACCTCCCCCCGGTTTATCTTAAAGGGCATCCGGCCCATGTGGTTTGTGGTCCTCTTAACTTTTATACTGAACACCTTCTTTCTCACGGGGGAGCATCTGCTGTTCCAGTGGAACTTCATCCGGGTGTACCGGGAAGGGCTTGTGAAAGCGGTGGAGCTGGCCGTGCGGCTGCTGCTGCTGGTGAGCTGTTCCACCATTCTCACCCTCACCACTTCTCCCAAGGAAATCACCGACGGACTGGAAAAGCTCTTGAACCCCTTAAAGAAAATCCGGTTCCCCGTCCACGAAATGGCCCTCATGATGAGCATCGCGCTCCGGTTTATCCCCACCCTCATGGAGGAGACGGACCGGATCATGAAAGCCCAGACGGCCCGGGGCGCTTCCTTCGACTCGGGGGGCTTCGTTTCCCGGGCAAAGGATATGGTGCCCATCCTGGTGCCCCTGTTCATCAGCGCCTTTAAGCGGGCGGAAGAGCTGGCGCTGGCCATGGAAGCCCGGTGCTACCACGGGGGAGAGAACAGAACGCAGCTTAAAATATTGAAATACCATGTTTCAGACGGGATTGCCCTTACGGTCTTTCTCGCGCTGGCGGCATATATACTCTTTTTCGATTAAGGAGGGGATCATATGCGGGTGAAGCTCATCATCGAATATGACGGCACAGGCTACGCCGGGTGGCAGACCCAGAAGAACGCCCTGACCGTGCAGGAGACGGTGGAGCAGGCTGTTTTAAAAGCCACGGGCTGCCAGGTGTCCCTCATCGGGGCGGGTCGGACGGACGCGGGCGTCCACGCCTTCGGCCAGGCGGCCCACATGGACATCGACACCACCATTCCCCCGGATAAGCTTTCCTATGTGATCAACCTGCTCCTCCCCGAAGATATACGGGTGAGAAGCTCGACGGAGGTGTCCCCCGAATTCCATGCCCGGAAAGACGCCAAGCGCAAGCACTATCGGTACGCCATTTACAACGCTCAGCACGCCAGCGCCATTTACCGGAATATCACCGCCCATGTGCGCCAGCCTTTGGACGTGGAGCAGATGATGGCGGCGGCCAGCTATTTCAAAGGCACCCACGACTTTTCCGCTTTTCAGGCGGCGGGGAGCAATCTGGTGGGCACCGTGCGCACCATTTACTCCATCAGTGTGAGCCGCATCGGCGACATGATCTACATGGACGTGGTGGGCAACGGTTTTTTATACAACATGGTGCGCATCATGGCGGGCACGCTCATCGACGCGGGCAAGGGCCGCCTCCAGCCAAAGGACATCGAAGCCATATTGGAAGGGCAGAAACGGGAGGAGGCGGGAGCGACCGCTCCGGCCAAAGGGCTCACCATGATGGAGGTATACTACCTGTAGCGCCTGTCCCCAAAAGCCTGCCCAATCTTTCAAATTGGGCGGTTTGATCCGCGAAAAGGCTTGACAAGCCGCCTGTTCATAGGATAAAATATAACCTGCGCGGATTTTCTGCACTAGCCCCGCAGTTTTTGCGCAGCACACGCTATAACTGCTCATTATAGCAAATATATTCAAAAAAATACGGGAGGGAAGCCTCATGAAAACATATATGGCAGACGGCGGCCTCCAAAAAGAATGGTTTGTGGTGGACGCCTCGGGTAAAACCCTGGGCAGACTCGCAAGCCAGGTCGCCGCAGTTTTAATCGGAAAGCACAAACCCGCGTATACCCCCAACGTGGACACCGGGGATTTTGTGATCGTGGTCAACACCGACAAGCTCATTTTGACGGGCAAAAAGCTGGAAAAGAAGTTCTATTACCGCCACACGGGTTATCCCGGCGGCCTCAAAGCCACTTCTTACAGAGACCTCATGCAGACAAAGAGCGATTTCGCTTTTTACGAAGCCGTGAGAAGGATGATGCCCAAGAACAAGATCGGCAGACAGATGTTAAAAAAGCTCCGCCTGTTTAAAGGCGCGGAACACAATCATCAGGCCCAGTGCCCCAAAGCGCTGGAGTTCTGAGAAAGGAGGGAGTTTAAAACATGGCGAAAGAACAGTTCCTGGGAACAGGAAGAAGAAAGAAGTCCATTGCCAGAGTCCGCATCATGCAGGGGTCGGGCAAGATCACCGTCAACAAGAGAGACATCGAAGAGTATTTCGGGTTTGAAACGCTCAAGATGCTCGTCCGCTCCCCCTTTGAAGTGGCTTCCCGCGTGGGCGCGTACGATGTGTTTGTGAACGTGAAGGGCGGCGGGTATACCGGTCAGGCCGGCGCCATCCGCCAGGGCATCAGCCGTGCGCTCATCAAGGCCGAGCCCGACTTGAGAGGCGCCGTCAAAAAGGCGGGGTTCCTCACAAGAGACCCGAGAATGAAGGAGAGAAAGAAATACGGCCTCAAAGCCGCAAGAAGGGCTCCCCAGTTCTCCAAGAGATAACAAGCAGACTGCAAAAGAACATCATTCCCATGATGTTCTTTTTTATCGGTGGAAAAGATGAACATCAAAGGTATCCATGTGCGCTTCCCCTGCGAAAAGGGCGAACAGTATGAAGCCATCGGCCGGTTTTGGGAGGAGATGGCGGCCTTATTCCCCCTTGAGAGCTTAAAGGGCGTGGGATACGGCTGGGAAGCGGGCAAGCTCGACTATCTGATCGGGCGGGAAGAGCGGGATTTCTGCTGCGATCCGGCTTTTCTGCACCCCCGCTTCCCCGCCGCCCGCCTGCTTTACATAGAGCTCCCGGACGAAGGCTGGGAAGTCTGTTCCGGCCGCCGGGAGGAGCTGAAAGAGCTGTATGAAAAGATTTACAAAAAGGGACCTCTCCTCTATGAAATCGAGGAGTTTGACTCTTTGGGAGGGGCGCGCATACGGGTTTTCCGCCGGTGAAAAAGCTCCGGCGGTTTTTTTCGTAAACCCCTGGAAAACGGCATATACCTAAACTGTACCCTCCGGCCAATGTGGACAAAAAAGCGGTCGTATGGTAGGATGAAGTATATCAAAATCGGAGAAGTGATCATGCAGGACATCATTATTATAGGCGCGGGTCCGGCGGGCTTTCCGCCGCCGTTTACGCCGTAAGGGCGGGGCACAGCGCCATCGTGCTGGAAAAAGAGATCGTGGGCGGGCAGATCGTGTTTACCCACAAGCTGGAAAACTATCTGGGCTTTCCGGGGGGCATTTCGGGCGGGGATTTTTCCGAGGCCTGCCGGAAACAGGCGGAGAGCTCCGGCGTGGAGATCCGCATGGAAGCCGCGGAGTCGGCGGACTTTTCGGGGACTGTCAAAGTTGTGAGAACGGCGGAGGGGAAGTATCAGGCGAAGGCCGTGATACTGGCCCTGGGCGCCGGGCCGAGGAAGCTTGGCATCCCGGGAGAACAGGAGTTCTTCGGCGGCGGGGTTTCCCTGCGCCACCTGCGACGGCGCTTTTTTCAAGGGCCAGACCGTGGCCGTGATCGGCGGGGGAGACACGGCGCTGGAAGACGCGCTGTATCTGTCCGGCCTGGTGAAAAAAGTGTATCTGGTGCACCGGCGCCACGAGTTCCGGCGCAAAAGTATCTGGTGGATAAAGCCCGGACGAAGAGTAACATCGAGTTTGTGGCGGGCGCCGTGCCCCTTGAAATAAAGGGCGGCATGGGTGTGGAGAGCCTCACAGTGGCGCAGGAAGGGGCGGAAAAGTCCCTTTTTGTGAGCGGCGTGTTCATTGCGGCGGGGCGGATACCGGCCACGGAGTTTTTAAAGGGCAGCGTAGCCCTCGATGAAAACGGCTATATCCTGGCGGGCGAAGACACCAAAACCAGCGCCCCCGGCGTTTTTGCGGCGGGAGACGCCCGCACCACCCTGCTCCGGCAGGTGGCCACGGCCGTGGCCGACGGGGCGGTGGCGGCCTCCCGTGCCCACGAGTATCTCATGGACTGACACAACCGGAGGAAGTATGGGGAAACTTTTTGGAACGGACGGCGTGCGGGGCATCGCCAATAAAAGCCTGGATTCCTCTCTGGCTTTTAAGATCGGGCAGGCCGTTTCGCTTTTGCCTCACAAGCGAGGTGCACAACGCGCGGATCCTCATCGGCAGGGACACCCGCATATCCGGCGACATGCTGGAAAGCGCCCTTTCCGCGGGCATCTGTTCGGCGGGAGCCGAAGCGGTGTCCCTGGGCGTCATCCCCACTTCCGCCGTGGCGCATCTGACGCGGGAACTGGAGGCGGACGCGGGTATCGTGATCAGCGCGTCCCACAATTCCGCCGAATACAACGGCATCAAAGTGTTCAACTCCAACGGCTACAAGCTGGCCGACGAGCTGGAAGAACAAATTGAGGACATGGTTTTGAACGGCCACGCAAAGACGCTGCCCGGAGGCGAAAAAGTGGGCCGGAGAAGCGTTTACGCTGAAGCCCTGAAGAAGTATGAGGACTTTCTGGTATCGGCCTGCGCGGCGGATATAAGCGGCCTCAAAGTGGCTCTCGACACGGCCAACGGCGCGGCTTACCGGATCGCCGAACGGGTGTTCCGGCGGCTGGGGTGCCAGGTGCGGATCATGGGCAACACGCCCGACGGCGTGAACATCAACGAACTGTGCGGCTCCACCCATCCGGAAGCCCTGCAGGAATACGTGCTGGAAGCGGGGGCGGACATCGGCCTGGCTTTCGACGGAGACGCCGACCGGCTCATCTGCGTGGACGACAAGGGGGGCATTGTGGACGGGGATCGGATGATGGCCGTCTGCGCCCTCGACTTGAAAGAGCGGGGCTGCTGGCCAAGAATACCGTGGTGGCCACCATCATGAGCAACATGGGCCTCACGCTTTATTTGAAAGAAAACGGCATCACCACCGTTCAGACGGGGTGGGGGATCGGTATGTGCTGGAGGAGATGCTGAGAAGCGGCTACAATTTCGGGGGGCGAACAGTCGGGTCACATCATATTCCTTGACCACAACACCACGGGAGACGGCATCTTAAGCGGCATCCAGATGCTTTCCGCGCTGAAGCGGAAGCGCGCTCCCCTTTCCAGACTGGCTTACCGGGTGCATATCCTGCCTCAGGTGCTGGTGAACGCAAAAGTGCGGGAAGACAAGAAAAAAGGCTATGAGGACGACCGGGCCATCAAACAGGAGATCGACATACTGGAAAAAACCATGGAGGGAAGGGGCCGGGTGCTGATACGGGCCTCGGGCACCGAACCCCTGGTGCGGGTGATGATCGAAGGAGAAGACCAGGATTTCATCACCGCCCAGGCCAACCGGATCGCCAACCTGATCGAGTATCGCCTGAATTAGAGGAGGACGGGACTATGTGCGGAATCGTGGGCTATGTGGGGAACAGGGACCTGATACAGGTGCTGGTGGGCGGCCTCACCAAGCTGGAATACAGGGGTTACGACAGCGCGGGCGTGGCGTATATCAAAGACGGGCGCATGCGGGTCACAAAGTGCAAGGGGCGGCTCAAAAACCTTTCGGAGAAGCTGGGAGACGAATCCGTGAGCGCTTCCGTGGGCATCGGCCACACCCGCTGGGCCACCCACGGGGAGCCTTCGGACGTGAACTCCCATCCCCAGACCAACACCGCGGGGGATCTGGCCGTGGTGCACAACGGCATCATTGAAAACTTCGCCAAATTAAAAGAGTGGCTTATGGGCAAGGGCATCTCCTTTGTGTCCGAAACGGACACGGAAGTGGTGGCCCATCTCATCAATTATTTTTACGAGGGCGACTTAAAAACCGCCGTCATTCGCACCATCAAAATGCTGGAAGGCTCCTATGCCCTTGGGGTGCTGAGCCAGAAAGAGCCGGACAGGATCGTGGCCGCCCGGAAAGACAGCCCGCTGGTGGTGGGTCTCGGCCAGGGGGAAAACCTCATCGCTTCCGACTTTGCCGCCCTTCTTTCCTACACTAAGGAGGTGTATCTCCTGGAAGACAAGGAGGTGGCGGTGGTGGAAAAAGAGCAGGTGACGGTGTACGACGAGTACGGCAACAAGGTGGAAAAAGCGCCCTTCACCGTGAGCTGGGACGTTTCCCAGGCGGAAAAGGGCGGCTATGAGCACTTCATGATCAAGGAGATCAGCGAGCAGCCCCGGGCGCTTTACGATACCCTCATGACCCGGGTGCGGGGAGACCGGATCGACCTTTCTGAAATTCATATCACCGACGAGCTCATTCAAAACATACGGGACATCCAGATCGTGGCCTGCGGCAGCGCGTATCACGCCGCTCTCATGGGCAAGTATGTGATCGAGAAGCTGGCCCGCATACCCGTGTCTGTGGACATCGCCTCGGAATACCGGTATCGGAACCCCATCGTCAACAAGGGGGATCTGGTGATCGTGATCAGCCAGTCGGGAGAGACGGCGGACACCATCGCCGCGCTCCGGGAGGCCAAAAAGAAGGGGGCCAACGTGGTGGCCATCACCAACGTGAAGGGGAGCGCCGTGTCAAGGGAGGCCAACGCCACCATGTATACCCAGGCGGGCATGGAGATCGCCGTGGCCACTTCCAAGGGGTATCTCACCCAGGTGCTCTGCCTCTATATGATCGCGGCAGAATTGGGGCGCATCAAAAACACCCTTTCGGCGGAAGAATACAAAGAAGTGCTGGAAGGGCTGAAAAAGCTGCCCGGCTACGCGGAAGAGGTGCTGAAGGATAAGGAGCGGATCCAGCACCTGGCCTCTTCCAGATATATGGACGTGAACGAATTCTTCATCGGAAGAGGGCTCGACTATGCCCTCATGCTGGAAGGCTCCCTGAAATTAAAAGAGCTTTCCTACATCCATTCCGAAGCCTACGCTTCGGGCGAGCTGAAGCATGGCCCCATCGCCCTCATTGAAAAGGGCACGCTGGTGATGGCGCTGGCCACACAAAAGGAGCTCATTGAAAAGCTCATCAGCGGCATCAAGGAAGTGAAAGCAAGGGGCGCCTTTGTGGTGGCCATGACCCAAAAGCGCTATGCGGAGCAGGTGCAGAAAAGCGCGGATATGACGCTCCTCCTCCCCGACGCGGGGGATTTGTTCGCCCCCGTGCTGGCCGCCATCCCCTATCAGCTGTACGGCTACTATACCGCCGTCTATAAGGGCTGCGAGGTGGATAAACCCCGGAACCTGGCCAAGTCGGTGACGGTGGAATAAATTTGTGAATGAAAAGGAGAAGCGTTTTAAAACGCTTCTCCTTTTCATATAATCCCATATGGGAAAAAGAAAAGACATATTGCTGTTTGGAAAATACAGGGGACGGCTCAGCCTGGACTACCGGGACGGCGAGATTTTGTATGAGCTTTTTTGCAGCAAAAACCTGGAAGAGGTGGAGCTGCTTTTGAGCCTGACCGACGGTTCCAAGCTATTCGTGAAAGGCGCCAGCGGCAGCGCGGTTTGCCCAAAGGAAGTGGCGGCCGCGGGGGTGTTTTTGGAAGGCGAGCTGGTTTTAAGAGGCGGAGAAGCGGAAAAGCTCTGGGAGCACGTGATAAAGGAACCGCCTGAAGCCGAGGAGGAGCCCCCGGTTTTTGAGCGCGTCCTCCCCGCCGGAACGCCCGAGGCCGAAGAAGCGGAGGAAAAGAAAGAGGGCGAGCCGCCCCCCGTACAGGCGGAAATCTCTCCCGCGCAAAAGGAAGCAGCCCGGGCGGAGAAAAAGGAGCAGGCGGCTTCTCCGATAGAAGGAGAGCCTCTGGTCGGGCGGCAGGCGGAAGCGCCCGTTGCCTTAAAAGAAGCGGCGGGAGAAGAAAGCCCGGCTCAAAAAGAATGGGAGACGCAGATAAAGGCGCCCCAGGTTCAGGGGGAAAGCGCACAAAAAGAGGCGGGAGGGGAGACGCAAAAAGAAGGCGAACCGGCTCAAAGCGAAGCGCCCCTTTCAGAACAGCAGGCGCAGTCTCCGGCGCTCCAAATAAAAACACCCCATGCAACCGAGAACTGCCTCAAGCTGATGGAGGAAAGCGTGCAGCCTTTTCCTTATATTTTTCCCGATTCCGTTTGGGAGAAAGTGGAGTATTCCTATTTTGCCGGGACCGTCTATTATCTGAAAGGAAAAATATACGAAGGCGGGGAGCTGCTGGCGCTGGCTCTGGCCGTGCCCGCGGGCAGGGGCTTCGAGCCGCCCGCCTGGCTTTCGGAGTTCGACACGTACCTGGAAGACCTGGAAAAGAACGGCTACTGGCTCATCATACGGGACGCCCGCTCGGGGGGCAAGAAGAACCTCTATTCCCTCCTCAGAGCGCGATAGGGTAGATTTTCACGTGGCGCGTTAAAACTTCCGCATAGGAGTAGGAATAGCGCCGCACATAGTCTTCATAGGCGATCCGGACGGTGAAAATGTCGCTGTACACGCCTTCCAGCACCCCGAGCTCGTCCGTTATTTTGTTGCGCTCGCCGATGACGTGGAGCCGCACGCCCTGCCCTTTTATTTTTCTGAGCTCGTTTCGGATGTTTATGATTTGTGTTTTCAAAAACCGGTTCCCCCGCCATGGAATTTCAAAGCCGCCGTTTCTTTACGGTTAGCTTTTCCCATTCGGGTAAAAATATTCAAATATGCAGCCGGCGGTTATGCATGCCTTCATGCATAACCTTTTTGACGAAAAATGGAAAATATGAATATTACGTCATCATTTATACATACAGTTATCAACATTATCAACAAGATATGCACAAAAACACGGGTTTTGAAGGAAAAGCTGTGTGGATGAATCAGCTGATAAATCCACACGGCTTTAAAATATGCATATTTAATGATAGAAGGGGTGGAGTAAAATATGCATATTTTTTGGAGCCGAGAAAAAATGCAGTTATGCGGGGCTCTCAAGCAACAGCCTGTCCGCAATGAGAGCGATAAACTCGCCGTTGGTGGGCTTATCGTTCTTGCTGTAAATATTATAGCCGAATATTTCGTTGATGTTGTCGATGCGCCCTCTCGTCCAGGCCACTTCGATGGCGTGGCGGATCGCCCGCTCGACTTTGCTTGAGGAGGTTTCAAAATGTTCGGCTACCGTAGGGTATAATTCTTTTGTGATGGAATTGATGATGTCGGGGCTGCCGATCACCGTTTTGATGGCGTCCCTTAGGAACTGGTAGCCTTTGATGTGGGCGGGGATGCCCACGGTCAGGAAGATGCTGGTGATCTTTTCGTCAAGCGTTCTCGTTTTAATGAGGGCTTTTGAGTCGATGGGCAGCGCGCGGAGACAGAACAGGTCGAGTAAGCGGTTATACAACAACTCCATGTCGAAGGGCTTGACCATATAATAGCTTGCTCCAAGCTCAAGGGCCCGGCTCACGATGCTCTCATGTCCAAGGGCGGACAGCATGATGGTGCGTGGGATGTTCTCCACCTGACCCGATGCGAGCTTTTCAAGAAGGTAAAAACCGTCGGATTCAGGCATGATGAGATCACAGATAAGAGCATTCGGTGAGGTGAGTTTAATGAATTCCAGCGCCTCTTTGCCATTTCTGGCAATACCCACAAGTTCGATCTCGTCTTTGACGCTCATGAACGAACTGATGTTAGAGGATAGAAAATCGTTATCCTCGGCAATGAGTAACCTGATTTTTTCTGCCATTTTTTCCTCCTTGTGTGTGTCGAACCATGTCAGTTATTGACGAATAGTTCCATAATTAGAATATTATGGTACAAGAAAATTATACCATATCCAAAATAAATTGCAAGGAAAAACAAGTTAATTTGCTTAATAAAAAAGGAAAAAATAAAAAAGCCGCTTTTATAAGCGGCTTTTAAGATAATTTCACAGAGGCTTCCTTCTCCGCCGCCTCCGGCCTGACATATAAAACCAGGAGAGTATGCAAAGGACGGGAAGGGCGATCACATTGATGAAATAAAGGAGCAGTTTATATCCCGCTTTCGCCGACCGGGCCATTTGGGAAAAGGGCTTGCTCGAAATGTTCACCATCCGCCCCGTGGGGTTCATATAGTTGACGGAGGATTCCAGCAGCAGCTTGTTCCCCGGTATGGAAAAAGCGTCGTTTTTTATGATGAGGGAATCGGTGAACACCAGGAGTTTGGAGTCCTTCAGTTCGGAGAGCGCGGCCACCACAAAGGGCCCCTCCGCATCCCCCTGGGCGCGCTTGAGGGAGGAAAAGGTCCCGTCGATCTCCTTGCTGTAACACCCGACCGGGGTATAGAGGAGGGGGAAGACGGCGGCCTGGCTTTCGGCGAACGCCAGTATGCTGGAGGTTTCGCTCATCACCACCTGAACATTGTTTTCGCTCACATAGGAAAGAATGGGATGCCCGGCCGCCTGCATGATGATGGAAGTGGGGCGGAGGTTGATGACCGACAGGTCGGAAGCGACCACCAGGTCGCTGTTGATCTTCAAATTGTATGCCCGGAAGAGGGAGTCAAACGCGGGAAAGCTGTTTTTATAAACTTGCAGGATGCCCTGCTCGGTGCTGAAGGCGGCGTTGTCCATAAAGGCCATCACCCGCCCGCCCAGGCTTAAAAACTCCACAATCTCTGCATATTCGCTCTCCAGAAGGTCGGTTTTAGGGGAAATAATGAGGAGGATATCCGTCTCCGGGTTGAGGGACTCTCCCGTTCCGGCAAAGTTGTATGTGGACACGGTGAAGTTTTTGATGTCCAGCATCTGGAGGAAATCCCGGATGTCCGTGGTTTTGGCTTCCCCGTGGCCGGTTAAGAGCTGCACCCTGGCAAAAGCCCCTTCGATGATGCCGTATATGGCCGAAGTGATTTTGGCTTCGGCTTTGGAGGCCACGGGATCGTAATCCTGGTTATAGATATAAAGCTCGGTTTCGGATATAAATTTAGCCAGCGTGTTGTCTTCATTGGCGATGATGATGCCGTCTTTCCCGCCCGAAAGAGTGTAACCCATGCTCTCATAGAGAGACGAGCTTTCCTTCATATCCTTCACCTGTATGCGGGGGCTGGCGGCGGCATATTTATATAAGAGCTGCTCCAACACCGCGTCCCGATTGCCCGGGGAATAGAGGGTATAGATGTGAATATCTTCCTCAAGGCCGTCCAGGGTTTCAAGAGAGGTGCGGGAGAGGGTGTACAGCTCCCCGCCCGTGAGATCGGAGGTGAGGGCAAACTTGTTTTCCAGCGTCCCGCAGGCGATGTTCAGCGCAATCAGCCCTAATATGACAAAAAACGCGATCATATTAAGCCCCTGAGCGGGCCGGAGAGAGGTTTTGAATCCGCCCAAACGCTTCATGCCTGATCGCCTCCCCCCTGCCGGTCGGCGTTCAGCACGCAGGCCGCTAAAATCAAAAAGGCGGCGGAGTAGGAGAGCATATAAAGTATGGAAGAAAACCGGAGGCAGCCGTATTGAAAGTCAGACAGGCGGGTGAACAGGGAAAAGGCGCTTAAAACGGCGCTCACGGAGGTGTTTTCCACATTGGGGATCACGTTTCCGAGAAGCCAGAAGCCCAGTATCCCCGCCACCGACACGGCCCCCGCCCGATAAGGCCGGGAGGTGAGGGTGGAGATAAAGAGCCCGAAGGCGATGAGGGCCATGCCGAAGAGGCAGAACCCGAGATACATCAAAAGCACCTGGGTGGCCGCCACCCCCGAAAAAAAGGAAATGAGCAGGGGATATAAGAAAGACAGCGTGGCCGGTAGGAAAAACAGCAGGTACGCCGATACGAACTTGGAAAGAATGACGCCCAAAAGCCCCACGCCCCCCGTGAAAAGCAGACGGTCGGTCTCGTGGGCTTTTTCCACGGCAAAGCTTCGCATGGTGAGGAGAGGAGAAGGAGGGAGGTCATGAGGGCGATGTCCATAAAAGACAGCTCAAAAAACGTGTCGGACAGGCTGCCCATGGTCTTGGAAAAGTAAATGCCCGCAATGAGCAGGAACGCCCCCGCATATACATAGGTGAGCAGGCTCCTCATGTAGGAGGAGATTTCTTTTTTCAGGATGGCGCCCATGGCTAATCCTCCTGGGAATGGCCGGAAAGCTGCAAAAAGATCTCTTCCAGCGATATGTTGATGCTGCGCATTTCAAGAACGGGCAGGCCAAAGGAGCTGGCCGCGCCCCAGATGCGAAGGCGGATGTCCGCGTCGGACGATACGTCTAAAAACACGTCCGTCTGCCCGTCTTCCGAGAGGGGCTGGAGCGTGATGTCCCGTATTTCGGGGATGTTTTTAAAGGAGTCCCGTATTTTGGCCAGGGGAGCTTTCACCCGGAGCTTGATCCGGTTCCGCTTGCCCGAAAAGGCCAGAAGGTCGCTGATTTTATTGTCCGCCATGAGCTTGCCCCGGTTGAATATGAGCACCCGCTTGCACAGGCTGGTGATGGCGGGCAGGGAGTCGGAAGAGAAGAGGATGGTACAGGAAGCCGAAAGCTCCCGGAGAAGGGCGCTTAAATCGAGCATTTCTTCGCTCCGCAGCTTGGAAAAAGGCTGGTCCAGCAAAAGCACCTTGGGCTCGAAAGTGATGAGGCCGGCCAGGGCCACCCGGCGGCGCAGGGACAGGGGCAGGCTTCCGATGACCTCGTCCGACAGGGCGTAAAGCTGGGTGCGGTAAAGAGCCTGGTCGATGTGGGCGTCCCGCTCCTTCTTTTTGATGGAGTGGAGGCCGCACATGAATTCCAGATGGTCGAGCACGGTCATATCCTCGTAAAGGGGCGTGGAGTCGGACAAAAAGCCCACCTGCCGGCGGGCGGCCCGCTTGTTTTTGGAGATGTCCAGCCCGTCTATATACACCGTGCCCGGCGCGCACATCAGGTATCCCGCCAGTATTTCCAGAAGCATGGTTTTGCCCGCATCGGCGGGGCCGAACAGGCAGGTGGTTTCAAAAGCGTCAATATGAAAGGAAACGCCGGCGAGAGCCGGAGTATTTTTATAAGATTTTACGAGATTTTCCACGCGAATCAAAAAAATACCCCCTTCATACAACAAAATTATATCAAAGGGGTTCTGGAATCGCTGTAAATAAATTATGAATTAACAAAAGGTTTTTTGGCGTATTCATGCATGTTTTCAGCCCTTACGCTATAAAAATAGATATGGCCCGGATGTCCAGGCCGTTTGTGTGCAGTTATTAAAAATATCGGAGGTAGATATGAGCATGTCCATGCGGGAGATAGCATCTGAAAAGAGCAGCGTGATAAGCGGCAGCAGGGCATTGATAGAAGGGGCGCTGAAAATACCCGAAGAGCTGAACGAGGCTGCGGAAATACTGGAGATCACCGGCCTTGCGGGCGTCACCCGCGCCGAGCCGGGGGAATACGGCGTGTATGTGGAAGGGAGCGCGGATTTCAAAATACTCTATATCGATCAGGAAGGGACTCTGGCCGGCTTTGAGTCGAGCTGCGACTTCCGCCATTCCCTGGAAAGGCGGGAGCAGGGGGGAGCCAAGGTGCTGGCGGTCGCCCGGATCGGGGACGTGAACTTTTCCCTCTCCGATTCCAGAAGCATCTCTTTAAAAGCGGGACTTCATATCGATCTTTATATTATGGGCAATGAGGAAATCCGGATTCTTGGGAGTGAAGGACTGCCCAACAGTGTCCATGTGAAGAGCAGGAAAGCCGAAGTCACCTCCTTAAGCAGCGCGGACAGTCCCACCACCTATGTGAAAAGCGAGGTGCGGGTGCTCCAGAGCATGCCCGAAGTGAAAAAAGTGCTGGCCGAAAACGGCTACGCGGCAGTGAGAAAAGTGATGGTGGAACGGGGAAAGCTCATTGTTGAAGGGGAGCTTCGGGTGTTTATCATCTATGAAAGCACGGATAAAAACGCTCCTCTCCAATACTTTTCCGAGACGCTGCCCTTTGCGAATATATTGCAGGACCCGGGCTACGGGGAGGAAGACACTCCCTTTGTGACCTGTGAGCTGGAAAAATTGGCGGCGGAGTCCTCGGAAGAAAACGCGGACGTGATCGGCATCATGGCGGGCATCCGCCTCATTGCCTTAACCCGCCGCACGGCGGAGACCGAGCTCATTGAGGATATGTACGACGAAAACAACATGCTGAACGTGGAACGAAAGCAGATAGAAAGCAGCAACACCCGCATGCTGGAGTGCCAGAAAAAGATCCTCCGGCTGAGCGCCGAAATACCCGCCAACTCCCCCGAAGTGTCCCGGGTGCTCTATACGCGGGCCCAGGTGTTTTCGGCGGAAGCCGCGGCGGGGAATGACCGGGTGGCCCTCTCAGGGAATATAGACTTCCTCATCTGCTACACCACCCAGAAAGCGGGCATCCGGTGCCAGAAGATGGCCCTGCCCTTTGAGACCGAGCTCATCTATACCGGCCTGGCCCGGAACGGGGAGTTAAAGCCAAAAGTGATGGTGGAATACGCTCTGGCCGAAGGCTCTGGCAGGGAGCTGGAATTAAAGGTGTGCCTCGATGTGAGCATGGCCGAAGTGCGCAGCGAAAACGTGCTGGCGGCGGAAAGCTATCAGGCGGAAGAAGCGCCAAATGAGGAAGAGAACGGCATAGTGGTCTACTACGCGGGCAGGGACGAAACGCCCTTTGAAGTCGCCAAGCGCTTCAGGGTGGGCCGGGGAGCCGAGGAGAGCATGGAAGAGCTGAAAAAGACGGGCAGATTCATATTTATAAGCAGATAAAACTATGATACAATAGAGCTGCCGGAAGGCGGCTCTATTGATGCCAAAGATAAAAGCGGGGAAAAAATGAAACAAACCGCTCTGAAAAAATTTTTGAAATTCCTTTATATATGCTTCATATGCCTGGTGCTGCTGGTGGCGGCCGCCAATCTTTACGTGTTCTCCGCCCGGGTGATCTTCGGCAACCGCCTGCCCACCGTCTTTGGCTACACCACCGCGGTGGTGGTGTCGGGCAGCATGCGCCCGGCCATTGAGGTGGACGACGTGATCCTCATTAAAAAGCAGGCGGCGTATCAGGTGGGGGACATCATCGTCTATGAGACGGCGGACTATCTCATCACCCACCGGGTGGTGGAAGTGACGGACAAGGGGTATATCACAAAGGGAGACGCCAACACCATACCCGACGCCGAAGTGGCTCGGGAGGCCGTGCGGGGCCGGGTGGTGAAAGTGATGCACACGGCCGGGCGGGTGCTGGAGTTTTTAAAGACGCCTCTTGGCATGCTGGTGCTGGTGGCGGGCGTGTTCGTCGTGCTCTACCTCCCCGAAATACTGTCCAGGATTTTTGGGAAAAGGTCGGATTACATCGGAAAAAGGTTTTAACCCTGCCGTTCGCCTTCAAGCGGACGGCATATTTATTTGGCTTTTTTTCGGATGTATGGTATCATCATAATTGAGAAATGAAATTGGAATGAGGCATTTTATGCAAACCGAAAACGCTCTTCTGGACAAAAAGGCGCGCCGAAGGCTGGTCTTCAGATTTGGCGCAGCTGAATTTACCTATTGGTTCTCTCTCGCCGCCGCAAACTATCTCACCGTCTTTATGGACGCGCTGGGCTACTCCCCTGCCCAGGTGAGCCTGGTCACTTCCATCAACTCGGGCGTCGGCATCGTCTCCACCCCTTTATGGGGCACCATCAGCGATAAAATCCGCTCCCCGAGAAAAACCCTCATCATCTGCCTCATCTGCTTTGCCCTCACTTATGCCCTTGTGCCTCTTGCTTCGGGTGTGTTTGTGTTCGGGCTGTCCCTCATGTTCATCATGATCCCCCTGTCCCAGTTTTTCCGGGCGCCCACCTGGCCGCTGCTGGACAATCTGGTGATCAACGGGTGCAGGCAGACGGGCATCAAATACGGCCCTGTGCGCTCGCTCGGCTCCATCTCCTTTGTGATCATGAACCTGACTCTTGGCTCCATCATCATGGAGAAAAACGCCTGGGCGACTTTTTACGTGCTGGGGGCCACCATGCTTCTCGCCATCTTCGCGGTGTACAGCCTGAAGATTGTTCCCGAGGCGGCGGCGTCGGCCAAGCCCCTGAAGTTTAAGGAGATGCCCTTTGGAAAGCTCTTTAAAAACCCTTACTTCATTGCTTACATCATCTTTTCCATCATCCAGTTCATCCCCCAGATGAGCATGTTCACCTTCCAGCCCTATCTGGTGAAAGCGGTGGGGGCGGACATGGCCTACATCGGCTATATACAGGCTTACCGGGCCATATTCGAGGTGCCCACGCTGCTCTTGTCTCACAAGCTCCAGAAAAGAATGTCCTTTAAAACCATGGTGGTGATCGCCGGAGCCTTGAACGCGGCCCAGGCCATCTTATGCGGGTTTGTGGGCACATTCGGCGAACTCATCGCCATCACCACCCTGGCGGGCATCGCCAGCGGCTTCACCCACGCGGGCACGGTGAACTATGTGTTCACCATCGCCCCAAAGGAACTCCGAGCCACTGCCCAGACCCTGGCCGGATCCACCCAGTCCGTTGCGGGCATCATCGGCGGTATCCTCGGGGGCATCTTCGTGGAGGCTCTGGGCATCAAGAGCTTCTACGTAGTCACCGGGTTCATCATGATCTTTGCCATCACCTTCTTCCTTTTGAGCTTTGTCTTTATCAAAAAGGTGCTGAAACGGGAGTTTGTGGATCAGACCGCGCTGTAACAACCCATGAAAAACAGGCTTGCCCCCCGAGATCGGCCTGTTTTATTTTGCCTGGGGGGTTGGAGCATTTTCTTTTGCTCCTTTTTATTACATATGGAGACGGAGGGACAGATCATGAGCGACTGGGCGTTTATCAAGGCCGCCGTTTCAAATTTAAAAGGCGTATATACGGGTTGTTTGACGCGGCCATCGGGGCGGGGAACACCTGCTGGAACGAGGACTATCCGGGGCGGGAGATCCCCCTGGAAGACGCGGAGCAGGGCTGGCTCTACCTGCTGAAAGAGGAGGGAGAGCTGATCGCCGCCTTTTCCATCCTCCCGGAAGACGATCTGGACGACGCCCACATCCCCTGGACGGACGGGAACTCCTGCGTGCTGGCCCGGCTGTGCGTCCGGCCGGACAGGCAGGGAAAAGGCGTGGCCAAAAGGGTGATGGGCTGTGCCCTGGAGCAGGCAAAGGCGCTGGGCTTCACGTCTGCCCGGTTCCTGTGCGACCTGAGAAATCCCGTTGCCCTTGGGCTGTATCACTCCCTCGGATACGAGAGTCTGGGCCGGGTGGCTCTGTACGGAAACGACTTTGCGGCTTTTGAAAGGGTTCTTTAGGTAAAGCATATGAAACTCACACGGGCTTCCGCCAAAATAGACATCAAGATTTTAAATAAACAGCGCATATACAGGCGTATGCTGGAGGAAGAGAAGACCTCTCAGCAGCGGATCGCAAACAGCCTCCGCCTCAGCATCCCCACCGTGCTCCAAAACATCAAGGAGCTCATAGCAGAAGGGCTGGCGGCGGAGTCGGGCGTGTTCGACTCCACCGGCGGGCGCAAAGCCCGGGCCTTTTCTCCGCTGGCCCGGGCGCGGGTGGCCATGGGGGTGGACATCACCAAAAACCACGTGAGCATCGTGGCAGTGGATCTGGCGGGGCGGATATTTGAGCACGAGCGGATTTACAATCCCTATGCCAACGACGAAGACTATCGGCAGCGGCTGGGGGAATACATCTGCGGCTATATAAGGCGGAAGGACATCCCCGAAAAGAGCATACTGGGCGTGGGCTTTTCTATACCGGGCATTGTGGACGAAGCGGGGGAGCGGATCACCTTTTCCCACGTGCTGGGCTTTATGGATATGCCCTGCGCCGACTTTTCCCGCCACGTGCCTTACCCCTGCGTGTTCATCAACGACGCCAACGCCGGAGGCATCGCCGAGCTTCGGGGCCGGCCGGAGGTTACAAACGCGGTATACCTCTCTTTAAGCAACAGCGTGGGCGGTTCAGTGATCCAAAACGGCGAGCTCTACTGCGGAGACAATATGAGAAGCGGCGAGTTCGGCCACATGACCCTCATACCCGGGGGCAGGGAGTGCCACTGCGGCAAAAGGGGCTGTGTGGACGTCTATGTTTCCGCCCGGGTGCTGGCCGAGCATACCCACGGGGAAATCCACACGTTCTTTGCCGAGCTGGAGCGGAAAAATCCCGCGTGTCAGGCGGCGTTTCAGGAGTATCTGGAGCACCTTTCGATGGTGGTGAACAACCTCTATATGTGTTTTGACTGCGACGTGATCATCGGCGGCTATGTGGGAAGGCATATGGAACCTTACCATGCGCTTCTCAGGGAAAAGCTCGCCCGTCTTAACTCTTTTGACAAAGACGCCCGGTACGCCAAAGTATGCCGCTACCAGTTTGAAGCCGCCGCCCTGGGCGCGGCGCTCCTCCCCATTGAAGAGTTTCTCGAAAATATAGAATGAGTCTATAAAAGGAGGCAGCCATGGAAGGGAAGATGAAAGTGGCCGTGATGGACGGCGTGGGCAAACTGCGGTTCACGGAGCGGGATATCCCCGTGCCCGGGGACGATGAAGTGCTGGTGAAGCTGGAATATGTGGGCATCTGCGGGAGCGACCTGCATTATTACGAGTCCGGCCGCATCGGGGACAGGGAGATCGCCTTCCCCTTTGTGCTGGGCCACGAGCCGGGGGGACGGGTGGTGGAGGCGGGAAAGAACGTGACCCACCTGAAAGCGGGAGACAAAGTGGCCCTTGAGCCGGGCAAAACCTGCGGGGAATGTGAATACTGCAAGGCCGGACTCTATAACCTCTGCCCCCATGTGGTCTTTTTCGCCACGCCGCCTGTGGACGGGGTGTTTCAGGAATACGTGGCCCACGAAGCAAAGCTCTGCTTCAAGCTGCCGGACAGCGTGAGCACGCTGGAAGGGGCGCTCATCGAGCCTTTGGCCGTGGGGTTCCACGCCGCCGGCCAGGGAGACGCCAAAGCCGCCAAAACCGCTCTGGTCACGGGCGCGGGCTGCATCGGCCTCTGCTCTCTGCTGGCCCTCAAGGCCGAAGGGGTGGAGCGGGTGTTTGTGACTGATCTGCTGCAAAACCGGCTGGACAAAGCAGCCGAGCTGGGGGCGGAAGCCGCCATAAACATCGTGGAAAAGGACGCGGCGGAAGAGGCGCTCCGCCTCACGGAGGGCAGGGGCGTGGATTTGGTGATTGAAACCTCCGGATCGGAGGCGGCTCTCCGCCAGGCCGTGGGCGCGGCGCGGAAGGGCGGCGTCATCGTGCTGGTGGGCTACGGCCCCACGGGAGAAGCCACGCTGCCCCTTTCCCGCATCATGGGCAAGGAGCTGACTATCAAGTCCGTCTTCCGCTACCGCCACGTGTATCCGGCCGCCATTGAGGCTGTGGCCTCGGGGAGAGCGAATATAAAAGGCATCGTCACCAACCTGTTCCCCTTCTCGGACATACAGGAGGCCATGGACCGATCGGTGGCGGATAAAAAGAACATCGTAAAAGCGGTGGTGAAAATTTCCTGAGCCGGATGCCAAAAACGGGCGGCTTTGCGGCCGCCTTTTTTTGACGAACGCAGGGGATTATGGTAACATACAAAGGACGCCCGGGAGGAATACATGGACAAAAAGGGACTGCTGCTCTGCCACATCGCCACGCTTTTATTTGGAATATCCGGGCTTTTCGGAAAGCTCTTGCTTCTTCCCGCCCTCATCATCACCCTTGGGCGGGTGGTCTTTGCCAGCGGGGCGCTTCTTCTCATACTGCTCGTTTTTAAGCAGCCCATCAGGCTGAAAGCGAAAAAGCACTACGGGTATTTTTTGCTGCTGGGGCTTCTTCTGGACGTCCACTGGGCCTGCATTTATCAGGCCATCAAGCTGTCCACGGTGGCTCTCGGGCTTTTGGCTTTTTCCACTTATCCCGTGTTCGTCACGTTTCTGGAACCCCTGTTCTTTAAAAAGAAGCTCCGGCTTTTCGACGTGGCTCTGGCGGCCCTCGTCTTTTTAGGCGTGATCATCGTGGTGCCCTCCTTTAAAGCGGGGAACAGCGTGACGGAAGGCATCCTCATCGGCGTGCTTTCGGGGCTGACTTACGCGTTTTTGTGCATCTTCAACAAGAAACTCACCGACGAATACGCGGGCATGAAGGTGGCGTTTTACGAGCAGCTTTCCGCCTGTTTCTTTCTTCTGCCTTTTCTCCTGGTCTATCAGCCCGTTTTTACGGGTACGGATATTTTGCTGCTGGCGCTCCTGGGCGTGGTGTTCACCTGGGTGGCCCACACGCTCTTCATCACGGGCATGAAGGGCATCACCGCCCAGACGGCGGGCATCATCACCTGCCTGGAGCCGGTGTACAGCACGCTTTTGGCCTTTTTGCTCCTGAAGGAGACGCCGGGCGTTCGGGACATCGCGGGCGGCGTGATCATACTGGGCGCGGTGGTCTTGTCCACATTCAAAGGGAATCAAGGAGCGTCCGCATTAAAAAAATTGAAAAAAATAAACGGGAGTATGCTTCCCTCCTGCTGGACGCCGACCCTTCCTGGGAGATGATTGAGAAGTACATTGATCAGGATATGTACGTGCTGTTCGTAAACGGAAAGCCCGCGGCGGAGATGATCGTGAGCACGGCGGGGGAGATGCCCGAAATCAAAAACATCGCCACCGCTCCGGCTTTTCGGCGGCAGGGCCTGGCGAAAAAGCTCATTTCCTTCGCTTTTCAAAAATACGCGCCTATTTGCGGGAAAATCTCCGTGGGCACCTGCACGGTGAGCGAAGGCGCCCGGGCGTTTTACGAGAGCTGCGGCTTTTCCTATTCCCACACCGTGGAAAACTTCTTCACGGACAATTACCCCGAGCCCATCTACGAGGAGGGCCGCCTGTGTAAAGACATGGTTTACCTGGTGGCCGACATCACATGAACCTGAAAAGACAGCTGCAAAACTGGTATGCCCTGGAATTTCTCTCCAACTTCTCCATCCACGAAGGGGTGAGCGTGGTCTTTTTGCTGTTTCGGGGCTTTACACTCTTTGACTTTGGCATTGCGGAGGGCTTTTTCCACGTGACCAGCCTGCTCTTTGAAGTGCCGAGCGGCATGCTGGCCGACGTGCTGGGCAGAAAAAAGCTCATGGTGATGAGCCAGGCCGCTTTTCTCGTGTTTGCGCTCCTCATGGCCTTCTCCACCTCCCTTTTGGGCATCATTCTGGCCTTTTGCTTTTGCGCCCTGGCTTATAACATGCAGAGCGGCACACGGGAGGCCATCTGCTACGACTCTCTTGCCGAACAGGGCAGGGAAGGGGAGTTTTTAAGAGTGATGAGCAACGGTTCGGTGCTGTACAGCATTGCGGGCACCGTCGGCAACCTCTGTTCAGGCATTGCCCTGGCCATCGGCTATGCCCTTGCGTATCTGGTGAAAGCGGTCATCGCCGGGGCGGGCGTGTTGGTGGCGCTGTTTTTAAAGGAGCCTAAAGTGTCCGAGGGGCGGATGAAGCGGTTTTCTTTTCCCGTTCTCGGAAAAAACATCAAACGCCAGTTTCTGTCCGCCTTTTCCTTTTTAAAAGGCTCGCCGGACGCCCTCAAAATCATGGCCGTGTCCGCGCTGGTGGGCTGCGTGAAGGTGCTCTCCCTGTTTTACATTCAGGAGATGCTGTCCGCCGTAAGCGGGGGATACATCGGCTTTTGCCTGGTGTTCATCAGCCTGGGGCCGGTGGCCGGGGCAAAGCTGGCGCTGGTGTTTGACAAAAAGCTCCGCCTGTCCACGGGATTTTTCTGGTGCGCCTTTTTGACCGCCGCCGGGGTGGCTCTTGCGACGCTCATGGATCACTTTTTGTTCATGATCATCGGGGGGTTCCTAGTGAGCGCCTTTGAAACGCTCATCAACCTGCTGGCCACCGGCGCTCTCAACACCCTCATCCCTTCAGACGCCCGGGCCACCCTCATGAGCGCTTCGGCCATGGTGTTCAGCCTCATGATGCTCCCCTTAAGTCCCTTGACGGGCTTCATCGCCAACGCCTATTCCACAGACGTGAGCTTTTTGTGCATGGCCGGGCTCTTGTTCGTCTTGGCCGCTTTCATTCTGATCTATAAGGCGAGAAAAAAGAAAGCCGCCTGAAGAAAATAAAAAAGCGGGAGTATCGCTCCCGCTTTTTTATTGTTCGGATTACTTTACGATTTCACCCCGACAGCCGTTTTTGCCGATGAGGGCGGCGTTGGCTTCGTCCGTGTCCACGTGCATGGAGAGGGCGAACTTATCGCTCACCCGCACGACGCAGTCTTCAAATACCACGGGTCGGTCGGTCAATACCCGCACGCTCACGATCTCCTTGTCTGTGACCCCGAGGCGCTCGGCGTCGGCAGGGGTCATGTGGATATGCCGCTTGGCCACAATGAGGCCCTCTTCCAGGCGCACTTCCCCCGCCGGGCCTTTCAGCGTGACGGGCGCGCTCTCGGACAGGTCGCCGCTTTCCCGGACGGGACCCACCACGCCAAGGGTGAAGCAGTCGGTCAGCGCCACTTCCACCTGGCTTTTTGGCCGGGCGGGGCCCAGGATCACAACATTTGGGATGGTCCTTTTGGGACCCACCACATCCACTCTTTCCTCGCACACGAACTGGCCGGGCTGGGAAAGGTCGCGGACATATGTCAAGGTCTTTCCTTTGCCGAAAAGTTTTTCAACGTCTTCTGACGTAAGGTGGACGTGCCTTGCGGAAACCTCCACCAAAAAAGTGTTTTGGGACATCGCATGTTCCTCCTTTATCGCTATCATAATTTTGCAATAGATGCGGTTTTTTGTCAACAACAGTTTTCGCTGATCAAAGGGCGCGCCCCGCATATCCATGAAGGCGGTCCTTTTAAGCCGGAAGGGTTTTAAACATATGCGGCTGTCCGAAAGGGTTTTGTCCGCCCGGAAAAGGCCGCGCCGGCTTTGGGTTTATGGGGGTATGCGAAAGCCTTTGCATTTATATAAATTGTGTGTTATAGTATTAGGCACAATATTACTTTTTTCCTTTTAAGGGGGGAACATTTTTGTCAGACCCGTTATGGCGACAATTGTTGCTGCAGGCAGTGCTTATTTTTTTAAACGCTTTCTTCGCTTCGGCGGAGATCGCGGTGCTATCGTTAAATGAAAACAAAGTCAGGCGTTACGCCCAGGAGGGCGATAAGAAATATTCATCGATCTTAAAAGTAGTCGAGCGACCCACGGTATTTCTTTCCACCATACAAATCGGTATCACCCTTGCCGGCTTTTTGGGATCCGCTTTTGCTGCGGATAACTTTGCGGGCCGGATCACCAACTGGTTCATCAACGATCTCAACTTCACAGCCGTTCCAAGGGAAACCCTGAACACGATCGCGGTTGTTTTAATCACGCTCATTTTATCCTTCTTCACCCTTGTGCTGGGCGAGCTGGTGCCCAAACGCATCGCCATGAAGCGGCCGGAAAAAGTGGCCAAGCGGTGCATCGGGCTCATACGGGGCATCGCCTTTGTCATGCGGCCCATCACCTGGTTTTTGACCATGGCCACAAACGGCATGCTCCGGCTCTTTGGCGTCAACCCCAACGATGCGGAAAAAGAGCTGTCGGAAGACGAGATACGCCTCATGGTGGACATCGGGGAAGAGGAAGGGGCCATTGAGACGGGCGAAAAAGAGATGATCGAAAACATCTTTGAGTTCAACAACATGACGGCGGAAGACGTGATGATCCACCGGACGGATATGGAAGTCGTCTGGCTTGAGGATACAAACGAGCAGATCATGCAGATGATCCGGGAGACGGGCCGTTCCCGCTTCCCCGTGTGCAACGAAGACGCGGACGACATCGTGGGCATCCTGAACGTACGGGATTACCTTCTGAACCTGGGGGCCGAGCGCCAAAAGCCCATCCAGGAGATTCTCCGCCCGGCGTACTTCGTGCCCGAGTCGGTGCGCACGGACGTGCTCTTCCGCAACATGCAGGCCAAAAAGATGCATATGGCCATCGTGGTGGACGAATACGGCGGCACCAGCGGACTGGTGACGCTGGAAGACCTGCTGGAGCGGATCGTGGGCAATATTTACGACGAATTCGACCCCACGGAAGAGCGGGCGGTTTCCGCCCTGGGCGACAATCTCTGGCGGATCGCGGGAAGCGCCCAGCTGGAGGAGATCGCCGACGAGCTCCACATCAAGATACCCGAGAGCGAGGAATACGACACCCTGGCCGGCCTCATTATGGACAGAATGGAATCCGTGCCCGAAGACGGGAGCAAGCCCGTGGTGGAGACCCAGGGTCTGCACATCGAGGTGGAGGAGATTAAAGACCGCCGGATCGAATGGGCGAAGGTGTCCGTGCTGCCCGAGCCGGAGGAGCAGAGCGAAGACCAGATCGATTAAAGACATCAACGTAAAGGCGCGGCCTTGGCCGCGCCTTTTTTATGTTTGCGGTTTTCGGTGTTCCCGTCGGGTATTCCTCATGGCGGGAGACTGCAGGGCACCGAGCCGGTTTAAACCCGCCCTTTGCGGAAAACATCGCCCGCCGGGGCGCGTTCTTTAAAACAGCCGCGGCCCTTTGGAAAAAGAGGGTTCATCCGGCGCTGCGCCCGCCTTCGAGTAACGGGCTTTGGGAGAGAAGGCACACTCCGGGGATGGAGCATAACCCAAAACGGACCGCGCTTTACCTTGGTCAGCCGCCGCCCGGTATTCCCCCGGAAAAGAAGCGGCGGGGTAAAGGGGACGGCTTAGGTTCTCGGCTCCCAGCGGATGCCCGCCTTTTGATAGATTTCTTTTAACAGGGCTTTGGCCTCTTTGTGCTCGTCGTTTTTATATTTGAACAGGTTGGGTTCGTCGGTGATGCAAAAGCCGAATTTTTCGTACAGGCGTATGGCCGGGTGGCTCCAGGTCTGGGTGTGGAGGTAAAAAGCCCGGTCGCCTTCTATCTCCACCGCCTCCTGGAGCAAGCGGCTTACGAGAGCCTTCCCAAGGCCCAGCCCCTGGTATTCGGGGCGCACCGCCACCCAGGAAACCCAGGGATCCCGCCGTTTGCCGCTGTATTCCCACCAGATGGTGGCCGTGCCCACGTGATACCCCTTGTCATCCGCCACGAAGAGGCAGCGGCGTTTCAATTCAGGCACCGAACCGCCAAAGAAAGTTTGAAACCGGACAAGGGCGTCCACCGCCCGGGAAAATTCCAGCACGGACGCTTCGATCTCCGCCCAGTCCTTCTTCATCCCCTTCCGTATAGAAGTGAAAAGAGAAGCTCCCAAAAGGGAACGTCTTGCAGGCGCGGGGCGCGCCCGCAGGGCGCTCGGCGAGAAATGTTTAAAAAGGGTACGCTTTTGTCCAGCATGTTTTCCTCCGAGGAGACATGAAAAGGAAGCGCCGGTCGGCGCTTCCTTTTCGTTTCTTAGAATATTCTGTATGCGCAGTAGAAGTATTTGTCCCAGTAGCTGGTGAAGAACGACCGCTCCACGACTTTTCCCTACAAGCTGGTGGAGGCGTCCACCATGGTGCTGCTGCTGGTGGCGATGCCCACGTGGCCCTGAGAGGCGCTCATCTTGAACACCAGTATGTTCTCCGCCTGAATGCTGTTCATGCTGGAGATGCGCTGATACCGGTGGTGGTGCGCCAGCCGATGGAGGTCATATAGCCCTGGTTGAGGCCGATCTTGCTTGAAGCACCAGTACACCAGACCCGAACAGTCAAAGGAGTTGGGGCCTTTGCGCCCAGTATGTATCTGCAGCCCAGCCGGGAACGGGCGGCGGATATGAGGGAAGCCACGTTGGTTCCGGCTGATGTCGGGCGGGTGGTGCCCGTGCCGCCTGGAACTCCCGCCCGAGCTTCCGCCGCTGCTGGGGTGGTGACGGCTGCTTTCTTGGCGCTGCTGGAGAAAAGCTTGTGGCCGTGGCCGGACCGTATTTGCCGTCCGCCTTGAGGCCGTTCCGCTTCTGAAAGTTTTTAAGAGCGGAGGAGGTGCTGTCCCCGAAATAGCCCGTGGCCACAGACATGTACTTGAGGGCCATCAGCCGCTTTTGTATGCGGGTCACGTCTTCGCCCCGGTCGCCTATGGTAATCTGGTTCACTTCGGCCGTATCCGAAAGCAAAGTGGCTTTGGTGGTGGCGCCGAGATACCCGTCTGAAATGAGGCCGCTTCTAAGCTGGAAGCGTTTGACGGCGGCCACGGTGTCTCCGCCGTATTTGCCGTCCGGCTCGGTGGTGAGGTAGCCCAGCTCTTTTAAGCGCTTCTGAAGCTCCCGCACCTCTTCGCTCTCCATTCCGTACACGAGGGCGTAAGCCATGGCGTCTTCGGAATAAAGGGCGGCCCGGGTCATTTCGCCGATTTTGCCGTCTGAAGAGAGGTGGTTGCATACCTGGAACGTTTTCACCGCATCGGTGGTTCTTTTATCAAAAATAGCCGGTAAATTGCTCCAGATAGTCGAGCTCCACGTGAGGCGCTCCTGCATGTCGTATACGTCGCTTCCCTCGTCTCCCCAGAAAAACCATGTATTTTTTTGCGTCGTCAGAAAAAGGAGGCGAAACGTCTCCTCATCCGCAACGCCCGTGATGGGAAGGTCGTGCTTTCTTTGGAAAAGTTTGATGGCCTCCTCGGTCTGTTCGCTGTAAATGTCCGAGGGTTCGTCCGCGCCCATATAGCCAAGGTCCATGAGGATCTGGTGCATCTCCAGTATGGCGGAGTTCTGCATCCCCGGCTCTCCAGGAGGTCAGATAAGTGGCGCGGCTGTTTTCCACGGCCGCTGCCGAAAAGACGCCCATACTGTCCACCCGGAGTTTCGAACTGGCGTTGGCGATGCTCGTATGATGACGCTTTTAGGGAAATGATGAATGTCGGCATAAACACGCCCGTTAAAGAAGCGTAAAGCAGGTTTTGCTCATGGAAGATACTTTGGCGGCCAATCCGGAAAAGAACCCCCGTATGCGCTTAAATACCGACGCTTTCTCGGAGCCGGTTCCGCTTTTTAAAATGGCGGACCTCCTGTCGGGCCTTCTGGAAGAAGAATGCCTGCGGCGAAGAGACGCGGACCTCTTTAGGAAGCAGCCCGCCCACCGCACCGAAAACTCCCATTAAAAATCCCGAGATCAGGTGCCACGCCTGTGAAAAAAATCCGCCTATGCTTTTGAATATACTCTTCATTTTTTTAACCATAACCATAAAAATTAAACTCTACAAGGATTATACGACAATTTTTGTGTTTTGTACACCCAAAATGGGGGTACACCCCCCTCCGCCCCGGAAAACCCCGGTCCCGAAGGGCTTTTTTCCGATTGTGAACTTACTTTTAACATGGGAGAAACCCTTCATAGTTTATCCGGAAGAAGAAAAAAGCACACGCATATCCGGTCTTGTTGCAAAAAGTTTACGGTTGCATTACATTGTAGGGAGGAGGAAGGACTTTGGAGTATTTGAAAAGATGCCCGCCCCGGGAAGCGGGGGCGGATGAACAATTGGTGGGGCGGCTGTTCTCCGAGCTTAAAGAGGAGCGGTACGGCCTTCACGCCCTCATGCTCCTGAAAGGGGGAAGGGTCATCGGGGAAGAGTATCTCCCCCCTTACCCAAAGGAAGCCCGGCGGGCGCTTTTTTCCGTGAGCAAGAGCTTTGCGGCGGTGGCTCTGCTGTTTGCCTTTCAGGAAGGGCTTTTATCCCCCGAGGACAGGGTGATCTCCTTTTTTCCGGACAAACTTTCCGGGCCGGTGTGCGAAAACATGGCGAAGATGAAGGTGAAGCACCTCCTGTCCATGACTTCGGGGCTCTCCGCCGCGCCCCATGCCTTTGCCCGGCACCGGCGGGACGACGTGGTGAACGACTTTCCCTATTCCTATGAGGACCGCCGCCCCGACTTTTCCCTCGACTGGACGAAGGATTTTCTCCGCGCCTATGTGGCCCGCGAACCCGGACAGCGCTTTCTTTACTCCAACGGCTGCACCTATATGCTGAGCGCCATCCTCGGCCGCGCGGCGGGAACGACGCTGAAAGACTACCTCCTCCCCCGGCTGTTCACTCCCCTTGGCATAAAGGACGTGGGCTGGCAGGTCTGCCCCCTGGGCAATACGGTGGGGGCCTGGGGGCTTTCCCTTTCCCTGGAGGAGCTGGCCGTATTCGCCCAGTTCCTGCTGGACGGGGGCGTTTTTCAGGGCAAGCGCCTGCTGGAGGAAAAGTATATAAAGGAAATGACCAGCCCAAAAATCCCCGTGGGGGCAAAAGACAGCTTCGGCTGGCAGGTGTGGCTCCCGGGAGAAGAGGCTTTCGCGGGGATCGGCGCGTTCGGGCAGATGTATCTGGCGCTCCCCCGGCTGAACGCGGTCTTCCTGATGTTTGGCGGCAGCAGGGGCTATATGAAAACCGTGGATATACTGTTAAAGGCGCTCCCGGCAGCCCTTTCCCCGGGCGCGGCCTCCGCCCCGCCCCCTCCCGTTCAGGGGCTCCCCGCTCCCGAAGGCGTGAGCTCCTGGGATATGCCCGCCCTGCTCCGCTTTTCAGGGAAAAGATACCGCTTTGGGGACAACGATCTCGGCATCAAGAGCATACGCTTTGAGTTCGGGCCGGAGGATTTTATCACCCTGAACATAGGCGGGGAAGAAAGCCGCTTAAAAATCGGCTTCGGATACTGGACGTACGGGGAGACTCCCGTGGCCGAAGACGAACACACCGACGTGCACACCCAGCTTCTGTTCCGGCGGGCGGCGCTTGCGGGGGCGTGGCAGGGGGAGCGGTATATTCTCCACCTGGTCTTTTACGAAACCTGCTACATCAGTCGGCTGGAAATCACCTTTTTTGAGCACGGAGTGGAGCTGAGGCACAGCCGCAACGTGGGCTTTGTGGAAAACGCCGACTGCCTGCTGGTGGGGAGGGAAGAATAAGAGGACGTTAAAAAGCGCCCGGGGTTTCCGGGCGCTTTTTTTGCGGGTCTGTTTGTTTTGGCCGGAAGAAAAGTCCGCCAGGAGTCCCAAGTGCAAAGGGTAAAAAAGGCGGAAACACCCCTGGGATTTCCGACCAAGGCCGGCAGGAATCTTTCTGATGATCATTTGGTTTGGTGCGATGCAAGGGTAAAAGCATGGCACAAAAAGAGCGGCCTTCGCCGCCCTTTTTAATACCTTAATACCCCAGCACTTCGTCTACGATCACCAGATGGTATTCCCGGTCGGGGAGCGCCCAGTCCAGTATGGACGTGATTTTGCACATGCGCTTCTCGTTGTCGCAGTCCACGCACCGGCCGGCCTTTTCGCAGGCCGAGCCGTTATGGGCGTGCTTGACGCAGGTGACGTTTTTGAGATTGTCCCAAGCCTCGTCAAAATCCTTGTAAATCTTATTTTTGCCGATAACCAGTATGATCTTTTTCGGCCCGTAAATGATCGCGCCCACCCGGTTGCCGACGCCGTCGATGTTGATGAGCGTGCCTTTCTCCGTCATGGCGTTGGTGGAGCAGATATAAGCCTCCGCCGTCATGCCCTTTTGCAGGGCGACGTCCGGGTCCAGGGCCTTTAGCCGTGCAGAGAATATGACGGTGGACGTGACCTGCGACTCTGCCAACCTGACGCTCTTAAACGACAGCAGCACGCTCTTTATAGGCAAACTCGGCGGAGGCAAAACCACGGAAATTGAGCTTCGGTACAAGACGGATTTGGAGACGCTCGCGCAAAAATATCATATTTCACTGAGTATTTCCTATGAGGATTCAAAGGCCATGTCCCTTCAGTCTTCGGGCGTCGTGTCGGTGGCCGTTACGCATAAGATGAATGTCAAAATGGAGAAGCCACAGATTGCCACGGAAGTAACTGCGGGAGATACGATGCAGCTTTTGATGCAGGTGATCAACCTGGGGCGAAGCCGGGCATATAATGTGCGCATTGAGCTTTCCGCGCCGGGGCTTTTCCCGCTGGGCATGGCATTTGTGGGCAACATGGAGGCGGGAACGGAGGCGACCGGCCAAATGGATGTTTTCATAGGCACGCTGGACATGAGCGAGGACAAGGAGAAAAAGTATGGCATGACATCCGGCACGCTGACGCTCATTTACGAGGACAGCGATGGGCGGGAGTATACAGACAGCGTGGATTTTTATACGATTATCAACGAGCCTATTACCAGCACGGTCGGCAGTGAACCGGAAGAGCCGAACATGGCTTCACAATGGTGGATTTTCATTGCCATCGGTGCGGCGGCGCTCGGCGCGCTGATCATTCTTCCGCTTGTCCATAAAAAAGAGACGGCGCGGCAGCAGGTTGGCGGAGGTGACCGCATGAGGCTTTCCGATACGTGGAAAATATCCATCAGGGGCATATGGGTTAGCATTGGTTGCGCTGGGCATGGCCGTCAGCGCGTTCTGCCTGTGTTGTGCGGGCGCGGTTTTTGTGTCTGTGCGGCGGGAAAATCAGCGCCCTTTGCGCTGATCGTGTCTTCCGAAAGCGGGACGGAAATAACCGGAGCAACGCTTGCCGATATTCTTGAAGTGACAGATGTGGAGGACGCAACCCCTGTGCTGCAAATACCCGTCCAAATAACCATGGGCGAATATCGCGCGGAGCTGACGCTAACCGGAATACGGCCATCCTATTTAGAGGATCAAAGCGGATTACCCGAGGAAAGCATCATGCCGTATATCGTGCTGAACGAGGCGGCTTGTAAGATGTTTTCAACGAAAACAACATCCCGAAAATCGGACAGTGCGCCGGAAATCGACTGGTTCAATACCAAAGCGATCATTTCCATAGGCGGAGAAAGCGCTCCCATCACTTCAAAAGTTTGCGGTATTCTGGAAAGTCAAAGCGACGACGCGCCCGCCGCCTATATCAGCCTCGGCGCGGCCAGATCATTGCTAAAAGCAAGCGGACAGCCGTTGGTATCAGAGACCGCGTATGTCCGGATACGTAATATTGGATGCGCGGCAAGTGTGAGCAGAGAGCTTGGCGCGTTGCGGCTTACTGCCGGCAACGCAGATATGGAACTGCAAGCCAGGTGGGATGCCCAAACAAAGGAAATGTCTTACTTAATCGCGCTTGGCGCGTTGGGTCTGATTTTTCTAACGGCATTCCTTTCCGCATGGCGGCGCCTATCTCTTTATGAGCAGCAAAACTCTTATGCCATGCTGCATTGGATTGGCATGAGAAAGAAAGAAATTGCCCGCATCTTCTCGTTTCAGATGGCATTGCTTACGCTGATCGGCATTGGTGTGGGCATATTAATCGCTCTTCTGTTACCCTCGTTTTTGTCGCAAGAGTTGATGGGGGTCGATTTTTATGCTGCACACGCCGGCTCATGTTGTTCTGATCAGCACGGTTGCGTGTATGCTGGTGAACGTGCCTTTTTGGTTCGGCAAACGGGTATAACGTAGGAGTACCCCTTTATGAACTTTTGATTTGCCTCTCGCTCATGCAAGAAGCGTCTTGCGGCGGCATGACGGAAATAGCAACGAAAAATAAGCCGCAAAAACCCTGGTTTTGCGGCATTTAGGATCATAGTATAAAAAAGATTTCTCTTTTTAGGAACAAATAATGCCCTTGACAAAGCGACAGATTGAAATTCATCAGCTTTTTATTGTGCGTATTCTGCCAATATAAACTGGCAAACATCAGAGCTTTTTGGGGTGATGATATTGTCATCGATGCTATCAAAAATATTGCTATCACCCTACATGATAGCGTTTCAATACCCTGATCGCCCTAAGCGTAATCCATTTACTCTGCTCACCTTTTTGCCGAGAGGGATAAGCAAAACGGTCGGTGTTAGAGGTGTTTTCCATTTCCCATCTGCCCATGTCATCCTGCTTTGCAATTACAACGTCTATCGCTTCGTCCGCGCGTTCATTCATATGCCAAGTTCAGTTAGAATATCCAATATTTCTAATACATCGGTTTGATACATCAAAGGAAAACTGAATTTTAACCATCCGGGCTTGGAGATTTTACTTAAATCATGGCTGCGCTTATAAATATGGTGAATTAACAAAAACTCAACAGCCTTATTTATGGTATCGTTTATTTCGCTTGTTCTTTTTTTCCGTGGTATGGCGCATAACCCTTAAGCCAGCTTTGACTACGCCCATAAAACAGGTATGTTCTTGCCCCAACATATTTCATATCGGTCGTATGGCGGAATTTGCGGGGTGATCCTCAACGCCGTCGTTAAAGCGCATGAAGCGGGTAATCCAGTGGATAGCCTTTTTTGTAGCCTGGATCATCAAGATAGCAGAAGTGTATCAGGCTCCATACCATTCGTAAGGCATGGGATAACTCGGTTATCCTGCCGCCGCCCTTCTTCGCCGTATTCATCGCAAAGCCGCCGTCCTCGGTTTCCTGCGAATTGTTGAGCAAGTATTCGCATTGTTCAATAATCTGTGAGTTAGCTTCAGCGCCCATTTCTGCAAGCACAATCAGTTGCCATACAAGACCTCTGTATTTGTCGGTATAAAATTTTGGGATAGGTTTTAAGATACGCAGGTTCCAGTTGTTTCCGAAGAATATCAGGATAATGCCATATTGCATGATTTCACGTTTAGCCTGTTGTACTTCTGCATTATGTTCGGGCTTGTCCAGGATATCCTTTAACGTAAAGTAACGCGCGGAAGGATTTTCTTCCTCCAATAACCAATTAGTAGCGTCTGCCTTTAGCATGGATTTCCTGAACACCTTTATCCCTCCTTTGGATTATGACACAAGTTTGAATCTCCTTAAAAATTCCTTTATCTTAGCGATATCCAATGACCGGCGTGTTCATAATACCATATTCCTCGCATTAAAAAGACATAGCATCCCCTTGGCAGAAGCTATGTCTTTTGGCGTTCCCGGCGCGATTTGAACGCGCGACCTTCCGCTTAGGAGTGAAAGATTACGATTACACCGACGCCTGAGCAAGACCCTGATCCTACTCCAACAGGGTAGCCCATTCTTGAAGGAGCAAACGGCAGATGGATGCCCCAAACAATCAAACAGAAACCACCTCAACACAGGCTCTAAAGCTCGTCCCGATTTGCAGGAGCTTTGCACGGGCAGTTTGAAAAGGCGAGTGTACTTCCACTCAAAAAGGGCAATATCGCACCACCAATTCGCACTTACAACAAGAGAAGCCCCAACATTTGGAGCTTCTCTTGTTTATCCTGCTTTTCAATCGTTTCTTGCCATATCTGACTGGAACTTCCGCTCCCCCTACAAGATGCTCCTTACATAGACTGAACACCATCGGTCTAAAATCGAAAAGGAGGTAAACCCTATGACTAAAGTAATCTCGTGCGCCCACGAAAAAGGCGGCGTGGGAAAAACCACGACAACCGTGAACTTGGGTATCGGTCTTGCAAGGCAGGGCAAGAAAGTCTTGCTGATTGACGCCGACCCGCAGGGCGACCTGTCAAAGTGTCTCGGCATTGAGAACCCCAACGCAGAGCAGAACACGTTGGCAACGGCAATGAACGGCATCATTATGGAGGAAGTTTTCTCGCCTACGGATATGGTGTTTCATCATATTATGAGATACTCGGCTACGGAATACCTGTGTATTAAAAAAGAGCTTCCATTTATTTGGCAGCTCTTACATAAATCATTACGAACGACTAGCATAAGATGGTTTTTCGGAATTTTGCTGTCAACTCAGTTCGATTTGGACAGGCTGTTTTCTTCAAAACATTTCGCACATGGAATTTGACTGTGTTTTCTGAAACATACAAATTCGCCGCAATTTCTGCATTGGAGCGACCCGCTACAATCAACTCAAACACTTCCGATTCTCTGTCTGTCATATGATATGCTTCTTCAAACTCATGGATACGATCCTCAATCGAAATATCCTGCACAGGCAAAGAGGCATAGACTTTGTTGTAATACCAAAAGAACACCACAAATGTCAGAAGTAAAAGAGCGGCAGAGAGCCAAATCAAGGTAGTAGCTGTATTGCACATACTTATGCCAATCAGCGCACCCAGAGCGTCGCCTATGCGCCCAAACATAAGGCCAAAGCCAGCTATGTAAAGCAGATTGTCTTTTTTACCGGCGAGATCGGAGAATGTCACCACCCGGTAAACCGAGAAGAAACCGAAGAAAATGTATCCGGCAATCCACATCACTGTGCCGGTATCAGGTGCTCCTCTGAGCGCAAAGGTAAGAAACGGAAATATAAGAGCGCACAGGCAGCAAATTGCACCGTGCTTTCGATTGCGGTCATTTAGAAAACCCGCCGCAATCAAACCTACGGCATAGAAAGCCCTTGTTGTTTCCGCACTGATGACGCCGCCGCTTAAATCGCTGCTGGGAAAGTAAAACCCCAACCCCTTGACTACGGACAAGAGGACGACGACCACAGCAGCCAGCGGTATGATAAGTTTGTCGAAATGCGGCGTTTTCGCAGCCTCCAAATCAGAACTGCCATCTGCCAGAGCGATTCTGTCGATTGCAATTATGCCGATCATCATTGCGGCATACGCGACGAACACATATGGCGAACCGAGAAAGCTCCCCTGCATAAATAGTGATAAAGCCCACGAACCCACGCTGCCGAAGGCGTAGGCAATACCAAATACAAGCCCCCTGTTTTGCTGTGGTACTACCTGCGTTAAGCGTGTCAGGTAATAC
>JAXGQH010000008.1:0-71258 GCA_040766545.1 Christensenellaceae bacterium
GCTACTATAAGTTCTACACCGACCGGGACTGGGAGGATATGCAGAACTACGATCTCATGGTGAACAGCGCCGTGCTGGGCACCTACGAGTCGGCCCTGCTCATACTGGACTTCGCAAAGAGAAAGGCCGAACGATTGGGTCTTGAATAAAGGATAAAAAAGAGCGCGCAAGCGCTCTTTTTTTGTGAAAATCAAAAGCGGCCGGAGCCGCTTTATTTTTTTGTTTGGCGGGGAAAGCCTTACAGCACGCCCATGCTGAGGAGGTATTCCTCCAGGCACAGCCCGCTCTCGTAAATGTCGAGCGCCGCCTCTTTGCCCACATACCGATAGTGCCAGGGTTCGTATACCACGCCCGTGACGGACTCCTTGTCTTTGGGATAGCGGAGGATAAAGCCGTATTTGTGGGCGTTTGCCGCCAGCCACTTGCCCTCCGGCGTTTCCTCATAGCCCGGGGTGCCGCTGGGATGCCCCTCCGAGAGAATGTCGAAAGCCAGGCCGGCGCAGTGTTCGCTCACGTTTGGGGGCACGACCTTCACGGGATGGGCATAGGGGTCGCTCCCATAGTCGGGGTCCTGGGAAAGTCGGTTGTTCCAAAGGGATTCCTGGGTGCCGTAGTCCCGGTAGGCGCTGTTCACAATAAAGGTGGTGACGCCCTCCTGATAGGCGGCGGCCAGCATTTCCCGGGCGGCCTCGGCGGCTTCCTGATCCGCGTATTTGGCGCCCTCGTTGACGGCGGCGTAATCCTCCAAAAGCTCCCTGATGGGAACCAGATTGTCCGGGGTCTTTTCCGTGTTGGGATGGTCAAAGTTGATGAGGCGGATGCCTTTTGCCCGCTCCGCCTTTTCCTGATGAAGGACTTCCTGATAAATGTCGTCAAAGGAAGCAATGTCTTTTGCAGCGGCGGATATCGCTTCCCCGCCGGCGGGCGGGTCTTGCCCTCCGGATTTTCCGGGCGGGGAAGAGAGGGCCGCGGCCAGCAGGATGCCGAGGAGAATGAGGGCGCAGGCCGCGTACGGCAGAAAAGACCTTCTCCGCCTCCCGGGCGCCTGCCCCGCCGAAGAGGAAATCAGCCGTTTATGATGGGCGCGCCGTCTGGCGCTTAATTGCCGGTTGGAAGTTTTGTTTGACATGTTTTCTGTCCTTTTCTTAATAAAACAACTATAACACAGGAATTTGTAAATGTATATCGGCCTTTCCATTAACAATTTGTGATTTTTGATTCAAATGTTTTTATTTTTCCAGCATAACAGCCATACTATGGTTAAAAGAATGATTCGCTCCTTTCTATGTTCCACTCGTAAAAGGGATAGGCAAAACGCCTATCCCTTTTACTCGTTTTTTGATATAATGGAAAAAACGGCCGTCCGGAGGAAACCCATGAGCAAAGCTGACGCACTGTTCATACAAAACTGCAAGGATATACTGGAAAAAGGGGTGTGGGACAAGGACCTCCCCGTCCGCCCCCGGTGGGAAGACGGCGCGCCCGCCCACACGGTGAAGCTGTTCGGCCTTGTGAACCGGTACGACCTTTGGGACGAATTTCCCATCCAGACCATCCGGAAGATCAACTTCAAAGCCGCTCTTGACGAAGTGCTTTGGATCTGGCAGAAGAAGTCAAACAACGTGCGCGATCTGGGAAGCCGCATATGGGACGCCTGGGCAGACGAAAACGGCTCCATCGGCAAGGCTTACGGGTATCAGATGGGCGTGAAGCACCAATACAAGGAGGGCCTGTTCGACCAGGTGGACCGGATTCTCTTCGATTTGAAGCACAACAAAAACAGCCGGAGGATCATGACCAACCTGTACGTCCACCAGGACCTCCACGAAATGAACCTCTACCCCTGCGCCTACAGTATGACCTTCAACGTGAGCGGGGACAGGCTGAACGCCATCTTAAACCAGCGCTCCCAGGACATGCTCACGGCCAACAGCTGGAACGTCTGCCAGTACGCCGCCCTTCTCATGATGCTGGCCAAAGTTTCGGGCCTCCGGCCGGGAGAGCTGGTGCACGTGATCGCCGACGCCCATATCTACGACCGGCACATCCCCCTGGTGGAAAAGCTGTTCGAGCGGGAGGCTTATCCCGCCCCCCGGCTCATATTGCCGGATACGGAGGATTTCTACTCCTTCACCGCGGAAAACGTGTATCTGGAAGACCGGGCTTCGGTGCAATCCGGCGTGGGGCGCATCCCCGTGGCGGTGTGATATGAACATGATCCCCGGCGGACGAAAACTGGGGCATCGGAAAAAACGGCGCGCTCCTCGCCCGGCTGCCCGGCGACATGAAGTATTTCAAGGCCATGACCATGGGGAAGACGGTGGTGATGGGGAGAAAGACTTTCTCTCCCTTCCAAAGGGCGCGCTGCCCGGACGGAAGAACGTCGTCCTCTCAAGAGGCGCGTTTTCCGCGCCGGGGGTGACGGTTTATAAAAGCGTGGAAGAGGCGCTCGGTTAAGCGACGACGCCTTTGTCATGGGCGGGGGAGAGGTTTATCGGGCGTTTCTGCCCTACGTAAAGACCATTTACGTAACCAAAATCTTCAAAACCTTTGAGGCGGACGCCTTTTTTTTGAACCTGGACGCAGAACCCGGCTGGATTCTGGCGGAACAGGGGGAAACACAGGAAGAAAAGGGCGTGGCATACGCCTTTTGCAGATACGAGAGGAGAAGGAAATAAATGCTGGTGCTGATCGACAACGCCAATCTGGACGAAATCAAAGCCTTATACGACATGTACCCCTACGACGGTGTGACCACCAACCCCACCATACTGAAGGGAGAGCACAAAAACCCCATCCGGCTTTTGCAGGAGATCCGGGCGTTCCTGCCGCGGGAGAGCCAGCTCCACGCCCAGGTGGTTTCGGACACCACCGACTGTATCGTGGAGGAGGCCCATTTTATGCTCCGCGAAATAGACGAGGCGCTCTTCATTAAAAATTCCCGTGACGGTTGAGGGATGAAAGCCATCTACCTCCTGAAAAAAGAGGGAGTCAACGTGACGGCTACGGCCATTTACACGGCTATGCAGGCCTTTATGGCGGGCAAGGCGGGGAGCCAGGTACGCCGCTCCCTATGTGAACCGCCTGGACAATATGGGCGCGGACGGGGTGCAGGTGGCCGTGGACATACACAATATGTTCCGCCTCCACAATGTGGCCTGCACGTGCTGGCCGTCAGCGAAAACCTCCCAGCAGGTGCTGAACCTGTGCAAGAACGGCATCGGCGCGGTGACGGCGGGGCCGGACGTGCTCCGGGCGCTCATCCGCCACGACGCCACCTTCACGGCGGAGGAGAACTTTTCGGAGGACTTCTACTCTTTGGTGAACGAAGTGAAGGGCACCCATTTAAAAAAGAGCAGCGCGAAAAAGCGGATCGAAAAGGAACGAAGAGGAGGAAAAGAGATAACATGAAGAAATCGGACATTGCCGGTGGGCATGGCGGTGATGGGGGAGAATCTTATTCTCAATATGGAAAGCAAAGGCTTTGCCGTCACCATTTACAACAGAACGGCGGATAAGGTGAAAAAGCTCGTGGAGGGACGGGCGGCGGGGAAGAAGATTATGCCCGCTTATACCCTCGGGGAGCTGGCGGACAGCCTGAAACGCTCCCGGCGCATTATGCTCATGGTCCGCTCGGGCGCGCCGGTGGACGAGTTTATCACGAGCATCCTCCCTTATCTTGACAAAGGGGATATCTTAATCGACGGAGGCAACTCCTATTTTAAAGACAGCATCCGCCGGAGCCGGGAGCTTCAGGCGGCGGGCATCCGCTATGTGGGCTGCGGTGTGTCGGGCGGAGAGCTGGGCGCGCTCACCGGGCCTTCCCTCATGCCGGGGGGCGACAGGGAAGCCTGGGAACACATCGCGCCCATTTTCATGGCCATCTCCGCCAAGACGGAGGCGGGAGAGCCCTGCTGCGGGTATATCTCGGGGGATGGGTCGGGGCACTTTGTGAAGATGGTGCACAACGGCATCGAATACGGGGACATGCAGGTGATCTGCGAAGCCTACCACATCCTGCGGGAATTGAAGGAATTTGGCGCGGAGGAAGCGGGAGAGGCGTTTTCCGGGTGGAACGAGGGGGCGCTGAACAGCTATCTCATCGCCATCACCGCGGATATACTCAAAACAAAGGACGAGGACGGAAGTCCGCTCGTGGATCAAATACTGGACACCGCCGGCCAGAAGGGCACGGGCAAGTGGACGGCCATCTCCGCGCTGGAAGAGGGGGTGGACTTGAGCCTCATCACCGAAGCGGTGTTCGCCCGGTGCCTGTCCGCCCAAAAAGAGGAGCGGATGGCCGCCTCCACCCGCTTTCAGGCAAAGCTGGAGCAAGGAGAACTGGCGATGGAAGATATTGAAAAAGCCATGTACGCCGCCAAAATCATCTCCTACGCCCAGGGCTTTTCCATGCTGGCCGAGGCCAAAAAGACCTACGGCTGGGATTACGATCTGGGAGACGTGGCGCTTCTCTGGCGGGGCGGCTGCATCATCCGTTCCGCCTTCCTGGACAAAATAAAGGAGGCGTATCAAGAGGAGCCGGGGCTGCAAAACCTCATGCTCGCCTCCTACTTCGCCCGGGTGCTTGCGGACGCCCACGGGAGCCTCCGGAGGACGGTATCCGCCGCCGCCCTTGCGGGCATCCCCGTGTCCGCCCTCTCTTCGGCTCTCGCCTATTTTGACGGGTACCGGTGCGCCCATCTTCCCGCCAACCTTTTGCAGGCTCAGCGGGATTACTTCGGCGCCCATACCTACGAGCGGATAGACGCGCCCCGGGGCGCGTTCTTCCACACCAACTGGACGGGCAAGGGGGGCGATACCGCCGCCGGACGGTATGAGGTGTAAAGAAAGCTGAAGCGGAAATAAAAGGGCGGGCATATGCCCGCTCAGACGGATAGATTTATATACGGACAGGCGGGGGCTTGCCATGATTCGGGTGATTAAATCATCAGATATACCGCGCGTGGCTGAAATCCAGGTTTTTGGATGGCGGTGCGCTTATAGAAACATTGTGTCGGACGACTTTTTATTCAACAAAATGCTCGTGTCAACCCGAATGGATCATTTTGATCATGCGATTCGCAGCAATTCAGAGGAAAGCTATGTTTTTGACGACGGAACGATTAAAGCGTTTTTGACGATCGGCGCGTGCAGAGACCCTGACAAAACAGATGCCTTTGAGCTTTGGGGGTTGTATGTGGATCCTTTTATGAAAAGGCAGGGCATCGGCGCCAAAATGGTTCAATTTTACGAAGAAAAAGCTGCCGAGCGCGGATTTAAGGAGATTTGCTTGTGGGTATTGGAAAAAAATAAAGGCGCAAGGGAGTTCTATGAAAAATCAGGGTATTTACCTGATGGAACGAGCAAATGGATTGATGCGCTTGCCGCTGCGGAAATCCGATACTGCAAAAATATTTAACCGCATTCATCTGGAATATTTTATAAAATATATGGCTTTTTGACTCCGATAGAATCAAAAAGCCATAAGCGGGCAGCCTGAGCGGGCATATGCCCGCTCTTTTATTTCTGAAAGCAGTTGGGCGTGTTTTTCAACGCCTGGTGGTGCCGTACGCAGTCGCAGCATTTTCCGTGGTTTTTGCAGGAAAGATTGGGGCATGCGCAGGGATGGATATTGTTTGTGCAGACATTGGGGGTTTTGTTTTCCATTTACGCCTCCTCCTGCTGGGTTTTATTTTGTTGTTCCAATCGGTACGCCCGAGCGTGCTCCATTTCCTGTTCGGGCTGTATTTTATAGGCGATGTACAGGTTGAACAGGGAAAAGAAGGAAGCGATGAAAAACACCCAGTAGCTTCCGAAGGTCTCCCAGATGACGCCGCTTCCCAGGCTGGCCGTGATGGTGACGATGTGGTCAAGGGTGGTGCCCATGGAGAGGGTGGCGGTCACGTCTTCATCCGAAAGGGCGATCTGGCGGAGATACACCGTTTTTACCATGCCGATCTGCATGGACAGCCGGTCCAGTATGAACAGTATGTAGACGAGCCACACCGAAAGGCCCGAAGCGGGGAGCCTGCCGCTCACCATGAACCAGACCACCAGCCCGAACAGTGCGTAGACGATGACAAAGGTGAGCGCGTCCACATACATCATCTTTTTAATGCCGTATTTGTCCACCGAGCGGCCGATCCAGTTCATAAAGAAGATGCAGAGAAAGCTGCTGGCAATGGTTAAGAGCGCCATTACGTCCGCGCCCTTTAAAAGCAGGTCGATGATGACCCAGGAGCCGTACACAAGGGCGATCTGCTTCTGCACCCCCGAAAGGATGGTGAGGTAGTAATAATACTTATACTCTTTTCGGAACACCAACCTTACTTTCTTGCGGACGATTTTCCGGCCCTCCGTCTTTTTTAACAGCAGGGCGTTTAAAGCCGCGGCCAGAAGGAAAAGGAGAGCGGCGACCACGAATATCCACTTCACGTCGCTTTTAAATGTGAAAAAGCCCAGGCGGAACCCGAAAAACACGATGAACGCCGCCACAAAGGCCGCCGCGTTCTGCGCACCGGCCAGCTGCCCCATCCGCTCCCCCACCCTGTCCGGCTCGGAAAGGGCCATGCCGATGGAACCCCGGAGGGGGATCAGAATGTGCGTGCCCGTGGAAAAGATGAACAGGAACAGGAGCATGAGGGCAAAGCTCGGGGTGGAAAGCCCAAGGACCAGGATGCCCCCGAAGCTTAAAAACTGGGCGATGAGCGCGGTTTTGATATCTCCGAAGGAAGACAGAAAGGAGATGAGGAAGGCGCAGAAAAAGCCGGGCAGCTCCCGGGGAATTTCAATGGCGCCCCGCTCCGCGGCGCTCACGTCGTATACGTCTTTAAAATAGTTGGAGGTGACGGAATCGCTGAAACCGCCGGCCAAAGCCAATACGATGGTGAGAAGAAAGAACAGCAAAAGCTCGGGGCGCATTTTTTTATGCTTCATGCAGCCGCCCTCACAGCGCGCCGAGGGCGCGGCTGAGCCTGTTAAGAGCCTCTTCCAGCACCGACCGGGGGCAGCCTGCGTTCAGCCGCTGAAAACCTTCGCCCCCCGGGCCGAAGGTGGAGCCGGGGATGAGCCAGAGCCGGGCATCCTTTGCAATGAGCTCGTTGAGCCGCTCCTCCGAAAAGCCGAGGGCGTTAAAGTCCAGCCACAGGAGATAGGTGGCCTCGGGCTCGGTGAGCTTGATCTCAGGAAGCTCGCTTTTCAGATAATCCCGCACAAAGTCGAAGTTACCTTTTAAGTAGGCGAGAAGCTGGTCGAGCCAGTCTCTTCCGTACCGGTAAGCGGCTTCGCAGGCAGTGAGAGCCATGAGGTTTAATGCGCCGCCCGAATGATAGCTCTGTATCTTTTTAAAGCGGTCCCGCAGGTTTTTATTGGGGATGAATATGTTGGACGCCTCCAGCCCGGGCATGTTGAAGGTCTTGCTGGGGGCGGTGCAGGTGACGGATATGTCCGCAAGCGCGTCGCTGAGGGAAGCGAAGGGTATGTGGCAGCGGGGCATAAACACAAAGTCCTGATGGATCTCGTCCGACACCACGATCACGCCGTATCCGAGGCAGATTTCCCCCATTTTCAAAAGCTCCTCTTGCGTCCACGCCCGGGAGACGGGGTTGTGGGGGCTGCAGAGGATAAACAGCTTGGGCTCTTCCGTTTTAACGATCCGCTCAAACTCCGCAAAGTCGATTTCATAATGTCCGTTATGATTCCAAAGAGGCGCGTTCACCACTCTTCTCCCCTGATCCAGTATGGAGTGGGCGAAGGGGTGGTACACGGGCTGCTGGATGAGCACTTTTTCTCCGGGGAGGGTGTAGGCCTGTATGGCCACGTTCACCGCGCCCACGATGCCCGGCGTGCAGCACAGCCAGTCTTCCTCCACGTCCCAGCCGAAGTTGTCGGCCTGCCAGTCATGCAGGGCTTCAAAATAGCCGGATGAGCGCATGGAATAGCCGTATATGCCGTGTTCGGCGGCTTTTTTCAGGGCGTCCACCACTTCGCCGCAGGTGCGGAAGTCCATATCCGCCACCCAGAGCCGGAGCATATCGGCGGGATGAGCCGCGTTCACCATGTGCTTGATGGACAGGGTGTTTTGCCTGTCGATGACTTCGTCAAAGTTATAGATCATTTTTTCCTCCCGTGGCCGTTCTGTTAAGATTGTAGGGCATAGTCATGTATAAAGTCAATAAGATTGACAAAGCCTCAAAAAATGGTACGATTATTTTAAAAAAGAGAATGTCTCATTCGGGCGAAAGCCGAATGGCGCGAGACGATAGGGAGAAGAAATGTACGCAATCATCGGCGCGATGCAAAGCGAAGTGAGCCTGATACGGAAACAGATGGAGGACGTGGAGCGGACGGAGATCGGCGGCTCGGATTTTTACGCGGGCACGCTCTTCGGCAAAAAGGCGGTACTGGTCAAGTGCGGCATCGGCAAGGTGAACGCCGCCATGTGCACCCAGATCGTGATCGACCGGTTCGGCGCGGAAAAAATCGTGAATACGGGCATCGCGGGCGGTTTGGCCCACGGCCTCAAAGTGGGGGATATCGTCATCGGCGCCTCCGCCCTGCAGCATGATTTTGATTTGAGCCCCGTGGGCTACCCCAAAGCCTGCATGCGGGAAGAGGACAGGCCGGGTTATACGGCCTACCCCGGCGACCCGGCGCTTCGGGCGCTCTTTAAAGCCGCGGCCGTGTCCGTGCTGGGGGAAGAAAAGGTAAGGGAAGGCGTCATCGCCTCGGGGGATCAGTTCGTGGCCTCCCAGGGGCTTAAAGAAGAGCTGCGGGCGCAGTTTAACGCGGCCGCGGCGGAGATGGAGGGGGCGGCCATCGCCCAGGTGGCGGAGAAAAACGGCAGGGCGGCGGTGATCGTCCGGGCCATTTCAGACCTGGCGGACGAGGGCGCTTATGAGTCGGTTTCAAATTTTGAGCAGACGGTGGCGGACGTTTCCGCAAAAATTATTCTTGAAATGATGAGAAACGCATAGGAGGGATATGCTATGTATGAAGAGATCATGAGTCAGGCGCAATCCGCGGCGGAAGAGCTGGTGTCTTTAGCCAAGCTTTCGGCGGGGGACATGGTGGTGGTGGGCTGTTCCACCAGCGAAGCGGCGGGGCAGAAAATCGGCTCCTATTCCAATAAAGAGCTGGCCGCGGCCATCTTTTCGGGCATTTACCCCGTGCTTTTGGAAAAGGGAATCTTTCTGGCGGCTCAGTGCTGCGAGCACCTGAACCGGGCCATCATACTGGAAAAGGAAGCGGCGGAGAAATACGGCCTGGAGATCGTAAACGTGGTGCCCCAGCCAAAGGCCGGCGGCTCCTTTGCCACCGTGGCTTACGAGACGTTCCGCGCCCCCGTGGCGGTGGAGGAAGTGAAGGCGGCGGCGGGTATGGACATCGGGGACACGCTCATCGGCATGCATTTGAAGCGGGTGGCGGTGCCCCTGCGGCTCGGCGTGAAAAAAATCGGGGAGGCCAACCTGGTGTGCGCCCGGACCCGGCCTAAGTTCATCGGCGGTTCCCGGGCCATCTACAATGAGGCGGCGCTTTAATATCAAAAATGCCCCTGCCGGCGCGTTTGATGCGGCGGGCGGTTTAAACTTGAAAAAAGAGAAACACAGGAGGACAGTATGACGAAGGAATTGAAGATCAAGGGCATGTCCTGCATGCATTGCGTGGCCGCGGTCACAAAGGCGCTTACGGCCGTGCCGGGCGTAACGGGCGCGGAGGTGGACTTGAAAAAGAAACGGGCAATCGTCTCCTTCGAGGGTCAGGTGGAAGATCAGGCTCTGGTGGACGCGGTCGCCGAAGCGGGTTACGAAGCGAAAATCAAGTAAACCCGTGAGAGTGGAAGAGGGAAGCATCCTGCTGCGGGATGCGGAAGAAAAAGACGCGGCGCTTTTGGCGGGTTGGTGGAACGACGGGCTGGTGATGGCCCACGCCGGGTTTCCAAAAGGGCTTGGCATCACGGAGGCGGAAGTTCTCCGCCGGTTGGAAGAGGAAAGCGGACAAGCGAGCGGCCGCCTCATCATCGAGCTTTCGGGTGAGCCCGCGGGCGAAATGAGTTACCGGAACCTGGGGGAAGAGACCGCCGAAATCGGCATTAAAATCTGCCGGGAAGACAAGCGGAACCAGGGCCTGGGTACGGCCGCCCTCCAAATGCTCATCGGCGCGCTCTTTTCCAGTGGGTACAGATTTATCGTGCTCGACACCAATCTGAAAAACAAGCGGGCCCGGCACGTCTATGAAAAGCTGGGCTTTAAAAAGACGGCGGTTCGGGAAAACGCCTGGGTAGACCAGCTGGGCGAACCCCAGACCGCCGTGTGCTATGCGCTCAAACAAAAGGATTTTAAACAGGAACAGCGAGGTGCGTCATGGGAAAAAGAGTATTGATCGTGGGGGGCGTGGCGGGAGGCGCCAGCGCGGCGGCCAGGCTCCGCCGGCTGGACGAAGAGGCGGAGATCATCCTGTTTGAGCGTGGGAATTATATCTCCTTTGCCAACTGCGGCCTTCCTTACCACGTGGGCGGCGTGATCAAAGACCGGGAGGAGCTGCTCCTCGTGACCCCTTCCGACATGAAGCGGAAATACAACATAGAGGTGCGCATACTGGAAGAAGCGGTTCATATCGACCGGCAAAACCGGCGGCTCACCCTCCGGCGGGCGGACGGAAGCGCGTACGAGGAGAGCTATGACTATCTGGTGCTGGCCACGGGCGCTTCCCCCGCCCCGCTCCCCATCCCCGGCATTGAGTCTGACCGGGTGCTCCGGCTTTTTACCCTGCCCGACGCAGACCGGATCGTCCGGGAACTGAAGGAAAAGAAGGCCGGGCGGGCCGTGGTGGCGGGCGGCGGCTTCATCGGGCTGGAAGCGGCGGAAAACCTGCGCCACGCGGGGCTCGAAGTGACGCTTGTTGAAATGGCGGATCAGGTGCTCCCGCCTTTAGACCCGGAAATGGCCAAACCCCTGGAGCGGGAACTCCGAAAAAACGGCGTGACCCTGCTCCTTTCAAAGGCCGTATCGGAATTCCGGGAGGAGAAAGGCGGTCTTTCCCTCACCCTCTCGGGCGGGGAAAAGCTGGAGGCGGACTTCTGCGTGCTGGCGGCGGGCGTCCGGCCGAATAGCGCCCTTGCCCGGGAGGCCGGACTGGCCCTTGGGGCGCGGGGCGGCATCTTAACTGACGAGCATATGCGCACGTCCGACGAGCGGATATACGCAGCGGGGGACGTGGCGGAAGTGAAAAACTTTGTCACGGGGGAGAAAGACATGATCCCCCTGGCCGGCCCGGCCAACAAGCAGGGCCGCATCGCCGCGGACAACATCGCGGGTCTGAACAGTGTGTATAAAGGCAGCCAGGGAACGTCCATCGTAAAGGTATTTTCCCTCGCGGCGGCCTCCACGGGCGTGAACGAAAAGACCCTTTGCCGTCTGGGCAAGGAAAAGGGAAAAGATTATGAGACGGTCATCGTCTCGGGGAACCCCCACGCTTCCTACTATCCCGGCGCGGAGAGCATGCTCATCAAGCTGCTGTTTTCCCCCGACGGTAAAAAGCTTTTTGGCGCCCAGATCGTGGGCAGGGACGGGGTGGATAAGCGGATCGACGTGATCGCCACGCTCCTGCGCATGGGCGGCGGGGTATCGGAGCTTTCCGAACTGGAGCTGGCCTACGCGCCGCCTTACGGCTCGGCCAAGGACGCCGTGAATATGGCGGGCTTTACGGCGGAAAACCTGATAGCGGGCAAGGTGGCTTTCTCCGACTGGAACTTTATGGACGCCTACGACCCGTCCAAGACCACCGTGATCGACGTGCGGGAAGCGGACGAGCTGGCCGTGTTCGGCGTACCGGGCGCGCTTCACATCCCCCTCGGGGAAGTGCGGAGCCGCATGGGCGAACTGGATAAGGAGAAGGAGATCGTCATCTTCTGCGCCGCCGGAATCCGGGCGTATAACGCGGGACGTATTTTAATGCAAAACGGATTTAAAGACGTGAAGGTGTACCCCGGGGGCACCCGGTTTTACAGGCAGGTGCGGTAAAATCCGAGCGGCCCAAAGCCCGGTGCAAACTGCCGCATCCCTTCTTCAATAAGAAGAGGGAATTCCTTTAAACGTCAAAAGCCCCGGACTGTCCGGGGCTTTTTCGTATTTGGCGGCGGTCTCGCCTTGAAAAAACCAATCAAAAGAGCGGCCTTGCGGCCGCTCTTTTTGGAGCTTATTTCAAAATTTCCTTAATGTAGGTCCGCAGGTCTTCCTTTGTGAGCGCGCCTTTCACGATCCGCGCGATGTTCCCGTTGGCGTCCACAAAGATGGTGGTGGGGTAATAGACGACGCCATAGGTCTCCACCGCCTCCGAGTCGCTGTCGAAATAGACGGGGAAGGTGAAGCCGTTGTCGTCCACATATTTTTTGCCTTTTTCAACGGTCTCTCCGTTTGTGCCCACGGCGTCCACCATCATGAAGGAAACGCTGCCGCCGTATTCCTGATAAAGCGCCTCAAAATAAGGAAGCTCCTTCACGCAGTAGGGGCACCAGGTAGCCCAGACGTTGATGACCACGGGCTTTCCCTTCATGCCCGAAAGGGAGACTTTTTTGCCGTTCCGGTTGTACACCGTAAAGTCGGGCGCGGGGGAGCGGCCGTCGTCCGGCTCCTCGCTCTTGGAAGGAGAGGGAGACGGGCTCATGCTGCCCGAAGGCGACGGACTGGGGCTCGACCCGCCCTTGGAGGGGGAGGGGGAAGCCGAAGGGGAAGAAGAAGGCGAAGAGGAGGCCGACGGACTCGCGCCACCCGAAGGCGACGAACTGGGGCTTGATCCGCCCTTGGAAGGCGAAGGCGATGTGGAAGCCGGCGCCGAAGGAGAAGCCGAAGCGGGGGACTCTGAGCCCGCACCCGCCGACTCCGAAGGCAGAGCGGCGGATTCCGAGGGCAGGGAGGACGATTCCTCCGTCCCTTCCCCCTCCTCGATCGAATTCGTACCCGAAAGAGAGGCTTGGGGCTCAAAAACAAAGCCCTTGTCCGAAGCGGAAGGCGCGTTTTTCAGCGCGCTGTATGTAAACGAGCTTCCCACGATCACGAGGATCAGGATGGCCGCCCATATTGCGGCTTTCAGCATTTTGTTCATAGTGGTTACCTCCTATATGAGCAGCCCCACGAGCCTGCTCATCAGTCCCAGCGCCGTCAGGATGCCCACGATCATTAAGAAGACGCCGGCAATCAGATTGATGGTTTGATAGTGCCGTTTGATGAAGGAAAACGCCCTCCTGAGCTTGCTTAAAAGCACCGCGCTCAGCACAAACGGTATGCCCAGCCCCACGGAATAGAGCACCAGCATGAGCAACCCCTTTAGGAAAGAGGCCTGCTGGGAAGCGAGAAGAAGGGCGGAACCGAGAAACGCTCCCACGCAGGGCGTCCAGCCGATAGAAAACACAATGCCCAGCAGCACGGAAGAGAAAAAGCCCGCTTTCCGGTCGCCCATGTCCATCCCCCTGGCCTTGTTTAAAAAGGCGATGTGTATGAGGCCCGTATAGTTGAGCCCCAGCAGAAAGATGATGGCGCCGGACACGATGTTTACAGCTGTCCTGTGCCGCACCAGCAGCGTGCCGATGGTGCCCGCAAACGCGCCCAGCAGCACAAACACGATGCCGAAGCCCAGCACAAAGCCCAGTGAATTTTTAAGCGCCCGCCCCTTCTTCTCCTGCTCTTCGCTTCCCATGAAGTAAGACACGTATACGGGGAGCATGGGCAGAAGGCAGGGGGAGACGAAGGTGACGATCCCTTCGAAAAATACGATTAAATACTGCATCCCGCACCTCCGACTTCATTATAAGCATTGCCCGGGGAGGGTGACAATAGTCAATTATGTTGGTTGTGTAAACAAATAAAGAACGCTTCGTAAGAAACGTCCTTTATCTTGATAATATTTCCTATTATATGATCATTTATCCTCTGTTTCCGTATTCTTCCGGCTCATCAGGGTCCCCGAAAGAGCAATGGTGGCGATGAAAAACACGATGAACCCCACGGCCAGTATCAGCGTGAGCGTGCCGTCTTCGCTCCCTTTATCCGGGGTGGGCTGAATGGCAGGCTCTTCGCTGTCCGAAGGGAGGGGCGCGGGTTCTTCCGGCTCGGGGGGAGCGATGTAGGGATAGAAGAAGCCGTTCTTTGCGTCATACTGATAAAGCGCCGCCTCTCCCCCGGCGGAACAGGCGTAGAGGAGAAAGCTGTTGGCGTCGGTTATAGACAGAAGGGCGGGGACGGCTCGGTCGCCGAGAGCCATTTCTCCAAGAGCGTAGCCTTCGGGGATGTTTACGTCCGAAGGCAGCTGAAGAAGGGTGTAGGTCTTTTCGGGTATGGTGAGCAAAAAGAGGGAATAGATCTGGTCGCCCGCTTTGTCGTACACGAAGAAAGCGGCGTTTTTCCCCGCCTTGTCCACTGCGTATAAGAGCGTCACGCCGCCCGCACCGGAAAGGGCTTCGATGGTCTCGTTGTGATAGGAGATGTCCACCCGCCCATAGCCTTCGGGAAGGTTCAAACCATCCGGGAGTTTCCGGAAGATATACCGCACGCCCACGCCGGGTATGTCCGCCTTGATATGGGTCTCCTCACTGGTGGGCGCCGACTCCGACGGGGAGGGGGAGGCGCTTGTGGAGGGAGAGGGACTCTTGGACGGCGAAGGGCTTTTGGAAGGAGACGAAGAGCCGCTGGAGGTGGGGCTGGGAGAGGAGGAAGGGGCGCTGACCGTGATGCTGGTGCTCCCCGAGCCGCCGGATATGGGGTTCTCGTCAAAATCATAGGCGCTGCTGCAGGAGACAGACACCGTGCTGGACCCCACTTTTAATGCCTTGAATGTCATGGTGGCCGTGAGAGAAGTCAAGCCCGGCCCGGAGGCGGGTAAGGGACTGATTTTTCCGGCTGAGGAGGAGTTGGAATCGCCGGTATACTGAAGCACGCTGCTGTCATAGGAAAAAGTGGCGGTCAGTGCGCCGATATTCGCCTGGGAAAAGGTGACGGTCACGGTCACGCTGTCCCCCACTTTCACTGAACTGGAGGAGGCGGAGACCGAAACGCTCAGGGCGAAAACCTGAGGCAGCAGAAAGGCGGAAAAAAGCGTAATGAGCAGTATATAAAAGATCAGTTTTCGATAAGATTTCATGATGTCACCTCAAAATTTTACTGTGTGATGTCGCTGAGGCCGAGAAGATGCTTCTGCACCTTTAAAAGGTCGAGGGCTGTGATGCCCCCCTCCTTCGATACATCTGCCGATAGGAAGTAGGCGCCGCTCAAATCCTTGATGTCCAGCAGATATTTCTGCACCACCAGCAGGTCGAGGGCGTCCACCGCCCCGTCCCCCGACGCGTCGCCGTAGAGGATGACGGGATAGCTGGCGTATACCTTATTTTCCCCATTCAGGAGCTGTACCAGATCGCCTGTGGCAAGAAGGTCTGCGCCCGCCTTGACCGTGCCCGAAGCATTTGTTACCCGAAGGGAATAGGCGCTGGTGAGATCGGCAAGAAGGGTCTCCGCCGTGGAGCCGAGAGGAATACCCGTGATGCCCGCCTTGCTGGCGGTAAAGGCGGAGCCCGAAACCGAGAGTGGAACCTCCGCGGCCGCCGGCCAGGTGGCATCGGCGTAGACAAAGTATTCCTGGGCGGCCATGGTCACGGCGTTGGCGATGCGCCGATGATACGTCACGTCCATGAGCTTGGACCGGTCGGAGGGGCTGGTGAAAAAAGCCGTCTCCAAAAGGGCGGCGGGCACGTTGTGCTCCCGGATCATGAAAAAGTCGTTCACGGCCAATCCCCTGTTTTTAAACCCGGCCGCTTCCGTCACCCGTGCGATCATTCTGGCGGAGAAATACTGGCTTCTGTCCACGCAGTGATAATTTTTATAGTAAGTCCCGGCGTTGGTGAGGGTGTTGGTCATGTAATACACCACCGTGCCGCTCACGCTCTCGTTGATGGGCGAACCGGTGGCGTTGGCGTGTACGGAGATGAAGAGAAACCGGGAGGAGATAAGGGGGCTTGTCTGATATTTGAATATCTTTTTCAGGTCGGGATGCATCACCCGGGTATACGTGTAGTCGTAAGGCGAGTTATAATAAATGTCCGACAGGGAGTGGTTGCTGATGACGCTCTGCATAACCGCCTCCAGCCGGGTGAGCTCGGAAATGTCGTAAGTGAGCTGCTGAAGGGAAGCCCCCGCCGCCCCTGCGCCGAGTTCGGCCTGATACGCCTCCCTTAGAAGGGAAAGGGTGTGCTTGTTGAGCACGGAAATGCGGGTGTAGTTTTCCACATCCGTCTCCGTCGACCGGGTCATGATCACCGTGGCCCCGCAGTTTTCCAGGTCGGTCTTGATGGCAAGGGCGATCTGAAGGTTGTAATACTGCTCGCTGTAACCCGCGTAGACCTTGTCCGACTCTTTGCCGTGCCCCGGGTCCAGATAGATGATCTTGCCCGCAAGAGACGTGTTGGGCGCGACGGGGTATGTGCCGTAAGGGTCGCTATCCGCCAGCACATGGGGCAGGATGCCCTGGTTTTTAGCCAGCCGGACGCCCGGTTCTTCCTTTTCCCCAAAAGAAAAAGCGCCGGACACTCCTGCAAGCAATAACAATACCACGGCCGCCGCCGCAATGTTCCGGAACAATTTTTCCAACTCCGCTCCTCCTTATGAAATGACCTGAAGCTCCTTGGTGTAGGAGTTAAGCGTCCACGCCCCATCTTTTTGAGCGATGACGATGTCTTCGATGCGCACGCCGAACCGTCCGGGCAGGTAGATGCCCGGCTCGATACTGAACGCCATGCCTTCCTGAATGGGAAGCGCGTTCACCCCCGATACGGAAGGCTCTTCGTGCACCTGCATGCCGATGTTGTGGCCTGTCCTGTGGGTGAAATATTCCCCGTAGCCTTTGGAAGCGATGTAGTCCCGCGCCGCCCTGTCCACTTCTTTAAAAGGCACGCCCGCTTTCACCTTTTCCCGGCCCCGGCGGTTGGCTTCCACCACGATGTCGTAAATGCTCCGCTCTTCGTCGGTAACGCTCTGAAAGAAAAAGGTGCGGGTCATGTCGCTGTAATAGCCGAAGGAGCACTGGCCCGCGTCCACCAGCACCGCGTCTCCCTTTTTAAGCCTCCGGCCGCCGTTCACATGGTGGGGCTCCGCCGCTCCTTCCCCAAAGCAGATGAGGGCGTCGTTGTGGGCACCCGGATCGCCCAGCCGGCGGAACGCTTCGCCCAGCAGCCCGGCCAGCTCCAGCTCGGTCATGCCTTCCCGAAGAAGGGAAGGGATAGTGGAAAACGCCGCGTCGCAGATTTGGGCGGAACGGTAAAGAGCCTGCTGCTCCGCCTCGTCTTTGATCATACGAGCTTGTTCCACCGCAAAGGAACCCACTTTAGGGGTGATGTCCTTTCGCTGTTCCAGGAGCTCGATTAAAAATTGGGAATACAAAAAACGGTCGATGCCCACTTCGCCGGACGGTAGATAAGGTGCCAAATCCTTGGTGGCAAGGTCGGTATCGTCGTGATACACAATGTCAAATCCCTCTTGTTTTTGGATGGGAAACAGCCGGTTGATGAAGAGCACGGGCGTTCCCTCCGCGGGCAGGGCAAAGGCCAGCAGCCGCTCGCCCACATGGGCCACCTTCACTCCCGTGAGGTATTCAAAAGAGACGGGGTCGGCCACCACCAGGGTTTTAAGTCCGGCCTCCCGAAGGTTTGACTGCACTTTTTGAATTCTCTGCCGATACATGCCCATGATGATCCCCCCTTTGTTCTTCCATCAATATAGCACAAAATCCAACCCTTTGCCAAGGAAGAAAAGCCCTTCGATTTTTGGATTTTTTATGATACAATACATCTGCGGACAAATCCCGCGGGGAAAGCCGGGTTCGGCCGAAAACGAGCCGCCCCGCCTTTCGCGCCCGATTTCATCAAACCGAGGTATGAGATGAGCAAACATATCATAGAAGACGCCAAACGGTGCCTGCAATGCAAAACCCCCCAATGTTCGGTGGGGTGCCCCCTCTTTTCCCCCATCCGGGACGCCATCCATCACCTTTTAGACAATAACATCGCCGAGGCGGGGCGTATCCTTTTTGAGAACAACCCCCTCTCCATCATCTGCTGCCACGTCTGCCCCCAGGAAGACCAGTGCGAGGGGCATTGCGTCATGGGCAAGACCACGGGCACGCCCGTGCAGATCAGCGCCATCGAGCAGTATATTTCGGATTTTTACCTCAATATCTATAACCCCGTGCCCTCCAAAAAGACGGCGGGCAAAGTGGCTATCATCGGCTCGGGACCGGCGGGCTTTATCATCGCCTTCATACTGTCCAAAATGGATTACGACATCACCATCTACGAAGGGAGCGAGCGGATCGGCGGCGTCATGCGCTACGGCATCCCCGAATTCCGCCTGCCAAAGCGCTATCTTGACAAGCTGGCGGATGTCCTCAACCGAAGCGGCGTGGTGACCCGCCCCAACACCACCATCGGCCCCAATCTCACCATCGACGACCTGTTCCGGGATGGCTACGAGGCCATCTTTATGGGCACGGGGGTGTGGCGTCCCCAGAAGATGAACGTAAAGGGAGAGAGTTTTGGCAACGTGCACTACGCCATCGACTATCTGCGAAACCCGGACGTGTATCGCCTGGGGGAGCGGCTTGCCATCGTCGGCGCGGGCAACGTGGCCATGGACGTGGCCCGAACGGCCATCCGCCACGGCTGCCACGATGTGACCATCCTCTGCAACATGGACGAATCCGCCATCACCGCCCGGCCCATCGAAGTGCAGTACGCGGGCATCGACGGAGCCAAAATCCGCTTTAACAAAACCGTGGTGGAATTCAGAAAAGACGGGGTGCTGCTGGCCGAGTCGGACGTGCGGACAGACGAACAGGGAAATAAAGTGGTTTCCCCGCTCATGGACACCCTGGAGCTCTTCCCGGCGGACTCCATGATCATCGCCATCGGCCAGCGGCCGCGGGCGGTGGTGGTCTCCACCAAAACGGGCATCGATCTTACGGACACGGGGCTGGTGGCCGTGGACGACTACGGCCGCACCAGTCACGAGGGCATCTTCGCTTCGGGAGACGTGGTGACGGGGGCGAAAACGGTGGTGGAGGCGGTGCGGGTGTCCAAACGGGTGGCAGGGGCCATACACGATTACATCCGGGAAAAGCACAGCCGGATGGAAAGCGCGGAATAGAGCATAGAATCGGCGAGCCGGGGCGCGGGAACGGAAAAAGCCCGCCCGGCCATAAGCGAGGGGCATGGTTCCCGGCTGAACAGGGAGGACGTTATGAGAAAAATTGCGGATCTGCATTGCGACACGCTCATCCGGGATGTGCTTGCGTCCCTTTCGGGGGAGCCGATGGACAGCCCCGAATGTCACATCGCCCTTTCCAAAATCGGGGAGGGAGACAGGCGGCTCCAGCTTTACGCCATCTACATACTGGATCACCTCCGGGGACAGCCGGCGGGAGAGTTTTTCGACAAGTACCTGCATATTTTCCGGGAGCAGACTAAAAAGTTTGAAAGCCGGGTGGCGGCGGTCACGAGCGCTTCCGAGGCGGAAGCGGCCTGGGCTGTGGGCAAGACGGCGGCCATGCTCTCCGTGGAAGGGGGCGCGGCCCTCATGGGCGATCTCGGCCGGGTAAGCGCGCTCTATGAGGCGGGCGTCCGCATGATGACCCTCACCTGGAACGGCAAAAACGAGCTGGCCTCGGGCTGGGATACGGAGGAGGGCTTTTCGGACTTCGGCCGGGCGGCCGTGAAAGAGATGGAGCGCCTCGGCATGATCGTGGACGTGTCCCACTTAAACGACCGGGGTTTTGACGAGCTGCTGGACATTGCGGAGAAACCCTTCGCGGCCTCCCATTCCTACGGCCGGGCGGTCTGCGGCCACAGGCGCAACCTGACGGATGGGGAAATCAAAGAAATCGTCCGCCGGGGCGGGCTCATCGGCCTCAACTTTTCCTGTTCCTTTTTAAACGACGACAGGGATAAAGCCTCTCTCGAAGACATTTACCGCCACGCCGACCATATCCTGAACCTGGGCGGCGAACATGTGCTGGCGCTGGGATCGGATTACGACGGCACGGACGTGCCCCCCGAACTGGACTCCTGCGAGAAGGAATATGAGATTGCCGCTTTCCTCCTGAAAAAGGGATTTTCCCAGTATATTGTGGAAAAGCTGATGTATGAAAACGCCCTGGAATTCTTCCGCCGGAATCTGAAATAAGGGCGGAGTTTCGACCAGCCCGCGGGTCTTGGCACCCCTTTCTTTCGGGCTGCCCCGGCGAGGCAAAAACCTGTTTGCGGGCGGAAAGCCGCGCCTGTTCGAAATCTCAGCGGTTCTCTTGCCTCCCGCGCCTGATCGATTTTTTCGGTGTTTTTGAGGAAATTTACTGCCGTATGGGCGCACCATTTTCAGCATTTTTGGATATGGTAGGATGGACAGAAAGATCATTTTGTGGTATATATCTGTTGGAAACAGCTGCCGCGGGTGAATCGACGGAGTCTTCTAAGGCTGCGCCACCATCAGGTCCGGGGCTGTTTTCTTTTATGTCCGGAATTTCATGACCACCCCATAAATTTCCCGGCACAAAAAAATGCTTCCGGGTGCACGCCGGAAGCGTTTATGAAAACAAAGGGGCCGAGGCCTCTTTGGAAAGTTCTGCCTCCGGCATTTGCCGGAGGCCGTTTTTATTCGATCTGCAGTTTTTTGGAAGGGGGCAGGACTTCGTTTTTCTTGGGCATGTCGAGCTTCAGCACGCCGTCTTTATAGCTGACGGCGATTTTGTCCGTGTCCACGTCGCTCACGTCAAAGCTCCTGCGGAAAGAACCGTAAGAGCGCTCTTTTCTGATATAGCCCGTCTTTTCGTTCTTCTCCTCGGTCTCGGACTGCCGTTTGGCGCTGATGGTGAGCGTTTCGCCGCTCACGCACACGTCGATGTCTTCCTTGTTGAAGCCCGGAAGATCGGCTTCCAGCACCAGGGAGCCGCCCGCATCCCGGATGTCCGCCTGAAAATCAAACATGCCGTTTCTGCCCCACAGCTCGTTTTCCAGGGCCGCCAGTTCCCGGAAGGGAAAGGCCGACCAGGGACGACGGTCTTTCCGCTCAAAGGGTGTTAATTCAAACATATCAGTACCTCCAATCCTGTCTGTTTTGTATTTTGCGCGTTTTTTCCATGATTATTACAACTCTTTTTTCCTCTCCGCGCTGCTTTTATGATAGCTGGAAATGTTTAAATAACTTTGTAAAATCTGTTAGGTAACTGTAAATTTTAGCACTCTCCATATAGGAGTGCTAAAATCGAAATTTAAAACGCATAAGGTTGACGATTGCCCGGGGATAATGCTAATATGAATCGAGTATCCTCAATATATTTGAAGCAGGAGGCGCATGTTTTATGTACGATTATTATGACTTTACCAGCGGCTGGCTCAGCACATATATGATCATCATCGTGGTCATCTCTCTTGGGGTGGCGGTCGGACTGGCCTTTATTCCCGCCGCGCTGGCGCGGAACAAGGGGTACAGCTACGGAGCCTTTTGGGTGTTCGGCTTTTTCCTGTTCCTGCCCGCCCTCATCACCGTGCTGTGCCTGCAGGACAAAAACGCCCCCGCGTATTATCCGCCCCAGCAGCCCTATCAGAATTATCAGCCCCCTTATCAGCCGGGCTATCAGCAGCCCCCTTATCAGCCCCCCTATCAGCAGCCGCCCGCTCAGCCGGCGGTCAACCTCCAGGAAGAGCTTCAAAAGCTCTGGAACATGAAGGAACAGGGGCAGCTCACGGAAGAGGAATTTGAGGCGGCCAAGAAAAAGCTGCTGGGCTGAAAATAAAAAAGCGCCGGGCAGGCGCTTTTTTAATCGGCGGAATGATAGAGCAGTTTTTGCTCTTCCAGGGCGGAAAGGATCAGACGGTAAGTTTCTGAGTCTTTCACCCGCACGCTGTGAAGGTGCACGCCTTCCGTCAGGTGGGAGAGGAGAGAGGCCTTGTGCTCCCGGATTTTTTTCATAAACTCCTCCACATCGTGGCTGGAGGAGATGTTTAAAGGCGCGGAGATCTGCCCGTAAATGGGATGGGAGACGGTCACGTCCACCACCTCTCCCCCGAAGTACACGATGGTTTGGAGTTCCTTTTCGGTGTCTTCGGGGCCGTGGCAGCAGGCCAGCACTTTTAAAAGCCCCTCCGACTCCTTTTCCAGCACATAGCCCCGGGGGGTGGATAAAACGGCCTCCCCCGAAGCCCGGAGCAGAGCCACGTCGCCCACCACCACCTGCCTGCTCACGCCGAGTTCCCTGGAAAAAGCCGCGGCGCTTTTGGGGGCGCCGGAGGCGTGAAGGGCGCTTAGTATATAAGCCTGGCGCTCTTTGGAGTTCATTTTATTTCCACCGGAATATCAGAAGAGATGGATTTGCTCAAAGGCCGCCAGACGATGTAGGCGAGGATGAAGTCCACGGTGCTGTGGATCACTGTGCCGATGCCGATTAAAAACACCACCGAATAGAAGAAGCCGTTCCCGTAATAGCCCGGGGAGAGGAGGCTCGAACCCGAAAGATAAAAAGGCGCGATGGCCAAAAACTCGCAGGCGGCGTGGATCACGGCGAGGAGCAGGCAGAACAGCGCGGTCTTGGGCAGGGATTGCAGGATGGACCTGTTTTTTTGGAGGATCAGCGCGCCCGTCAGGGCAAACACGATGTGGGTCAGGGCCCGAAGCACAATGAGGGGGGAGAACCCGGCCAGCAAAAAGCCCAGCGTGGTGCCTAAAGACACGGATACGGCCACGACGGGCGAAACGAACACGCCGATGAAAATCGCCACGTGGCTGGCCAGCGTAAAGGAGGCGGGTTCAATTACGATCTTGACAGGAGAGAAAATAGGAATTATTATTCCAATAGCGCATAAAAGCCCTGACAGAACGATTGTTTCAATAGTTTTTCTTTTCATTTGTATGATGCCCTTTATTGTATAAATGATATTTACAGGTGTCATGACATCTGTTTGAAATGATTATAGCACAAAAAAGGATTTTGTAAACAGTTTGTCAAATATATAATAGGGAAAATTTCCCGATACAAAGGAGGCAGTTATGGCAGGATTAAAAGGATCAAGAACGGAAGCGAATCTCAAAGTGGCGTTTGCGGGGGAATCCCAAGCGCGGAACAAATACACCTATTACGCTTCCAAAGCCAGAAGCGAAGGGTATGTGCAGGTGAGCGAGCTCTTTTTGGAAACGGCCGAGAACGAAAAGGAGCACGCGAAAATCTGGCTGAAGCTCCTGATGGGCGGAGCCATCCCGGACACCATCACGAATCTGCAAGACGCCGCCGCCGGCGAGAACTACGAGTGGACGGACATGTACGCCGGCTTTGCCAAAGCGGCCCGGGAAGAAGGCTTTGATCAGATCGCCGAGCTGTTTGAAGGCGTGGCCGCCATTGAAAAGCACCACGAGGAGCGGTATAAAAAGCTGCTGGAAAACCTGGAAAGCGGAAAGGTGTTCAAGCGGGAATTAAACGTGGTGTGGCAGTGCGGAAACTGCGGCCACATCGTGATCGCCAAAGAAGCGCCCGAGGTCTGCCCGGTGTGCGACCACCCCAAGGCCCACTTCAGAATCGCGGCCGAAAATTATTAAGAGGTGAAAAGAGCGGCTCCGGCCGCTCTTTTTATTGAAAAAGGCTTGCGCTTTCAAACCTTGGGTGATATACTGTATTTCGCATCCTTGCGCCGTCAATGCGGCGCCTTACAGTCCAAAGGGAGGTGAAGAGATGAATACTTACGAAGTGCTGTACATCATCAAGCCGGAATTAGAAGATGAGCAGAAAAACGCAGTGGTTGCGAAATTCTCCGATCTTGTAACAGCCAACGGCGGCGAAGTGGAAGGGATCGACGAATGGGGCAAGAGAAGATTTGCCTATCCCATCAACTACGTCAACGAAGGCTACTACGTGCTGATGAATTTCAAGTCCAAGCCGGATTTCCCGGTAGAGCTGGAAAGAAACTTCCGTATCACTGAAGACATCATGCGATTCATGGTGACCAAGAGAGAAGCTTAATCAGCAAAAGATAAAAAGGAAAACGCACAATGAACAAATGTTTTATCGTTGGCAGGTTAACGAAGGCTCCCGAAGCCAAAACGACGCCCAACGGCGTGAGCGTGACGACTTTTGGGGTGGCGGTGAACCGCCGCATGAACAGGGAAGAAACCGATTTTTTAAATATTGTTACATGGAGAGGGCTGGCTGACAACTGCGCCAAGTATCTCGTCCAGGGGCAGAGGGTGGCCATCGTGGGAGAAATCCGCACGAGGACCTACGACGCCAAGGACGGCACGAAGCGCTATGTCACCGAAATCCAGGCGGACGACGTGGAGTTCCTGGATAAGCCCACGGGTGCAGCTTCTGGTAACAGGCCGGTTTCAAACGCTCCCGCGCGGGAAGACGCAAGCGCTCCCGTATTCGGCGGAAACGCCGGGGGGGACGACTTGTTCGCTTCCGAGATGAGCGATGTTCTTGTGGATGACGACGATTTGCCGTTCTGAAAATTGAAGAAGGAGAATATTTATGGACGATCGAGCGAGACGGCCGAGAGTAAGACGGCCGAGGAAAAAGTTCTGTGCTTTCTGCGCCGAAAAGGCGACCGGTATAGATTATAAAGATACGGCCAAACTCAGGAAGTTCCTTTCCGAGCGGGGCAAAATAGCTCCGAGAAGGGCCTCCGGCGTTTGCGCCAAGCATCAGAGAGAGCTGGCGTCAGCGATCAAAAAAGCCAGAATGATGGCGCTGTTGCCGTACATTTCCGAATAAGGAACTTTTTGAAAGCAGTTTTATAAACTGCTTTTTTTATTTGCCCCTTTGCGGTATAATGAGCGGTGTGAGCCGCGAAGCGGGGCTCATGCACTGGAGAATATGAGATTTTGATGAAAGGAAAAATGGGGAAATGATCGACAACAAGGAAATGGTCATTGTAGGCGCGGGGAAAATCGGACGGGGGTATCTGGCCGAGATATTTGGAGATGAGGGATACCACATCACCTTCCTCGTGCACAGCGAAGAACAGACGAAAGCCATGAACGCCCAGGGGTACTACACCATCTTCCGGGTAGACGCGGAGGGCAAGCCCGTGAAAGTGGTCATCCGGGATTACAGCGCTTATTGCGTCAAAACGGAGTACGATCAGTGCCTGGAGGCGCTCTGCCGCACCAAATACGCCATGCTGCCCATCTATCCGGGCGCCTGCGAATTCATCGGCCACATGCTGGGAGACGCGATTATAAGGCGCATGGAGCAGGGCGTGACGGACACGCTCGACGTGTATCTCTGCGTCAACTTCCTCCAGGCCACCAAGACGATCAAGGGCTTTATCTTTGAAAAACTCACGACCGAAGCGGAGAAAGCCTATTTTGACAAGTACATCGGTCTGGTGGAGACGCTGGTGTCCCGCCTGGCGGTGGACCCCCAGCCCCACATGATAGAGGAAGACCCCCTTTCCGTCTCCGCGGGCTACGGACCGAAACTTCCCGTGGATAAAGACACCATTAAAGGCGAGCCGCCTGCGGGGGAAGCCGTGGTGCCCCTGATGGACCGCCTGCCCGCCCGGTTTACTTAGAAAATCTGGTCCACCAACATGATGCACTTCGCCCTCTCCCTGTACGGCGCGTATAAGGGCTACACCTATGTGCGGGAGGCGGCCCTCGACCCCTATGTGGGCAAGTGCGTGCTGCTGGCCGAACGGGAAGCCCGCCACGGCCTGGCCTATGAGTACGGCATGAGCATGGAAGAGGTGAACAGCATCTTCGCCCGGAAGGACGACGTGATGGTCACCTGGGCCAATTCGGGCTCCAACGACACCTTTGACCGGGTGGTTCGGGACATGAGAAGAAAGCTCTCCGCGCCTGACAGGACGGTGGGCCCCGCTCTTGCCTGCCTGAAGAGCGGCAAGATCCCTTACTTTCTGGCCCGTGTGATCGCCCTGGCTCTCCTCTATAAAAACGAAAGCGACCCCACCACCCTGGAGCTTCACGACATCATGGAAAAGAAAGGCATCGATGCGGCGCTTACGGAGTTCTCCTCCCTGACGGACGACGACCCGGACAAGAAGCTGCTAAAAGAGCTGGTGATCGCCTCTTACAATGAGTTAAGCAGGGCGCCTCTCGACTAAAAGCCGAAGGATACTTGAAAATTCGCAAAGAATGATATAGATTATGAGAGGGGATAACGTCTTTCATAATCTATATTTTTTGCCCTGAAAGACCGCAAAGGTTTGGCGGGGCGGAAATTTGAGCATTTGAAATTTTAGGAGGAACTGAAATGGCAAAAAGGGAATTGGTGCTGATCGGCGCGGGCAAAATCGGCCGCGGCTATCTGGCGGACGTGTTTAACAGGAAGGGCTATAAGCTCATCTTTCTGGAATACGCGGAAGGGCTGGTGAAAGCCCTGAAAGAACAGGGCTACTACACCGTCTTCATGTCTCATGACGACGCGCCCGACGAGAGTTTTCGTATCGGCGGCTATGACATTTACTGCACGGAGACGGAGTATGAAACGTGCGTGAATGTGCTGGCCAACGCCAACTACGCCACGGTGCACGTGTATCCGGGGGCCTGCGAATCCATCGGCCACATGATCGGGGACGCCATAAAAAAGCGGGTGAGGGAAGGGAACAAAGAGCCCCTTGACATCTTCACCTGCGTGAACTTCCAGGGTCCCGCCAAGATACTCAAGGACTTTGCCCTGGAACGGCTCACAACCCAGGCGGAAAAGGATTACATCGAGAGCAACGTGGGTTTTGTGCAGACGCTCATATACCGGAACGGCGGCATCCCCACCCCCGAAATGCTGGCGGAAGACCCGCTCTGCGTGTCCATGTCCGACACCACCAACTGGCCGGTGGACAAGGACGCCTTTAAGGGCGTGCCCCCCGAGGGGATTGACAACGCGGTGCTGACTGACCACTTTGAGGCCCGGCTGGTGTATAAAGTCTGGGCGGGCAACATGGTGCATTGCATGTCCAGCTACGTGGGCAAACAAAGGGGTTACGAATACTATTATCAGTCGGGGAGCGACCCCTATATCTATAAATGCAGCGCGCTGGCAAGCTGGAAGCCAACCATGGCATCTGCAGCGAGTTCAACATCTCCGTGGACGTGCTGGACGACCGGAAGAAAGGAAAATCGCCCCCTTCGACCCCAAGGCCGCCGAAGGGGATATGGACACCTTAAACCGCATCGGCGCCGACCCCAAGCGCAAGCTGTCCCGGGGCGACCGGTTCATCGGCCCGGCCCTTCTGTGCTTAAAGCACGGCAAAACGCCTTACTTCCTGACGAGGGGCGCGGCCATGGGCTTTTACTTTGTGAACCCGGAGGACGCCTCCGCCTGCGAGATACAGGACTACATCAAATCCTTCGGCATCGAGAAGGCGGTGGCCAAATACTGCCAGCTCAATTTAAGCGATCCGCTGGACAAACAGATCTACGAGCTGGTGCTCATGCACTACTACGAGATCGGGGACGCGTTCCCCGAGGAAATAACGGAATAGACGGGCGTTTTTCATGCCTCCGCACTCTGCGGAGGCATCTTTTTTATTTGCATTTGCATAAGCCCTGGGGTATAATGATACCGAGATTAGTTTTGGAATTTGGATTAGGAGGAAAGAAATATGTACGAGAAGCAGGCCGTGCTCATTGGGGCCGGCAAGATTGGTCGTGGGTATGTGGCTTATATGTTCAGAAAAGCCGGATACCGCATGACCTTTTTGGAATACTCTGAACCGCTGGTGAAAAAGCTGCGGGATCAGGGGTATTATACTGTGTTTATGCAGTACAGAAGCGGGGACGGTCATGTGGAAAAGCAGATCGTCAGCGGCTATCAGGCGTACTGCACCGAAACCGAATATGAACAGTGCGTGGACGCCCTGACGCATACCAACTATGCCACCGTCCACCTCTTCCCGGGCGCCATTAAAGGCGTGGCCCGCCTCATTGCGGGCGCGGTGAAGAAAAAGCTCAAAGAGAAGAGCACCGAACCCTTAAACGTCATATTCGTCATCAACTTCCTGGACGCGGACAAATCCTTCCGCGAAGCGATCTTGGCACAACTGGATACGGACGAGGAAAAAGCCTATATGGACAAATATGTGGGCTTTGTTTACGGTCTCGTCCGGGGCGGCGGCTACACCCCCACCCCCGAGCAGCTGGCGGAAGACGAGCTGGCCACCCTGCATGGAGCAGGACTACCTGCCCGTGGATAAAGACCAGTTCAAAGGCCCCATCCCGACGGACGTGAACTTCATCCCGGCCACGGCGGTGGGCGCGCTGGTGAAGAAAAAAGTCTGGGGCGGCAACGTGAGCCACTGCTGCCAGGCTTTCTTCGGCAAGCAGAAGGGCTATACATACGGCTATCAGTCCCAGCAGGATAAATACATTATGAAATGCGCCCAGTTCTGTTCCCGGGAAGCCAACGCGGCGTTGATGAAGAACGTGAAGTTCGATATGGACGACATCCGCAAGTACTTCCACGACGGGGAAGAAAAACCCTTCGACGCCGGCAAGGTGGACACCGCCACCAAGGATATGCTGAACCGGATCGGCGCGGACCCCATCAGGAAGCTCAGCCGGACGGACCGGTATACCGGCCCGGCGCTGTTGTGCCTGGAATCGGGCATCATGCCTTATTTCCTGGCCCGGGGCGCGGCCATGGGCTTTTACTTTGTGAACCCGGAAGACAAGGCGGCCTGCGAGATACAGGATTATATCAGGGAAAAAGGCATCGGCCGGGCGATTGAAAAGTACTGTGAGCTCGACCTTTCGGACAAGAACGAAAACTTCTTTTACCAGCTTGTGCTGGCCAACTACTATGAAATCGGCTCCATGAGCCGGGACGAGATCGCCTCTTACGAGGCCGAGCTCAGCTTCACGGCTTGCCCGTGACAGGAGGGTATTCAAATGGCCAACTATAAAAAAGAACATGTTTTAATCGGCGCGGGCAAGCTGGGCAGGGGATACCTGGCCGACCTGTTCGGCGCGGCGGGCTATCACCTGATTTTTATGGAATATTCGGAAGCGCTGGTGAAGGCTCTGAACAAACAGGGGTATTACACCCTGTTCCGCTCGAGGGAAGACGGCACGGGCACGGACGTGATCAAGTTCGAGGGTTACGAGGCTTACTGCACGGAAACGGAATACGACAAGTGCGTGGACATCCTTTCAAAGGCCAACACCGCCTCCATCCACACTTATCAGGACGGCTTTGAGGCCATCGGCCACATGCTGGGCGACGCGGTGAAAAAGCGGGTGGCGGAAAAGAACAATGAGACCCTTGACGTGTTCATCTCCGTGAACTTCCTCCATCCCGACCAGGTGCTGAAAAACTACATGCTGGAGAGGCTATCCACGAAGGAAGAGGGAAAATACATCGACGAGAAAGTGGGCCTCATACAGACGCTGCCTTACCGCGGAGGGTATCCTTCTTCTCCCGAAATGCTGGCGCAGGACCCCCTGGCCGTGGCGGCGTCGGACTATCCCGAACTCCCCGTGGATCAGGACGCCTTCCGGGGCCCCGTTCCCGAGGGGATCAACTTTTTGATGCTCAATCGGATGAGCGATCGGCTCAACTGCAAAATCTGGACGGCCAACGTGCGGGGCGCAGTGGCCGCGGCCATCGCCAAGCACAAGGGATATGAGTTTATTGAGCAGTCGAACGAAGACGAATACATCCAGAAGTGTTCGAGGCTCGGCCATGAAGAGGCGGTTTTCGGCGCCATGAGCAAATTCGGCTTCACCGAAGAGGAGTTCATGCGGGGCGCGAGAAGGGATACCAGGGCTTCCGCCGCCGACGAACAGAAGAGCAAAAAAACTTCCGACACGGTGAACCGCCAGCTCTTCGGCTTAAAGCGCAAGCTGGGTCGGACAGACAGGCTGGCGGGCCCGGCTCTGGCCGCTTTGGAATTTGGGCGCGTGCCCTTCTATCTGGCAAAGGCTACGGCGCTGGCCTTCTCTTTTAACAACCCGGAAGACCCGGATTCGGTGGAGATCCTTTCTTACGTGAAGGAACAGGGCATTGAGAAGGCAGTGGAAAAGTATTGCGAGCTTGATCTTTCAAACGACGTGGACAACAGGTTCTACCAGATGGTGGTGGCCGCCTATTACGAGGCCGCCGATACGGATTCTTATAGTTCGCCTTATATGAAGGAGGAGAGCAATTAAATAGATTCGAGAGGAGTTTATATGGGGAAATATAAAAAGGAAGTGGCGCTCATCGGCGCCGGAAAAATCGGCAAGGGATATGCCGCCGATCTCTTTAACGCGGCGGGGTTCAAGCTCATATTCCTGTGCCATTCGTTAAGACAGGCGGAGGCGCTCCGCCATCAGGGCAAGTATAAGCTGTATAAGTATTACGACGGGGAAGTGGAGCCGAGGGAAGAGGAAATCGCGGGCTTTGAGGCTTACAGTACGGAGGCGGAGTATGATCAGTGTCTCGACGTGCTGGCCCGGGTGAACTACGCCACCGTGCACCTCTATCCCGGAGCCTATCAGTCGGTGGGCAACATGCTGGGCGACGCGGTGAAACGGCGGATGGCAAAAGGGGTGTACGAGCCTCTTGACGTGATCCTCTGCCTCAACTACATCGACCCCCAGCTTCTGTTCGACCGGTACATCCGGGACGTGCTCACGACAAAAGAGCAGGTGGACTACTACGAAAAGTACATCGGCCTGGTGCTGGCTCTCACCTTCCGGTGGGGCGCTAATCCCCGGCCTTATATGCTGGAAGCAGACCCGCTCTGTTCCTGCGTGGCTCAGTCTCCCGACCTGCCCGTGGACAGGGACGCGTTCAAAGGGGAAATTCCCGCGGAGGTGGCGCTTCGCCCCCTTTCCAAGATGCGGGAGCGGCTGGCCTATAAAGTCTGGGGCGGCAACGTAACCCACTGCATGGGCTGCGCCATGGGTCATGTGATGGGCTATCAGTTTTCCTACGAGGCGGACGAGGACGATTACATCTATAAGTGCATCACGCTCGGCACAAAGGAAGCCCATTTCGGCTTTGACCACGAGTTTAACCTGACGGAAGAGGAAAAGCTGGAGAACCACAGAGGCCGGATGGGAAGAAGGGACCGGAAGGATCCCGCCAACCGGGCCCGGAAGGACGAAGTGACGCGGGTGGCCGCCGATCCGGGCAGAAAGCTCGCCCGGCGCGACCGGCTCATCGGCCCCGCCCTTTCCTGTATCAAAAACGGCAAAGTACCTTACTTCCTCACGCGGGCGGCGGCCTATTACTTCTACTATGTGGACGACGCGGACCCCTCTGCCCGGGAAATACAGGCCTATCTGAAAGAGAACGGCATTGAGAAGGCCATTCAGAAGTTCTGCCAGCTCGATCTGAACGACAAGTACGACAGCCTGATTTACCAGCTGGTGCTTGCTCACTACTATGAGCTCTCGGAGGATCAGGACGTAAGCAAGATGAACTATTAAAGAAAAAGCCCGGCCAGGCCGGGCTTTTTTAATTGACAGAAACGCGGCAAAAATGATATAAAGGAAATGCGGAGTACAAATATGAAACAATTTCTTTTTTATCAGGCAGACGGTGATCAAAAGCGCCTCTTCCGCGGATAAGCGGGAGCGGGCGCAGCGTTGGTTGTGCCTGGGGAGTGGTTTGGCACCGGCAACAATTCGTGCCGGCGTTTTGTTTTGAAAGGGCGTGATGGGATGCGGTATAGGGATGATGCCGGAAAGGACGGCCTCCGGGGCTTATAAAAAAATACTGGAGGTATGTATGAAAGAATAGAAGGAACGCTCGCCCGGCGCTATGCGTCTGCGGCGGAGCTGAAAGAAAGCATCGGAAAGACGCTGACGTTTGCCGGACGGGTCTATAAAGTCCGGAAGATGAGCGGCTTTGCTTTTGTGCTGGTGCAGCTTCGGGACGGACTGGTGCAGTGCCTGTGGGACGAGGCCTCGGGCTTTGACGTGGAAGCGCTGGCGCAAAACGCCCACGGGGCTTTTCTCGGGGAATGCCGGGAAGACGAGCGGAGCAGGGCGGGCTTTGAAGTGCATTTAAAGGGATACACGCCCCTTTCCGCGCCCCTTTGCGAGCCGCCCGTGGTGATCAACGGCAAAGGCATGAACGTGGCCATCGACACGCTTCTTGACTACCGCCCCATTACGCTGCGAAATGCCAAGGAGCGGGCCATTTTTAAAGTGCAGAGCGCCCTGGAACGGGGGTTCCGGGCGTTTTTGGAAACGGAGGGCTTCACCGCCATCCACTCCCCCAAAATCGTGTTTTCGGGGGCGGAAGGCGGGGCGAACATCTTTTCTCTCGATTATTTCGGAAAAAAGGCGTATCTCGCCCAAAGCCCCCAGTTTTACAAGCAGATCATGACGGGGGTGTACGAGCGGGTGTATGAGATCGCCCCCGTGTTCCGGGCGGAAAAGCACCACACCTCCCGGCATGTGAACGAATACACCAGCGTGGATTTGGAGATGGGCTTCATTGAAAGTTTTTACGACGTCATGGCCACCGAGCGGGCCATGATCGAGGCCGCGCTGGCGTTTGTCCGGGAAAACTGCGCCGAGGAGCTTTTCCTTCTCGGAGCGGAGGCGCCGGACGCTTCCTTTATCCCCGCCCTCCGCTTTGACGAGGCCAAGGAGATTTTGAAGGAGAAATACGGCATGGGCGGGGAGGAGCCGGACTTTGAGCCGGAGGAGGAAAAACGGCTTTCCGAATATATTAAAAAGGAGACGGGGAGCGATTTTGTGTTCGTCACCCACTATCCTTCGGAAAAACGGCCTTTTTACGCCATGGACACGCCGGGGGAGCCGGCGGTGACCGAAAGCTTTGATTTGCTCTTCCGGGGTCTGGAAGTAACCACGGGCGGGCAGAGGATACACGATTATCAGGAGCAGACGGAAAAAATGCGCCGCCGGGGCATGGACGTGGAGGCGTTTTCCAGCTACCTCATGGCCCACCGCCACGGCCTTCCGCCCCACGGCGGGCTGGGTCTCGGGCTGGAGCGGTTTACGGCCAGGCTGCTGGGATTTGACAACGTGAGAAGGGCGGTGCTCTTCCCCCGGGACACGGAGCGCCTGGAACCTTGAGTGTAAGAAAAGGAGTGGTAAAATGGAATTTCAGGAACTGGTGAAACAGGCAAGGAGCGTGCTGAACCCTCGCAGGCTGTCGGAAGAAGCGGAGGCGGGGGGCGTGGGCGCGGCCATTCTCACAAAAGACGGAAACGTGTACCTGGGCGTGTGCATCGACACGGCCTGTTCCATGGGCTTTTGCGCCGAGCACGCGGCGGCGGCCGCCATGGTCACAAAAGGCGAGAATGTGATCAGAAAGGTGGTGGCGGTGGACTGGGACGGGGAAATCCTGCCGCCCTGCGGCCGCTGCCGGGAGTTTTTGTCCCAGCTGGCCGAGGAAAACCTGGAAGCAGAAGTGCTGGTGGCCGAAGGCATCGTGGTGCCCTTGAAAGACCTGCTCCCATACAGCTGGCGGAAAAAGAACTGAGGGATACGGCGCGGCCTTTGCGCCTTTGAGGATCTAAAGCCCTATATTTTTCCGCCCTCGGCCTTTACCTAAAGTGGTATCCCACTTTGGGCGCCTCTGTCTAAATAAAAAACACCGTCTATCGGACGGTGTTTTTTCTTGCCCTTCAGCGCCTGAATTCCCCTTCCAGCAGGCGGAGCATGATCAGATCCCGATACTGGAAGTCGTAATAATAGGCCTCCTGCTGCACCCCTTCCCGGAGGAACCCGTTCTTTTCAAAAAATTGCAGGGCCCGGGTGTTGAAGTCAGCCACCGTCACGTACACCCGGTGGAGCCGCAGCGTGCCGAAGGCGTAGCCCAAAATCAGGGTGAGGGCTTCTTTTCCATATCCTTTCGACTGTTTATCCGGGTCGGGGATGACGATGGACAGCTCCGCCCCGCCCCACTCCCGGGATATTTTGGAGAGCCCCGCCTCGCCGATGAGCGTCTCCGTCTCCTTTTCCACCATGCCGAACCAGACCCGCTCGTCGCTTCTCTGGTTGATCACCATATCCCCTTCCGAATAGCCGAAGGGCCGGACTTCGCCCGTGAGGGCGCGCACGGAGGGGGCGTTATAGGAGCTGAGGATGAATTCCATATCCTCGTCTGTGAGGGCGCGGAGATAGATGTCTGTGCCTTCCAAAAACTTCATGGGCGTTTCCCCTTTCAGAGGGTGCTGTAAAGCTCGTCGAGCCAGTCGCCGCTGAACAGCTCGATCATGCCTTTGTCGGCGGCCGCGGCCAGCTTGGGCTCAATGGGTATGCGGGCGGATACGGGGATGGCATACTTTTCCGCATCTCTTCCGCCCGGCTCTCGCCAAAAGGCTCGATTTTCTTGCCGCAGTCGGGGCAGGTGATGTAGCTCATGTTTTCCGCAGACCTTTCACGGGGATGTTCATGAGGTTTGCCATGCCGATGGCCTTTTCCACGATCATGCCCACCAGCTCCTGAGGAGAGGCCACCACAATGATGCCGTCAAGGGGGATGGACTGGTAAACCGTGAGGGGCACGTCTCCCGTGCCCGGGGGCAGGTCCACAAACATCAGGTCGATGTCTTTCCAGATCACTTCGGTGTAAAACTGCTTCACTGTGCCCGCAATGATGGGGCCTCTCCAGACCACCGGGTCGGTGTCGTTTGGCAGAAGCAGGTTGATGGACATCATGGATATGCCGAGCTTGCTCAAAACGGGATAAAGGCCGTCCGGCCCGCCCTCCGCTTTTCGGGTGACGCCGAACATCTTCGGAATGGACGGCCCGGTGATGTCCGCGTCCAGTATGGCGGCCCGCTTGCCGTCCCGCCCGGCCAGCACGGCCAGAAGGGCGGTCACCAGGGATTTTCCCACGCCTCCCTTTCCGCTCACGATTCCGTATATTTTTTTGATGCCGCTCAGCTCATGGGGCTTTTCAAAGAAAGCTCTTGGGGTCTCTGCTGCGCAGTTCAAGTTGTTGCACAATCATGGCTGCAATTTTCGCTCATGGTTTCTCCTTACTGTTGGTTATAAAATGATTATACACCCCCGCCTCCCGCTTGTCAAACCGGGGAAAAGCAAAAGGCGACAAAATTGATCGGTATGCTTACTGTTAGTATCCTAACAAGGAGGCGGCGGCATGACGGACTCTCCGAATCGTGTTTGAACTCCGGAAGCTCTCCAATATGATCCGAAAAAGCTCGACGAGGAGCGGCGGAGGAGGACAAGGCCATCACCGGCCTTCAGGGCTTCACCATCGGCTATCTGGCGCGCAACCGGGACAGGGACGTGTTCCAGCGGGACATTGAAAGGCAGTTCAATGTACGCAGATCAAGCGTCACCGGGCTGTTGAAGCTCATGGAAAAAAACGGGCTGGTCACCCGGGAGAGCGTAGGGCATGACGCCCGGTTAAAAAAGCGGCGCTGACGGAAAAGGCTCTGGAGCACCATAACCGGATCATGGCGTACTTTGACGCCTGCGAAAAGCGAATCAGAACGGGCCTGAGCGAAGAGGAAGCCCGGGTGTTTTTTGACGTGCTCCGTAAAAATTGAAAAAAACCTGGGGCCCGAGAAGAAAAGAGGAGCAGGAAGGGCAGAAAACGCCGCCCGCCTGACAGATTGAAACCGCCCGCAGGGCGCTTTTTTTTATTCCTCCGGGCAGGACTGTATGAAAAAAGGGGAGGCAGCCCGGGCGAAAGGGTCAAAGCCGCTCGGGAGTTTTGAAATATCGCCGAAGTTTGGAACGCTCCCTTTCCCCGTTATCGGTTTGGGAATGGCGTCCGCCCGGGTTTTTGCTCTTTTCTCCCCCGAAAAAGATTTTTTATTCCCCGCGCTGTTGTGATTTTTCCTTCCCTTCCCTCATATATTTCTACATATGTATACCTATACCATATTCAACGAAAAGAGTTGGGCGGAAGTGGCGGACGAGTTCTGCTGCAGCATCTATACTCTGAAAAGAACTGAATAAGGGTCTCGGCCCCGCTCCTTTAAGGGCGCAAAGTGAAAGTCGGAAAACAGCTGTATGGGGGGCGTGTTTCACCGCTTCGAAGGGGCAGGGTCTGGCGCCCCTTCTCACGCGCTTTACGCCACGCCCGAGAGTTTTTACCCGTAAATCCCGGGCTCAACGCCGCCCGGCTGCGCCCGGGGCAGGTGGTGATCCTTCCCTTTAAGGGTCGGGCCCGCACCAAAAAATACGCCGTGCAGCGGTGGGATTATCTTGGAAAGCTCCTCATCCGCCTGGAAATGGGGGTGTGCCTGCTGGACCGGCTGAACCCGGAGACGGACATCTTTTCCCTGCGGGCGGGGGACGAACTGCAGGTGGTGGACTGGGATTCCAGCAAAAGCGAGTTTTACGCCATCGAGCAGGGGGAGAGCTTCGCCTCCATCGTGAAGAAGACGGGAGTGGACGCGGAAGAGCTGCTGTACCTGAATTTTCCTCTTTTGCCGCAAGATTACCGGGAAGGAAAAGAAATTTTTCTTCCAAAATGATTGCACTGCCTCATCGTATCATATAAAATAGAGCGATGAGGTGAAACCGGATGATTAATTTCAACAACGATTATTGCGAGGGCATGCATCAAAATATCCTGAATGCCCTTTATGCGACCAACGAAGAACAGACGAACGGATACGGCGAAGACCCCCACACCCTTGCGGCCTGCGAACTCATCAGGCAAAAACTTCACGCGCCGGATGCCCGGGTGTTTTTGGTGGCGGGCGGCACGCAGGCAAACGTGCTTTTTATTTCCCACAATCTGCTCCAGTATCAGGCGGTGATTTCGGCCGTTACAGGCCATATCAACGTGCACGAGACGGGAGCGGTGGAAGCCGCGGGACACAAGATTTTCTGCCTGGACAGCACGGACGGCAAAATCACCCCCGACCAGGTGCGCCGCGCCCTCGCCTTCTACGGGGGAGACGAGCACATGGTGGAGCCGGCCATGGTCTATCTCACCAACCCCACCGAGCTCGGGGCTATTTATCATAAATCCGAGCTGCAAGCCCTTTACGCCCTTTGCCGGGAAAAAGGGCTGTGCCTGTATATAGACGGCGCCCGCCTGGCCTCCGCCCTGACTGCGGAGGGAAACGACGTGGCTCTGTCGGACTATCAGGATCTGTGCGACGCCTTTTACATCGGCGGCACAAAAGCGGGCGCGCTGTTCGGCGAGGCCATCGTGGTCTTTCGGGATGCGTACTGCAAAAACTTCCGCTTCAGCATCAAGCAGAAAGGCGCGCTCCTGGCCAAAGGGAGGATGCTGGGCATCCAGTTTGAGGAGCTGTTTAAAGGCGATCTGTATCTGGAGCTGGGAAAACACGCCAACGTGATGGCGGACATACTCCGAAAAGGCCTCCGGGAAGCGGGGCACCCCTTTTATGTGGAGACCGTGACCAATCAGGTCTTCCCCGTCCTCCCCGACGGCCTCATTGAAAAGCTCCGGGAAAACTATGTGTTCTCCACCTGGGAAAAGCTTCCCGAAGGCAGGTCGGCGGTGCGGTTCGTGACCTCCTGGCTCACAAAAAGGGAGAATGCGGAGCAATTTGTCGCGGATATAAAAAAATGGACGGAAAAGCGGTGACACACCGCTTTTTTATTGTTTCCAAAGTGTAAAATCAAAACCCCCGGCCTTTCATTGACGGCATAAATACGCTATACTTTATTGTAGGAGCAGCCATAAGTAAAATGCGAGGTGCAGAAAATTGGATCTTGAGATTTTTGAACACATCGGGCAGGTGCTGGACGTATACGAGAGCAAGAAGGACGTCTATAAACTCATAGCCGAAGAGGTGAAGGATTTTTTCGAGAATATGATCTTCACCGAGAGCGACTATGAGTTTAACTTTACCTATCGGATCAAGTCGGGCCAAAGCATCCGGGAAAAGCTCATCCGGAACAATTATGTGGTGAAAAGCGGCGGCGCGGAAAAGCTCATTGCCGACATACAGGACATCCTGGGGTTCCGCATCGAGTGCAAGTTCATGGAAGAGGAAAAAGAGGCCTACGCCCTCTTGCAAAAATGGTTTACGGGCACGGAAGACGGTGCCTATTATTTTCTCCCCTCCATGCCCAAAATACGGCTCAAGCTCTCCGAACCCCAGCCCCAAAAGCAGAAAAACGGGTTTGAAATCTATAAATTAGACGGACTCTACATGCTGGGCCGGGAGAGCGTGCGTTTCGAGCTTCAGATCAAGGCGCTGGTAAACGTGTTTTGGGGCGAGGTGGAGCACCGGGTGGTCTATAAGAACAACGACTACCTCCTGGCCGACACCTTTGTGCCCGACTTTTTAAAATCCATTAAAAACAGTTTGAATATGATCGACAGCCAGCTCTACGTCTTCTACAACCGCTTCAAGCAGGAGCAGGAGGCGGAAAAAGCCGAGCGGGACAGGACCCGGGCCATCGAAATATTCATTGCCAACATGGTCTACGACACATTTGACCAGCTGATGAAAGAACAGCTGGGCTTCTCCGTGGACTTTAAGCACAGCTGCGATGCGGTCATCCGCTACGTGGTGGAAAAAAACGGCGCGGATAAGGCGGAAGACTACGGCCGGGTCATGCTGAAGGTGTTCGACTCCCTTTCCGAAGCCAGGGAGAGCGTGCGGCTCGACGAGCAGATGGAGCTTGCCCCCGTGGGCTTTCAGGATGAGTTCTCCCGGGTGCTGTTCTCCGCCATTCAAAAGTATATCAACATCAACTACCGCTGGCACCTGTACTTCGCCATACTCTTCAGCCTGGAAAAGGGGAGCCGCGAAGAGTGCGTTTCGGACTGCATCGCCTTCTTTAAAAAAGAGCTCCAAAAAAATACCTCTCTCCAGGCGCTCGGGGAAAAGGGGCGGGGAGAAATTGAGGAAGAGTTGCTGGCGGGCGTGGCCAAAAAAATCTACGCCAAAAAGAAAATCGAGTACCTCTGCGCGCCCGGGCTGGCGCTCATCCACAAGGCTTTAAACGCCACGGCGGCGCGGATATTGGAAGAGGGAGACTGGAAGAATAAAAAAGAGGAGTACATAGGCTTTTTGGAAAAGCAGATGAGCTTATAACCTGTTTTCAAAAAGGGCGAAGGCTGGAGGAAAAGGGATGAACCGGTACGAGGAAGCGCTCGTCCTGCTCGCCGAACGCTTTGGGCGGGATAGCCTGATTTCGGTGGCCACCACGGAGGGGGCGCGCCCCCATGTCCGACTGGTGAATGCCTATTATGCGGAGGGCGCCTTCTATGTGGTCACGGACGCCCGCTCAAATAAAATGAAGCAGATCGCCGGGAACCCCGAAGTTGCCCTGTGCGGAGAATGGTTTACCGGGCACGGAGTGGGCGAACATCTGGGGCATGTCCGAAACGAAGAAAACGCCGCCCTTATGGGGACACTCAGGGAGGCTTTCACCGGGTGGTATGGCAACGGCCATGTGGACGAGAGCGACCCGAACACCTGCCTTCTTCGTATTCGTCTCACGGACGGCGTGCTCATGCACAACGGAACAAAGTATGAGCTGGATTTTATCCGGGAGAAAGCATAGAAAACCCTTGATCGAACATTAAAACCGCCGGGAGACGCGTCTCCCGGCGGTTCTCTTTTTGAATACCGCTCTTCTCCGGCTCAGCCCACGATCTGGGCGACGACTTCCACTTCCACCAGCACGTTCTTCGGAAGGGTTTTCACCGCCACGCAGGAGCGGGCGGGCTTTTTCACAAAGTATTTGGCGTACACTTCGTTGAAAGCGGCAAAGTCGGCCATGTCCGCCAAAAAGCAGGTGGTTTTGATGGCCGAAGAAAAGCTGGCCCCCGCCGCTGACAGCACGGCCTCCAGATTTTTCATCACCTGCTCGGCCTGGGACGCGATGTCGCTCCCCGTCACTTCCCCGGTCTCGGGGTTAAGGGGGATCTGCCCGGAGGTGAAGACGATGTTTCCCGTGCATACGGCCTGGGAATAAGGCCCGATGGCCGCAGGGGCTTTATCTGTAAAGACGATTCTGTTCATGGAGGACTCCTTTTTTATTTCCATTGTAGCAAGAGCGGGGCCGGGCGTAAAGAAAAATCAGCGGTAGCTCACTTCCAGGCTCCCGAAGGAAACGCCGCCCACGATCCGAAGCGCTCCCCCGGCAATCTCGGGAGAAAAGCGGTTAATCTCCTCCACAGAGGCGAAGGAGCGGGAGACGTTCAGGTCGGCCTTTATGTCCCGGGGCAGGGTGATTTTCAGGCTGCCAAAGGCGCAGTCCGCTTTCAATACCGCCCCCGGGGAAAAACTGCGGAACCCGGTGAGGTCCAGCACTCCTTCGCCGAAGGAGACGGATATGTCGCCCCCCATGAACGCATCGCCCGAGGGCTGCTCATCCATTCCGCAAAAGGCGCAGGAGAGCTTCACATACCCGTCCTTTGCCTCATAAGTCTTCTTCTTTTGCCCGTGACAGTCGCTTTCCACGTGAAAGCGGCTCTTGCCGAACAGGGCGGAATAGGCGATGGACAGGCCGAGGAGCACCAGCAGTACGGGCCAGACCACGCCCCAGGTTAAAAAGGCGGTGATGACCCTCAGATTGAGGAGGAGCATATACAGACCAAAGAAAGCAAGAGCCAGCCAGAACAGGCTGAAGTGTTTCAGTGTGAGGGAGAGGGCGACGCCCATTAAAACCGCCGGCCAGACCAGCTCCCAGACGGATATGCCCTGGGGAAGGGGCAGCAGGCGCGTCCTGTCCAGCAGGAACACCAGCCCCACCAGCAGCACCATGAGCCCGAAGAAAAGCGCGCCCTTGTCAAAGGGGCGGCGGGGTTTGGCCGTCTCCCGGGCTTGCTCCTCTTTGCCGTTTTTAAGGGGCGCGGTGCCCAGCAGTTCGTCCGTCGTCACCCCCAGTATGGCGCACAGCTCGGGCAGGATGGATATATCCGGGAAAGACGCCCCCGTCTCCCATTTGGAGACGGCCTGAGCCGATATGCTGAGTTTGGAAGCCAGCTGCTCCTGTGTGAGCCCCGCGGCTTTCCGGAGCTCGGCAATCCGGTTTCCCATATTTACAGTGTCGTTCATTTTTCATTACCTCCGTTGAGATGATTATTCCATGTTTTCATCCCAAAAGCCATAACCTGTTCTTTGAGATGTGAAATTCACCTCAACCGCCGGTTGAGAAGGACTCAACCGGCGGTTTAAAAGGCCGGCGCCAAGCGGATATTTCCCCGGCTTTGCGCCGGGAGGCGTCTTATTTGCCCGCGGGCTTTTTAATGAACAGCACCAGCGCCATGGAAAGGGCGCAGGTGGCCGCCGCAATGATGAAGGATAAAGAGTAATCCCCGCCGGCGGCAATGGAGTTGGAGATGGCGGGGAAGATGAGCGCCGAAGAACCGAAGGCCATCATCACACAGCCGTAGTTTGCGCCCATGTATTTGGTGCCGAAGCTGTCCGCCGTGGTGGCCGCGTAGACGCTGGCCGAGCCTCCAAAGGCAAAGGCGATGGCTGCGATGCAGACCAGGAAGAGCGCGCCTTTTGCCATGATGAGCACCAGCGTGGAAACGAGGGTAATGAGGGCGATGGTGAAGAGCGCGGGCTTTCTGCCAATCTTGTCAGACAGCCAGGAGAGGATGAGCCTGCCCGAGGCGCTGGCAATGCCCGTGATCATGACGCTTAAAACCGAGAGACCCTCCGACAGCCCCCGTTCCGCACCCAGCGTTTTTAGGAGCGGGTTCAGGATGAAGTAAGCGGGCAGCGTGAAGAACATGGACAGGGCGATGAAGTAGAACTGCCCGGTTTTCAGCATTTCGGAAGTGGTGAATTGCTTGCGGGTGGAGACGGAGGCGGAAGGGGTGTAGCCCGCGGGCAGGTAGCCCTCCTCCGGGTTGACGATCTGGGTGGAAGCCAGCACGAACAGCAGCAGGAACGCGCCGCCGAATATCATAAAAGTGGCGGGCACGCCCAGGCCGGCCAGCATGGCGTTGGCCAGAGGGGAGAAGAGCACAAGGGAAAAGCCGAAGGCGCACACCGTAAGGCCGGTGGCCAGCCCCCGCTTGTCGGGGAACCACTTCTGTATGGCCGACACGGTGGTGGTGTAGACCGTGCCCACGCCCAGGCCGCCCAGTATCCCGTAAGAGAGATAGACGAGCCAGGGGGCGGAAGAGGGGACAAAAGCGGTTAAGATCATGCCAAGGCTGATCATCACGCTCCCCGCAATGCAGACTTTTCTCGGGCCCAGCTTGTCCTGCGCCCTGCCGCCCAGGAGGATGCCGAACACGAAGGCGGCCAGCATGATGGAGGAGGTAAGGGTGGCGCCGGACGTTTCCCAGGAAAGGTGATTGGCCACGGGAGTCCTGAAAATGCTCCACATGTAAATAATGCCCGCGCATAACTGGATGAGCATGCCGGAGGCAAGGATGATCCATCTGTTCTTTTTCATAGGAATACCTCTTTTTTAAACGTGAATAGATTTTAAATAATTATACCATGCCGCCATGATTTTAGCACGATTTTTTGTCCTCCCACCGGCCTGAATGGGGCGCTTAAAGCGGCTTTTTGCATTTGACAACGCACATGAATCGTGCTATATTATGAATTGCTTTCCTGTGCCCGTAGCTCAGCTGGATAGAGTGACTGGCTACGAACCAGTAGGTCGGGGGTTCGAACCCCTCCGGGCACGCCAAATAAAAACACACCCCATCGGGGTGTGTTTTTATTTGGCAATCTGATGGAGGGTTCGAACCGAAGCGAGCGCCGCCTCGTCGCAGTGGATTTCATGGCCGCGGCTCTTTGCCCCTGGGCGCAGAGCCTTTTGCCATTCCATCACTGCTCCTCCTCCCCGAAAAGGCAAAGCCTTTCCGGGGGCCCCTTTTTAGGAGCGAGCGAAGGCGGCCCGCCAGGGGAACCCCTCTGGACATGCCCAACATTAGGCCAAAATAGATGCAGGGTATAAAAACCCAGTGCTTATGTGGCCTGACAGGGGTTTTGAATGGAAAACGCAAAACTCCCGTTTTTCACAGAAGTACCCTGTTTTTTCAACGAAAAGCAGGGTGTTTTTATTATTTGGCCGAAAGGTTACCAAAAGGCAACTGAATAAGTAACTCCCCTGCGGGCAATTTTGAAACGGCTGTGTTCTTCGTAACTGAGAAACATAGCCGCTTTTTTGTTGCCCTAAGGTAAAACGAAAAGACCGATTCCTATGAAGAATGAACTGCAACCACTGTGTTTGTTTAAACTGTCCATTCTTAGATTTTAATGCTATAATAAAAATATACATCAAGGGAAACCAATTGTGAGGTGGAGGAATGAGCTGCAAACAAAAATTCGGTGGAGATTGGACTATTGAGAAATTAGATATATTTTCAAGTTACCTCGATGCATATTTGATAGCTCTAAAAAATTCTAAGTTTAAAAAAGTGTATATTGATGCTTTTGCTGGGACGGGCAATATTACTTCACGTAATGGAACTCAAATGATAGCTGGATCCGCAAGGATTGCGCTTTCATCGAAATTGCAATTTGACAAATACTATTTTATTGAAGCTGATTCCGATAAAGCAGATGCCTTGCAAAAAATGGTCGACACTGAATTTATATCGGTAAAGAGCAAAGTCACTATTTATGCTCGCGATGCCAATACTGAGCTTTCAAAAATTTGTAATTCAATCTGTTGGAAGTATAATCGAGCATTGCTCTTTTTGGATCCATATGCTACACAAGTAGCGTGGACAACCCTAGAAACCGTTGCTAAAACCGAAGCAATTGACATATGGTACTTATTCCCGTTTCAAGCGTTACAACGCTTACTGCGAAAAGATGGCCAAATGGATAGCACTTGGGTTGAATGTATTGACCGTTTGTTAGGGGATCATGGGTGGCAAGCTGAATTTTATAAAGAAGATCCTCAACTTAACTTTTTCGGAATTACATCAAAAGTGAAAGATATCAATACCGAAGGACTTAAGGAGTACATTATTCGACGACTCAAAAAGATATTTCCCGCTGTAGCACCAAAGCCGAGGATATTTCGTAACACAAAGCAATCGCCTATTTTTTTATTTTGCTTTGCAGTAGCCAGTAAAAATACAACTGCCCAACAGTTGGCATTGAAAATAGCTAATCACATCTTAAAGGAGAGACTGTAAAGCTATGGAAACAATTTTAAGAAAAACGATGCTTTATAAAACCGGTGTGGAATACGGCGACTACACCATGAATCATGTTCTTGGCTGTGCACATGGTTGCAAGTATCCGTGCTATGCATTTTTACAAAAGAAGCGATTTGGGCAGGTTGCTTCATATAAGGAATGGTTGGAGCCGTTTTTGGTAAGCAACACACTTGAAATCCTCGATAGAGAAATCCCAAGGTTAAAATCAAAAATTAACTCTGTTCATCTTTGCTTTACCACGGATCCTTTTATGTATGGTTATTCCGAGATAGAAAAAATGAGCCTTGCGGCAATAAAAAAATTGAATGATGCGGGGATAAAGTGCACCGTTCTCACTAAGGGCTTACTTCCAGCCGAATTAACCGACTGCTCAAAAAACAACGAGTATGGTATTACATTTATTTCACTTGATGAGTCATATCGAAAGAGAGTTGAACCCGGTGCTGCTCCATTCCAAGAGCGTCTGGCGGCTTTGAAAGCGCTACATGATCAGGGTTGCAAGACGTGGGTCAGTGTAGAGCCGTATCCTACTCCAAACCTGATAGAGCAAGACTTGAACGCAATTTTAGAGGCTACTTCGTTTACAGACAAGATTATTTTTGGCCGGACAAACTATAGCAAAGAAATTAGTTCCTATAAGAAAAATAAACAGTTTTATAATGAACAAGCAACAATCGTGATTAAATTCTGTGAAGAAAGACATATTGCTTACCATATCAAAGACGGCACAATCACAGAGAACGAAATTTGAGGGTAGAGATGCTACATCTATTTGACCTAACGACACAAAAAGGCATAGTTTTCCGCTAAGGAAGCTATGCCTTTTCTTATATAATAAGGTATATTATAAATTAAGGTTTTTTCACTCGCCCAGACAAACAATTTCCCAAAGGATTGCCGATGCCCGGTTGGACCTTTTTTGATCTGATCTCCCAACAGTTCATAGGAATTGAACCCATGAGCTATTGGCTATATAATATAATTGTCGGAAAATTTTTATAAATATTAAAGGAGTAAGCCGTCACGGCCCGCTCCTTTATTTAACCGATTTTTACTGATCGCCGCCTTGATCCACATGGATATTTCCCGAATGTGTTTCGATGTCAATCCGCACATAGGGGTCGCCGCCGACTTTGGCCGTGGCCGCCTGACCGTCTCTTGAATAACTCATGGCGATATTGCCGTCGATCCGGCCGGAGGCGCAGGAGGCATAGAGCTCATAGCTGGACTCCTGCGGCAGATTCAGGTGGACGCTGCCTGACGAAGCGCTGAGGTCTAAATCCCCTGAAAGGGCGGTGCAATCCATCCGGATCGAGCCCGAGTGGGTTTGGACGCCCCCCGACCCGCTGAACCCCGCAAGACGGATGTTGCCGGAGGATGCCCGCAGGTCATGCCGCGCACCCTCGAGGACGCCGATGCTCACATTCCCGGATGAAGACCGAATTTCTCCGGAGCCCTTCAAGGACGCGATCCGAATGTCGCCGGAGGAGCACCCGATCTCGTATGCGTCGCAGGAGACCTCGCCAAGGCTGATCTCGCCGGATGCTACCTGGACTTCGAAGCGTCCGCTCTCTATCTTGGCGTCGCCGCTTAAACTGCCCGAAGAGAGATAAAAGGACAGCTCCTCCGCCGCAAGCCCGGACAGGAGCGTGATGTCGCCGGAGCCTGTTTTGACCCACAGACTGCGGGTATAGCTTTCGGGCAGATATAATTCCAGCTTCTGGTTCAGGCCAAAACCAAAGAGATTGAAGAACCAGCGCGATTCCTTCTGGCTGACGCGCAGCTCCCCGTTGACGTTTTCCAGAGTGAAGAACTCCTGGGGCGAGAGCTTGGCCCCCGCCAGCTGCACGATACGGATATCCTCCTCATCCGTGACGGTCACTGAAATATCCATGCTGCCAAAATCAAGAGTGATGCGCTCAATACCCGCCGCGGATACCGTCTGTTCATGTACCACCTCAACTTTGCCCCGGCCGAACAGGCGCAGGCCGCCGAGAGCGCCCGATAGGCCGAGAATCAGCGCGGCCAGCAGGAAAACGCCCAGCACGGCCAATACGACGATTTGCGTGGTGATCAGCTTCCTGTTCATTTCTGCCCGCCTTTGCCGCTTTCTTTCAGCTGGAAAGAAAGTGTGATGATCCGGTCGGCCACGGCGGCGATGATGAATATGATCCAGGAATAGGCCCATGTGCGGAACACAAAGCTCAGGATAAAATAGATTGCGGTGGTGGACGTCCAAAGGATCGGAATGGATGGACTTGCGGATTCTTTCGTCCTGAGCCGACTCCGCTTTCCATTCTTGAATTCCTCCACGATCGTGTCGTCGGCTTTGGCGTATCTGGGTCTGGACTAAAATGATAGACCAATGTGCAGATGGCGACAAGGAAAATGAGCAGCATAATGGCCACCATGAGGACCGGATCGGCCTTCAGCGCGGCCACCGACGTCACCAGGAATATGACGCCGAACAAAATCAGCCCGATGGATAGGGTGACCACCCGCGCCGTCTTTTTGCGCTCCTTGAGCATTTGATTGTAGTCCATCACATTGGTCTGCCTGAGTCCGTCGATCAGTTCCGTCAATATCCCCGATGCTGTCCATCACAGTCCGAAGAGCCTCTTCTTCGCCCATTCCCCGCGAAAGAGTCATTGTACCTGTCCGTCAGGTTGGCGAGCAGCTCCTCTTTCAGCTCTACCGCCCTGCGGGTTTTTGGGCGCCTGCTCAAACAGCTTTCTTCCACATGCGCGCGTAAATTTTCGTTCATTTTTGCCTCTAAATTAAACTGTCAATCAATTCTTTGGCTTCCAGCCAGTCTTCCTTGTTTTTCGTAAGCCGCCCTTCCCAGTTTGGAATAATATCTGCGCCGGGCGCCTGTGGTCCGTCTCCCCAATACGAGGTGATCATGCCCAGCTGCTCAAGGCGCGCCTGGAAGGCGGAATATAAGTGGCCTCCTTTGCCTCATACCTGCCCTGGGTTTTTCCTGGATGGATTTGTTGGATCTCATCTGTAGCTGTCCCTCAGCAAAAGCTGGGCGAGTATGATCGTATCGGTATGTCCGCGTATTAAATCCGAAGTGATCGACACCGCGTTCCTCCTCTCAAGGTACTTCGCAATAACATCTATATATTAATCATAATACATCCTGTCAAATATATTTAAAAAATAAAGTATATAATCTTTTTCAGTCATCTTTTTCAAAAATCCGCGCTTTTCCGAAGCCGGAATACTGTTCCCGCCCCCCAAATATGCTATAATTAAAACAGGTCTATGCTTGGCCGCAAAGGCGAGGTCTCTCCATATCGGATTTGGAGCTCGGTCGGGCGGCGGCCCTTTTTCCCGGGCATCTGCAAAATATGCCTTTATAAGGCGGCTCTTCTGTGGTATCATACAAGCTGATAAGGGAGTGATCAAATGGCAGAAAAGAAAGGCAACCTGTGGCTGGAGCTGGTATGTGCCCTGGCCGCCTATGTGGGGCTCTATTACCTGACGGGGTATTTCTTTATCACCGCGATGCTCCTTTCTGTTCCCGTGACCTGCGGCTGCCCGAAGAGGCGTCTGGGCGGGGCTTTTCCTGCTGGCTGCCGGAGCGGGGATCACTGTCTCTTGTTCGGCTCTTACGCTCTTTTGATCGGCGCGATGGTCTTTTTCCCTGCTCCCCGGCCTCATGATCCGCCATAAAAGCGGGCGTGGGAAACGCTCCTTGCGGCCTGTGCCGCGGCCACGCTTTCGGCGGCGGCCGTGATCGCCTACGTGTATTTTTTTAAGGCGGACAGGGATATTCTGGGCTTTTTAATGACGAAGCTCAAAGCGGGCGTGCAGGCGAGCGATTTCCTGGCGGAAGCCGCCTACGGCGCACTCTACGTAACCGACCTTCAAAGCACCATGCCGCCCTTTGAGACGGCCACGATGGAAGTCATGCGGGAATTCGTGCTGAGCGAAAACGCCCTTGCCACATTAAAGGCGCTGCTGTCTCAGCTGCTGCCCCAGCTCGCCATGAACTACATACTGTACGGCGGCGTATGCGGCTTTTTCATTTCCCGGGCCGCCGCCCGGAAGACGGGCGGGGAAGTGGCCTGGGTGCCCGCTTTTTCCGAGCTGGCCGTGCCGAGGCAGCACGGGATTTACCTTGCCATACTGCTTGCGGCCAGTTTTGTGCCCTCCATTTTTAACATAAGCAGCCTGCTCATACCCGCCCAGATGCTCGACGTCCTTTGCTCTTTCGTGTTTGCCCTTCAGGGTATTTCGGTGCTCGCCTATGTGATCGGCATGCGGCTTGCGAGCAAATTCGCCCGGATAGCCATGGCATTTTTGATCTATGCGCTCCTCCCCCAGATCATTATCCTGATCGGCGTGGCGGACGTGTTCATGAACCTGAGAAACAGGATATTTGTTCCAAGAGTATAGCGGAGGTGTAACAGAATGAAAGTGATTTTAAAAGAAGACGTGAGAGGACAGGGCAAAAAGGGCGACATCGTGAACGTGAGCGACGGGTATGCACGGAACTATCTCTTCCCCCGCAACCTGGCCGCCGAGGCGAACACCCAGAACCTGAATAACGCCTCCATGACCAAAAAAGCCGCCGAGCATAAGGCGGAAACCCAAAAGAAAGAAGCCATGAAGATAGCCGCGGCTCTGGAAAACAAAACCGTCACGCTGAAAGCCAAGTGCGGCAGCGCCGGACGGCTGTTCGGCTCGGTGACGGCGCAGGAAGTGGCGGACGCCGTGAAGGAGAGCGCGGGCATCGACGTGGACAAGAAGAAGATCGTGATAGACGGCTCCATCAAGGAGCTGGGGGAGCATGAAGTGACGGTCAAGCTGTACGCGGGCGTGCAGACCAGGATCAAGCTCACGGTCGTCTCCCAATAATCCGGAGGTAGATATGCCCGACATCATCCAGAGGGTGCCCCCCAGCAGCCAGGAGGCCGAGCAGTCCGTGCTGGGCGCCATGCTCCTTTCGGAAAGCTGTGTGCTGGAAGCAGTGGAAAAGCTCAGGGAAGAGGATTTTTACACCGCCGTACATCGGCGTATTTGGCGCGCCATGGCACATCTGGCCGCTTACAACAAGCCGGTGGACATGGTCACGGTGGCCGAGCGGATGGGCGCGGACGGGGGCGGGGAGCTGGGAATCGATGAAATCACCTATCTTTCCTCCCTCACCGAAGCCGTGCCCTCTCTTAGAAACATCGGAAACTATGCGGACATCATCAGGGAAAAGAGCAGGCTCCGGCGCTTCATCACGGCGGCGGCGGAAATCGCGGATTTGAGCTATAAGCAGGAAGCCTCCTCCTCCGAGGTGCTGGAGCGGGCCACCGACCTCATTTATAAAATCGCCGGAGACGAGAACGACAATACGTTGGTGCACATCCGCGAAGCGCTCCTGGAAGCCTATGAAAGCATCAGCCGGGCCGCCAAGTCCAAAGAAGGGCTGATGGGCGTGTCCACCGGCTTTCCCATTATGGACAAGAAGCTCTCCGGCCTGCAGCCTTCCCAGCTCATCGTGGTGGCCGGGCGGCCGGGCATGGGCAAAACCAGCTTCGCCTTAAACGTGGCCGAGCACATCGCGCTAAAGGCCAATCGTCCCGTGGCGTATTTCTCACTGGAGATGAGCAGGGAACAGCTGGGTTCCAGGCTCCTCTGCTCCCACGCCCAGGTGGACTCCCAAAACGCCCGCACGGGCGCATTAAAGGAAAAGGATTTTTACGCCCTGGCCGACGCCATGGTGCCTCTGGAAGCCGCGCCCGTCTACATCGACGACTCCGCCCTCATCACCCCGAGCGAGATCATGGCCAAAATCCGGCGGCTCAAGCGGCAGCTGGGAGACATGGGGCTCGTGATCATCGATTATTTGCAGCTCATGACCTCGGGCCAGCGGAACGAAAACCGCCAGAACGAAGTTTCCCAGATGACCAGGTATCTGAAAGTGGCGGCAAAAGAGCTGTCCGTACCCGTCATGCTCCTTTCCCAGCTTTCCCGGGCCAGCGAAAAGCGGGAAAACAAGCGGCCCCTGCTCTCCGACCTTCGGGAGTCGGGCGCCATTGAGCAGGACGCGGACGTGGTGCTTTTCCTTCACCGGGAAGACTATTACGACGAGAGCGCCCCGGGCGGGGACGCCAGCATCATCATCGCCAAACAGCGCTCGGGCCCCACGGGCACCATCGCCATCAAGTGGAAGGGCGAGCTTACAAAATATCAGGAACTGGATTTCAGGGAAGAGGAAAAATGATCAGGTTTGAAGTGCCGCCAAGGTACGAGGGATTGAGCGCCCTCGACTGTTTGTACGACTTTTTTCAGGAACAGCTTTCAAAAGAGGAGCTGAAGCGGGAGTTTTTTGGGGATAAAAGCCCCAAGGCCGGCCTGAAAACGCTCGCCCCCGAAGACCTGCCAAAAGCGGGCAAAGTCCTGTCCTTAAACACCAAATACTCTTACGAACACTACATGAAAAAAGCGGCGGTGGAGCACGAGGACGAGAGCTTTTTCATATGCAACAAGCCCTACGGTCTGGCCACCACCGAGCTCTCGGAAACCGAACCCTCCCTGTATGCCCTTGCCCGCCAGTATATGAAGGAGAAAGGGGAGTTCAATCTGGACGCCCTGACCGTCCCCTACATCTGCAACGTGCTGGAAAAAGATATGGGCGGGCTGGTGATCGTGGCAAAAACCCAGGATGGCTTTGAATACATGCTCCAGGCTTTAAAGGAGCGGCGTGTCGCCCGGTTTTACCTGGCCAAAGTGTCCGGCGATCCAAAGAGCGAAGATGAGCTCTTTGGCTACATGAAAGACGAAGACTTTTTTCCCGAGCAGGTGCGGGGTTCGAGGAAAGTGTCTCTCCGATACCGCCTTGTGGGGCGGGAAGAGGAATTTTCCCTGCTGGAGATACAAAACATCACCAACCTGAAGGGGCAGATCCAGGCCCTTCTCGCCCACGCGGGGCTAAGCGTGCTGGGAGACGCCCGGACGGGAGACAAAAAGCTCAATAAAAAATACGCCTCCAACCACATAAGCGTCTGGGCGCACAGGATCGCCTTTCACACGGGAACCAACAACTGGCTCGACTATCTGAACGGCAAAGAGGTGAAAGCCTCCCGCCTCTATCTCAACTGATCCCCCACTTGTCCATAAGGTCCGCAAGGGCTCCGGATTTTTCCAGCTTTCCTATGGCTTCGGACAGCAGGGAGGAAGCCCCCCGGTTGCTTTTCCACAGCATCATTTTATAGCGGGCGTGGGCCACGGGCTCGCCGATGGGGACCAGCTCCTCATAGGCGGCCATTTTTTGCGCGGGGGCAATGAGCGCGTCCGTTTTTTTCAGGAGCACCGCTTCAATGCCGTCCCGGTAAGAGGAGCAGCCCGAAAGCGTCACATCGATGTCGTTCTCTGTAAAATAGGGGGTGACGGAAGCCAGGGAAAGGATGGAGGTCATCACCCGGGCGGAACGCTTGTTTAAAAACATCAGGGAATCGTAGTGGTATTGGGGGTCGATGTAGGCGTACACCGGGTCCGCGTAAAAAGAGGCGGTGAGGGAAAGGCCCTGGGTGCGGGTGACGCCGTCCGTAAACAATCCGATGGCGATGTCGATGTCCCCGATCTTTAGGAGATAGGACGCCTCTTCCTCTTTCATGGGGATGAACGTGATGGATTTTTCCCCGTACACTTCCTCAATGGCCGCAAGGGCCACGTCGCAGGCGAACCCCTCGGGTTCGCCCTTTTCGTTCAGGCTGGCAAAGCCGGAGGAAACGTCGACGCCCACGATAAGCTCCTTTTCTTTAAAAAAAGCCGTATCTTCCGGCCGGGTGCCTCCGCCCCGAAAGACCGCAAAAACGATCACCAGGAACACCAGTATCCCCAGCCCCACGTAGATGTACTGCCATATGACCGGAGGAATGAGCTCTTTAATCTTCATCCGGGGTTTTTGCCTGTATCGTTTGAATTTAATGGGGAACATCTTTTAAAATCCCTCGTCGAACAGTATGGAAGCGGAAGTTTTTTCCGCCACTTTTTTAAACGCGTAGCCTTCCCCCGCCGCAAGGAAGGCGTATTCCGCCGCCGCCCGGGAAGAAAAGACGCCCACGCAGCAGCTGCCGCTCCCCGTGAGGAACGCCGCTTCCGAAAGGGAGGAGAGCTTTAAAAGCGTTTCTCCGATTTCGGGATGAGCGGTTTCGCAGGCGCGCCGGAGGGAATTCTGAAGGGCGGGGCGAAGAAGGGACAGGTCGCCCGCGGCAAGCGCTTCCTGGCAGGGCAGATGGCTGGCCCGGGAGCCGCCTATCTGGTCGTACAGACGATAAGCCTCCCCCGCCGTGAGGGAGGCGTTTCCCGGCTGGAGGATGAGATAATAGGCGTTCAGGTTGTTCGGAGTGGGGCGGAGCTGGATCCCCCATACCCGTGCAGAGGGCGCAGCCCCTTCCATTAAAAAAGCGCACGTCCGACCCCAGCTCCGCCCAGTTTGTACAACTCCTCTTGGAAGGGGGAGAGCCGTATAACGCGTTTAACCCCATGAGCACGCCCGCCGCATCCGCGCTGCTGCCCCCCATGCCTCCGCAGAAGGGGATGCCTTTTTCAATATGGATGGATAGATTGCTGTCTGTTCCTGTGTGTTCAAAAAAGAGGCGGGCGGCCTTGGCGGCGGTGTTTTGCTCCTCGGGCACGCCCGGGCAGATCAGAGAAAAGCCTGTCCCGGGGGAGAAGGCAATGGTGTCGTATACATCCACGCTCTGCATGATGGTGAAGAGCCGATGGTAACCGTTTTGGAGCAAGCCGGCGATATTCAGAAAATAATTGAGCTTGCCCGAGACCCTGAGTTTATACATAACAACTCCGCATACTTTTTCTCGTATTCCCCCCTATCATAACATAATTTATTGAATCCTGCCGAAAGTATGGTAGAATTAACTTAAAATTTAAAAAGCGGTGCGTGTATGTTTGTTGCGGATAAACTGAAAGATTATAGATTGCTGGACGCGGGGGACGGCATGAAGCTGGAAAGCTGGTCGGGGGTGGTGCTGGCCCGCCCCGACCCCCAGGTCATCTGGGGAAAAACCGCGCCCGGCCTTTGGAAACAGGCTCAGGCGGTTTACAACCGGGAAGGGGGCGGCGGAAACTGGGACTTTAAAGAAAAGCTCCCCGAGCGCTGGGTCTTTTCCTATGAGGGATTGAAGTTTTATGTGCGCCCCACGGGCTTTAAACACACGGGGCTTTTCCCCGAGCAGGCGTATAACTGGGATTTTATCCGGGCGCATACCGGCCCGGGGGACCAGATTCTGAACCTGTTCGCCTACACGGGAGGCGCCACCCTGGCGGCGGCTTTTGCGGGCGGGGAAGTGACCCATGTGGACGCGGCCAAAGGCATGGTCTCCTGGGCAAAGGAAAACGCCCGGCTGTCCGGCCTTCAGGATAAGCCCGTCCGCTACATTGTGGACGACTGCCTGAAGTTCGTGAAGCGGGAGCAGCGAAGGGAAAAACGCTACGAGGGCGTCATCATGGACCCCCCAAGCTACGGACGGGGAGCGGGGGGCGAAGTATGGAAGCTGGAAGAGGCTATTGAGGAGCTGATCCGGGAAGCCGCGGCGCTCCTTACGGAAAAGGCCAAATACTTTATCGTGAATTCCTATACCACGGGTCTCAGCTTCGTGGTGACGGAGAACCTCCTGAAGCTCCACGTGGCAAAGGGCCGGGGCGGCGCGGTCACGGGAGACGACCTTTCCATTCCCATTGGGGAGAGCGGGCTGTATCTCCCCTGCGGCACCACCTCCAGGTGGCAGAGATGATCGAGATCTTATATGAAGACAATCACATACTGGTGGCGGTGAAGCCCGCCATGCTGCCCTCCCAGGAAGACGCGTCCAAAGATTCGGACATGCTGAGCCTGGTGAAGAAGTACGTAAAGCAGGAGCACGATAAACCGGGCAACGTCTACATCGGTCTGCTCCACCGTCTGGACCGGCCGGCTCAGGGAGTGATGGTGTTTGCCAAGACTTCCAAAGCCGCCTCCCGCCTGTCGAAAGACATCAAGGAAGACCGGTTTTATAAAGCCTATCTGGCGGTGGTGAACGGCGCCCCCGGCGCGGGGGTGTACCGGGACTATCTGCTGAAAGACAGCAAGACCAACAGCTCCTCCGTGGTGAAAGAGGACAGACCGGGCGCCAAATACTGCGAGCTCTCCTTTAAAACCCTGGAGCAGAAGGATGGGCGGGCGCTGGTGGAGATCCTCCTCAAAACGGGCAGGTCCCATCAGATTCGGGTGCAGTTCTCTTCCCGGGGGTTCTCTCTGGTGGGAGACGTGAAGTACGGCCTGGGGGAAAAAGTGCCTCTCGCCCTCTGCTCCTATAAGCTCGGGTTCATGCATCCCGTGAAAAAAGAGTATATGGAGTTCAAATATCTCCCCCATACGGAACCTTTTACCGATTATCAGGCTTTAAACAAAAACTTTTTGTGATTTTTGCCTTGAAATGTCTGTACATCATGGTATATAATAGATAAAAGGCAAAATGTTAATATCCGGAGACCGGATTTTAGTGCTTTTGAAAACATCAATAGGGAGGTAGTTTTAATGAAGGTTAAAAATATCACGGAGCCCAAGAGATTTTTTGAGTTGCTGTCACAGTGCAAGGGCAGCGTGGAGCTGGTAACGTCCGAGGGTGACAGATTAAACCTGAAATCCAAGCTCAGTCAGTATATCGCGCTCACGCAGATGTTTAAAGACGCTATGATCGACGAGATCGAGATAGTGGTCTCCGAGCCGGAAGATATGGGCGTTCTGATGGACTATCTCATCAGAGGCTAAACCAGCTTGTCAGGCCGCCAAAAGGCGGCCTTTTTTATTGCCTCGATTTTGACTTTTCCCTATGCTATAATAAAAGCATGAACATCCTTTATTCCCGGAGTTATAACGCGCTGTTCGACGCGCTCTATGAGCAGATTGAAGGCATTCTGCGGCACGGGCGGCAGGGCATCGTCATCGTGCCCGCCCAGGTGAGCTTTTTAATCGAGTCGGGCATCCTCCGGCGGCTGCGCCTTCCGGGCTTTATGGACGTGGAAGTGATGAGCTTTGAAAAGCTCGTGAGCCGGGTCTCCGAGCTGGAAGGGGGCCGGGCGCTTCCTGTGCTGGACAAAGCCTCTTACGCCATGCTGGCCAAGCTGGCCCTGTCGGAAGAGAAGGAGCTAGCCGTTTTAAAAGACGGGGCGGATATGCACGAGCAGCTGGCCGCCATGGTCTTTGCCATGAAAGGGGAGCATGTGCGCCCCGAAGACCTCCTGAACCTCTCCCAAAATTTTTCCGGATACTTTAAAGATAAGCTCATAGACATCGCCAGGCTGTACGCCCGCATGCAGGCGGCCGCCGGCTCTTTATACGATTCGGCCGACTTTGAACGGTATGCGGCCGGGCTTTTTTCAGGTTCGGCCTATTTAAAGGAAAAGGAAGCGCTGGTGTTCGGGTTCGACGTGCTCCCCGCCGCCCGAATGGACACCCTGACCGCCCTCGCGGCCGCGGCCAGAGACTGCACCCTCTTTTTTCAGGCGGGAGAAGGGGCGGAGTTTCAAAAGCAGAGGCAGAGCCTTTTAAAGCTGGAGCGGGCCTTGGGAGCCCTGCCCCGGGAGATCATCCGGGAAGAGGCCGCCCCCGAAGCGCAGCACATCGCCCGCTATTTTTACGAATATCCCTATGAAAAATTTCCGCGCGTCCCCCAAAACCTTTTTATCGCCAAAGCCTCCTCCAAAAAGAAAGAGGTGGAATATGCCGCCGGGGTCATTCTGAAAAACAGGGAGGGGCGGCGGTTTTCCGACTTTTCCCTGTGCATGGCCGACCCCCGGGAATACGCCCTGCTGTTGGAAGAGGTGTTCTTCAAGGCGGGCATCCCCTATTTTTTGGAGAATAAGCGGCCCGTGATGAAGAGCGGCGCGGCGGCGCTGGTGCTCTCCGCACTTGACATTGTGATCAGGGGCAGGTGGCGGCGGGCGGACGTGTTCCGCTATTTGAAAAGCGGCTTTCCCTGTCCGGACGCCCAGGCGGACGAGATCATCTCCCGGGCAAAGGAATACGGACTTAAAGGCTACCGCTTTAAGGCGGAGGGAGACCAGAGCGAAGACGTGCGGGCGGTTTTCCAGCCCCTGTATCTGCTGGAAGAGGGCGTGCGGGCGGGAGAGGCGCCGGGCAAGCTGCTTCAGGAACTCCTTTCTCATCTGAACGTGGAAAAGAGGCTGGAAGAGCAGGCAAAAGCCGCCGCGGAAGCGGGCTTTCACGCCGAAAGCCGATACCTCTCCCAGCTGTATGAAGCGATTTTGGACCTCATCCGCAAAACAGACATCTTGCAGAACGCCTCGCTCGAACAGATGCGGGACGTGCTGGAAGCGGGATTTCAAAGCACCCGGCTGTCCGTCATCCCCCCGGGGCACGACGAGGTGGCCGTGTTCGACGTGACCCACAGCATCGACGAGCGGCGGGAATTCACCCTGATCCTCGGCGTGAACGAGGGGGTGCTCCCCCTGCCCCTTTCCCCCGGCGGCCTCATCACGGCGGGGGAGACGGCCGAGCTCCGCCGCCTGCTTCCCGGCTTTCCCGGGCTTATGGAGTTTGAAGACCAGCGGGCCTATATCAAAAACTGCCTGCTTCGGGGTCAAAAGCTGTACCTCACCTACCGGGAGGAGCAGCCCTCCCACATCATCGAGCGGCTGCACAGCCTGTTCCCCGCCCTTTTGGAAGAAGACGCGGACGCTCTACCCCTCCCCTCGGCGGAGGCTTCCTTCGGCGCACTCATAAAGGAGCTGTCGGGAGCGCTGGCGGGGGGTGAACCGGGGGCGCTCACGGCCAGCTATCTGGCGGGCGCGCCTCGGCTTCTTGATGAAGCGGCGGCGGCCTTTTTAAGGGACAGGCAGCCCGCCCTTTTAGACCCCCCGGTGGCAAAAGAGCTTTATTATTTAAACAACACCAGCGTTTCCCGCATCGAGAGCTTTTACAGCTGCTCCTATCGGCATTATCTGGACTACGGCCTCCGCCCGAGGGAAGTGCCCGAGTTTGAGGAAGACGCCATGAACGCCGGGAGCTATGTGCACGCCCTTCTGGAAGGCTTTACGGAAGAGGTGCAGAAAAAGGGCCGCTCCTGGCAGGATTACAGTGACGGGGAGATCGACGAGACCATGGCCCGGGTGGCGGAAGGGCAAATCGAAGGCCACAACCGGGCAATCTTTCAGAACAAGCGCTTTGCCTTCACGGAAAAACGGCTCCGGGCAGAGGCGGCGCTGGCGGCCCGGGCCGTCCGAGAGCAGCTCCAGGGCACAGAGGTGTCTGTGGCGGCGGGGGAGGCGGCTTTTTCAGGGAGTGTGATGGAGCTGGAAACCTCCTTTGGAAAAGTGAGCGTCCGGGGCAAGATCGACCGGGTGGACAAAGTGGAAAAGGGAGGCGTGAGCCTTCTTCGGGTGGTGGACTATAAAACGGGAGACGAGAAGTTCAGCCGGGCGGAGGCGGAGATGGGGCTCAGCATCCAGCTCATCACGTATCTCATGGCCGCGGAGAGCTACTATAAAAAAGCGGGAAATGCTCTTGGAGTGGGGGGGTTTTACTTCAGCGTGGCCCTGCCCCTTCTCTCCGAAGAAAAGGAAGACAAGCGTTATGAGGGCTTCCGCATGAACGGCTTTATCCTGGCGAGCTACGACGAAGCCCGGGCTTTTGACAGCGTGGACGAAGGCCAGATGGAAAGCATGAACGCCGAGCTCAATAAAGCCGCCCGGGAAGTGAAGGGAAAGGAAACCTTCCGCCGGGAGGATATGAAGGAGCTTTTTGCCTTTGTGCGGGGGCTCATCCAGTCGGCCGTGGAGAAGATGGCGGGGGGAGAGCTCCGGGTGAACCCGGCGAAAATAAAGGGGCAGCTACCCTGCCGTTACTGCAAGTATCAGGCCATCTGCATGTATGAAGAGGGAAGGGGGGAAGAGCAGACGGATGAAACTGACGCGCGCCAGGAAAGAGCGGTGAACACGAAGCAACAAGGAAGTGCTGGTCTCGGCGGCGGCGGGCTCGGGCAAAACCAGCGTGCTGGCCAGGCGGGTGGTGCGCCTGGTGCGGGACGGGGCGGAGGTTTCCTGTATGTTTGTGGTCACCTTCGTCTGGGCTGCCGCCGAATGGGGCGGATCGGGAACTCACGGCCGCGGCGGAAGAAGAGCAGGACAAAGCCCTCATGCTTCAGGCGGAGGCGGTGGATGGGGCGGACATTTCCACGCTCCACAGCTTTTGCATCAAGCTCATCCGGGAAAACTTCAGCCTGCTGCCTTCCTTCGGATGGGCCCGCGCGGCGGGAGACGAAGAGCAGCGGATTTTAAAAGAGGAAGCTCTGGAAGAAACCTTCGAGAAACTCTATGAGGAGGAAGATCAGGAGTTTCTGGCCTTCCCGTGCCCGGTACGGCGGGCGGACGGACGACCTTGAAGGAGCTTCCTTCCTTTGGATATACGACTTTTCCCGGAGCCGCCCCGAGGGCATGGAGTGGTGGCGCGGCTCGGAAAGTTTGACGGAGAGGCTTTTTTAACCGCGGGCAAAAAATACACCCTCAACCGCCTGCTGCTCCTGGAAGACGCGGCAAAGGAGTGCCTGGCGCTGGAAGTTTCGGAAAAGCAGAGCCGGAACGATCAGGTGGAAATGGATCTGGTAAACGCCCTTGGACGCTTTTGGCAGCAGCCGGCTTTCGGAGTTCGACCGGCTGGTGCAGGCCGCCAAAATCCCCCCATCACCCGGGGCATACAGGACGAGGAACAAAAAGCAAAGCTCAGCGAGCTGAAAAGCGCCATGCGGGGGGCTTTGAAAGTAGCTTGGGGAGCGTTCCTTGCGGAAGTGTTCTCCCGGCTCCAAAGGAAGCCCGCTATATGGAGACGCCCGGGCCGTACACAATCCCTCCTGACTTTGAACAGAACTACGCCCGGGAAAAAGATGGACGCCGCCTTATGGACTATGACGACATGATGTTCTTCGCCCGCCGCCTCCTCTCCATCGAAGAGGTGAGAAAAGCCTGTTCGGATCGGTACGACTATCTGTTTGTGGACGAATATCAGGACATCAACCCCATACAGGAAGCGCTCATCATGGAGCTGTCCCCGAGAAAGGGCCGGTTTATGGTGGGAGACATGAAGCAGAGCATTTACCGGGATTCCGTCTGGCCGACCCCTCATTTTTAAGGGCAAAGCCGAGAGCTTCGGCTGCGGGCGGGGAGAAGGAGATCATCCACATGAACCGGAATTTCGGAGCGGGCGGGCGGGGTGGTTTCCTTTATCAACACGCTCATGGGCGCGCTTATGAGCGAAGACCTGGGAGAGCTGGCCTACGACGAGAAAGAAGCGCTGGAGCCGGGAAGCGAGGGAACGGGAGACGCCAAAATCCTGCTCACGGAATACGAGGAGGGGATGGAGGGCGGCAGCGTCCTGAAGGAAGCCCACACGGTGGCCCGGGAAATCCTTTCGCTTCTGAAAAGCGGCTATCGTCAAAAGGACATCTGCGTCCTCCTGCGAAAAGTGCAGGGAGACGGGGAGATTTTCGCGGAAGTGTTTTCGGAATACGGCATAGACGCCCGTCTTCCCGGGGGAAGAGGCGTGCTCAACAATCACATCGAGGTGTTTTTAAACCTCATGAAAATTGTGGACGGCTACACTTCGGATATCGCTCTTTTGAGCGTGATGAAAAATATCTGCGGCTTTGACGAGAACGAGCTGGCCAAAATCCGCTCGGCCTCCAATCTGGAGCGGTTTTCGGACGCACTGTTCGGATACTCCGCGAAGGAAGGCGCGCTTTCCCAAAAGTGCCGGGCATTCATGGAAAAAATTGCCCGCTATAAAGCCTGCTCCCGCTTCATGCCCCTGGAAAATTTCCTGGTGTTTTTAAACGGCGACACCCGCTTTGGCGACCTGACGGGCACAGAGACGCTGGGGGAGGAAAAAGCGGAGGAGTTCCGGGCTTTCTTTGAAAACCTGCTGAGCTTGGCCGAAGGAAAGAACAGCCTCTTTGAGCTTATTTCCCATCTGGACGCGGTGAAGAGGGAGACGGGGGGCTACGGCGCCAAGCTGGCCGTGGGCGGGGGCGATTATGTGCGCATCATGACCGTGCATGCCTCAAAGGGGCTGGAATTCCCCGTGGTCATACTGGCCCGGACGGACTCCAGATTCAGCAGCCGGGACTTCCGGCGGCCCATTTACCTCCACGGGAGCATGGGGCTGGCGGCGGACATCGTAAACGAAGAAAAGCACACCTTCCTTCACTCCCTGGCCAAAAAGCTCATGCGCTTTGAGCTGGAGCTGGAAATGAAGTCGGAAGAGCTTCGGATCCTCTACGTGGCCCTCACCCGGGCGAAGGAAAAACTCATCCTGTCGGGGGTGGCGCGGGGAAAAAAGCGGCTTACCCCCGGGCGGACGGGCTGGTTCTGGCTGGCGGGCATGAGCGCCCCCCTCGACTGGATACTGGCCGCGGCGGCAAAAGCGGGCATCCCCTTTGAAACGGTGCCGAGCTTTGCGGGCGGGGAGGCGCCGGGCATTTCCCCAAGGGAGCTGGCCGATATTTTGAGCGAGGCGAACGGACTGCCTCCTTTCCCCTTTTTAAGGTTTGAAGAAGAGCCTCTTCCCGCCAAGGTGGGGGTAAGCTCCCTGCTCCCGGATTTTGGGGAAGAGAACTTCCCAAAGAGCGGCGGAAAAGACGGCGGGGCGGAGCTCGGCACGCTCATCCACTATTTCCTCCAAAGCCTGTCCCTTTCTGCACGCACGCCTGGGGAAGTGGCCGAGCGGGCGGAGGAGATGGAACAAAAGGCCATGCTCACGCCCGGGGAAAAGAAGCGCCTTCTGGCCTTTGTTCCCGAGATCGCCGCTTTCCTGACAAGCGAGGTGGCCGAGCGGGCGCGGAGGGCAAAAAAGGTGATGCGGGAGCTTCCCTTCACTCTGGCTCTCCCGGCCTCGGAGGCGGGGTATCGGAGCGAGAAGAGCATACTGGTGCAGGGCATCATCGACCTGGCTTTTCAGGAAGAGGACGGGCTGGTGCTGGTGGACTACAAGTCCAACTACACCACGGAGGAAGGCATGGCCGCGCTGGCGGAAAAGTACCGCATGCAGCTCTTGATGTACACCCGCGCCCTTGAGGAAATCACCAAACTCCCCGTGAAGGAGAGCATGATCTGGTTCATACGGCCCAAACAGGAATTCAGAGTTTTTTAACAGTTCGTTAATGGGAGGAATATATAATGAAGATATATTACTTGGATAATAGTGGATTTGCTCTTGAAATCGGAAGCACCCTGCTGGTGATCGACTGTTACAGCTTCACCGAGCATCCGGAGAAGAGCAGGTTTGAAAAGGGCTATGTGGATGATGAAAAGCTTCCCGGCTATCAGAAGGTGTATGTGCTGGCCAGCCATATCCACGGGGATCACTTCAACCCCGAGATATTCGGACTCGTCCGCTATAACAAAAATACTTTTTACATATTGGAAAAAGACATTCCCGCCCCGGGCGGGGTGTCGGCGGCTTTTCTCGGCGTGGGGGAGAGGTTTTCAGACGGCACGATCTTCGTCCGGGCCTGGCCGTCCACGGATATTGGCGTGTCTTTTGAAATAAAGATAGAGGGGAAGAGCATTTTCCACGCGGGCGACCTGAACTGCTGGCACTGGCGGGAAGAGAGCACGGAAGAAAGATCGCCGAGGCGGAGGAGAACTTTGCCGCCGCCCTTGACCTCATCGCCCAAGCCGTCCAGCAGCCGGACTTGGCCTTTTTCCCGGTGGATCCTCGTATGGGAAAGGATCATGACGAGGGCGCCGTGGCCTTTATTAAAATCAAGCCCAAAGCCTTCATTCCCATGCACTTCGGCCGGCGTTTCGACGCGGCGGCAGCCTTTCGGGAAAAGATGGCGGATTATCAGATTTATGCCCCCAAAGAGCGGGGAGAAGAAATCGTTTTGTAAGAAGGGATATCGATGAATTCATTTGGCAACAGGTTTCGGAATTTCATGACCGGGCGGTATGGGGTAGACCAGTTCGGCGTCTTTTTGTCCATCATAGCGCTTTTATTGAGCTTCATCCCCCACATCGCGGGCAAAATACTCTCGCTGCTCCTCATGGCTTACGAGGCGTTCCGGATTTTTTCCAGAAACGTCTACGGGCGGCAGAAGGAAAACAGGGGATTTTTAAAAATCTGGAGCCCTGTGAAGGGGCTCTTTAAAAAGCGGCCGGATTACAATACTCATAAATTGTTTTACTGCCCCAAGTGCCGTCAGAAGCTGCGAGTGCCCAGAGGCAAAGGCAAAGTGGTGGTAACCTGCCCCAAGTGCGGAGAAAAAATTCATAAAAAGACGTGAGTTTTGCTGGATTTTGCGGCATATTGGGGTATAATAGGTCTTACGAATGTTTTAAGGAGAAAATAGATATGGCAAAGATCACAAAAGATACGATCATCAGGGAAGTGTTGGAGCGGGACGTGAACACCGCCGAGATATTCTTTGAAAGCGGCATGCACTGCGTGGGCTGCCCCGCCGCTTCGGGCGAGAGCATCGGAGAAGCCTGCATGGTCCACGGCATCGATGCGGACACGCTGGTTGGCAAGCTGAACGAGTTTTTAGGCGAGTAAGTTTCAATCGTAAAAAGGCTCCGCCTGGCCGGAGCCTTTTTGATTGGAAAAGAAAAGACGGCGCCGGAAGGCGCCGTCTCAAGGTTGAGAATCAGGCGGGTTATGCGGTTTTTTCCTGCTTTCTTGCAAGGGCCTGCCGCTTCATGCTCTCTATGGCGCTCATGAGCCCGGGCAGGAAGGTCACGGTCAGGCAGATGATCAGTTCAGGCAGCATATAGGTGCCGTTGTAGCCAAGAGAATAGACCACGGGCGACATGCCCTCGGAAGCGTATTCCCCGAAAAAGACGAACCCGGAGATGAAGGAACAGATAAAGCGGAGCAGGCTTGAGAGGACGACCCCCAGACGCAGGTTGTTTCTGAAGAACCCGGCCGCGGCCAGCACGCCAAAGCCCACAAAGTAGTCCAGGGTGAACTGAACGAAGTTCAAATAGACGGGCTCCTGGATGATCTGGAGTACGGCGAAAGCCAGGCTCACCATCAGCCCTTTGCCCGGACCGTAAATGTAGGCGAACACCATAATGGGCAGCATGCTGGCGGGGGTGACGGAGCCGCCCATAGGCATTTTCCATATTTTAATGTAGGAAAGCACGAAGGACAGCGCGATGCACAGAGCCGCGAACACGATCTCTCTGGTTTGCCAGGAGGCTTTGGCGGGATGTCTCGAATAATAGAGAAGAAGTCCGATCCCAAGAGCCAGCGCCGCCCCCACGCCCAGGAGCAGATAGGGGTTGGCTTCTATAAAGCCTTTGAAATACTTGGCAAAGTCGTCTTCTCCAAATATCACGTAAGCGACAAAGCCTAAAACGGCCAGTCCCAGCGTGACGAGAAGCAGTTTGATCCAGAGCTTCAGTTCAGAATCTTTTTGGTTGTTGGATTGCATGGTTCCTCCTTTTGACTGGTGGGCAACAAAAAACCCCTGCCGATAGACAGGGGGCAAATAAGCATGATAAGCTTACTCTTGATCCGCTTTCCCTACGAATGTATTAACAATATCAGGTTCGAAGGGTACAATTCTCAGCCTTTCGGCGCCCCCAGCGGTTTAAATATTTTGTTAAGACGAGTATAGTAGATGGCGATCCATTTGTCAAATCCATTTTGAGCCGAACGAATCGGAAGGGCTTTGAAAATATGTATGGGGTATGCCAAACATTTCAGGAGTATGCAAAAAAAACTCAAAAACGCCTCAAAAAGGTGTTGACATAGGGAAAGGTATTTGATAATATGATAAAGCGCCGTTGGGGGGAACCCCTTCGGAGGCACCTTGACAAGCAAATAAAGCGTAAACAAGAAAGCATCAAGAAGCAAAGTAAGAACGTTAAGAACGAGCTTGGGAGACCTTAAAGAAGAAGAAGGAAACAGCGCAAGCTGTTGCAATTTTTTTTAATGAGAGTTTGATCCTGGCTCAGGACGAACGCTGGCGGCGTGCCTAATACATGCAAGTCGAACGGGGAACACAGACGGAAGTTTTCGGATGGAAGGAAGTGTTCTTAGTGGCGGACGGGTGAGTAACGCGTGAGCAATCTGCCCATAAGAGGGGGATAACAGTTAGAAATGACTGCTAATACCGCATAAGACCACACTACCGCATGGTAGAGGGGTCAAAGATTTATCGCTTATGGAGGAGCTCGCGTCCCATTAGGTAGTTGGTAGGGTAACAGCCTACCAAGCCTGCGATGGGTAGCCGGCCTGAGAGGGTGAACGGCCACACTGGAACTGAGAGACGGTCCAGACTCCTACGGGAGGCAGCAGTAGGGAATATTGGGCAATGGGGGAAACCCTGACCCAGCAACGCCGCGTGAGGGAAGAAGGCCTAACGGTTGTAAACCTCTGTCATATGGGAAGAAGGAATGACAGTACCATATGAGGAAGCTCCGGCTAACTACGTGCCAGCAGCCGCGGTAATACGTAGGGAGCAAGCGTTGTCCGGAATTACTGGGCGTAAAGGGTGCGTAGGCGGCATGTTAAGTTAGATGTCAAATACCCGGGCTTAACCCGGGGACGCATCTAAAACTGGCGTGCTTGAGTGCAGGAGAGGGAAGCGGAATTCCTAGTGTAGCGGTGAAATGCGTAGATATTAGGAGGAACACCAGTGGCGAAGGCGGCTTTCTGGACCATAACTGACGCTGAGGCTCGAAAGCGTGGGGAGCAAACAGGATTAGATACCCTGGTAGTCCACGCTGTAAACGATGGATACTAGGTGTGGGTGACAGAAGTCATCTGTGCCGCAGCAAACGCAATAAGTATCCCGCCTGGGGAGTACGGCCGCAAGGTTGAAACTCAAAGGAATTGACGGGGGCCCGCACAAGCAGCGGAGCATGTGGTTTAATTCGAAGCAACGCGAAGAACCTTACCAGAGCTTGACATCTCCTGCATAATCCGTAATGGGATGAAGTCCTTCGGGACAGGAAGACAGGTGGTGCATGGTTGTCGTCAGCTCGTGTCGTGAGATGTTGGGTTAAGTCCCGCAACGAGCGCAACCCTTATCCTTAGTTGCCAGCGAGTAAAGTCGGGAACTCTAATGAGACTGCCGAGGACAACTCGGAGGAAGGTGGGGATGATGTCAAATCAGCATGCCCTTTATGTCTTGGGCTACACACGTGCTACAATGGCCGGTACAAAGAGGAGCGAGCCTGTGAAGGTGAGCGAATCTCAAAAAGCCGGTCTCAGTTCAGATTGTGGGCTGCAACCCGCCCACATGAAGTCGGAGTTGCTAGTAATCGCGAATCAGCATGTCGCGGTGAATGCGTTCCCGGGCCTTGTACACACCGCCCGTCACACCATGGAAGTTGGGGGCGCCCGAAGCCGATGTCCTAACCGCAAGGAGGGAGTCGTCGAAGGTGAAACCAATGACTGGGGTGAAGTCGTAACAAGGTAGCCGTATCGGAAGGTGCGGCTGGATCACCTCCTTTCTAAGGTGAAAAAGGTAAGAGAAGCGAGTTTAAGACGGCTTCTAAAAGTAAGTACTGTTTACGCTTTGTTGTCAGGGGAATAGTCCTAAAACGCGAAAGCGTGTGGGCAGTTGTGGTCGAACAAAACAAGGCTATGAAAGCGAAAAGGACTAATTTTTATGGGCCTATAGCTCAGCCGGTTAGAGCGCGCGCCTGATAAGCGCGAGGTCGGTAGTTCGAGTCTACTTAGGCCCACCAAGCACATTGAAAACTATATAATAAGCGAGAGAAAAGAAAAGTAAAGCAAAACCTTACAAACGAAAGAACTTTTTTTGAAGGGTAAAAGACAATTTTACTGAACGACCGAGAAAAAAGGGAAAGCAAATCTTAAGGGTAGCGAAAAAATATCAAAGAAATTTAGGAAATAGCGAAAGATCAAGCGAATAAGAGCGTAGGGAGGATGCCTAGGCATCAAGAGCCGAAGAAGGACGTGGTAAGCTGCGAAAAGCCATGGGGAGCTGCAAACAAGCATAGATCCATGGATGTCCGAATGGGGAAACCCGGCAGGGAGAAGCCCTGTCACCGTATGCTGAATACATAGGTATACGGAGGGAACCCGGTGAACTGAAACATCTTAGTAACCGGAGGAAAAGAAAGTAAAAACGATTTTCTGAGTAGCGGCGAGCGAAAGGGAAAGAGCCTAAACCAAGCGTCTACGGAGGCTTGGGGTTGCGGAACGTCTATCAAAAACCTGAACGCGAGTGGAAGACGGCTGGAAAGCCGCACGAAAGAGGGTAACAGTCCCGTACACGAAGCAAGTAAGCAATAAGACGTATCCAGAGTACCACAGGACACGAGAAACCCGGTGGGAAGCAGGGGAGACCACTCTCCAAGGCTAAATACTACTTGATGACCGATAGCGGACTAGTACCGTGAGGGAAAGGTGAAAAGCACCCCGGGAGGGGAGTGAAAGAGAACCTGAAACCCTATGTTTACAAGCAAACTGAGCACGATTAGAGCGTGCGAAGTTGTACTTATTGAAGAACGGGCCAGCGAGTTACATTTGTGCAGCGAGGTTAAGGCGCTAAGCGCCGGAGCCGCAGGGAAACCGAGTCTTAAAAGGGCGATAGTTGCATGAAGTAGACCCGAAACCGGGCGAGCTATTCATGGACAGAGTGAAGCGATGGTAAGACATCGTGGAGGTTCGAACCTGTGTGCGCTGAAAAGCATAGGGATGATCTGTGAATAGGGGAGAAATTCCAATCGAGCTCGGAAATAGCTGGTTCTCCTCGAAATAGCTTTAGGGCTAGCCTCACTAAAAGAAATATACGCAGGTAGAGCACTGAATGAGCTAGGGGGCCACAAAGCTTACCGAACTCTATCAAACTCCGAATGGCGTATATGGATCAGTGGGAGTCAGACAATGTGAGCTAAGTTTCATTGTCGAAAGGGAAAGAGCCCAGATCATCAGCTAAGGCCCCTAAGTGCAGGTTAAGTGGCAAAGGATGTGAGAATGCATAGACAACCAGGATGTTGGCTTAGAAGCAGCCATACATTTAAAGAGTGCGTAATAGCTCACTGGTCGAGTGGACTTGCGCCGAAAATGTCCGGGGCTAAACCTGCCGCCGAAGCTATGGATTTACACTTAATTGTGTAAGTGGTAGAGGAGCATCGTATGCGGGACGAAGCCGTACCGAGAGGAGCGGTGGACTGCATAGGAGAGAGAATGCTGGCATGAGTAACGAGAGGAGGGTGAGAATCCCTTCCATCGAAAGCCTGAGGTTTCCTGGGGAAGGTTCGTCCCCCCAGGGTAAGTCGGGACCTAAGCCGAGGACGAGAGAGTCGTAGGCGATGGACAACAGGTTGATAATCCTGTACTACCCAAAGGCGTTTTTAAGAGAAGCAGTGACACAGGAGGATAGGTCGAGCGGGTTGATGGTAGAGCCCGTCCAAGCATCAAGGCTGGGGAGATAGTGAAGTACGTTTCCCCATTAAGGCGGAGGTGTGATGGGGACAGAACATAAGTATGGAAGCGACCAAATCCACACTGGCGAGAAAAGCTGCTATCGAGCCTGAGGGTACCCGTACCGCAAACCGACACAGGTAGGCGAGGAGAGAATCCTAAGATGAGCGAGATAACCCTTGTTAAGGAACTCGGCAAAATGACTCCGTAACTTCGGGATAAGGAGTGCCTCGAGAGAGGCTGCAGTGAAGAGGCCCAAGCGACTGTTTATCAAAAACACAGGTCTGTGCGAAATCGAGAGATGAAGTATACGGGCTGACGCCTGCCCAGTGCCGGAAGGTTAAGGGGAATTGTTAGCGCAAGCGAAGCAGTGAACTGAAGCCCCGGTGAACGGCGGCCGTAACTATAACGGTCCTAAGGTAGCGAAATTCCTTGTCGGGTAAGTTCCGACCCGCACGAATGGCGTAACGATTTGGGCACTGTCTCAACAAGGGACTCGGTGAAATTGTAGGACTGGTAAAGATGCCAGTTACCCGCGACTAGACGGAAAGACCCCGTAGAGCTTTACTGTAGCTTGGCATTGGATTTTGACATTAAATGTACAGGATAGGTGGGAGACTGTGAAGCCGAGGCGTCAGCCTAGGTGGAGTCACCGGTGGGATACCACTCTTTTAATGTTGAGATTCTAACGATCGACCCGTGAACCGGGGATCGGACAGTACCAGGTGGGCAGTTTGACTGGGGCGGTCGCCTCCGAAAGAGTAACGGAGGCGCCCAAAGGTCTCCTCAGCATGGTCGGAAATCATGTGTGAGAGTGTAAAGGCAAAAGGAGGCCTGACTGCGAGACAGACATGTCAAGCAGAGACGAAAGTCGGGCTTAGTGATCCGGTGGTATCGAGTGGAAGAGCCATCGCTAAACGGATAAAAGTTACCTCGGGGATAACAGGCTGATCTCCCCCAAGAGTCCACATCGACGGGGAGGTTTGGCACCTCGATGTCGGCTCGTCGCATCCTGGGGCTGGAGCAGGTCCCAAGGGTATGGCTGTTCGCCAATTAAAGCGGCACGCGAGCTGGGTTCAGAACGTCGTGAGACAGTTCGGTCCCTATCTATCGTGGGCGTTAGAAGTTTGAGAGGGCTGTCCCTAGTACGAGAGGACCGGGATGGACGTACCGATGGTGTACCAGTTGTACTGCCAAGTGCACCGCTGGGTAGCTAAGTACGGGAAGGATAAACGCTGAAAGCATCTAAGCGTGAAACCTGCCTCAAGATAAGACTTCTCATTTCTAAAAGAAAGTAAGACCCCTCAAGGACTATGAGGTTGATAGGTCAGAGGTGTAAGTGCAGTAATGTACTGAGCTGACTGATACTAATAGGTCGAGGGCTTGATCTAAAGCAATAAAGGATATGTAAATACTTTTCGAGTACGGGTATTATTATATAGTTTTGAGTGTGCTTGACAAAGCCGGTAAAGAGCATATCATGAACTCCGGCAAACATAACTAAATAACCCTTTTCCGGTGGCGATAGCTAAGGGGAACCACCTGTTCCCATCCCGAACACGAAGTTAAGCCCTTATACGCCGAAAGTACTTGGCTGGAAACGGCCCGGGAGGATAGGTAGCTGCCGGATTTTAAATATTCCTCCTTAGCTCAGCTGGTAGAGCGTTCGGCTGTTAACCGAAATGTCGCTGGATTCGAGCCCAGCAGGAGCCAGAAGCATCTATGTCGCTGATATGGATGCTTTTTGTTTGTCCCAACGATATGTGCTATAATTGACGGGTAGAAAAGGGAAAGGGATTGGAAGAGCAATGGCGGATTACAAAAAGAAATCGCGCTCATCGGTGCAGGAAAGATCGGAAGAGGGTTTTTAGGGGATATTTTTATGCCGGCGGGTTTGACCTTGCGTTCATCACCCGATCCGAGCGGACGGTGGACCAGTTGAACCGCCAGGGTTCTTATACGCTCTTTAAAGCCCATGAAGACGGTCGAGGAAAAGATCCGCATAGACCGGGTGCGCGCTATGCCATGAAGCGGGACGAGGAAGCGGCAATCGAAATCCTCAGCAACGTGAACTATGCGTCCCTTCATATTTTGAAGAGGCCATGGAACCGGTGGCTCATCTGCTGGCAAAAGCCGTGCTGAGAAGGATGAAAAAAGGCAGCGGCGAACCCTGGACGTGTTGATCTGCGTCAACTTTGCAGCCTGCGGAAAAGCTCGCCTCTTATATGCGTGAGATTTTAACGACTCCGGAGCAGCGGGCTGTATATGGGAAAACATGTGGGCCTGGTCGAAACCCTTGTGTCCAGAACCTGCGCGGAACCGACTCCCCAGATGCTGGCGGAAGACCCCATGGCCGCGTTCTGCGGGCACGACAAGTATCTGTCTGTGGATAAGGACGGATTTGCAGGAGCCATTCCGGAAGGCGTGGCGCTCAAATTAAGAGATCGCCTGGGAGCGCGGCTGGTGCATAAAATCTGGCAGGTGAATATGATCCATTTTTAATGGCCGTCTATGCGCACTATTGCGGGTATACGTTTATAAGGGAAGCGAAAAATATTCCGCTGATCGACGCCTGCGTATTTGCGGCAGGAGCGGAAAGCACTTTTGCCATTTCCAAAGAGTTTACGATTCCCATTCCGGAAATCGAGGCGGATTACAATCACGATGTGGAGCTGCGTAAAGATTATTACAATCCCAGCATTGATGATCCCATTTCTCGCGTGGCGGGGAACCTCAAGCGAAAAATCGGCAAGGGAGACAGGGTGGTCGGCCCGGCGCTGGCCTGCCTGAAACACGGGAAAACACCGTACTTTCTTGCCCATGGCTTGGCGGCCGCCTATCTGTATGAAAATCCGGAGGATGCGGACGCCTGCGAAGTGCATGCATATACAAGGGAAAATGGGTTGAGAGCTTCCTTAATAAAGTATTCCGGCCTGTCGGAAGAGGCGGAGCCGGAAAAAAGGCTGATGGAATTCGTGGTTTTGTATTATGAACAGATGCAAAACGGGCAGATGATTGCCCCGCAAACTATCCATGGAAAATGAAACGAGCCAAAGCCAAAAATGAAAAGCCCCGGGAAATCCCGGGGCTCTTATTTTATTGTTTTTGCGCGCATCGGCCGTTCATAAAAAGCGCAAAATATCGATATATGCCTATTAAGAAACCGGCTCGTAAAACGTCATTTTTTATATCATTCGCCAAATTCTGAAACTGCCCAAAAGAAGCCCGCAAATGGAACTGATCGCTTCGGGCGCGTTGAATAATCGCTCATCCATTTGCAGATAGTATGGTAAAGGAGGTGATCGTGTGAAAAACTTCGATAACCGCAGGAACAATATGGAGAGAAACCAGAAAAATGAGAATAATCGCAATGCGGAAAACAATAATAAGGAAGAGCAGCTCCGCAATCAAAATGAAAGACGCGAGCAGGCTTTGAAGGGGCTTCGCAATAATGAAGTCAGGAATGAAGCCGAAAACAGAGAAAAAGACAACCGGCAGTAAATTTTCATAGAGCACAGAAAAACCGCCTCTCACCCGGGCGGTTTTGTTTTGTTCCAAGCGAAAAGAAGGGATTCGGGCTCGCTCCTTGATTCTCCCCAATCTGAAAAGGCCTTGCTTGGGATGATTCGGCTTTGAAGGACATTAAACTCAGACCAAATCAAAGGGCTTTCATTAGCCTGCTTTATACAAAACGCCCGGGAGTTGACCAGGCTTCTCCCGGCGGATATAATGAACGTAAGAATTTTTAAAAAACACCATGGGATCGGTTTGACGAAAGGGGA
>JAXGQH010000009.1:0-58626 GCA_040766545.1 Christensenellaceae bacterium
GCGACTTTGACCCGGCAATGATCAAGGGAATGGACTTGATCATCTTACCCCTGACCATCACTATTGGAAATCAAGATTATCTGGATGGCGAAACCATTCACTTGTCTGAGGTTTATGATGTTATGCGTCAGGGAATCGTTCCAAAAACAGCACAGATTCCCTATGACAGGACATACAGCGTTTTCAAATCCTGCCTTGAAAGTGGAAAAGATGTGATCTATATCTCGTTTTCAAGCGCAATGTCCGGCTGCTTTTCGCTGGCTTGGATGGTTGCCGAGGAATTGCGAACAGAATTTCCAGAACGTAACATTGCCGTCTTAGATTCCAAAGGAGGTTCCGGTGGAGCGGGCCTTATTGTTTTGCAAGCCCTCAAAATGGTTGACTCCGGGTGCACGTTTGAAGCCGTAAAATCCGAAATTCAATTTATGGCGGATCATATCGAACACGTTTTTTCGATAGGTGATATTGGATGGCTTGCAAAAGGCGGCAGAATTTCAAAAACAGCAGCTTCTGTCGGAAGTGCATTGGGCATTCTCCCCATCCTTATCGTTGAAAAAGGCAGTATTGTTGTTCAAAAAATGATCCGTGGTAAAAAACGTACACTTCAGGAGCTAGCAGAAAGAATTATTTTAAAAGCTGCGAACTTCCCTTCACAGCTTATCGTAATTGCGCACGCCGATGATCTCCCCTCAGTGAAAGCCCTTGAAGAACTTATCAAAAAAGGATTGCCTCACTGTATGACTACACTATGCAAAATTGGAGGCGTTCTTGGGGTTCATCTCGGTCTTAAAGGTATCGGTGCATTTTATTTCAATCAAAAATCTGAGCACTATTGCCTAGTATAACAATATGAACACTGCCCCGAAAAGCTTGTTTACAGACAGGTTCATTCCAATAATAAACTTCTAAGGGTAAATGTGAAAATTGGATTAACTACTACCATCATAGCGGCGTTTTTCCCCTCTTACCTAACTGTCCAAGTTCTGTCCTCTCTGTTAGAAAATAAAAAAGGCAGTCAATAAGCTGCATGATGAAATCGAGAGTGTCTGATAATAGAGATTATCGTTAGCCCCAATTTAGATGCGAAACATACCTGCCAAATAAAAAAAACGTGAGTTTGGTGGGGACTTCCCCATGCTCCAAATGCGCTATCCCTCCAAGCTCCCAAGTTTGGAGGGTATTTTATGCGCAACTATGCCTTTCTTCTTCTAAGGGAGAGACCGCTATCTTATTATAGCGGCCAAATGTAGCAGAAGTTTTAATTCTATACAACTTCAAAAAAATAAAAGATTATTTTGTAGGCTACTGCACACATTTTTCATTCGACACTTTTCAGGGATTTTCCCTCAAAGGTGTTTTTTTATGCTCTTTTTTGGCCGTTTATGGCTGTAATCAAGTCGCTTTATGGGGCAATCTCTCTCACATGTTCTGGACATTTCGTCCAGAGGTGCGCGGCGGCTGTCCCGGCTGCCGATCCCCGCCATGCCCATTCGATTTTCTCTTTCCCAAAAAATCGAATGGAGGCTTACTTATGGTAACGATCAATTTGCGGGATTTTTACCCGTGGTATACACATGACGAGTTTGTGGAGGTTCTCGATGAAGTGGCGGACGAGCTACTTGCGGACAAGCGTACATAGAAAGCGCACAAGGCGCATATACCGCAACAAGGGCAGTATTCCCTTGACGCTGGCGACGGGATCGAGAGCGAGGCTTGCTTCGCTTCTCTTTCTCCCTATGAGATTTACGAGCGTCGGCTGATGATATGCCGGTTGTGCAACGCGCTCAATTCCCTGCCCGAAACGCAGGGCCGGAGAGTCGAGGCGCATTTTATCCTCGGCATGAGCAAGGCCGATATTGCGCGGGCCGAGGGTGTGGCGAAAAGCCGCGTGTCCGAGAGCATCGAGCGCTCGGAATATGAAAAAATATTTGAAGAACACGCTTTGATAGCGGAACTATCGGCCCCTAAGTGACACGGTTAATGAGAGGGGTTTTCCTCTCATTAACTTACAACTGAATATCGATGACCCGGATACGTTCAATCGCGGAGGAGCCGGGCTGCAGAGTGCGCCATGATGATCGGCTTCCGGGTCGATAGGAGCGGTAAACACGAACTGCGGCGAGGCGGGATGGGCAATCCCGCCGGGCGACGATCCGGCGCTTGGTACAATGATACTTCCGTTCAGTCACAGTCCGAGCGTGAAAAAACCGTCGCAGGCAATGAGAACGGCCCGCCATCAGCATGGGGGGAGGTGAAATTCCTATGAGGGCGCAGCCGCCGCCCGTCCGGGACATCATTTTAATATATATCGTGAGAAGCCGCGCCGGAATACTTTTTGTCTTATGACAGCTCAAACTATATCCGGCGCGGCGCTCTCACACTTTCGGACATTTTGTCCAGAGGCCGGGGCAATACCAAAGGCCAGCACTTTCGCGGTGCTGGCCTTTGGCGTTTCCCTGCGGACAACGGGAAACCACCTATAACATTTATAGCGGTCAAGGAGGTTTTGATATATGCAGGTAACTCATTTGAAATATCGGACGGAGGAAACCGTCGTTCCCTTTCAGGGAAAACCATTACGATCCGAAACCATACGCCCATTCTTCCCCAAAAAGAGCGGGAGCGGCGCAAGCGGGAAATCGAGCAGCGCCTTTACGATGTGGTAATGAAGTACAAAACCGGACAGGGCTGATTCGGGCAAGGCTCGGCATCCTTGTTGTACGGGGCTATCAGAGTTATAATATAAGTAGGTTGGTAGCTCCGTTTCCGATAAGGAAAGGAGCAGAATATGAACAATCGAATCGACGTGATTTATGCAAGGCAATCGGTGGACAAGAAAGACAGCATCAGCATTGAAAGCCAGATTGAGTTTTGCAAATACGAACTGAAAGGGGGAAATTGCAAGGAATACAAGGATAAGGGGTATTCCGGCAAGAACACAGGACCGCCCCAAATTCAAGGAACTGATACGGATATTGAAAAGGGCCTGATTGCAAAGGTTGTGGTCTACAAGCTCGACAGGATCAGTCGTTCCATTCTGATTTTGCAACATGATGGAGCTTTTTCAGAAATACAACGTGGAGTTTGTGTCCTCAACTGAAAAGTTTGATACTTCAACGCCGATGGGCCGGGCCATGCTGAATATCTGTATTGTGTTCGCACAACTGGAACGGGAAACCATCCAGCGCGTGACCGACGCCTATTACTCCCGTTGTCAAAAGGGCTTCCACATGAGCGGCAAAGCGCCGTATGGCTACAGGCTGGAGCCGACCGTTGTGGAGGGTATCCGCACAAAAGATGATGCGGCTGAGTCAAATGCGGCAGAGCATGTGCGGCTGATGTTTGAAATGTATGCCGACCCGCAGACCTCTTTTGGTGACATCGCCCGGTATTTCTCGGAGCGGGGCATCTCCATTTACGGCAAGGCGCTTGCCCGTGGGTTTATCTCGCAATTATTGCGGAACCCGGCCTATGCCCAGGCCGATCTGGAACTGTATGAGTTTTTCAAAAGCCAGGGCGCGGCCATTGTCAACGACGCGGCGGACTTCACCGGGGAAAACGGTTGCTTTCTCTATCAGGGCCGGGATGTGGCGGTGAAAAAGCAAAAGCAGCTAAAGGATCAAATCCTTGTGCTTGCGCCCTACGAGGGGCTTATATCGTCGGACGTGGCTTGAGTGCCGCAAAAAGCTGATGAACAACATCATATTCCAGAACGGGCGCAAGGCGCAGAATACATGGCTTGCCGGGAAAATTAAGTGCGGGAACTGCGGCTATGCGCTGGTGAGCATCAATTCTTCGGGTACGCGATACTTGCGTTGCCATAAACGGGTTGACAACATATAAAAGCTGCGCGGCTGCGGGACGCTCCGCACAAACGAGTTTGAGCAATCCATCTATACGCAAATGGTCATTAAGATGGCCGAGTTTCAAACTTGACGGGCGGCAATTCCGCGAAAGCCAATCCGAAGCTGACCGCTCTCAACGTGGAGCTGCGCAGATCGAGGCCGAAATTGAAAAGCTGATAAACGGTCTTACGGGCGCAAATGCCATCCTGTCCTACGCCAACGGTAAGATTGAGGAACTGGACGGGCAGCGGCAAACCATTATGAAAGAAATTGCCGATATGACCGCCGAGGCCATTTCCCTGAAAGAATCGCCCGGATTTCCGATCTTCTGACAAATGGGATGACATCAGCTTTGAGGACAGGCGAGTTGCTGACGGGATGATTTCTCAAATTAAGGCCACAAGCGCGAGACTTGGACATCGTTTGGAAAATCTGATTTTTTTATGCGGTCTTTGTACCGTTGTCAAGCAATGTAGAATACCGTTAATAATAAGAGCTTGATTTTTTACACCAATGTCGGAAAGCTCTTTTGACGCTCTTTCAGCTTCCTTTAAAGGTGATGTTTCAGGTCGGGAAACCAGCATCAGAGTTGTAAGCTCTCCATCTGCTAAAGTTTCTACCGCGTTTCTATAGATATCTTTTTTGCTCTCCAAGCCGGACAGTTGCCCTAGACAGGAGGCGCCATGTGTATTTTCGCTGATAAAACTACTCCACGCGGAGGGTAGCTGAAGCATCCTCAAAGTATGGCCGGTTGGAGCGGTATCAAAAATAATATTATCGTATTCCTCTTGAGCTTTTTTGTCTGTGATATAGTTTGAAAATTCATTAAACGCGGCAATTTCGACCGTGCATGAACCGGAAAGTTGTTCTTCCATATTGGTTATCACGGCATCAGGTAATTTCCCGCGGTACGGGCCAATCACACTCTCGCGGTATTCTGCTGCCGCTTGAATAGGGTCGAGGTTGGCTACCATCAGATTGGGAACTTCCTCTATCTTAACGCCCTTATTATTCAGGTCGGTATTGAATACATCTTGCAGGTTTGACGCGGGATCGGTGCTGATGAGTAGTACCTTTTTTCCACTGTCGGCAAGAATAACAGCAGTGGCGCAGGCGGCGGAGGTTTTACCCACGCCGCCCTTGCCAGTAAAGAATAAATATTTAGTTAAGTTGATTGCCTGCGGATTAAATGGTTCCATCGGGTTACCTTCTTTCTTTAGCAGCACTTACCGCCGGAACAACCGCAGCCGCCTGAATTTTTTGGTGTTATTTTAACCTTGTTTATGGATTTTGGGTTCTCGCCCAAATAGCTCCTTGGTACATTCAACATGGAAATAAACTCGTCGTTTGTCGGATACCTTTTGGTAATTACTACTTTTCCGTCCAGTACAGTGATAGGAAGGACATCAACACCTTTTGAGATAAGCTGGTTAACTTCCGTATTTTTTATAAACTCCTGGGGCGCGTTCGTCAGGTTATATCTATCGACCTTAATGGCATTTTTATCAAGGTTGGAAAGTACAGTGGATATCCTGAGTAGTTCTGGATCAACGCCTACTCCACAAAGTCCTGTTGAGCAGCACATAGCTGGCTCATAAATTATCATTTTTTTCATATAGAATCACTCCTTAAAGAAATATTATTGATTATCCGTTTTAGGGGATGGGAACCAATGTTTTGTGTTATTTGCGATTTTTACAAGGATAAGCATAACAGGCACCTCAGTCAAAACGCCCACGGTAGTGGCAAGCGCAGCCGGAGAGGTCGTTCCAAACAACGCGATTGCCACCGCAACTGAAAACTCAAAGAAGTTGGAAGCGCAAATCATACCGGCAGGGGCTGCAATGTCATGGGTTAGTTTCAACCACTTGCAAGGCAGGTAGGAAATAAAAAATATTAAAATGTCTGAATAGTCAAAGGTATCGCAATCAGGATGATGTGAAGCGGATTGTTTACGATAATATCGCCCTGGAAAGAAAAATAAGATTAGGGTAAGAAGTAGCCCTATGCATTTCTCGATAATGGTACCACCGACACGGCTATTATAAGCCCGAATAAAACATATAAAATAGCAACCTTTGCGCCAAAGATACTCCATCAGAAGGACAAGAGACCCGAGGAGTCTACCATAGGAGAGAAATAAGGAACGAAAAGGTTACTCCCAAAGGAGTAGGCCTGCAGATGTAAAACCTATAAAGAGTGGAATTGACGAACATGAACAAAACGGCGTCACAGTTCCGAGCAGTGCGGCAGCTGAATTTGCCCCGATGCCATGAGAAGCGCCCTGTATCTTCTTGCTACGCTCGAGCGGGGAAAAAAGCTCTGAATGTAACTGATAATAAAGATCAGGAAGCATAATAAAACAACAATTTTTATAACGTCATAAACAAAAAATTGAATGCTTCCAATCCAGCGATTCGTGGTGTCAAGACCTACTGCTGAACCTCCGCCAATTAGTTCGTTTAGCGCATTTCATTCCAAGTATTTGATTCTGGAAAAAATCCCAAATTGCTTTTAATATTTGCATAGAATATAAGCCTCACTTTCAATAAAAGGACAATAATATCAAATAATTTTGATGCGTTCTACTGTTTTAAAGCCATCGTCAGATGAAAGCATTTTTTACAGCAGTCTTTTTCTTCTGTAACCGTGTTCGGTGTTGTCAGTTCCTTGAGCAGAGTACCAGCATAAGAACTACCTTTTTCACTGATTTTGTAGTGCGTCCATTTGCCTTCCTGCCGGCTCTCACCACGCCCGACTCAACCAGAATCTTCATGTGGTAGGATAGCCCCGACTGACCCACGTCCAGTTGTTCCAGCAAAACACAGGCGCATTTTTCTCCGCCGCGCAGTAGTTCAAGTATTCGCAGACGCTTTTCATCGCAAAACGCCTTAAATATCTTTGCATGTTCCTCGTGTACAGTAATCAAGTCGTCACCTCATATCAAATATTCGATATGTTATTATTATATGCATCAAATCAAAATTTGTCAATGTGTTTAGAAAAGTTTCATACGATTTGTTTCATGCGATTAAAAAGCTTTCACCCAGTGAACGGTAATGGTTGAGGGTGTGCACAAAGCAAACGGAACAAACGGGAACGTCGCAGGGGTGTGCATTTTGTATTAAACTCGTGTCCTTCTCCATTAAAACTCGCTAATCATGCGGGTTTTTTTATTTCATGATACCATTTGATTATGTCTTTTAAAAAATTTGTCGATTTCTTATCTACTTTTGCGCGCTCCTCTGTGAATGCGTTCTGGTAAAGGGCCTTTATCGTTTTATCGGTTTTCCATCCTCCTCGCTCCATGGCATACTTATCTGGAATATTGAGAAGGAATTATGGCTGATCAATACTGCAAGCGTAAGAAATCTATTCAAGACATAATGAGATGAAAGAAAAAAACCGTCTGAAGTGTCTAATGAGCAAAGGAGGTGAATGAATGTACTTGGTCACAGCCGAAAGCAGGCAAAAGGGGCTTTGGCTGGAACGGCTCATCGAGAACCATGGCGACAGCCTTCTGCGCCTGTGTTTTCTCTATTTGGGCAATGTTGCCACTGCCCAGGACGCCGTACAGGATACCTTTTTAAAGGCTTACAGGCACTATGCGCAATTCCGCGGGGACAGCGCCGAAAAGACCTGGCTCATGCGTATCGCCATCAACACATGTAAAAATTACATGCGCAGCCCGTGGATGCGGTTCATCGATCGCAGTGTTATTCCCGAAAGCCTGCCCGAACCGACAGCTTATGACGCCGACTTGACCGATGACACGGTCATAAAGGAAATCATGAGATTGCCCCACAAGTACAAAGAGGTTCTGCTGCTTTACTATTATCAAGAAATGAAAACCAGCGAAGTGGCCCAAGCACTGGGCATACCGGAGGCGACAGTGTCGATACGCCTCAAACGAGCCAGAGAAAAGCTCAAACCACATTTTGAGGAATGGTATTATGAAGAATGGGAGTCTGAAGGGAAAAATCGATGCGCGTTTAGCGGGACTTATTATGGACGATGAGTTGGAAAACAGGATTTACAGAGAAACCACCTGTGGCAGGAATAAGACGGAAGCGAAGAGGGCCAGGCCCTTTGCTGCGGCGGCAGCGGCAATTTGTATACTGTGCCTTATGACGACTGCCGCGTTCGCCGTCGGCATTCCCCAGTCTATCTTTGCCTATCTGAAAAATCGGCACGCGTCGCACCAGGGGGAAGATTTTATCAAGATGGATGAACTGGCGGGGCAAGGCATTGTCGCTACAGAGGGGTTTTCCATCGATCAGGCCTACTACGATGGCCAGCAGCTTGCCGTGGGAATCAGTTACGATAACACAAAGCTCAGAATTTGCGACGGGGTCTATCTGACCAATGGAGACAAGCTCATGCGCGATGCCGAGGATGGAGACGTGAATGCGGACGGCACGGGCTGGCTGTACATCAAGCTGGCCACGCCGCTCCCCGAATCGGCTCAAAACCAGGATTCTCTGGAGGTGGTGTCTACACCAGCCACTCGATGCCGGTGACGAAAGAACCATCAAAGCGAGCATCCCACGCAGTACGGACAGCGTCCACAACTACACCGCTGAACGCGAATACGAAAACTACTCAGCACATATCGAGGTGTATACCTCTCCCGTGGACACAAGAATTAACGTAATGCTGAATGTGCCGGAAACATGGAGCGAGGCAATGGCCGTTGAGGAAAATGTCGCGAGCGTAGATTATGTATGTCAGTATGTGCCTGGCTGCCGATGGCAAAGTGATGGATGAAGGACCCGGCTGCGCGGTGGGAACCGCCATGTTTGGAACCTATGCACCCCTGCCCGAAAATACGACCCAGCTCGTACTGCGGCCCGTGTACACTTTAAGCCATGAAAAACCCGCAGAGGATATCCTTCTGGTTATCCCCCAAGAGTAATTCATAGGCAAGGGGAGCCTCGTCAGAACCTCATTCCTGTGAATGGCCGTATCTTTTTCCCTCAACACATTCCGTAAAAGACATATCTTCCTCCAACGGAAGGTATGTCTCTTCTTTTATCCAATGAAATATGGTAGTATGACGTCAAAAGTAAGTGCGTGAACAGATACATACATAGATAAATGAGAATTCACGAGAAAGAAGAACCCTGATGAATATTACTCCATACTCCAGAAAACACATTATTATGAAACCGACCAGATGGGCATCATCCATCACGCGAATTATATCCACTGGCTGGAGGAAGCGCGCGATTTTGGCGGAGCAAATGGCTCGCCATGACCGTGCCTTGAGCTGCGGAATCGACTTTGTGCTGCTTGGCCTGTCCTGTGTGAGTACAAGTCCATGGTTCGTTTTGGCGACACGGTGAACATCCGCATTCGTAACTTCCTGACCCCCTGCTCAAATGATGGTTCAGTATCAAATCACCGATGCAAAAAGCGGCAAGATCTTCGAGTTGTGGCGGAAACCAGGCACTGCTATTTTGATGCCAATCAAAAGCGCCCGGCGCCTCTGAAAAGCCCTGCCGGAATTATATGATTTGTTTGCCTCTCTTTGCAGAACGCAGCAAGATCAATCCAATCCATGAACAGGAATTTGATGAAACCCGCGCATCCCATGCCCTGAAAAAAGGCTTTTTGCTCATCGCTGCGGGGCAGACCGTATCTCTCATCGGCAGTTCGGCCGTGCAGTTTGCTCATAGCGGTTGCTGGCCAGCGAAACCTCCTCCGCGCTTATGCTGTCCGCGCTTCTCGCCTCCTCCCGCAGTTTTTTCTGGGTCCTTTTGCGGGGGTATGGATTGATCGCCTGAAACGCAAGACGGTGATCATCGCCGCCGACCTGTTTATTGCCGCGGCGGCGGGCGTTTTTGCGCTGCTTTTCCTCTTTGGAAAGCCCTTTTACTGGGTGGCCTGTTCGGTGCTGGGCGTCCGCGCCGTCGGAAATGTGTTTCACACGCCGGCCACAGGCGGCGGTTCCCATGCTTGTGCCGGGAGAACAGCTGCGCGCCAACGGCTGGAGCCAGTTCATGCAGTCGGGCGCCTTCATGCTGGGTCCCGTGCTGGGCGCGGCACTGTACCCAGCGGCGCTGCCTCTGCCCGCGATCATGCTGACGGACGTCTTTGGCGCTCTCGCGGGCCTCCCGTCCGTGGCCGTTGTGAAAATCCCTGATCCCAAGAGGGAAAAAGGAAGGGCGCCCAATATTTTCCGGGAGATGAAGGAAGGGGCGGCCGTCCTGCTCAGGGACAAAAAAGCTCATGTGTTAACCTTCACCGTTCTTTGTGCATGGTGTGCCTGCTCCCCTGTCCACGCTTTTCCCGCTCATGACCAGCAAGCACTTTCTCGGCACGGCCTGGCACGCCAGCGTCATTGAGTTTTCTTACGCGGGGGCATGATGTTTCCGCCGCGCTGGTGAGCGCTTACGGGGAGATCGGGCATAAAATTCCCGGGCGGTGCACATCGCCCTTGCTGGGATTTGGCGCGGCCACGCTCCTCTCCGGCCTGCTGCCTCCCGACCTACGGGCTTTCTGGATGTTTGCGGCGCTCTGCGGTGCATGGGCGCCGCGTCCACACTGTACAACGTCCTCACATGGCCTATTTTCAGCAGAACATTCCCCCCGAAGCCCAGGGACGTGGTGTTTTCGCTGGTGGGGAGCCTGATGAGCCTGGCCATGCCCGTTGGGCTGGCCATTGCCGGGCCTCTAGCCGAGACTTACGGCGCGGCCCTTCTCTTTCTTGTCGCGGGCATCGCCATGAAGCCATCACGTCGGTAAGCGCGTCATGACCTCGGGACAAAACGCCGAAAAATCCGCTGGAAAGCTGAAAGAAGTGAAGACCACACCCAATGGGTGTGGTCTTTTGACTATGCGAACAATTCCGGTAGGGCAAAAACGAAAGATCCTCCCTTATGCAGAAAAACTGAAAACGGATTTTCCGAGGGCACATACTTTTTCAAGTAATTGCAGATAATGAAAAAACGATAAGAGTATGAGGAGCCGGACTTTATGTTTCGCATTTGCGCAAGAAAGAAACAGAAAAAATAGATGAAACGGTGAACGCTTTTAACGAGTCTTTAAAAGATCAGTACCTCGGCCGTTCCCTGGAAGAGAATGTCGCTTTAGTTAAAGCGCTTTTTTGCAATGTGGACATATTTCGCTTGCGGTATATTGAAAATACCCATTATAAAAAACCCAAGTATTGCATTGTGTACTGTGACGGCGTGGTGGATTCGGGTATCATCAGCGAAAACATTATCAAGCCCCTGATGCTCTCCGCCACGGCGGAGCCGGGGAGGGGGCTCATGGACACTCTCATGAACCAGGTCGTCCAGATCAGCGAGACGGAAAAGACCAAGAGCTTAAAAGACATCGTGGGCGCCGTGAGCTATGGGGACACCGTACTGTTTGCCGACGGATCGGACGAAGCGCTCATACTCAACACAAAGCACTTCACCCTCAGGGCCATCGACGAGCCGGACAACGAGAAAAACCTCATCGGCCCCCGGGAGGGCTTTACGGAATCCCTCATGACCAACCTTTCCCTTCTCAGGCGCAAGGTGTGCAGCCACGAGCTGAAAATGAAGTTTCTCACATTGGGCAAGCGCACCCGGACAAAGATATGCGTCTGCTACATGGAAGAAATCGTGAACAAAAAGATACTGAAAGAACTCTACCGGCGCCTGGAGAGCATCGACATCGACGCGGTGCTTGATTCCAACTACATCACCGAGCTCATAAAAGACGCCCAGCTTTCGCCTTTTAGGACGACGGGATACACAGAGCGGCCGGATAATGTGATCGGCAAGCTCCTGGAAGGGCGCATCGCGCTGGTGGTGGACGGCAGCCCCTCTGTGCTCACCGTTCCCTATCTGTTTATTGAAAACTTCCAGAGCAGCGAGGATTATTATTTAAACTATTATTACTCCTCTTTTGCAAGGCTGCTGCGCATGCTGGCTTTCTTTATGACCATCACCGTTCCCGGTTTTTATGTGGCTATCGTGGCGTTCCATCACGAGATGTTCCCCACAAAACTTCTCTTCAACATCGCCGCCGAGCGGTCAAGCGTGCCTCTGCCGGCCTCCATCGAGGCTTTTGTGATGCTCATCATATTCGATATCCTCCGTGAGACGGGGGTACGTATGCCTACCACCATCGGCCAGGCATTGAGCATCGTGGGCGCGCTGGTCATCGGTCAGGCGGCCGTGGAGGCCAAATTGGTGGCCGCCCCCATGATCATCATCGTGGCTCTCACGGGCATCACCAGCCTGTTGGTGCCCAAGATGAACGCCCCCATCGTCTATATCCGCACACTGCTCCTTTTCTTTTCCTCTATACTTGGACTTTTTGGACTGGCTTTTGGGCTATGCGTCGCTCTTGTCCACGTGATCAATATGCACTCATTCGGCATCGCCCAAGTGACGCTGTCGGGGAATCTCCAATTTCAGGAGATCAAGGACACATTTATACGGGCTCCCTGGTGGACCATGCTGACGCGTCCCAAAACGATAGCCATGGATAAGAGGCGAATGAGGTCTTCAGAGAAAAGACTATGAAAAAAAGCTGACACTGATTTTACTTGTCATTTTACTGGCTCTTCTTTTCGGAGGTGTTGGAACTACCGGGGGTCGAAGGAAATGGTGATCGTGGCGGGGATCGCCATCGACAAAAACCCCATCACTGGTAACCATATGTTTTCCTTTGAAATCGTGGATTGCTCAACGCCCATCAAAGAGGAGGGGCCAAAACCCGTCATCGTGGAATCTGAGGGGAAGACTTTTTTTTGACGCGGTGCGAAACGCAAAAAAGCGCGTGGTCAGCAAACTTTACTTCGGGCATGCCCAGGTCGTCATTTTAAGCGAGGATGTGGCGCGAAACGAGAATTTAAATGAGATCATCGATTGGTTTCGCGGGACGCCGAAGTGCGGGAGACGATATGCATCGTGGTCTCCCAGAAGAGACGGCGGGGGCAGTGCTGGGAGCCGGCGGTCTGGCACGGCCATTACGGCCAGCGAAGTTCATGAGATCATACAGGACGACCACGAGATCACTTCTTCCACCGCCCATATCGAGCTCTATAAAATATTTAATATTTTGCACCGCGAAGGGCAGTGCCTGTCCCTTGCGGCCGTGCATCTGGCCGACAACGACGAAGAAAAAGTAGTAGAGATAAACGGGATCGCCGTGTTTGAAAACGGAACGCTCCAGGGCTATCTCTCCCCCGAAGAATCCAAGTATTTTCTGTTTGTAACGGATGAAATCGAGGGCGGGCTGTTCGCCTATTCATCCACGGGCGGGCAGGATGAGGACGTAACGCTGGAAATCTCAGAAAATAAAACAAAACAATCCTATACCATGAGCGAAGACGGTGGGGTGCTCACAATGAGCGTTGAAATCAAGGCGACGGTCTATCTGGCCGAAATCAACGAGGCATGCGACGCTCTCGACAGTCAGAAGATCGCCATGCTGGAAGAGATGGCCGGAGCGGAGCTGGAAGAAAAGATCGTAGGGTGGTGGAGAAGGTGCGGAACAATTACGGAGCGGATATATTCGGCTTTGGTGGGACCATCTATCGGTCGAAATCCCCGTTGTGGAAAGAAATAAAGGAAGACTGGACAGAATGGTTTAAGGCCATGAATGTGGAAGTGAAGGCCCAGGTACACATCGCCAATTCCGCCTTCTTAAAAGACACGATGAAGAGGTAGAAGTGCATGCTGACGGTGATCATACTGTTTCTCTATCTGCTAACTATACTCCTGGATTTCCTGCCCGTCCGAAAAGAACAGCCAAAAAAGGAGAACCTCATCTATTGCGCCCTTCTGCTGGCAAGTTTTGCTGTACTCTTACTATATACGTTCGACGTCAAAATTCCGGGGCCTTCGGACGCTATAAGAGGAGCGGTGGAAGGGGTTCTGGGGCCGGTCTCCTGACGAAATAACAGCGAAAAGGAAATGCTATGCAAAAGGAAATGATATCGAAAACCCAAACGGTTTGCATACTGATCATGTTCATGTTCGGAAGCAACCTGGTGATGGGGGTTACGACAAAGGCCAATCAGGACTCCTGGATTTCCCTCATATTGTCTGCGGTGCTGGTGCTGCCCACCGTGCTCATGTACGCAAGGATCATGCGGCTTTATCCTGAAAAGGATTTATTTAATTTGATGGAAGAGCTGTTCGGAAAGGTGCTGGGTAAAATCGTCGTCCTGCTCATGACCTGGTACGCCGTACATCTGTGCGCGCTGGTGCTGCGGAATTTTTCTGAATTCATACAGATTGTGGCCATGCCTGAAACGCCTCAGCTCCCCATCATGATCGCCATGCTTTTGTGTACGTTCTATATCGCCAAAAGTGGAGTCGAGACCTTTGGAAAATGGTCGCTGGCCATGCTTCCGGTGATCATTTTGATCATTCTCATCACCGTCGTATTCGGCTTTGAAAACATGGATTTTTCAAACCTTTTCCCCGTGATGGAACACGACGTTCAAACCCTCGCTAAAGGTGCCTTTTTGGTTTATTCTTTTCCTTTCGGCGAAACGGTGCTGTTTTTATGCATCGCCGGGTCTTTCAGAAAAAAGGACAGCCCCTATAAGGCTTATACCTTCGCCATACTCATCAGCCTTTTCTTTCTGGTGATGGTGCTGTTCCGAAACATACTGGTGCTGGGGCCGTCCATGTCGGGCGCAGAATACTTTCCTTCCTATATCACCGCCCGGATCATCAACATCGGAGACTTTTTCACCCGCGTGGAAGGCACTATTTCCATCAACTTTATTTTGGCGGGTATTGCAAAGATTTCCCTCTGCCTTTTTGCCGCCTCCAAGGGGACGGCCAGGCTCTTTGGCATACAGGATTATAAGCGGATGGTACTTCCCGTCGGTCTGCTGGCGTTGGCGCTATGCCCCATTCTCTACGGCTCCACCATGGAGATGTTTAACTTCCTCGACATTTATCAGTTTTACGCTCTGCCTTTCCAGGTCGCCATACCCGTTGCGGTCTGGATCACGGCGGAAATCAAAACCCGGAAGCAAAAAAAGCTGAGAGGAAAAGCGACCGCGTAGTTGCCAATGGTTGAAAAGAGCCGGGAGCCGTGAGCGGAACCGTTACATCTGCGGAAAATACTCAGGACAATGAAGTATTGAATCCTTATAGGCCGCTTAAGGGGACGAGCGGAATGAGCGTAAAATTCGGCTGAAGCATCTGGGTTTTTCCGGAACTTATGCTTAAAAAGATAATTGAGCTGGTTAATGGGGGGGCTTTTATCTAACAGGATCATTTTACCAAAAATCCATGCAAATTTCTGTTATTCGGGCTATATTTAAATCAGTTGAACGGAATCTATTTCTTGGCCCCAGCCACTCTCTTGTTTTATCTCAGATATTTTAGGACACATTTTTTTATTATAAAAATTCAGTCGATGACAATAAGAAACCTGTTTTGATTATTCGGTAGAATTATTAGAAAAGGAAGGTATTGTGGTCATGTTCAGCCGTTTAAAGCAGGAAATAAAGCGCCTACTCTGCACAAGACGCACGTGGCTGCTGATCGCGGTTGTGGTTCTCGGACCGGTCATGACGGCCACGGACTTTTTCGGGCTGGGGAGCCGGGTATACGGCAGCTCAATTTCCAATGTGCTCATGCTGAACCCGGCGCGGCTCTCCTTATACATCAGCGCCTTTTTCCTGATGGTTTTTACGCTTTGGGAGCTGAAGCAGCTTTATGCGGGGGAAACATATATCCTGGTGGAATCGGCTACAAACCCGCTTCATCAAATCCTCATCCAAACGGTTGCCATCTGCCTGGTCATGCTCATGTCGGTGTTGGCGTCCATGCTGATCCTGTGCCCCTATACCGCACTCACGATGAAGGAATTATTTAGTCTTGCCAAGTTTTTGCGGACGTGGGCCTATGTATATGCCTTGGGCATGCTGATTACGATTCTGCTTACCTCGGGTGTTTTTATGTTGTTTCGGAACCTGGAAGCCAGCCTCATCCTGGTGAGCGCGCTCATGCTTTTCAGCATCACCCGGCCGGCGGAGTCAAACTTTCTCACCTTTTGGCTGCAAACCTCCGTTGACTCCCTCACGGACGGCACGGAAAGCCTGATGTGGTTTAAAATCATGCTCTACACCCGGCTGGTGTGGATGCTTGGCGCCCTTGGAGTTTATATTTTCGGCCTTTTATGTGTGCGGAGGTATTCAAGAGGAATACTCGGCTCGTTTGCGCGGAATATCCGCCGCGTGGTTCTTCCGCTGCTGCTTGCGGCTTCCATTGCCTTCTGTGGGTTTTTTGCCGGGAGTAATCCCTTTTATGGAAAAGACGAGGAGATCTTTTCGGAATATAAAATTGACGAGGAGTCCGGAACACTTGAACTGGACGATTCGAAATGGATGGGCAGAGCGGAGAGCTATGTGGAATTTTACAATATTGAAATCAAGTGGACAGAAATCAACACGGAGCTGACCATTGAAAAGGCAGAGCTACATGGCAAAGCTTACCTATCAGGTCAAGAACTTATCTACTGAAAAAGAAGCACAAGACCTTGTGGTCCAAACGATCCGTGGGGTTTACCCCACAGGATTTGCGCAACGGGAACCCCTTAATTTTTATGCCATCGATTTTACGTTCATTGGATGGTATTATTACGGGTTTACTTTTCCCGCGGGGCTGGAGACGGCCACGCTGGAGATTGAATTTGGGGGTATCCTAGCGGCACTGCAGACAACACAGACCTGACCTCCATGGTTTCAGAGCACACAGAATTGCCAAGCGATTATGTCTATTTAATGATTCACGGGGCGGAAGTGGGCGTACCACAGACAACACGCATTCACATTCCGGAAAAGCTGACGCTATTGGTTACAGACGGGAAGAAAAGGAGATCGAGTCTGCGAAAGAAGGATACCGGACCTACATACGAGACGTTCTTTGGAGACGGCATCGCCTATTACTATATCTTTGCCGGGGAGTATATGGTGGATACGGAATGGGTGGGGGATTTGGAAATCCGGTTTGCATATTTTAAAAACAAAGAACGGATCATGAGAGAGATGGATGCCATCGGGGTCATTCGGGATGCGGCTGCCTACTTCACCGATCTCTACGGCCCGCTGGATTTTGGCGGAGAACCTTTGATGATCATGGAAACCGAGCGGGACGGTTTTGAGGTTTGGCAGATAGCCAACTTCTGCGGAATCGGCGAGTCGGCATCGTGAGCAGCCTGTACCAGGCGGAAATCGCCCCGATACCGCCCGGAGCGCCGGCATCGAAAGCCTGGTGAGTGTGGTTGCAAAGCAATGGTGGGGTTATTACGGCGGGGCGCAGACGGATTACGAATGGGTCGCGCCGTTGACAAATTACAGCACCTATTTATATATCAAGCATTTATATGGCGATGAATATGCCAATGAGACGCTGAAAAAGCCTTGGTATCAGGCGGCGGAATTTCAGCGAAATGCATTCTATTATTCTAATAAAGACTATATGTCCACCCTGCCTTCCAAGGATGCGGTGTCTGTTTATCTGCCCTATCAGAATGTGGAAAGAAAATATGCCAGGACAATGGGGTTTTTGCACACGACGGAGGTGCTGGGAGGAGAGGATGTGCTGGCGGAAAAGCTGAGCGAGATTTTTCTGGAATGGACGAGCGAGGGACTTACCACCGGCTACAGGGTCTTGCCTGCTTTAGATTATGAAATATTACTGGTCAAGATAGGGGTGGCAGAAGAAGAATTTCAAGCCTGGTGAATAGGAAGGATGCGGCATTTTAGAGGATAGACTCAGGATTTGGCCTGATCGTAATAAAGCTGTGTTCTGTATGTGAATTATTTTTCCACGCAAGAGAGAAACGTCGGGATAAACAAAGAAAGGAGTGCATGATTGAAAGAGCCAATTATGTGATGCAAAAATGGAGATTACAATCAAGAACGTCAAGAAGAAGTATCCGGGAGGCAAGGTGGCGCTGACGGACATCAGCACGGAGCTCACGTCCCCTTCGTTTATCGGGCTGTTGGGGCCGAACGGAGCGGGCAAAAGCACGCTTATGAAACTGCTGACGCTGAATCTGCTGCCCACGGAAGGGGACATCTGTTGCGATGGGAATCCGCTTCTAAAAGAGGAGAAGAACTTAAAGAAAAAGCTGGGTTATCTGCCACAGGAATACGGGCTGTATGAGGAGCTGACGGTCTATCGATTCTTGGATTATATGGCGGCTCTGAAAGGAACGAAAAACGCCAAAGAAGAGGTGGACCGGGTCATCTCCCTGTGCGGGCTGGGCGAGAGGCGCAAAAGCAGGATTTCCTCCCTGTCCGGCGGGCTGAAACAGCGGGTGGGCATCGCCCAGGCCTTTATGGGCACGCCCGAGATCATGATACTCGATGAGCCCACGGTGGGCCTCGACCCGGAAGAGCGGATGCGTATGCGCAACATCTTTGTGGAAGCCGCGAAAGATAAGATAGTCATCCTCTCCACCCACATCATCGAAGACGTGCAGTCCGCCTGCAACAGACTGATCGTGCTGCATCTGGGCAACCTCTGCTATGACGGGGAGCCGGAGGGCATGATTCATATGTGCGAAGGCCATGTGGGCACATACGAATGCCCGGCGGGAGAGCCGGATTTATTGGAAAAAAAGACGGAATACAGGATCGTCTCAAAAGTGGTGATGCCGGACAGGACATTATACCGATTTATTGGCAAGACGCTCCCCGCCTTTGCCGAACCCGCAAAACCCACACTGGAGGACGCCTACGTCTTTGTCATGGCCAGCGAAGAAGGGGACATATAATGTTCGCCCGCTTAAGGCAGGAGCTGAAGCGCCTTCTTTATATAAGGCGCACCTGGCTTCTGATGGGGTTATGATCCTTTCTCCTGTCCTGGAGGAGTATATGAGTCAGCGGTGAAAAGTTTAAAAATATTGCGTTACGAAGTGCAGCGGGTGCTGTTTACCAAACCCTATTTGCTGTTAAGCCTGGTAACGGCGGTATACAGCGTGTTTATTTTGCAGACGCGGACGCTCTACGGGGAATATGGAACCGCTCCCTTTTTCGGAATGGAGCTTTACCGCCTATCTGCTGACGCTCATGCCCGTGCTGAGCACCATGGTATTGGTGTATATCGCAAAGACGAACGACAGCAACGAGCGGTTGGTGCAAAACGTCACCAGGAGCACGCCTACGCCCGCGGGTAAGCAGCTCATGATCAAGTACTCCGCCATTGCCGTGGGCTTTTTGCGAACCTGCTCATCGTGCGTTTTGGCCGCGCATATCTTCTACGCCGCCAAGCTTCCGTTGCTTGCGCCTCGAACCTGCTCCTCTGCACGTCATCGTGCCTTCCCCAGCTGCTCTTGCTGGGAGGCGTGGGCCTTGGGTGGCAAGGCTGAAGTCTGGGGCGGTCTACGGAGCACCGCTCTATTGTTCTTTGCGAGCGCTATCGGGGCCGCGTTCCCCATGAGCGTGGACATTCCTCGGGGAACTCCTGGCTGTCCGCGGCGGAAAGCGGGACGCTTATAAAAGGCGTCATCGACTTTGCGTGATCCCTGCAGGCTACGCCCTTTCCCGGGTCGTTATTTCGTATCGGCCTTGCCCTTGTGGCCACACAGCTTGCCTAAAGACAAAAAGTAGCAACAAAAAATAGCATCCGCTTACTGCGGTCCCTTTTTAAGTTTTTTATTTGGGTATATTTTTTTCACCACATGAAGTCCGTGGAGGTTTGTTTTCCAGCTTATCCCCGTTCAAATAGTTTTTTCAGCAGTTCCGCGGCTTCGGATTTTCTTTTTATGTTTCCTCCTCATCCCGGCAGAGGCTGAGCACATCCCCTTCCTTTGCGTCAAGGGGCAGGAGAAGGCGCCTGGCACCGTCACAAATGTGCCGTCTTCCAGTTCCAGCACGGCGTATTCCCCTTCAAAACGGTCGATTACGATATACATGGTTTTACCTCTTCAGTTTGAAAAGCAGTTCTGGCAGGCGGTGTAGCCCTGTGTGCGGGCTTCCTTTAAAAGCAGCTTTGTCACCTGCTTCTGTATCAGGCTGCAGCCTTCCTTGTGGCAATACGCCTTTCCGCTCGTGGTGACGTATACGTTCTCCAAATCGGCGGCGTCCGGCTCGGGGATGACGCCTTCCTTGTCGAAGGAGAGCGTTTTCCCGTCCGTGCGGGCGGCGATGTCACCCAGCTCGTCGGTGCGGCAGGTGAGAATCTCATAAGCCTTGAGCTCAAAGAGCACCTCTCGGTATGGGGATGGCCATAGCTGTTGTTCAGCCCGCAGGAGATGACGGCAAAGGACGGGTTCACATAAGTCAGAAAACGACCCACCGTGGCCGTGCTGCTCCCGTGGTGCCCCAGCTTTAAAACGGTGGAGGCGAGGTGATCGCCGTATTTTTGGATGAGCTCCTCCTCCGCGTCTTTTTCCGCGTCGCCCGTAAAGAGGAAAGACACCTGGTTGTAAGTGAGCTTGATCACCACGGAGTAGTTATTGAGATTGTCATACTCTTCGCTCACCGGCCCGAGTATTTCGCAGGTGACGCCCGCCCCCAGGTCGATTTCCATGCCCGATCTGGCCTGCTTGGTGGAGACATCCTTTTCCGAGAGGGCGTTTAAAAGATTCTTGAAGGTGGCGCTGGTGTGGGTGACGTCCGGCATATAGATCATCCCGATTTCATGAGCTTCCACGATGCTCTGCATGCCCCCGATGTGGTCGGAATGGGGGTGGGTGGCCACCAGCACGTCTATTTTTTCCACCTTATATTCCCGGAGTACGTCCTCAATGTGATCCGCTTCGCTCTTTTCTCCGGCGTCGATGAGCATGGCCTTTTTGTCCGGAGAAAGAATGAGAATGGAATCTCCCTGACCCACGTCGATGAACACCACCGTAAGCTCTCCGCTTTCAAGAGACACGCTTCCCGAAGGGGAAGCGGGAACGGAGGCCTCCTTTTTTAAGAAGTGGTTGTAGAAAGCGACGCCGAGTATGATGAGGGCGGCGATGATCGTTAAGATTTGTCTTTGCTTTTTGCTTAGCTTCATGCTTTTTCTTCCTCAAGCTCCCGGTAGAGGGTGATATAGTCCATGCAATAGTCGTCCTTACCCTTGATCAAACGATATGCCGCAAGAGCCAGGCGTATGTCCTCGTTGGTGGGGTCCAAAATGGCCGCGTCCATGCCCCCTTCCAGACAGCAGATGAGAAAAGCGGCGTTCAGGCGGCTCCGGAGGGGAAGGCCAAAGGAGATGTTGGAGAGGCCGCCGATGGTCTTGATGCCGGGAAACTCCTGCTTCAGCCTGCACTGGGATTCCAGGATGCGGGCGGCGGCGAGATGGTCGGACGAGACGGTCTGGAACAGGAGATCCAAGTAGATTTTGTCGAAAGCCACGCCCGCGCCCGTGAGGCGGGAGATGAGCCGATCGGCCAGACGCCGACAAGAATCGGTGTCGTGGGGGCTGCCGTCGTCCGTGTTGGGGAGGGCCACCACGCCCACGCCTTTTTCCTTCACGAGGGGAGCCATGGCGTCAAAACGGTTGCTTTCCAGGGTGATGGAGTTCAATATGGCGTCCGAAGTTCATATTCCGAGAATATTTTTTCGGCCGCAAAAGGGTTGGGCGTGTCGATCATGAGCCGGGCGGAGGGGCGGCTTTAATATAATCTCCAGCACTTCCCGCATCTTGGGCACTTCGTCCTGCAAAAAAACGGCTGTGTTGAGGTCGAGATAATCCGCTCCTGCGGCTGCCTGACGGACGGCCAGGTTGGCCAGCCGGTCCTGATCCCCACTTTGCATGGCTTTTTTTACAAATGGGATGGAGCTGTTGAACTTTTCGCCGATGATGAGCATACGCGCCTCCTAAAAAAATCGGATTAAAATGTATAGGACGACCGCCGCCTGCAAAAGCAGCAGGAGGGGGATGAGAAGGTAAAACAGCGGCTTTTTCGTCTTGTGACGGAAGGCCAGCATGGAGCACAAAAAACCGGCCGCGCCGCCGATCAAGGAAAAGAACAAGAGCGTGCTTTCCCGCACGCGGCGGCATCCTCTTCTGGCGGCCAGCTTATCCGCCCCGCACAGGCAAAAGGCCAGAAGGTTTGCGCACAATAAATATAAAAGCATGATCCACTGCCAGGTTCTCATCATTTCAAGTATATAACACAAAGCGGGTTTGTTCAATAAAGGAAAAAGCCGGGGGCAGCCTTCCCTAGGGGTTTTTCTTTTGCCCCTTTATTCCGCCGCAGAAAAACAAACCCCCGCGCCCCGAAAACGAGGGGTTTTGCAACTCATTCTGCACGGTTTATGAAAGTGATTCGATACCGCAGAGCTCTCTTTCGATCAGCGCTTTTGAAATATACATGGCTTTCAGGCGGTTTTTGAGGAGCGTATGATGGGAGGTTCCTCCCGGGAATTTTTCCTGGGCCTTTTCGCATTTGTGTATGACAGAAGAGATGGCCAACAGCGCCGCTTCCAGCTCTTCTTTGGTGTATTCATTCATATCAAACCCCCCTTTGGGAAAAAGAAGAGTGCGCCGCGGGAGTTCCCACGGCGCACCTGCGGTTTTTTCGGTCAGTCCAGGCCGACCCGGACGCCCTTGATGTAATAGTATTCCTCCAGGCTCCAACGGCTTCCGTCTTTTCCGATGCCGCTGTTTTTGCAGCCGCCGTGAGGCATGGACGCGCCCGTGGCCGGCCCGTTCACGTTCACGATGCCGCACTGCACGCCCCGAACCAGCTTGTTCACTTCGTTCAAATCCCTGCTCCAGATGTAGGAAGAAAGGCCGTATTCCGTGTCGTTGGCCATCCGGATAGCCTCTTCCAGCGTGTCGAAGGGGAGGACGGCGAGAATCGGCCCGAACACCTCTTCTTTAAACACCTTCATATCCCGGGTGACGCCCGTGAGCACGGTGGGGAGGAAGAAGTATCCGTCGAGCCCATCCGGCTGGGTGCCGCCGCATTCCAGCTTGGCGCCTTTATCGAGCGCATCTTTTACCAGGCTTTCCATGCGCTTCACAGCCTCTTTGCTGTAAAGAGGGCCGGTATTGGCCTCGTCGTCGATGGTGCCGCATTTGGCCATTTGGCCTGCTCCACGGCCTGCTTTACAAACTTCACCGTAGACGCTTCGCTCCACGATAGCCCGCTGGGGCGTGACACAAGTCTGGCCGCTGCCGCAGCGCATTTTGCCGCCCACGCTGTGGGAGACGGCGGCTTTCAGGTCGGCCGTGGCGGTCACGACCACGGGGCGTTGCCTCCAAGCTCCATGGAAAACCGCTTGATGGAGGTGGCGGACTGCCTGATGCAGTCAAGGCCGCCCCGGGTGGAGCCGATCATGGTGACCATGGCAGGGATGGGGCTGGCAAAGAGGGTTTCGCCGATGTCCTTCGCGTCCCCGGCCACAAAGTTGATGACGCCCTTCGGGAAGCCGATCTTTTGCATCACGGCGCCTAAATAGAGGGTGCTTAAAGGCGTGCGGGTGGCCGGCTTGACGACGGCGTGCAGCCCGAAGCCAGGATGGGCCCCAGCTTGGTGGCCAGGTTATGCATGGGGAAGTTCCAGGCGAGGGCCGCGGCCACCACGCCCAGCGGCTCTTTCACCGCCATGAAAAATCCGTGGCCGCCGGTGGTGTCCCGAATGGTCTCCTCATGGCTGCACTTGGCCTGTTCCAAAAAGAAATCCAGATACCCTGTAAGGCTTGCGGTTTCAAAGGCGGCATGCGCCCTGAGCTTGCCCGATTCGGCAAGAAGGAGCGTCAGTATGTTCTCCTGTTCTTCCACGATGGCGTTTTTGAGCTTGGTCATCCACGCGCCCCGGGCTTCCAGGCTCATGCCCGACCAGACGGGAAAGGCTTCTTTTGCGGCCTCGAGCGCCTCTTCCACCTGCGCTTTTGTGGCAAGCCGAAGAGAAATCACATCTTCCCCGGTTCCGGGGCATACGACCGTCGTCTCTTTTCCTTTTCCCTCCACCAGCTCGCCGTTGATGTACTGGAAGTACTGCGACGCGGGAAGGGTCAGCCTGTCGAATTTCTTACTCATTTCCTTAGCTCCTTTTCCTGATTTTCATGCGGGGAAACCGCAAAATTAGTCGAGTATGTCGATTGTTTGAAGCTCCTCTTCGCTCATTCCGTAGTCTTCCAGAGCGCTTTTTTTCGAAATGTAGCCTTCTTCCAGATCATAGGCAATGAGCTTTTTATCCCGCTCCAGAGGATTGCCGTAGCCGCCCGCCCCCGGCATCCGGCAGCGGATGATATGGCCGCTTTTGAGCGCCACGCCCGACTTCTTGGAATCGATCACCTGGGCTTCCGGCGTCTTTGGATCCATCATGAACTGGCCCGCCAGCCCGCTCTTGCCCCCGAACAATCCCCAGGGAGGGGTGTTCTGCCGGTCGGCCTTGACGGTGAATTCGCTGTCGTGATCCAGCACCCGGATGTCCTTCATCATGGAGAGCCCGCCCCGGTACTTGCCCGGGCCGCCCGAGTCCTTCACCATCACATACTGCTCCACCCGGTAGGGGAACTCGATCTCCATGCTCTCGATGGGGAGGTTGGAGGTGTTGGTCATATGCACCTGCACGCAGGAAAGGCCATCCTTGTTGAACCGGGCTCCCGAACCACCGCCGAAAGTCTCCATGTACACGTAGTATTCTTTGGTCTTGGGGTCGGTGCCGCCGAAGTAGATGCCTGTGATGGCGCTGTTCGTTCCCGCGATGACTTTGTGGGGCACCACCTTGGAAAGGGCGCCGAACACCATGTCCGAAACCCGCTGGGCGGTGTCGCTCCTTCCCGCGCAGGCGGCGGGCGCCGTGCAGCCGAGTATGCAGCCTTCCCGGGACTTGATGTGGATGGCCCGGTAATAGCCGCCGTTGGCCGGGAGGGTGGGATCGATGATGCTCCGCACGCCGTAATAGACCGCGGCTTTTAAAGCGGTGACGGGGAGGTTGATGGCGCCTTTCACCTGATCGGGATTATCCGTGAAGTCAAAATAGATGTCTTCTCCGTTTACTTCCACAGTCACGTTCAGCTGAATGGGGCCGCTCCCCACCCCGTCCGAATCGAGCCAGTCCGAAAAGGAGTATTTCCCGCCGGGCGTTTCCCGGAGGGCCAGCCGGATTTTCCGTTCGGAATAGTCGAGAAGCTCGGCCATACAGGCACTGACGGTTTCGCTCCCGTAGCGCTTGCACACGTCTTCCATCCGGCCCACGCCTTTTAAATTGCAGGCAAACTGGGCGGAGAGGTCTCCCCGGCGGATGTGGTTCACCCGGCAGTTCAAAAGAATGAGATCGAGTATATCCGTATTGAGCGCGCCCTCCGAAAAGATCTTCACCACGGGGATGCGGATGCCCTCCGCGTAGATGGAGTCCGAGTCGGCGGCGTTGGAGCCGGGCACCCGGCCGCCCACATCGTTATGATGAGCGATGTTGGCCACAAAGGCGATGATTTTTCCTTCGTAAAACACGGGGGAAGCCACGGCGATGTCGGGAAGGTGGGTGCCGCCGCCATTGTAGGGGTCGTTGGCGATGAACATATCCCCCGGGCGGATTTCCTCGGTTTTATACTTGCCTTTAATCTGCCCCACGATGCCCAGCATGGAGCCGAGGTGGAGCGGGATGTGCTCGGCCTGGGCAATGGTGTGGCCCTCCGCGTCGAACAAGGCGCAGGAACAGTCCTTTCTCTCTTTGATGTTGGTGGAGTAGGCGGATTTCACCAGAACCGCGCCCATCTCTTCCGCGATACTCATAAAGCTGTTCCCGATCACTTCCAAAAGGATGCCGTCGATTTTATTTGTCATATGCGCACTCCTGTTCCGCAAACGCTTGCACGATAAGGTTGCCGTGATCATCCACCTTGAAAGAGGCTCCCGGGGGGATGACGGTGGTGGAGTCCATCTGTTCCACGATGCAGGGCCCGTTTATCCGCCCGGCTTTTCCAAACTTCTCCCGGTTATAGACGGGGCAGTCCACAAAGCCGCAGCCGCTGAAATACACCTGCCTTCTTTCCACGAGGGCAACGGCGGCGTCGGCCATCTCTTCCGTGAGGGTGGCGAACTGGGGCTTGGCCACGATGCCGACGGCTTCGCTTCGAAAGTTCACCAGCTGCACGGGGGCGTTCGGGTTATAGTAGCCGTAGTTCAGCTCGTGCTCCTTAAAGAAGTCGGCTTTCAGCTTCAAAACGTCTTCCCTCGTAAGGGGGCGGCTGGGAATATCCACCTGAAGCTCGTAGTTCTGACCGATGTAGCGCATTTCCACGATGTTGTGGAACCGGCGGTGTTCGGGAGCGACTTTCTCGCTTTGGAGCCAAGCGTTCCCTTCGGCCATGAGGGCGTCCATGAGGGCGTTGATCTCTTCCGGAGAGGTGCTGTCGTAGTGGAGCAGAGCGGTTTTCACATAGCTCTTTTTAATGTCTGCCGTGAGGAGCCCGAGCGAGCAGAGCGCGCCGGCGGGGGGAATAAGGATGGTGTCCACCCCGATTTCCCGGGCCAGCTCCACGGCGTGCATGGGGCCGGCGCCGCCGTAAGCCACCAGCACAAAATCCGAAGGGTTGCGGCCTTTTTCCACGGTGATGACCCGGATGGCCCGGGCCATGTTGGCGTTCACCACGCTGATGACGCCCTGGGCCGCCTGCTCGAGGGAGAGGCCCATGGGTCCCGCCAGCTCGTTTTCCACCGCTTTTTTTGAAAGCTCCGCGTCAATCCTGAGCCTGCCGCCGAGTATGTAGTGCTGGTTGGTGCGTCCGAGCACGATGTTGGCGTCCGTCACCACGGGGCGGGTGTTCCCGAGACCGTAAGCGGCCGGGCCGGGGTTCGCCCCCGCGCTTTCGGGACCCACTTTCAATGCCCCGGCGTTGTCGAGATAAGCGATGCTGCCGCCGCCCGCGCCCACGGCCTGCACGTCGATCATGGGGATGCCCGAGGGGAGCCCGCAGATTTTGCTCTTGGTGGTATATTCCGCCCGGCCGTCCGTCACCAGGGAAACGTCCGTGCTGGTGCCGCCCATGTCGTAAGTGATGAGGTTTTTGAAGCCCGCGGCTTCCGCCACGTAAATGGCGCCCACCACGCCCGCGCTCGGCCCCGAAAGGGCGGTCTGCACGGGTGTTAAAATGGTGGAACCGATGGACATGACCCCGCCGTTCGACTGGGTGATATAGGGTTCCACTTTGACGCCGATGGCTTTCAGCCGGTTTTGCAGGTTGTGGATATAGAGCTTCATCCGGGGGCCGAGGTAGGAGTTGATGACGGTGGTGCTCAGCCGTTCAAACTCCCGGAACTCGGGGAGGATGCCGGAGGAAACGGAATAGTAGACCTCCGGCCATACTTTTTTGATGCACTCTTCCACCTTCCGCTCGTTCTCGGGATTTAAGAAAGAGAAGAGAAAACAGACGGCCAGAGCTTCCACGCCTTTTTCTTTCAGCTCTCCCAGCACCCGGATGATTTCGGCCTCTTCGGCTTTTTTCAGAATGCTGCCGTCCGCCGCCGTCCGCTCGTCGATTTCCTTTCGAAGGGCGCGGCGGATGAGGGTTTCGGGCTTATCTTCCATGATATTGTAAAGGGAAGGGCGGGTCTGCCGGCCGATCTCCAAAAGGTCTTTAAAGCCTTTGGTGGTGAGAAGGGCCGTCTTTGCGCCTTTCCGCTCGATCACCATGTTGGTGGCCACGGTGGTGCCGTGGCCGAAGTATTCGATTTCGGACACATCCACGCCGTACAGCGCCAGCGTTTCCTTTGTACCGCTGCTGATGGCGATGGACTGGTCTTCCGGGGTGGACGACAGCTTATAGGTGAAGTATTTGCCCGTATCCGCGTTGAGCAGGGTGACGTCCGTAAACGTGCCGCCCACGTCTATTCCGATTCTGTACATCTGAATCCTCCCAGGGTAGAAATGAATCGTACAAATTTGAATCTTGCAAAAAGAATTTGAAATAAGCATACCATACATGAAAACCCCCGGTCAATAAAAAGGCTTCATTGACAGGCAAAAAAACGCATGTTACACTTTTTTTATCAGTATCGGGAGCGGAGCCGGAATATGAGAGAATACATAAGAAATAAAGACAAGTTGCTTTCCCATGGAAACATTGCCGGAAGGCGCCTTGTGCTGGAGCTGGCGGAGCGGGTTTTGAGCCGTCTGGACGCGGAAAGCGGATCAGGTCCATCCTGCGCATGGAAGGGGACACGCTTCATGTGGGAAACCGGAGCTGGGACCTTTCCAAAAAGAAAAACGTCTACCTCATCGCCGCGGGTAAGGCGGCCAACGCCATGGTCATGGCCATGGAGGAGGCACTCGGCGGCAGGCTCACCCGGGGCATTGCCATTGTGAAAGTGCTGGAGCCTTCGGATGTGTACCATAAAACAGAAGTGTATGCGGGCGGGCACCCCCTGCCAAATGAAGAAGGGCTGAGGGCTTCCCAAAAGATCATGGAGCTGGCGGATTTCGCCCGGCCGGAGGACCTCTTCATCTGCGGCATGAGCGGGGGAAGCTCGGCGCTTATGAGCTGCCCGCTCAGCGGGATCACCCTTGAAGACGAAATAAACGCCACCGACCTCCTTTTAAAGTCGGGAGCGGGTATATTGGAAATAAACGCCGTGCGCCGCCACATCTCCGCCGTGAACGGGGGCAGGCTGGCCGAGCGGATTGAAAAAAGAGGGGCGGAGATGATCGGCTTCAACATCAGCGACGCGGTGTATAACCCTCCGACGGGAGACATCGGCGAGCCCTGGAAAAACTTCTTCGGCACGCCCATGGGGCCCGATCAGACGACCCTCGCGGACGCCCGGCGGGTGATTAAGGAGCGAAACCTGAAAGAGAAGCTCCCAAAAAGCGTGACGGACTACATTTTTAATTGCGGCCCCGAGGGGGAGACCCCCAAGGCGTTTCCCCGCAACACTTATTTTCAGCTGAACACCCTGCCCGACTCCTGCGCCTATGCCCTGGAAGAGGCGGAAGAGATGGGTGCCCCGGCCGTGGTTCTCACCACCTTTTTGGAAGGGGAGGCCAAGGACCTGGGGGCGTTTATGGCTGCCGTTGCCAAAGAAACGGGCAAATACGGCCGGCCCTTTAAAGCGCCCTGCTTTATTTTAAGCGCGGGGGAGGCGGTGACGACCATACCCGACAGCTCGGTCATCACCGGGCGAGGCGGCCCCTCTCAGGAGATGGCCCTCGGCTTTGCTCTGGCGGCGGAAAAGGCGGAGGGCGCCTGCTTTTACTCCATGGACACGGAGGGGACGGACGGCACTGCGCCCGCGGCGGGCGGGCTCACGGATTCCTTCACTCTTTCCGCCGCAAGAAAGGCGGGGCTTGACCTGCACGCGGCGCTCCGGGGGCACGCCGCTTTCGAAGCGCTGTCGGCCCTGGGAGACGCGGTCGTCACGGGCAATACGGGCACGAATCTTTGCGACCTGAACATCCTCTACGTTCCGGCGCTGTTACAGGAGAAATGATGAACACCAAAATTAAAAAAATCGCGGCGCGGCAAGTGCTCGACTGCAAAGCCCGCCCCATGCTGGAAGTGGACGTCTATACCGAAGACGGAGACATGGGCCGAGGTTCGGCCCCCACGGGCACGTCGGTGGGCATGTACGAAGCCTATGTGCTGCGGGACGGGGATCAAAACGAATATAACGGGTTAAGCGTGCACAAGGCGGAAGCGGCCGTGCGGGACGTGATCGCCCCGGCGCTTCTCGGCTTGGACGTGCGCGACCAGCAAACAATCGACGAGACCATGATCGCTCTCGACGGCACGGCGGACAAGCGCACGCTCGGGGGCAACTCCATTTACAGCGTATCCGTGGCCTGCTTCCGGGCGGCGGCCGCGGCGGCCAAACAGCCGGTGTACGCTTATCTGGCGGGGGAAACACTCCAATCCATTCCCCTCCCTTGCTTCAACATCATGAACGGGGGCAAAAACGGCGGCGTGGTGCAGGCCTTTAACGAGTTTATGCTGGCGCCTGTGGGCGCAAAGAGCGTGGAGGAAGCCATTGAGATGGCGGTGCTGGTCTACGACAGGCTGGGCGGCGTGGTATCCCGCTATCTGAAAGGAGAGAAACCCCTGATCGGCGGGTCTTACGGCTACGCCGCCCCGAGCGACGATCCGGCCGTGGCGCTTTCCCTCATGGCGGAGGCGGTGGAAGAGTGCGGCTATACGGAAAAGATGGCCTACGCCCTTGACTGCGCTTCCAGCGAAATGTACGACGCCAAAACCAACACATACGAGTTAAAAGGAAAGCGGGTGTCCGCGGAGGACATCATCGCCTGTGTGAAAAAGCTCTCGGAGGATTTTAGGCTCCTCTTTGTGGAAGACATACTGGACGAAAACGACTGGGACGGCTTTGCAAAAGCCCGCCGGGAGCTTTCCCGCACCAACCTCATCGGGGACGACCTCACCGTGACCAATCTGGAAAAGCTGAGAAAGGCCCGGGAGATGAGCGCCATCGACGGCTTTATTTTAAAGCCCAACCAGGTGGGCACGCTCACGGAGGCCTTCCGGGCGGGCGATTACGCAAAAGAACAGGGCTGGCTCGTCATCCCCTCGGGGCGGTCGGGGGGCGCGGTGGGAGACATTGTGGGTGAACTGTCCCTCGGGCTTCATACCGCTGTTTCCAAAAACGGCGCGCCCCGGTCGGGGGAGCGGCTCGACAAAATGAACATGCTGCTTCGGGCAAAGAGCGAAACGGGCGCGCCTCTCCACAGCCTTCAGGGGATTCTCAAATTTTAAGGCCGCATCGCTTTTGCCAATGGCACGCGTGGTGAAACGTATCTGGAAGCGGAGACTGCAGAAGCTCGCTCTTAAAAAGGTGTTTAATCAATACAGTTAAAAAAGACCGCGTTTTACACGGCCTTTTTTGATTTGAAAAAAAGAAAAATCCATATAGATAGGGTGAGAACATCTTTGCCACGGCGGAGGGGAATTGTGCTATAATTTAGTTGGATTGTATTTCGGCTCAGCCGCACGGCAGGAGGAAAAATGGGAAAATACATCGTTGCCCTCGACCAGGGAACCACCAGCTCGCGGGCCATCGTGTTTGACGAGGAGCAAAACATCGTCTCCATGGCTCAGCAGGAGTTTACGCAGTTTTACCCGAAGCCAGGGTATGTGGAGCACGACGCCACGGAGATCTTCGCCGTGCAATCGGCCGTGCTGGCCGAAGCCGTGGCCAAAAGCCGGATTTCCCCCTCGGAAATCATCGCCCTTGGCATCACCAACCAGCGGGAAACTACCGTGGTGTGGGACAAAAAGACGGGCAACCCCATTTATAATGCCATCGTCTGGCAGTGCCGCCGGACGGCGGGCATCTGCGAGGAGCTCATTTCCGCAGGCATGGCGCCCTACATACAGGAAAGCACGGGGCTGATCATCGATGCTTATTTCAGCGCCACCAAGCTCAAATGGATCCTCGACCATGTGGAGGGCGCCCGGGCGCGGGCGGAAGCGGGAGAGCTTTTATTCGGCACCATCGATACCTGGCTCATCTGGAAGCTTACGGAAGGCCGGGTGCATGTGACGGACTACACCAACGCGTCCCGCACCATGATGTACAACATCAACACCCTCGATTGGGACGATCAAATATTAAAAGCGCTGGACATTCCCCGGAGTATGCTCCCAAAGGTGCGCAATTCCAGCGAGATATACGGCACATACCCTTTAAGGGGCGCGGACATCCCCATTGCCGGCGCGGCGGGAGACCAGCAGGCCGCCCTCTTCGGTCAGGCCTGTTTTGCGCCGGGAGAGGCCAAGAACACTTACGGAACGGGCTGTTTCCTCCTGATGAACACGGGGGAACAAAAATATTTAAGTAAAAACGGGCTGCTCACCACGATTGCCATCGGTCTCGAAGGCAAAGTGGAATATGCGGTGGAAGGGAGCATATTCGTGGGGGGAGCGGTCATCCAGTGGCTTCGGGATGAGCTTCACCTGCTGACGGATTCCAGGGACTCGGAATACTTCGCCCAAAAAGTGGCCGACTCGGGAGGCGTGTACATCGTGCCCGCCTTTACGGGGCTTGGCGCACCCCACTGGGATATGTACGCCAGAGGGGCGATCTTCGGGCTTACGAGAGGGGTGTCGAAGGATCACATCATCCGGGCGGCCCTCGAGGCCATCGCGTACCAGTCGAAGGACGTGCTCAGCGCAATACAGGCGGACACGGGCATCGATCTGGCCGGCCTGAAAGTGGACGGAGGCGCTTCGGCAAACGGCTTTTTAATGCAGTTCCAGTCGGATATCCTGAACCGGAAGGTGCTCCGACCCAAGATCACCGAAACCACCGCTCTCGGGGCGGCCTATCTGGCCGGGCTGGCCGTGGGTGCGTTTAAGAGCAAGGATGAAATCAAAGCCCGGTGGCGGCTTGGCAGGGAATTCACCCCGGATATGGACGATACCAGGCGGGGAAAACTATATGCGGGATGGCAGAAGGCGGTCGGCAAGGCGAAAGGCTGGGAAGAGTATTGATTTTTGACATCATCATCATCGGCGCGGGCATATCGGGCACGGCGGCCGCTTATGAGCTTTCAAAATATGAACTGAACATCGCGCTGGTGGAAAAGGAAAACGATGTTTCCCTGGGGGCGACCCGGGCCAACAGCGCCGTCCTTCACGCCGGGTTCGACGCCCGACCGGGCACGCTCATGGCGAAATACAACGCCCCCGGGAACGCCCTCACAAAGGCTTATTGCCGCCGCAACAACGTGCATATGAAAGAGTGCGGCTCGCTGGTCGTCGCCTTTTTTGAAGAAGAGCGGGCGGTTTTGCGGGAACTGTATGACCGGGGCATGGAAAACGGCGTGCCGGACATGCGCATTGTGGAGAAAGAAGAGCTGCGGGCCATGGAGCCCAACCTTTCGAGGGAGGCGGTGGCGGCGCTTTTGGCGCCCACGGCGGCCATCGTAGACCCCTGGGAGCTGTGCATCTCCCTCGGAGAAAATGCGGTGTTAAACGGCGTTTCCTTTTTCCCCAATTTTAACGTGGCGGGCATTGAAAAAGAATGCGGTCTGTTCCGGGTTTTGTGCGGGGAAAAGAGCCTTTGCGCCCGGGTGGTGCTGAACGCCGCGGGAGTCCATGCGGAAGAGGTGGCGGACTATCTGGGCGCGGCCGACTTTACCATCACCCCGCGAAAAGGGGAGTATTACCTGCTGGACAAATCCGCCGGCGGGGCTTTTTCCCGCGTGATGTTTATGGCTCCGAATAAAGAAGGGAAGGGCGTGCTGGCGGCTCCCACCGTCCACGGGAATCTGATCGTGGGGCCGAACAGTCAGGGAGTGGAAGACAAAGAGGACGTGTCCGCCACTGCCTGGGGGCAGGCTGCCGTGGCGGAATCCGCCAGACGGCTCTTCCCCGCCTTCAACCCGGGGGAGAACATCCGGAATTTTTCCGGCGTGCGGGCAAACTCCCTGGAAAACGACTTTGTGATCGGCAAAACGGCCGTACCCGGGTTTTTGAACATGGCCGCCATGAAGTCCCCCGGACTCACCTCCGCCCTGGCCGTCGCCGGGGACATCGTCCTGGCGGCAGGCGAAGCGGGCATTCCACTAAAAAAGAAGGAGCATTTCACTGAGTTGCCCCGTCCCGCCCGGTTTTACGAATTGTCCAGGGAAGAGAAAGAGGCTCTCATCAAAAAAGACTGCTCCTACGGGCGGATGGTCTGCCGCTGCGAAGGCATCACGGAGGGGGAGATATTAAACTGCTTTTCCCGCCCCATACCGCCTGTGTCCGTGGACGGGGTGAAGCGGCGCACGGGGGCGGGGCTGGGGCGCTGTCAGGGCGGCTTTTGCGGGGCAAGGGTGCAGCGGCTGGTGCAAGAGGCGCTGGGCATCCCCCTGGAAGAAGTGCCTCTCGACCGAGCGGGCAGCTACATCCTCACGGGCAAGACGAAGGAGGATATCCGATGAAGGCGGACGTGGCGGTGATCGGCGGCGGCCCGGCGGGTCTGGCGGCGGCCGTGGAGGCGAAAAAATGCGGAGCCGAACGGGTGGTGATCTTAGAGCGGGACAGGGAGCTCGGAGGAATACTCAACCAGTGCATCCACAGCGGCTTTGGGCTCCAGTATTTCGGCGAGGAGCTCACCGGCCCGGAATATGCCGCCCGGTTCATCCGGCTGGCGGAAGAGGCGGGTGTGGAAACCAAGCTGGAAACTATGGCGCTGGACATCGACGACAAAAACAGGCGAATCATAGCCATCAATCCGAAGGACGGGTATTTTGAGCTGACGGCGGGGGCCATTGTGCTGGCCATGGGCTGCCGAGAGCGGACGAGGGGCTCCATTCTGATCCCCGGCGACCGCCCGGCGGGCATCTTCACGGCGGGAGCCGCCCAGCGCTATATCAACATTGAAGGCTATATGGTGGGGAGGCGCGCCGTCATACTGGGTTCGGGGGATATCGGCCTCATTATGGCCAGGCGCATGATTTTGGAAGGGGCGGAGGTGGCTGCCTGCGTGGAAATCATGGATCATCCGGGCGGGCTCACGCGAAACGTGGTGCAGTGCCTCAATGATTTTGACATTCCGCTCTACCTGTCCCATACGATTACCCGCATCAGAGGGAAAAGGCGGGTGGAGAGCGTGACCGTCTGCCCGGTGGATGAACGTCAAAAACCTGTCCCCGGAAAAGAAATGGAGCTTTCGGTGGATACCGTGCTACTGTCCGTGGGGCTTATCCCCGAAAACGAGCTCACCAAAAAGGCGGGCATCGAGATGGACGAGACCGCAAAAGGCCCGGCCTGCTATGAAAACATGGAGACCTCCGCCCCCGGCGTGTTCGCCTGCGGCAACGTGGCGCATGTGCACGATCTGGTGGATTATGTGAGCGCCGAAAGCGAAAAGGCGGGGCGGGCGGCGGCAGAATACGCCCGGGGTATCCGGCCGGGCGGCAGGGCGATCGGGATTCTGCGGGGAGAGGGTGTGTCCTACGCCGTGCCCCAAAAAATCAGGCCGGAGGGTGTGGAAAAAAGTTGCGAAGTCTACTTCCGGGTGAAGAAGGCGTTTGGGAAGAGCCGGATACTCCTGTATTCGGACGGGGCGGAGTTGGCCGCCTTCAAACGGGATTTCATGGTGCCCGGCGAGACCCAGCGGATACGGATTCCAAAGGTGCTGCTCCAAAAGACGGCGGGGGATATCACAATCTCTTTAGAGGAAGAAAAGCTATGACCAGGCTGATCTGCACGGTTTGCCCCAGGGGCTGCCGAATCGAAATAAAGGATGGTATTTTTTCCGGATATTCCTGCGAAAGGGGTCTCACGTACGCAAAAGCCGAGCTGGAAAACCCCGTGCGCACCCTCACCTCCACTGTGCGCATACTGGGCGCGGCTTACGACCGGGCGCCCGTGAAAAGCGCACGCCCCCTCCCCAGGGGAAAGCTATTGGAGGCGGCAAGGATGCTCGGCGGCGTCACCCTCTTTGCGCCCGTGAAGGAGGGGGAAACGGCGGTGGAAAATATCCTGGGCCTCGGCGTGGACGTGGTCGTAACCAGGGACATGGGAAGAGCGGGGGAGGAGCAATGAAAAATAACCGGAACAGTTTTGCCGGCGTGGCCGCCCGGGAATATTCCGATAACTGGGATCGGCTCATAGAGAGAAACTCTGGTCTTGAACAGCGGAGGGACGACATCCGAAGCGAATTCGGCCGGGACTATACCCGCATTCTCCATTCCCAGGGGTATCGGCGGCTGAAAAACAAGACGCAGGTGTTCTTCCTCCCCGGCAACGACCACATCTGCACCCGGATCGAGCACGTGAACCACGTGGAATCGGTGAGCTTTACCGTGGCCAACTACCTGGGCCTCAACACCGAGCTCACAAAGGCCGTCTCCATCGGCCACGACCTGGGGCACCCGCCCTTCGGCCATCAGGGAGAAAAGGTGATCAATGAGCTGATGGACAAGGAACTGGGCAAGAGCTTCTGGCATGAGCGGAACGGGCTCCGCTTTGTAGATTTTATAGAGCTTTTGCAGAACTCGGAAGGGGAGTGGAACAACCTGGGCCTCACGTACGCTGTGCGGGACGGCATCATCTCCCACTGCGGCGAGATCAATGAGAACGCCATCCGCCCGAGGGAGGAAGCCATCGATCTGTATGTCTTCGCCACGCCGGGGTTGTACCAGCCCTATACCTGGGAGGGCTGCGTGGTGAAGATGGCGGACAAGATTTCCTACATGGGGCGGGACATCGAGGACGCCCAGGTGTTTGGCATCATCCGCCGGGAAGACCTGGCTCCGCTCCTTGAAAAAGCGCGGCAGACCTTCGGACAGGACATACAGTATATCAACACCACTTCGCTTATCCAGCTCGTCGTGTCCGACCTCTGCGCCCACAGCAGCCCCGACCGGGGTCTCGGCTTTTCAAAGGAGGTCTTTTTGCTCATGGAAGCGCTCATGACCTTCAGCCGGGAGAAAATCTATCGGAATCCCCGATTATCCAATTACAACGCCTATTCCAGCCTGATGATCAACACCATCTACAAGTTCTTTTCGGGGCTGTATGAGGGAGGAGACACGTTAAAGAAGCTGAAAGCTCAAATGCCCATGTACACAGAAGTGATGGAGCCCTTCATTAACTGGCTTGAGAAGTACTGGGACGCGGGTGAACGGCCAAAAGAGCTTCAGAATCAGGTGATTTACCGGATATCGGTTGAAGAAAGGGATTACAAGCAGGCCATATTCGATTACATCTCGGGCATGACCGACCAGTTCTGCATCCGGACGTTTGAGAACATCGTCTCCTTTCATTAACAGGCGGGTTTCCCGCAATCTTTGCCTTTTGCCGCCGGCAGGGAACGTGCCGCGGCGGGAGGAGGGGCGCAAGAACCTTCGCTTCCGCCCGCAAAGGGCCTTCAGGAGAGCAATTAAAAAAGCCTTCCCGCAAAGAGAAGGCTTTTGTTCGTTTATTTTTTATGACGGTCGGTGTAGGAGGTGTGAAGCAGCTCGTGGGATACATGCCTGCCCGGTTCGCCCAGGAATTCTTTATAGAGCTTCTGGATGGAGGGGTTCTGATGTGACTTGCGGATGACTTTCGCCTCGTCCTCGTCGTAAGTGCTGCGGCCCTTGCGGCCTGCGGATCTATCGTGTAGCGGGTATAGGCGTCCACAATGGGCTGTCCGCCGCCTGTGACGCAACCGCCCGGGCAGGCCATGACTTCGATGAAGTCATACGTCCGCTCGCCGGCTTTGATGGAGTCAAGCAGCTTGGCTGCGTTGCCCGTGCCGTGGGCGATGGCCACTCTCACGGGAAGCTCCCCGATGGTGACGGTGGCTTCCTTGATACCCTTCAGGCCGCGCACATCGTTGTAGGCGATCTCCACATCCTGTCCGGTGAGTACGTCGGCCACCGTCCGGAGCGCGGCCTCCATGACGCCGCCCGTGACGCCGAAGATGTCCGCGGCGCCGCTGGAATCGCCCAGCATATCGTCAAAAGATTCGTCGGGCAGGTTCGCAAAGTCAATGCCGGCTTCCCGGATCATGCGGGCCAGCTCCCGGGTGGTGATGTTCGCGTCCACGTCCCGATAGCCGTCCCGTCCCATTTCAGGCCGGTCGATCTCATATTTCTTGGCCGTGCAGGGCATGACGGAGACCACGAATATTTTCTTCGGATCCATGCTGTTCTTTTGGGCAAAATAGGTCTTATCAATGGCGCCCTGCATCTGGTTGGGGCTCTTGCAGGTGGAAAGGTTGGGGATAAACTCGGGATAGAAGTTTTCGCAGAAACTGACCCATCCCGGGCAGCAGGAAGTGATCATGGGGAGCCGCCCGCCGTTTTTGATGCGGTTAATCAGCTCGGTGCCCTCTTCCATGATGGTAAGGTCGGCGGCGAAGTTCACGTCGAACACTTTATCCGCTCCCAGGCGGCGCATGGCGGCCACCAGCTTGCCCGTAGACCGGGTGCCGATGGGATAACCAAATTCTTCGCCGATGGCCACGCGGACGGAGGGGGCGGGCTGGAAAATCACGAACTTTTCGGGATCCGCCAGGGCGTCCCAGACTTCTTTTGTGGAATCCACTTCGGTGAGGGCGCCGGTGGGGCAGGCGACGAGACACTGGCCGCAGTTGATGCAGACCACGTCGTTTAAACTCTTTTCAAATGCCGAACCGATCTGGGTGTCGAAGCCCCGGTTCTGCATGCCGATGGCGCCTACGCGCTGGATGTCCTGGCAAGCGGCCACGCAGCGGCGGCAGAGGATACACTTGCTGTTGTCCCTGACCATGCTCGGGGAAAGCTCGTCGATCCGGCGGGCGCTCTTCTCGCCGTCAAAAGCGATACCCGTGATCCCAAGATCGTTGGAAAGAGCCTGAAGCTCGCAGGACTGGTTCCGCTTGCAGGTGAGGCAGCTGCGGTTATGATCGGAAAGGATGAGTTCGAGTATGGCACGGCGTTCTTTTAACACCTTGGCCGATTTTGTGGAGAGGTCCATTCCTTCCGAGGCGGGCAAGATGCAGGAAGCCATGAGTTTGCCCGTTTTATTGTCTTCCACCAGGCACATACGGCATGCTCCGATGCAGTTTATAGCTTTTAAATTGCACAGCGTAGGAATTCTTATGCCGGCCTTAAGCGCAGCTTCAAGGACGGTTGTATTGTCTTTTACTTGAATTGCTCTGCCGTCAATCTTAAGTGTAAGCATGTTCTTGATCCTTCCTTACTTCAAGTGTTTTGTTTTAGAGGTTATGTAACATGTACGCAAAATATTAGGCCAAAGCATGGAACTGTCAAAGGGGCGAAGCGGGGTCGGATTTCAATGGCTGGCATTGAAAGCGGTTACAAGATTTTTGACCCATTGTGCGCCGGGTTGAACAAGCTAAACTTCGGTCACACGGCCGCAAGCATGAAAATAGATACATGCGGCCGGGCACATGTATTTTGACCAAGAGAATTATAGTATATTTTACTTGCATTTGCAAGGGATTTTGACAATATAATGTATACAATATGAAAACAAACGCTATTTTACGAAAGGATTCGCCTGTGCCGGAGGACTCTTAATAGCACTTGCTAATGGGTTTTTCTATATATTTGACATTTTTAGATACGGATTCCAGAAAATTGACAGAAAAAAGCGAAGAAACTGCCGTTCCGGTCTGGTAAATGACAAACAAATATGTTATAATCCTTGCGGTTACAAGTTAATAAGCAAAATTGTTCTCATTTGATTGGGAAGAGGAGGATTTGCATGATAAAACAGATGACGGCTGTGCCTTTTTCGGGTACGCCGGAACAGGAAATGCAACTGAAAGAATTGATTGCGCGCTATAAAGATCAGAAAGGCGCTTTAATGCCCGTCCTTCAGCAGGCCCAGGAGCTTTATGGATACTTGCCCATAGAAGTGCAGACCATGATTGCCGACGGACTTGGCTTATCCCTCGCGGAGGTTTACGGCGTGGCCACATTCTACGCCCAGTTCACATTGAACCCCCAGGGACAGAACACCGTTTCGATTTGTATGGGCACTGCCTGCTATGTGAAGGGCGCCGCCGCCGTTTTGGCCAAAATCGAGGAGAAGCTCGGAATCTCTTCCGGAGGGATCACCCCCGACGGGAAGTTTTCCCTTGACTCCACCCGCTGCATCGGAGCATGCAGCCTTGCCCCCGTCATCGTGGTGAACGGAGACGTGTACGGCAGACTGGTTCCCGAAGACGTGGACGGCATACTTGAAAAATACATGTAAGAAACCTCAAAATAAAGTTTTGGAAAGGGTGTTACCTTTATGAAATCTCTTAAAGAACTGGAACAGTTGAGAGATCAGTATAAAGTGGCGTATAGCCTGGCCGGCACGGACGCCGATCAGACAAGAGTCATGGTCGGCCTTGCCACCTGCGGCGTGGCGGCCGGCGCTCGCCCGGTATACGACGCACTGGTCAAAGAAGTGGAAGCGTGCAGAATTAAAAATGTCATGGTCGTGCAGACGGGCTGCGTGGGCATTTGCCAGTACGAGCCTGTGGTTGAAATTGTGAGCCCAAAGCTCGGAAGAGTGACCTATGTTCACATGACAGCGGAAAAAATGAAACAAGTGGTAGCCGAACATCTCCTCAACGGCAAGATTGTTGAAGAATACACCATCGGCGCCGCAAAGTAAGGGGGCTTTCACAATGTCAACAACAGCTGTATCCATTGAACAAACCAACTTTTATAAAAAGCAGGTGAGAGTTGCGCTCCGGAACTGCGGCGTGATCAACCCTGAAAGCATAGAGGAGTATATCGCAAAGGACGGGTATCAGGCTCTCGGCAAGGCGCTCACCGCCATGACCCCGAAGGACGTGGTGGAAACCATGAAGGCCTCCGGCCTGAGAGGGCGGGGCGGCGGCGGGTTCCCCACCGGCCTCAAGTGGCAGTTTGCCATGGGCGGCGATCCCGACCAGGTGAAATACGTCTGCTGCAACGCCGACGAAGGCGACCCGGGCGCGTTTATGGACCGGGCCGTGCTGGAGGGCGACCCCCATGTGGTTCTGGAAGCCATGACCATTGCGGGATACGCCATCGGGGCCCATCAGGGCTATATTTACGTGCGGGCCGAATACCCCGTGGCCATCAGAAGGCTCAACATCGCCCTCGAACAGGCCCGTCAATTCGGTTTTCTGGGAGAGGACATCTTCGGCACGGGCTTCAGCTTCGACATTGAGCTCCGCTTAGGCTCGGGCGCTTTTGTGCGGCGAAGAGACCGCCCTCATGACGTCCATTGAAGGGCAAGAGAGGCGAGCCACGCCCCCGTCCGCCCTTCCCGGCGGTGAAAGGGCTCTTTGCAAAGCCCACCATTTTAAACAACGTGGAGACCTGGGCCAACATCCCGCGGATCATCCTTCAGGGCGCCGAGTGGTACGCTTCCATGGGCACGGAAAAATCCAAGGGTACCAAGGTGTTCTGCGTGGTGGGCAAGATCAAAGACACGGGCCTGGTGGAAATCCCCATGGGCACCACGCTACGGGAAATCATTGAAGACATCTGCGGCGGTATTCCAAACGGCAAGAAGTTCAAGGCCGCGCAGACGGGCGGCCCTTCGGGCGGCTGCATACCCGCCAGCCTCATGGATACGCCCATCGACTACGATAACCTGGTGGCCATCGGTTCCATGATGGGCTCGGGCGGTCTCATCGTGATGGACGAAGACACCTGCATGGTGGACATCGCCAAGTTCTTCCTGGATTTCACGGTGGATGAATCCTGCGGCAAGTGCGTACCCTGCCGGATCGGCACGAGACGCCTGCTGGATATGCTGGAAAAAATCACCTCGGGCGAAGGCACGCTGGAAGACCTGAATAAGATGCAGGAGCTGGCCACATACATTCGGCAGGGGAGCCTGTGCGCCCTCGGTCAGACCGCGCCCAACCCCGTGCTTTCCACGCTCCGCTATTTCAGAGACGAGTACGAAGCGCATGTGGTGGAGAAGCGGTGCCCGGCGGGCGTGTGCAAGAAGCTCCTGGCCTACATTATCGACCCGGAAAAGTGCGTCGGCTGCACGCTCTGCGCCAGAAAGTGCCCTGTGAACGCCATATCGGGCAGCGTCAAAAAGCCTCACCTGATCGATCAGGAGAAGTGCATCAAGTGCGGCGTCTGCTACGAAGTCTGCAAGTTCGGCGCCATTTACAAGAAATAAAATCAAACCATCAAAAACCCGCCGACAGGCGGGTTTTTTTGCGGGCAAAAAAGGCTTGGACGTTTGGCAAATGGGGATTGGTGTTCCAGGGCGTGGAGGCAGCCGCTGTCTTAATTTAATTTTTTGAAATAACGCAAAAAAATGTGTCACGTTTTCGGCCTCTGCGTTGTCTTATTGATTAAAGGGGTTTACAAGGAGGAACTCAAAGCGCAGAAGCGCCCAATATTTTTTCGAAACCTTGAGTCTTTCAAGGGAGTTGCTCAGACCCGGAAGGGACTGCCGGAGGAGAAAACAGGGAGGAACATAGAAAACCCGAAAAAGCGGAAATCACATCATGAAATATCCCGAAGGGGAAAATTTCATCATGTTGATACAGGGCGTGGTAAAGACAGATGCAAGCACTGAATACATCAATCGCCCGGGGGCAGGCAAACGCCTGCCCCTTTTCTATGAGACGCGTTATAAGGGATGAAAAGGGAAAAGCTTATGTTACGCATCGCGGCGTAATTTTTATGGCATAAACGGAAGCGGCTGGCGCTGCTGTCGGCGTGATCCTGCTCTCGCTGGCGCTGCTATTGGTGGTGGGGCCGCTGTTCGACGCGGCAAAGGCGCGGATCTACGACCTGTATACCGCCCGCTACGGCGGACATCACGGCGCGATCCTGCATCTCAATGAGAAAAAGGCGCAGATACTGGAGAAAAAGCGGGGAGAGGCAGAGATCGCATACTTCAAAGTTTACGGTAGCTGGCGGCAGGAGGAATCGGGACAGAATATCACGTGCGCCGTCGATGCGGGTGGTTTCATGGATCGCTCCCATTAAGCGTTTTCTCCTATGGTGATGCAACGGGACGCAACGGAATTAATTTGCTTGACGGCGCTCAAAAACCGGCGTATACTAAAATTACTAAATTAGTAAATCGGTGAGGGATAAACTATGAAAATACCGACCACATTAAAGCACAAGCCGGTCATCGCGGTGGAAAATTACGAAAATGTAGACGGCAGGCAGGCCTATGATTCAGACGCAAAAGGGCTGAGCCTGGGGCTGGCTCAGTGGAACGACCGGGGACGGGTGGACATTTCCGCCAAAGTCTGGCGGTATACGGGGGAAAAATGGTCCCGTCAGTCCGAGGAGCTGCCCATACACCGGGTGCTTGACCTCGCCATACTCATCTGCCGCACATCGGCCTATTTTGGGGAGGCCTATAAGTTTAAAAAGCTGTACGACGAAAAGGCCGAGCGCATAGACCGCATTGGCCTCCAGGGGGATGCCATGACCGTGGGCGTCTGCAAAGACAACCCCTATATCGATCAGGATATCCAGCTTTTTTACGACGCTCTCGCAAAAGACGGGGAGCTTTTGGGGGAGCGGTTCCGGGTGCTGGCCAGGCTGCTCGGCGATCTGGGGTATTCGGGACGCTGAAGGACTTTTACAGGCGCACAAAATTTATATAAAGAAATGTAGCGTTATAAAAGGGCGGGGAGAATTCCCCGCCTTTTTTATTTCAATGTTATGGGAAGCGGTTTTAAGTTACATGCCCGTATACATTTGAAAGACTGTCAGCGCAAATTTAATATTGCTCTTAATGGTGGAGAGGTAAATGGCTTCGCCGCCTTCCTCATACGCCTCGATCATATCGTAGGCCAGCTGAGAGCTTTCCGCCATGTTTTGCGTTTCCTTGGAACAATCAGGCAGGCCCAGCAGATAGTCGATGAAATTGAGCGCCGTTTCATATCCGAGGGGAGGCGTGGCAGCCGTGGAATAATCGGTATCGCAGTATTGATCCGAATAATACAGCAGGTCGGCCAGTATCGCCGCCAGGGCGCCGCTTTGCTCCTCGTTCAGCCCGATGGAAGAAAACAGCGTTTCGGGAGTCAGGTCATCCTGGTCCTGACCGGATTTATCCGGGTCGGGAATCTCCACATTGACGACGACGGCGAATCCGCCGGGCGTCACCAGGGCGGAGGCGTTATAGCACAGGGTTTTCCCTTCCTTCACGCCCTGTTTGATATAAATCAGGTCGTAAGCATCGCTTTGAACCGCCGCATAGTACCCGCCGGACGCTTCCCGGGCGGCCAGCGAGCCTTCCGGAAGTTCCTGCTGTTTGCCTTTTCCGTCGAGCCAGTACAGCGCCCCGTCCGAAACGCGGGTAAAAAGCCCCGCGCCCGTCTGGTTGAGTCCGGTCACGTCGTATTGCAGCAGTTCGATTTTACCGTCCGATACCCGGCAGCGCATCAGGTCGCCATAGGCGGCGTCCGCGCTGTTTGTTTCAATATAATAAAGATATTTGCCCGAACGATCGAATATATAGCCTTTTGTATTGTCGCAGAGGGAAACCCGATCTCCCCATTTGCCGCTCTTTTTGACCATGAGATACAGTCTGCCGCTGTCCTTGAAAGCGACCGCGCTGAACTGGACATTGATCACCGGGCTCTCCGGATCGGCCGAAATGATCTTCACTTTGTCTTTTCCGAGGGTCTGCTCATACAGCGTCACTTTATCTTCGGCCGTGCCCTCGCTTGTCTTGCGTTCCAGAAGCAAAAATCGCTTGCCGGGCGTGTAATCCTTGGCCGCGCCGTAATAGGGCGGGAAGAGGGCGGTGTCGTAATTCTGGGACAGGCGCACTTTTGCCTCTCCCGGCGCTTTGTAATAAAGGGCCGCGCCTTCCGCGTACAGGAAGTCTTCGGGCGTCTTGAAGGTCTGCACAACCGTTCCACCCACAGAGATGCTGTCCACGCTGCCTTTCGCGTTGAGAGTCAGGATATATTGGCCTTCCTTGCCCTCGTCCGAACCGCCGAGGCGCGAAAAGAGAAGCTCTCCGTCATTGCCGAGGATGATCTGTTTAAAGAGGGTGGAGAGTATGTTGGTTCCGCCCGCGTCCACTTCAAACCGTTTGACAGCCGGATTTCCGCCTGTTTTGATGTAAAGCGCGTAGTGATGCCCGCCGCTCGCCGCCGAACTTCCGCTTGGCAGGTCGGACTGCACGGTGTAATAAATGCTGCTGCCGTTTTTGGAAAAGCCGTAGAAATACTGAAGGACACCGTTTGCGATCTTTTCCGGCTCGCTGCCGATTTCGGCGGAATACAGCGCGCCCACCATGCCGGCCTGGCCTTCTCTGAAATAGAGCACCCGATCCGCGCCCGCCTTGGCCAGATACACGCCCTCCGCAATGGAAGCCGTTGTCATCGCCTTGATGTCGGCGATCATGAGCGTGCCCGCGGTTTCCCCCTCGGGTACATCCGCCAGATAATACAGATAGCGGTTATCCGGAGAAAACTCTCCCCGAAGCGTGCCGGCTCCCTCCTTCGTTTCCACCGCCGCGTCTGCAAGCAGCAGCGTCTGTTCGCCCGACGCCAGATATACGTCTTCCCCGTCCAGGTATAAAACCGCCTGGGGCAGGGGCTGCGCGCTTCCAAAAAGCCCGAAGATCAAAGCCAGCGCAAATGCGGCCAGCACCACTGCCGCCCCCGCGGCAAAGGGTATCCATTTTTTCATGGTCAAACCTCCAAATCAACTCGTTTTGTTCCGGCCCGCCTATTGATCCGCCACCCGCTGCATGTGGTACTCCTCAAAATAGATGATCGTGCCGTCAAAGGCATACGTTTGGGCGATGCCGCTGGATTTTTGCGTGAAAGTGATGGCGCCGTTACCCAGCTTATAGGTGCACACCACGGTCAGTCCGTTCGTCACGCCGTCGGTCTTGATGGCTTCACTGCTCATGGAAGCGGAAGAGTAGCCGATATAGGCGGTGCTCCCCTCAAAAAGGATGACGGGCGCGTCCACATCCACCAGCGTCACGCCCCCGCTCGTATCCTCATGGGGGAGATACTCTCCTTCCCACCGGCCCGAGAGGGCGGCGGTTTCATCAATCGGGACGGATGTGTCGGATTCCGAAGGGTCGGGCTTATGATAGAAATCGGAGCCTTTCCGGCCATTCGTCAGGATATAGCTTGTGACCCCCGCCCCAATGAGGAGCAGGGTTCCGATCCCGGCGTAAAGCCAGCGCAGGGAGCGCTTTTTTCCGGTTGGCGCGCGGGAGGGCCGATAGACGTTTTTGGGCGTATAAGAGGGGCTCCCCTGAATGGGTTCTCCCGTATCCGGCCGGAAAGAAGGCTCGGGAGCAGGTGTGTGGGATCGGGCGGCCGGGTGGCGGAAAGAAGCGTTTATGCCCGCTTTTTTAAAAGCCCGGCGCCGCGCCGGTACCCGGCTGCCTAAAAACGCCGGAAGGACGGTGAGCGCCAGCAGGAGGGCGATGATGGCTTTCGCGCCCGCATCCATGCGCAGCATGGCCGTGATTAACAGTAAAAGTACAAGCGTCAAGAGTCCCGCAATGAGAAAAGGCCAGAGGGGATATGCCTTTTTAATTCGCCGATATTCCTCTTCCGGGGGAGAGGCGGGATCGGCCGGGCTGCCGGCAAAAACAGCCGCGCCCGCAAAACCCCGGGGTTCTGCAAAATCCCGGGCATTGCCCGGCGCTTTTTGAAAACCGTCGGCATTCGGACGGAGTGAGCCGCAGAAAGCGCAAAACTGCGCTTCCGGGGGCAGTTCTTTTCCGCATTTCATGCAATACGCCATAAAACCTCCTGAAACTGAGCAATACGCTTTTATAAAGCCAATCCGGGTGTAAAAACACGCCGGCAGGCGACGCCTCTTTATTTTCCGTCACTTCACCCGGATAAAAATCCCGGCTGCGTCAATCCCGTACTCATCGTCGAATGTTTGCATCTCGCCGTCGCCCACAATGATTCGATCCTTTTCGTAGTGATGAGTGACGGCCCGGTCTTGGGTATAGACCATAAACCTGCCGTCGGTGGTGAAATGATACGTGATGGTGAGGCCGTTATAATACTGAAAGGAATTGGCCACAATTTCATCGTAGCTCTGGCCTTTCAGGCCGAAATGAACCCGGCCGTCTTCCAGCACAAACGCCCAGATGGCGGTGAGGTCGTTGCCGTTCTGCTGCTCCCACATGGTGTGGTTATAGGAGTCGTTCAAGGCGTCCTCTCCCGTCAGTGCTTCCATCAGGGGGTCTATGGTGTATTGGGGAATCACCAGCCAGCAGAAGAGGAAAGCCAGGATCAGTACGCCCAAAACCCCGACGACCGTTCCGGCGGCCACGGCCTTTTGAGGCCTTTTTCTGCCTTCCGCCCGTGTTTGTTTTGTAATAGGAAGGGGCGAAAGAAGCGGGCTGCGGAGCGATGGCGGGGTCGGGAGCGTCATTATCGAAACTGCTCATCTTGTTTCCCCGCTGGTTATAGAAGAACTCCCGCAGCTCGGATTCCGCGATCACCGAGTCCGTCGAGATGTCCACCAAAATCAACTGATATCGAATGGTATGCTTTCCGTTTTTTAGATGCAGTTCGGCATAGGGGAAGAAAAGCCAGTTGCTGGAGTTTTCGCTGTCGCTTCCGGGTTTCTTTTGGGAAGTGTATCCCACGCTGCCCCGAAGGTCGGTAAACCGGTTGTTGGTATCGGGGAGGAGGCGATCGTTCTCATCCATGAGGCGCAGGATCACGTTCACAGCCATCCCTTTTCGGTTTTTAACAGAAAGACTGTAATGGACGCAAAAGGCGCTTTGCCCGCTGAATTCCACGTTATTCTCCAGCCAAATTTTCGAAATTTCCCCGCCCGGGGGCGGCAGGGCGTTTCCGCCCGAGGCCGCGAAGTTTTCCGCCTGCGCCCGGTATTGGCTCACTGCCTGCAGCTCGGCCCAGTCCCAATGAGACGCCTCTTTATGACAGCGCGCCACATAGGCGTTCAGATGGGGCCGACATTCCTCTTCCAGCCGATCAAGCCTTGGGCAAAGCGGATTTTCCCTGTCCCGCCTGAATGTGACCGAAAGGGCGGTGTTGACTTTGGTGCTGGATGTGCTGTTCTGCACGCCAAAGTTGCTGCCATAGGTGTTCCCAATCATGCGCGTGCCGTACCGGGTGGGAGGGAAGATATAGGCGCTCCCATAAGTGGAGCTTGTGCCCATGGTGGTGCCCTGGGTACTGGTTTTGGTGCCCGTCACCACTTCCTGGAGAGAATCCACGCTCCAGCCGAAGCTGGCAAAGACGTCGGTATAAAAATCCAGCCAGTTGTGCGGCATCTGAAGCACTTTGTATTCAAATTGCGCCATCCGTCATACCTCCCACAAAATCCATTTAGAAATCCTTGCCGCTGAGCAGGGTTTCGGCGCCCGTTTCAAAGCGGAAAGATTCCGCAAGGCGCAGAGCCGCTTCGCCGGATAAGGGTTCATGCAGTATGGTTGTCCGTCCGGTTTGCGCTCCGGCGCCGTAGAAAAAAGCGCTGGAATTCCGTCCGATCTCCACCCGCCGCAGCCGGTTGGCCTTCCGGTTGAAGGAAATCACCCGGGAATCCAGCAGTATGCCGAAGCACGACACAACAACCTCCACGCCTCCGCCGGCGGAAGAGACGTCCGCGCCCCGTTCCACCGCTGCAAAGCGCACGGTTAAGAGCTTGTTTTCCAGTATGAGCCGGGCTTCCCGGAGAATTCGGAATTTCAAAAACGCCAGGGCAAGAGAGGCGAGCGTCAGCCCGGCAAGCAAAAAAAGGAAAAAAATGCGAAAAAGGATGTGATCCGGAAAGAATACATAAACCAGTCCGCAGCCCGCTCCGCCGCAAACGGCCGCCCATATAAAGCGATAAGCCTTGGCCCGGATTTGCTTCACCGCCATCCCTCCCGTTCCTGGTAGTTCTTCTTTAAATATAGGCGAGAAAAGGCCGGCCGTATATCCTACAAAAGGATGATTTAATAAAAAACCCCGCTCACGGAAGAGCGGGGAAGGACGGCGGAGCCGCCGGTACTATTTGATCAGTTTTTGTATCAGCTCACTTTTGTTCCGCACGTCGAGTTTATAATAGATGTTCTGGATGTGGGTTTTTACCGTGCTTTCACTGATATAAAGCTCCCGGGCGACCAGACGGTACGTGTAACCCTGGAGCAGGAGGGAGACGATTTGATTTTCCCGGGGCGTCAGTTCCGAGTTCCGGAGCATATCCGTGATCGTGTGCCGCTGTTTTTCCGGGGGCATTGCCACCATGGCAGTAAAAAAGGAGCTGTTTTTTAGGAGCAGCGTCAACTGCCGGTGAAGGGGCGGCAGGATCATCAGCGCTACGCAGACGACCGCCAGACCCACGAGCGTGGGAGCATCCCCGTCCGCGCCTGAAAGAAAGCCTGAAATGACCTCTCCCAGAAGTACACCCGCCACGTTTACGGATAAACCGATGCCCAATACTTTGGCAGGGTTTTGATGGAAGTCCAGCAGCTCGCCCAGCATGCTCCACCAGAACAGGTCGAGTATGCCAAAGGCTCCAAGGAGCAGCGTGTTGACCGCGAGATACCCTCCGGCGGAATGGCTCAGCAGCAGGAAGGCGATAAAGCCGAAACCCAGCATGGCGATGGCAGCGTAAAGCAGGTAGCTTCGGTTGATTTTCCCGGGAAGCCGGGCTACGACCACCAGCGCCAGTACGTAGGGGACGGCCCAATACCAGCTTGTGAGCGTGGTGAGATGGGCAAAAGCGGGATTCACCACCTGAAACATCAATCCGGAGTTGATGGTGATCACCAGTATGAACAGGCACAGAAGCGCGAGAGGGCCGCGTATGGTCGTCCGCGGCGCAGGGCTTAAGCGGGAGGCCTCCGGGGCATGTTCCGGCAGGCGCGCGGTGAAGTACAAGGAGGCGAATAAAGAGAGGACGGCCAGACCCAGGCCCGCCTCGGGCAAAAGGTGGATGGCCGCCATGTTGAGGCCGATCATGAGCGTCGTGCTTCCGGCAAGGGAGGCTGAAACCGTGCCCATACGCTCATTTGGAAGCGAACAGCTGCGGTAAAAATAACCCCAGGCTCCGTTCCATATCCCTGCGAAAAAGGCGGAGAGCAGCAGAGCGGCCGCCCAAAGGGCGGAGGGGGCAAAAAAGAAGGGGACGCATCCCAGGATGCAAAGCCCGGCGGAAGCCAGCATAAGCTTTTTCGCGGTTTTTATGTCTTTGATCATAAATCCGCAGCCAAACAATCCCGCCGCATGGGCGAGCACGGCGCCGGACAGGAGGAGGCCGGGATCGGTTTGATAAGCGTGAAACAGCGCATAAAGGATCTGCCCTTCATAAGCAAAGGAAAGGAGCCAGGCGCCAAAAAAAGAAAAGGCAAGAATGGATGCTGTGCGATCACTCAGTTTCCTCCACATGGTTTCTCCTCCCGGCCAAGCTCATTTGCTCTAAAAGAAGTTGGTTTTGCCGATTGTTTACATTATTATAGCACCGCGCCAATATTCTGCATAGAAACTTTTCCTTTGCCTGCGGGGGAGAAGGTCAGGAGGTCTGTTCATTTTTGGGGAAGGGAAACCTTTCAGCGTGTGAGTGCTTGTGCGGCGAAGACGGTTGCGCAAAGGCTGAAGAAGGGAAGCGGGGAAGCATTTTTGAACAAATAAAAAAGGAACCGAATTTCCTAATTGTCCCCTCGAAGCAGGTTTTCAGCGTAGTCCTGCAGGCTGGCGAATGAGTTGACGCCGTCGGCGCGGGTGCTGATCTGGTCCCGAACGTAGTCGGGCAGCTTGTCGAAATATTCTTTGGCCTGGGAATCGCTTTTGAAAAGCTCGTACATATCCCGGTATTTTTTCATTGGATCACCTCCCGCATTAGGATTCGCCGGGTGAAAGAATTTATGCGGAAAAACTGGAAAAAGCGAGAAGGCATATATGCCCAAAGCCAAATCGCGGGAAGCCGAAAGGCAGAGAACCCCAGCTTAAAAATCAGAGCCGGGGTCTTTACGACGGGACTGGCGCCAAAAGCGTTTTCCCCGTTGCTGTTTCCGGCTCTGACGGAACAGAAGCGATTTCTGTTCCTGTTATCAATATATGAGAAATCTTTGGAAAGGCCAACCCCGGCCGAAAGATTTCATGAATAACATCTACAACCGCAATCTGATGCATTATCAAAACAGGTATGGGAACAGTGCGTGAGAATAGTAGGACATTTTAGAAACACGAGGAGATTCTGAAATAAAAAAACCGCATATCAACGCGGTTTTTTGGTGATCCGCCGGAGATTCGAACTCCGGACCCTTTGATTAAAAGTCAAATGCTCTACCGACTGAGCTAGCGGATCATTAAGAAACATTGGCTGGGGTGGCAGGGCTCGAACCTACGAATGTGGGAGTCAAAGTCCCATGCCTTACCACTTGGCTACACCCCATTAGTAAAGTGGGGTGAGTAATGGGATTCGAACCCACGACCTCCAGGGCCACAACCTGGCACTCTAACCAACTGAGCTATACTCACCATAAAAATGGCGCGCCTGCAGGGACTTGAACCCCGGACCCACGGCTTAGAAGGCCGTTGCTCTATCCACTGAGCCACAGGCGCACAACGCTCGCAACTCCCGGCTCCCGGCCGTTTGTCGCGCAAAATCGATTATATAATATGCGGTGGTCAGTGTCAAGTCAAAAATGGAAAAACCCAAAAGATTTGAAGCCTGCCGAAAGGACCGGACAGGCTTCAGAGATAGGTTTATTGTTGGCACTTACATACTGCCCGCTTTTATTTGGATATAAACATTTCAGCCCGCCTGAAATTCATCTTGTGAAATTCTGCCGCTTGTTATACATTCTTTTTTAAGCTCTTCATACAGCCCGGCAAAGCTGGCCTGGCTGTACGGCCACACAAAAACGATGGAAAGTATGCCAAATGTGAACAGAGACAATATCTCCCAGCCGATGAAGCTCAACCCCATCACGAACAGGTCCATTTTGCGCCCCTCTGTCATGCGCATGGAGAGTTTGATGGCTCTTGACGCATTGAGACCGGGGTGATCGGCCAGAAGATAGGGGGTCATGGAATAGGACAGGGCTTTTACGATGCCCGGAATGACAAAGAGGAGGCTCCACAGGAAAGTATACACCGCCACCAGCAGCATGCCGCACACGTTTCCGAGGTAGTCGTAAAAGGAACATTCAAACATGGTGGACAGCGTGGGGGACAGCCCCCGATAGATACAGGCGAAAAAGTAAGCCATGCCCACCGAAAGGGGCAAGACCAGAAAGACGACGCCGAGGCCGAATACCCCCGAAGAAGCGCCTGAAAGAAGGGCAAACACCAGGCAGGTCAGTCTGCATGTCCCCGAATTGGCTTTGAAACAGGCTTTTGCCCGTTCTTTAATCTGTATGCGGTCAATCATGATCAGTACCTCCGCTCTGTTGGGTTATGCTTTTTTCCATCATATAATTGGTGAGCTTCACGCCCAGCCGCTCCACCCGCTGTTCCTGCACCAGGCGATACCCCCGCTTCAGGAAAAAGGGTTTGGCCGTGATGGACGCGTGCACCTCAATGGAAGAAGCACCCGCCTCCCGGGCGTGCTGTTCGAGCCGGGAAGAGAGGGCGGCGGCCACGCCCTGCCTTTGAAAGTCCTTATTCACATAGAGCGTGTCGAAATACCCCTCGTCCGTGATGTTTCCAAAGCCGGCCAGCCTCTCCCCGATGAAAGCGAAGAGAGAATAAGTGGAGGAAAACCGGTCGTGCCACTTGCCTGCGTCCTGATTGGGCGGCGCCCAGGCGTTTTGCTCTTCTTTTGTGTAGTCTTCCCCGGTTACGCTGTGCACCGTATCGGTGAAGAGGCGGATGGCCTCGGCGAGATAGGCTTCGTGATAACTCTTCAGTATGATTTCCATAGGCTTAGTTTTAAAACCCCGTCATGCCGAATATCACGGAAAAATCGCAGTTCAGCACGTAGCAGCTTTCCCCCGTGCCGTAGGGGTCTTCGATATACTCCACCCACTCGTCGTTCGTGAGGTAGCGTATGGCGTAGTCCACATTTGCGTCGTCCAGGGGCAGGCAGGTGGTTTCAATGAGGAAGTATTCCCCCGAACCCCGCCAGGTCTCCACCGCCACCTGGGCGTGGCCGGGAGGCAGGATGATCATGGCGTGCATGTCGGCAGCCTGTATGGCACTGGCCATCAAAAGAGCCGTTTCAATGCACACGCCGCTCTTTGTGCGCATGGTTTCGTCGGGCAGCTTCACCCTCTGGTTGATACCCTGAGCGGTGGAAAAGGAGGTCATATTGTAGCGTATGCCCGCAAGATCGCTCATGGCGCCCTGGAAGGCCAGCACCTGATAATAGGTGTTCATGTAGAGCTGGTCGGACTCAAAGCCACCGATGTTCTGGTAGCCGCCGATGGAGGAGATGGCGCCGCTGGTGTAATAGGAGATCCAGTCCACCGCCAGGCGTTGCAGCTCGATCACTCCGCCCGACTCGGGCGTGAGCCAGGCGAGAAAGTTGTCACTGGTGTAGGTGCCGAACTCGTCTTCCCAGAGGTTGAAGTCGTATTTGCTTTTAATGACGATGGGGATGCTTTTCTTTAACAGGATTTCCCCCGTTTCTTTCTCCGTCACCGTAAAATTCAGCTGGGCTTCCTTTTCGGAATCGAGGGAAAGCTCCCCCATGAGGATGGGCGGCCGGACGTACAGCTGCGTCAGCTGTTCGCTCAGCGTAACGAGCTGCTCGTAAGCCTGGGTGAACCCGGGCACCTCCACTTTCACAAACACTTCTTTTTCCCCGTTTTCGCAGGTGGCGGAGAAATTGACGATGGAGTCCATCGTGCTGTACAGCGTGGGATAGATCACTTCCGCCGCCTCATAGTCGATCTGCACCTCGGGGGCGGCGGCGAGATAAGAGTAGCCGACGGACGGGAGCGGCTTCCCGGAAAAGAAGAGGAAGTAGCTCCCAAGGGCCGCGCCGGCCAGTATGGTGAGGAAGAAAAGAGCCAGATAAATCCGTTTGCTTTTATTTTGAGCAGTTGCTTTCATGTTTTCATACCCGCAATTTTTGCATATGATAGAACCCTTTGGCAGCGCCGCCCCGCATTGCCCGCAGCGCTTCATATCAGCCCTCCTGGTTCAGGGCTTTGATGAGGGCCGTGCAGTTTGCTTTCAGCTCTTCGCCCAGCGTTTTAATGGTGGTGGAAATCCGCTCTCCCACTTTGCCGTACTGCTTGTTGAAGTCCTCCGTGAGCCGCACGCCGTATTTGAAGAGGGTGATGTCGATCCGGGAAGCCATGTTCTGGGCGGAATAGGCGGATAGCACGTCTTCGTTTGTGAGGGCGTAGTACATGGTTTCCAGCATGGTCTGGAATATGCGGATCTGGTCGATGTAAAGGGCGTAGCTCTGCGCCATGAACGCGGGGCAGGGGATGGCTTTGAGGCTTTCATAGGCCGCGCCCGACTCTGTCCACATGTCGGCGATATACGCCGTGTAGCCGTATTGCTGGGTCACTTCCTTTTCGGCCGCCGCGTTTAAGCCCGTAAGGGCCTCCTCTTCCGCAAGGAAGAAGTCCACGATGGACAGGAGATCTTTTGCGCAGCCGATGAGCTTGTGAAAATATGCCCGCCCCGCGTCGATGGTTTTGTCGATTTGTTCGGCGCCCGTGTAGGAGAGGGCGTCCAGAAGTTTTTTGGAATCCTCAAACTGCGCCAGGCAGCCCCGGAGCTTCTCCGCCTCCTCCGCGGCGGCGGAGGTGTCGTCCGAAAAGGTATAATCTTCCCCCTTGCTCCGGGCTTCCTTGGCGGCGGCGATTTCAGCTTCCGATTCTTCGATCTGGGAGGTGATGATGCCCGTGATTTCTTCCACGGCGGGCCCCGCCTGATACACTTCTGTATAAATGATCTTGATGCGGCCGATTTTCTCCTCGTCCCGGGCACAGGCCGGGCATATAAAAAGCAGGAGGAGTAAGGCCATAAAGGCAGAGAGCGCGCGCTTTAAATGATACACGGCAGGAGCTCCTTTCGGATAACGCAAGATTCACCTTCATTATATTGTAGAATACTGGGCTTTTCAACAGATTATGAGGGCGCTTGACTATAAATTGCATAAAATCTATAATGGACACAATTGGAGGATTGCCATGAGCGAATATCTTGTGAAAGACCTGTTCGGACTTGGAATCAGCATACGCTGGTATGGGCTCATCGTCTGCGCGGGCATATGCGCGGGCATCGTCGCCGCCGTGCTGCTGGCGCGCAAGAGGGGCTATAACCTGGACATGATCATCGACCTGGCGCTGTTTGCCGTGCCCCTGGCGGTCATCGGCGCAAGGATTTATTATGTGGTTTTTGACTGGAGCAACTATCAGTATCATCTGCTCGACATATTTGCCGTCTGGAAGGGCGGGCTCGCCATATACGGCGGCGTCATCGGCGGAGCGCTGGGCTGCCTGCTCTTTTCCAAAGTGAAAAAAGTGCCTCTGGCCGACGTGATGGACATCGCGGCTCCCGGCCTTATCCTGGGGCAGGCCATCGGCCGGTGGGGAAACTTTTTCAATCAGGAGGCTTACGGCAACCTGATTTCCAACCCCGCCTGGCAGTGGTTCCCCTACGGCGTGTACATCGAAGAGCTGGGAGAATGGCATCAGGCTGCGTTCTTTTATGAAAGCATGTGGAACCTCATCGTGTTCGCCGCACTCCTCCTGTATTTCAACAGGGCGAAGCATAAGGGCAACGTGACGGCCATGTATTTCGTGCTGTACGGCGCGGGCCGGGCTTTTATCGAGGGGCTCCGGATGGACAGTCTCTGGCTTATACAAAACGTGGTGCGCGTGTCTCAGGCCCTGAGCATACTTTTGGTGGTGGCAGGCACACTATATATTGCGCTGCGGCATCATAAGCCCGTAAAGGAATTCACCTATGAGGGCGCCTATGCGCTTAATAAAAAGCCGAAGGAAGAGAGCAAGCAATGAGAAACCTGACCATGCTCACGGATCTGTACCAGCTCACCATGATGTACGGATACTATAAAAAAGGCGTCCACGAGCGGCAAGCCGTGTTCGATATGTTTTTCAGAAGGCCGGTGGGAGAATCCACTTACGCGGTGATGGCGGGGGTGGAGCAGCTCATTGAGCTTATCAACGACCTGCACTTCGGCCAGGAGGACGTGGACTATCTGCGCACCCTTGGCCTCTTTGACGAGGACTTCCTCTCTTACCTGCTGACCCTTCATTTCGACGGGGAGATTTACGCCATACCCGAGGGGACGGCAGTCTTCCCGGGGGAGCCGCTGGTGCGGGTGAAAGCCAAGATCGTGCTGGCCCAGCTGGTGGAAACGGCGCTTTTAAACATCATCAACCACCAGACCCTCATCGCCACCAAGGCCAGCCGCATCGTCTACGCGGCGGAAGGCGGCTCGGTGCTGGAGTTCGGGCTCCGGCGGGCACAGGGGCCGGACGCGGGCATATACGGCGCCCGGGCGGCCATCATCGGCGGCTGCGATTCCACCTCCAACGTGCTTACCGCCCAGTACTTCGGCGGGGCGCCCAAAGGCACCCACGCCCACAGCTGGATCATGAGCTTTGGAAGCGAGCTGGAGGCCTTCCGGGCATACGCCGAGGTCTTTCCGGACAGCTGCATGCTGCTGGTGGATACCTACGACACTCTGGCGAGCGGTATGCCGAACGCCATCACCGTGTTTAAAGAGCTGCGGGAGAAGGGCTACAAGCCCGTGGGCGTGCGTCTGGACAGCGGCGACCTGGCCTATCTCTCCAAAAAGGCCCGGGAGATGCTGGACGAAGCGGGCTTTACAGACGTGAAAATCTGCGCGTCGGGCGATCTCGACGAGTGGGTCATCCGGGACCTGCGCCAGCAGGGCGCCAGGATCGACATCTGGGGCGTGGGCACCAAGCTCATCACCAGCGAAGATTATCCGGCCCTCGGAGGCGTGTATAAGCTGTCGGCCATTGAAGAAGAGGGGGTGCTGAAACCCCGCATCAAGATCAGCGAGAGCTCCTGGAAGATCACCAATCCGGGCTATAAAAAGGTGATCCGCATTTACGACAAGGCCACGGACAAAGCTATTGCAGACCTCATCATGCTGGATGAAGAGGAGATCGACGAGTCGGAACCCCTGGTGATCTTCAGCCCCGTGGATACCTGGAAGCGCTCCACGCTCACCAATTATTATATAAAGGAGCTTTTAAAACCCATTTTTGTGGACGGGAAGCAGGTGTACCACTCCCCCAGCATGCTGGAACTCCGGGAATACGCCCGGGCCGATCTGGACACGCTGTGGGACAGATACAAGCGTTTTACCATGCCCCATATCTACAAAGTGGACCTTTCGCAGAAGCTCTACGACTTGAAGCACGAGCTGATACTGGAAAGCAGCGGCGGGTTTTAAAAACATCAAAGCGCTCGGGAATCCCCGGAGCTTTTTTTTCCGCGAATATTACGGGTATAAATCTCATATCTTTTACAAACAGCCGAGGTGAAGGATGGATTACCAGGGAATAGACAAATGCCTGCCGGCGGCGCTGGCGGAGGAATTAAGAGGCATCGGGGACGTTCAGATAGAGGAGCTTTCCGCCTGCGGAAGGGCCGGCCCGCCATGGTGTATTCGGACGGGCAGGTACGCCTTTTGCCCGTATACATGCACGAAGGACGAGATTGAGGAGATCGTGCTGGGGCTGTCGGGTCATTCCCTCCATTCCTATTCCGAAGACATTAAAAACAGTTTTTTCAGCGTGGACGGAGGCGTCCGGATCGGCCTTGGGGGGCGGGTGGTGACAAAGGGGGGTGACATCCACATGATGCGGGGTTTTACCTCCATTAATATACGCTTTCCCCGTGAAATCAGAGGTTTCAAAAAAGCTCATGCCCTATGTGGAAAGCGGACTACGGCTTTAAGCTTACCCTCGTTATCTCCGCCCCCCAGCACGGCAAGACCACGCTTCTTCGGGACATGGTTCGGGCGGTTTCGGAGGAAGGGGTGGTGGCGCAGAAGTGCACCGTGATCGACGAGCGGGGAGAGATCTACGCGGACAGCTTTGACCTCGGAAGGCGGACGGACGTGCTGTATATGTGCCCCAAGGCAAAGGGGATGTATCTGGCGCTTCGGACGCTTTCCCCCGAAGTGATCGCCACGGACGAAGTGGGGAGTCCGGAGGATTTGGAAGCCATCTTCGAGGCGGCCAACTCGGGGGTGACGGTGGTGTGCACCGCCCACGCCCGTTCGCCGGATGAGCTCCAAAACAAGTTCTTCTTTTCGGAGCTGATGGAAAAGAAGGTCATCGACCGGTATGTGTACCTCTCCGACGAGCTGGGGCGGGGGACGCTGAAAGAGGTGCTGGACGCGGATCAGGGGAGGCTGCTGGAGCGGCCCGTAAAACTTTAGGAGAAAACATGTTCATCAAACTGTTATTTGTGGGGCTTATCATCAGTTCGGGCATGGCCATGGGAAGCGTGATCATCAGCGAGCGCCGGGGGCGGATCGATAAACTGTTTTTACTCATGCAGGGCGTGAGGACCGTGGAGACGTCCATGCTTTCCCATATGAAAAAAGTGACGGAAGCGTTTGAAAGCGGGGAAAAGGCCAGCCGGCTCCGGATATTCGAGACGGCCTCTCGGCTGCTCCTTGATCAGCCGAGCGCCTCGGGAGAAGAAATATTCGAATCCCTGGAAAAGGAAGAGGGGCTTTTGTCGGCGTTTGGAGACGAAGAGAAAGACGCCCTGAAAGACTTTTTAAAGCGGGTGTTCGGCGCCATCTCCTCCGAACAGATCGGGGACGCGGCGGCGATTTTTAAAGACAGAACGGAGCGGCTCTATCAGGCGCTCGCGAGCGAACACAAGCAAAAGGAAAAGACGATCAAGGCGCTTTGCCTGTGCGCTTCGATCGCGTTATCCATCATACTTATTTAGGAGAAAAGATATGAGCGTCAGTATCGATTTGGTTTTTAAGATTGCCGCCATCGGCATACTGGTGGCCGTGCTGTATCAGCTGCTGGTGCGGTCGGGAAGGGAAGACATCGCCATGATGGTTTCCATCGCCGGGCTCATCATCGTGCTCATCATGGTGGTGGATCTGGTGAGCGACCTGTTTTCCAGCGTGAAGAGCATATTCGGGCTGTACTGATATGGACCTTCTAAAGATATTAAGCATCGGCCTCATTGCCGGTATCCTGGCGGTGAGCGTCAAAAAATACAACCCGGAAATCGCCATGCAGGTGAGCATCGCGGCGGGCGTGCTCATCATTCTGCTCATCGCCGAGCAGCTGGTGACGGCGGTGGATTTCATCGAGGATTTCGTATCCCAGTATGAACTCTATTATCAGGGCTTCAACATCGTGCTCAAGGTGATTGGCATCTCCTATCTCATTGAGTTTTGCGTACAGATCCTAAAAGACGCGGGAGAAAACGCCACTTCCCAGAAGGTAGAGATGGCGGGCAAGCTGGTGATCGTGGTACTCACCATCCCCTTGTTAAAGGAGTTTGCCCAGGTCATCACAGATATCATATGAAAAAACTGCTGATGTTTC